>CAYJSJ010000010.1:0-38488 GCA_964373065.1 uncultured Candidatus Peribacteria bacterium
CCGACCCAAGAATGACGATAACAATGATGAGAGAATGAACAGCAGTTGAGTGACTCGCCGAAACCCATGAAATGAGCAGTGTCCAAAGGTTGTACCTGTTACATTTGGACTCCTTAAGTTTAATGGCTATACGACTGTTATTCAATGAAATCGGACCCTAACCATTCTTTGCAACCGTATCATCTTCCATGCTCCTAGTGTAACGCAAATTGGTGCAGCGCACATTTGCATTGACTTCATGTGAGTGACTCATGCAGTATCATCACACCTATGACAAAGTGTGGGAACTCTGCAAACATTAGCGATCGAGAGTTGCGGAAAGAGAGGACGCAAACACCGGCTCTCGATGTCGTCAGAGCGCTTCTGAAATCCGGAGAGGTGCCGATTGGTTTCCTCGCAAAGAGGCTTTACTTACAGACATCACAGATTCGTAGCATCCTCACCGAGCTTGAGGAGAAAGATGTGATACAGATTACGGGCGAAACGGTCAGTCTTGCGACCGATGAAACATAAGAATAAAAAAACGCACGATAATAGATCTACCTATCCCACCTGATCGCTTCCATCGGGCTTAAATTCGAAGCTTTCCGTGCAGGGAAGATGCCGAAGACAAGACCGACCGCTCAGCGCGGTGACAGATTCCCTGCGAAGAGCTGCAATTTTACTCTCCGCCGTTTCCAATGTTCTCGTCGCCGTTTCGAACTTCGAACGTGCGAGTGCGAGCGCGGCCTGTTTGTTACGGAGCTCCGCCTCTGCAATCGCAATATCTTCCGGCCGTGCGCCTTCCTGCAGAGCGCGAAGTTCCGCGTTGGCAGTCGTGAGTCGCGCCAGCGCCGAAGCAACAGCTGCACCGAGACTCCCGGAGCGAAGCCGCGCAAGCTCCTGGCCGCTCGTGACTGCATCACCCTCATCCACTAAAACTTCAGAAACAATGCCGGATACGGGAAACTTGAGTTCCAGATCCTTCTCGGAGATGACAGTACCAACAGATTCAACAGTCTGCATGAGCTCTCCGCGTAGCACAGGCGCCGTTATGTACTCTGATGCTGGGTCGACGGTGAGAAAGCGGACGAGAAAGAGAACGGGAAGCGCGATCCCCAGCGTAATGAGTGATGCTACCCAATGCACTCGTATCCACTTCAGGCCTTTTATAAGACCTAATCTTTGAACAAATTTATTGTTCATAATTGGAAGGAGCCTCGCGGTGAGCGTGTGAAAATTCATGGTAATAAAATATTATACTATAATTTATAATAATTATCAATATCAGGCCTTTTAGCCTCATTTAAGGCATTGTAGCGATTCCTCGATGGCATCCTCGACCGGACGCATGAAAATGCCTTCCTTGTGGAGCTTTGTTGTCTTTAAACAGCAATTACTTCTGCCGGTCTTGGCGACACTTGCGATATCATTGAGAGGTA
This sequence comes from uncultured Candidatus Peribacteria bacterium, assembly GCA_964373065.1. Lineage (GTDB taxonomy): Bacteria > Patescibacteriota > Gracilibacteria > Peribacterales > Peribacteraceae > CAYJSJ01. Next base: position 1,422 of record CAYJSJ010000010.1, read on the forward strand.
GCCGGGAAAACACATGCTCGGGGTCAAGCATTTGCACATACATCTCCATGATCCGATAGGGAGAGATCGCTTTGGAGTTGACGATGTTAAAGGGACCGGTAGCGCGCTTTTCTATGAGCGTTTTAGCCGCGTTCATGAGATCTGGAATGTAGGTCATGGAATTTTTTACGTCGATGAGACGCGGATACTTCCGTAACTTCATGATGAGGTTTCGCGGATGCACCGTCCCGTCAAACGGCATTCTCGGGCGAAGATTTAACACGGGAAAATCCCGCAAGATCTGATCGATCACTCCCTTGGAGCGGCTGTAAAAACTGCCGAAGTAGTTCGGGGGGTCGTCTTCGGAAAAAGGACGGGACTCATCGCCCTGGTACAGACACCCCGAACCCAGGTGCACCCAGTAGATACTGCGCTTCCCGCACTCTTCGAGAAGGACAAGCGGACCTGTGACATTGCTTCGGATTGTTTCTCGTTTGTGGTCTTCGCACCAGTCGACATTGGGCCGCCCCGTACGGCCTGCGGCATTGATGACGACGTCGGGACGCTCTGTATCTAGGATGGCGGAAACAGCTCCAGCATCAGCAATATCGAGTTCCGGACACGCCGCATCCGGATAGAGAGAGCGGAAATATCCACCCAGATAGCCGCGAGAACCAAAAAGGAGAACGCGCATGCGTGCATGATAGCCTTTTACATCACCGCACAATATGGTAATCTACCAATAATGGCTCGCAGACGACGCAGAAAGTACCGCAGGAGGAAAAAGAGCAAGACGCTCAACCTCTCTCCAGAAACGCGGAGGCTCATCTCCGGCACCGGGCAGATCACCGCGGGTATTCTCCTCTTCCTCGTCCTCCGGGAGGAGGCCGGCATGATCGGGGAGAGCCTCGGTACCGTCCTACGCTTTTTCTTCGGGGCATGGAGCCCGATCTTCCCGGCGTTTTTGATCCTCTCCGGTCTTTTGCATTGGTTTACACGTGACACAAAATTTGAACTAAAGCGATCGATCGGGCTCGTCCTCTGCGTCATTTCCTTTCTTGGCATCATGCATATGGGCGCACCGCTGGAAGAGATCGCCACACGCAAAGATGAACTCGCCGGCGCAGTCGGCTTCATGATGAGCCTGCCGTTTCTTGTTTTTACAAGCAGGGCTGTGGGCTACACCGTCCTCGGGGCACTGTTTCTCTCGGGACTCTTTGTCTCCTTCGAACCTGATCTCTCCGCACTGTGGAGAGCTGCCGTTTCCCTCCTTTCACCCAAAAAGCCGAAGCGGCAATCCACGTATGCAGACCTACTCTTTACACCGAAGTCATCGGATCTGGAGACCAGCGCAGATTGGGAAGATGACGACCTAGTCGAAGAAGACCACGACGCGCCCGAGCTGAATATTGTCCGCCCGGTCTTTGCACGCAAATCCATCAAGGAACGGACGAAGAAAGTGCTCGGTAAAAAAGTGAAAGAGACGCTCCAGATGAAAGACACGCGTTTCGAGGAGTGGACGTTCCCCGTTTATGACCTTTTGGATAGCCAAACATCCGAACTGAAAGTGGACGATGAGCAGCTCAAAAAACAAGCGAAACTCATCGAAGAGAAACTCGAGGAGTTCGACATCAGTGTCACCATGCGCGACGCGCACCCCGGCCCTACGGTGACACAGTTCACGCTCAAGCCTGCAGAAGGCGTAAAACTTAGTAAGATTGCTTCGCTCAAAGACGATCTTGCGCTTGCGCTTGCCGCCCCAAGCCTCCGGATAGAAGCACCTATCCCCGGCAAGTCGCTCGTCGGCATAGAAATGCCGAACACCGAACGCACCATCGTGCACCTCAGGGAAATCCTCGAGAGTCCGGAATTTACAAGAAGTACTTCGCCGCTAACGTTTCCGCTCGGTCGCGACGTTTCGGGTGCTGCAGTCGTCGCTCCCTTAAACGACATGCCGCACCTTCTGATCGCCGGAGCAACCGGCTCCGGGAAATCCGTCTGTATGAATGCGTTCCTCCTGTCACTTCTGTACCAAAACGCGCCGCACGAACTCAAACTAATCCTCATCGACCCGAAGAGAGTGGAACTCATGCCCTACGACGGCATTCCGCACCTGCTTACGCCCGTCATCACCGAAGCGGAACGCGCTCTGCAGGCACTGCGATGGGCAGTGGCGGAAATGGGAAGACGATTGCACCGCTTCTCGGAAGCAGGTCTCCGCAATATCGATGAATATAACGAGAAACAGAAAGAGGAGGAGGGCATTCTTCCGCGCGTGGTGATCGTCATCGACGAGCTTGCCGACCTCATGATGCGCCAGTATCGCAGAGACACGGAAACCATGGTGGCGCGCATTGCGCAAATGGCGAGAGCAACGGGTCTCCACCTCGTCATCGCAACGCAGCGACCGAGCGTCGATGTGATCACCGGCCTTATAAAAGCCAACATCCCCACGCGTATCGCCTTCCGAACGGTCTCGTCGGTGGATTCCAGAACCATTCTGGATTCCATAGGGGCGGAAGACCTTCTCGGCCGCGGCGACATGCTATATATGACTGCGGAAACCTCGAGTCCCGTCCGTATTCAGGGAATTTTTGTCACCGGGAAAGAGGTCGGCAGAATCATCAATGCGGTCAAGATTGCGGGAGGCGGGAAAGTAACGGAACAGATCGATATGGGTGACGCCGAGGAAGGGGAAGAAGGTACCGTGCGAGAACCAGCGTACATCGATCTGGATGCCGACGACAACGGCGGAGACGATATGTTCTTCGATGCGGTGCGCGTGGTGCAAGAAACCGGAAAAGCATCGGCAAGCCTTCTGCAGCGCCAACTCAAAGTCGGCTATGCGCGTGCTGCACGCCTCCTCGACATCATGGAGGAAAAGAATCTCATCGGTCCCATCAACGGCGCAAAAGCGCGGGAGGTGTACATGGATACCGTCTCCTCTCGCTGATACAAACATCATCTTCTGCTTCTCACTCCTTCCGATCATCCTCCCCGCTATCGGAAGAAAGACGGAGCTCCGGAATGGCTTGCTCTACCCACGGCATTAGCATCATTCCCCTTTCCTTGAGTTCTGTTCGCAACACGTGGAATCCCGCCTTCTCTGCAGCAGCCCTCAATCGAGGGAGCTCATGCTGTTCAGCAGACTTCTTCTGTTGCAACGTAAGAAGAAATTCGATGCCGATCCGAATGGAATTTGCGACGAAAAAGATGGTGAGTGCCTCCTTTGTCACATCCTCCGAGCGTTGCGTACACATCTTTGCCACCAAAGCAGAAAACAGTATGAGGAACGGTTGATCTTTCAAAACATCACAGATGCGCTGCCGCACGGTGAGCCTCGCTCCTCCTGAATCCCGAAGCATCACGAGTGCTCTCTCGACAGACTCTTTTGCAAGGACTGTTTGATATTCTTCTTCCGTCAATGACTTCTCGGTATTGAATGGTTCCATTGGATTGCGGATTTTACTCATATCTCAGCCGAAATCCAGCTATTTGTGGAAAAAATATGGAATGGCGACGGTTACGATTACACTGCCGTACATGCGAATGCTGATCGGAACGCATAACCGGGGAAAGTTCATAGAGATTTCCGATGCCCTAAGCGGTCTCGGCCTGCAACTCCTCTCTCCCCGTGATCTCAATATCACCGCCGATCCCGAAGAAACAGGAACGACCTTTGCAGAGAATGCGATGCTCAAAGTGAGACACTTCCACGCGCATGCGGGAGCAGTACCGACCATCGCCGATGATTCGGGGATCATGATCGACGCGCTACAAGGTGAACTGGGCATCCATACGCGCAGATGGGGTGCGGGCCCCGAAGCGAGCGACCGCGAATGGATCGATCATTTTTTGAAGCGGATGGAAACCGAAAGCAATCGCCGCGCGAGATTCATCTGCAATCTCGCCTACATTGATCTACAGGGAAAGACGCAGCTCTTCGAAGGCATGTGCGAAGGGATCATCACGCGCACTCTCGAAGCGGAGTACTTACCGGGCCTTCCGATCTCCGCATGCTTTAAGCCGGATGGGTATGAAGCCGTATTCTCTGCGCTTACTATTGAGCAAAAAAATAGTTCAAGCCACCGAGGGAAGGCGGTACAAACATTGAGAACGTTCATCATGCAATCGTGCAAACATAGTACCACACCATAGTGGCATCACTATAAAAAAACCTTCTGCCCGCGTTAGCGAACAACGCTGAGAATAGCCTGAATAATGTTCACTGTAGAAGCCACGATATATCGAAAATTTCTCGACGACTTGTTACTGATTGTTTCCGCAATTTCTGTGTCACTGGCAAAAGATGCATCGTACAAATCAATACCATTGTCCGCAAGATACTGCCGATGTTCCAGAATGCCATTGCTACCCTCGGAGGACGCTATGCGGCGCAATGCGAGAGCAATGTCTTTCTCTATGTTGCCAATCTCCACATGGCCTATGAACGTGAAAAATAGGGAAATGATCAGATTGAATACCTGGATATTGATCGCATGAACATTATTGATCATATGCAGCTTATTCAGGGATATCGTTACTGCACCAACGGCGATCGGCCCGATGATGCAGGCTATTTTAACCCTGTTCCACGTGCGAAGCGTCTCACGCTTGTCGGCGATAAACCGTACATCGGAGCGCAGCGAATCCATCCCGACTACTTCTGGTTCCTCAGACATCGGTAAGGGACTTTATAGCGACGTAAAATCCAGCGCAAGGATCTTCTGCCAGACGTGTCCGATCAACTTCGTGAGCTCCTCGCGATCCGCATGGGTAATGTTGTAGGACCGTGTGAGGGGCTCCTCCTCCCCTTCCCCGACGAATTCCAGACGGTATTCCTTCGGGTCTATTGCGCTATAGCCGGTACGGATGAGAAGATCATAAAACACGAGCTGACGATGGTAACCGTATTCGATTATTTGCTTTTCGGACTTCGGCTTGCCGGTTTTGAGATCGGTGATGATGGCAGCGGATGAATGCGGCTCAAGAAGATCGATGCGATCGATCTTTCCTTTGATGGGAATATCGCCAAGATGTGCCTTGAGCGCATATTCGACTTTATGTACCACGGGATACGGCGGACGGAGAGACGCAGCTGCGTAGCGCCTGAGGGTAAGTTCCCCGAGATGTATGAGGCGGCTGCGCTCGTGCTCGGTGAGGATCTCTTGGTGCTCAAAGTGATTTCTGAGGAGCGCGAGCATCGCATTTTCCTCAAGAGGATTGCCGGCTTTCACGGATTCCGCCCATGCAGCGAGCACGTGATGCACCGCGTTTCCGTACGCAAAGTTTGCGTTTTTCGCCTCGGGCTTCTGCAGAAGATGCCGCTCCAGAAACATCTGCGGGTCTGCGAGGAAATCATTGAGTGCCGTCGGCGAGAGCGTAAAGAGCTCGATGCGCTTACGGAGAAATGCCTCGAATTCCGCATGAAGTGCGCGCACAGGAGCTTTGAGCAAGGTAGACATACGTTCAGGGTGAAGGGCATCCCGATGCTCTTCGGGAAGATTTCCTGCTTCTGCAAAAAATCCGGACGGGGAAACTGTTTTCATCTGATCGCCGGTCGTCAGCTCGCTCGGGCAGGTAAATATTAACGCACGCTTCGCACGCGTCATGGCGACATATGCCACTCTGCGTTCGTCTTCATGCTGTTCGAATTTCTTTATCTCCTTATCCCAACCGAAGAGCAGATCCTCAGGAATGGAAACGGAAGGCGGGTTTCTGCGCTTATCCCAGTGCCCTTCGCGGAAATTTGCGCAAATGACCGTATGGAATTCGAGCCCCTTGCTCTTGTGCGCCGTCATAATCTGCACGCCGGAATCGGTGAGGTGCGGTAGCGCGTAACTCATGCGAAGTTCGCGGTACTCGGGATTTTCGTAGTACTGCAGATCGTGCAAGAGTGCCTTAAAGCTGAACTCAGGATGCTCTGCGACACGCTGGCGAATGCGATCGAAAAACTCCTGCCCAGCGGCAAAATCAACCACATCCAGTGTGCCTGCGGAAAACGCCGTGAGCAGACCGCAATCCGTGTAGACATGTTCGAGCATCTCGAGCACCGTCCGTTGCGAAGCCTTGTTATGCAAATCCAGTAGCAGGTCACGGGCCTTCAGGATCTTTGCCGCATCGCGCAGCCGCAGATCTGTGTCGGTATCGACCGTCAGAAGCAGATCATGGAGGGAGCAACTGCGTTCCCTGCACAGGACGTAGAGCGTGGCGATGTCTGCCGGATGACAACAAAAACACGCAGAAGAAAGCGCGCAGGCAAGATCAACGTTTGCGTGCGGGTTATCCGCAGCGCGCAAAATAGCAATTGCCTGCTCCACAAGCGGATGCGAGAGCAAATCGAGTTTCCCCGTGAGAACCGATGGAATGTCGCAGGCTTTGAATACATCATAGAGCGGCCGGAGCTCACGGTTCGTCTGGACGATGACGGCGATCTCCTCCGGAGCGACACCACTTTTCAGCCTAGCGCTGATCATATCTGCAATCATCCACGGCTCCGTCATATCGCTTGGAGCAAGACAGAGCATAGGTGCACTCCCCTGTTCTCCGGTCGACGATCGCAAATGCTTTGAAAGCCCGGGGACGGTGCCGACGAGACGATCGGTATTCCTTGCTATGAGGCTGTTTGCAGCATCGAGAATCGGCTGCGTACAGCGGTAACTTGTCTCAAGCGTAATGACGACTGCGTTCGGGAACCGCGCTTTAAATGCAAGAATATTTTTGAGATTTGCCCCCTGAAATCTATAGATCGCCTGATCGTCATCACCCACTACGAAAAAATTCGGAGCGTTATCGCCAGTAGGGTCATGCGTGAGAGTATCAAGCAAAATGTACTGTGCTCCGTTTGTGTCCTGGAACTCATCGACGAGAATGTACTGATACCGCTCCTGCAATGCTGCCAGAAGCCAACCTTGGGACTTGAGAGCCTCGATAACATACAAAATCATATCCTCATAGTCATAGCGCGAAGTACGCGTGAGCATATTCTGATAGGCAAGGAAGAGTTCGACGAAGTCTCGAAACTTGCGCGCGGTAAGCAGATTTTTTTGATGCGCCTTCGTCGTGTCTTTACTCTTTCCCGAAAGCTCCCGTTCGTAGTCGTCTGCAATGCTTCGGAGTTTCTTGGCGTCGGTAACCCCTTCGCGCTTGAGCTGAGAAATGCGTGCGAGTATATCTCCCGTGCGATCGTAGGGAGATTTTGCATGCACAAGATGCAGCCCCGGCATTTGTTGATCAATTATTGTGTTCAAGCTTCGGTAGCGCTCAACGTCGCTGATTTGCTTCATAGACGACCACGCTTCGAAGACGGCAGGATTCCCTGCTATGATATCGTTACAAAATCCGTGGATCGTATTCACGGTAACGCCATAGGCGTCCGGGCCTATGATCTGCCGAAGCCGCGCGCGCATGGCAGTTGCACCGCTCTTGCTGAATGTCAGGCAGAGAATATTGCTCGGGCGCACCTGCGTGGAAAGAAGGATTTTTGCCGTACGAAGGGCTAAAACCTGCGTCTTCCCCGTTCCCGGGCCCGCAACGACCATCACGGGACCGTCGATCGTATTCACCGCTTGCCTCTGCGCTTCGTTGAGCTCCGCATAGGCCGCATCGAATGATGCGTGCGGTGTTTTTACGAGCTTTCTGACCGCGTTCGCCGTTGCTTTTCCCGAAGGTCGCTTCGTGGCTGTACCCATGCACGCATGCTAGCAGATGACAAGAGCACAGACATCAGTTCCTGCGAGAGAGGAGAAAGAACACCATGATTACCGGCATCGTGCAAGATCACATTGCGTACCGGCACTGCTACAATTCTCAGTAACGTGCCACTTGGCACATTTCGTTTTCTTTCCCTCCACATTTATGGGTTCTCCCGCTCTCTGTAAAGGTTGTTTCTGGCTCGTCATGATCGGCGCCCTCAACTGGGGCCTCGTCGGCATCGGCGATTTCGTCGGTCAAAACTTAAACGTCGTCAATCTCGTGCTCGGCAGCTGGCCGATGTTGGAATCTGTCGTGTACGTGCTCATCGGACTTGCAGCAGCCTGCAAGCTCGCTAAAAGCGGCAAGTGCAGTGTGTAATTCAGGATACTTCGAAACATCCCTGTCTCGTATGGCGGGGGTTTTTCTATGCAGCTAAACGTTTTCCACCGCTTTCCTCGTGCACATCGGCATTGCGCTTCATGTCTTCCTCCAGCATCCGCATGAAGTCCACGTACGAAGCGCCTGACCGTGTCGTTTCGCCTTCGATCTTGGTGGAAGAGGAAAAACCGACGCGCTTGGGGGCACCGCCGTGCTCGCGAATGGTCATGGAGCGCGGGTGGTCACGCATCTTCTGCAGCACCTTCGCCTCGATCTGACGGATGCGCTCGCGCGTGACGCCGAATTCCTTCCCGACTTCCTCCAGGGTATGTCCTATGCCGTCTTTCAATCCGAAACGCATCTCGATGATCTTGCGTTCGCGGGGCGTCAGAAATTCGAGCATTGCATGCACATTCTCCTTCCGGAGTTGCCGGTTTGTCGCTTCGAAGGGATTCACCGCCTCTTCATCCTCTATGAAATCCCCGAGCTTACTGTCTTCTTCTGATCCGACTGGCGACTCGAGCGAGATAATATCTTGGCTGATCTTTTGGATGTGGCGTACTTTCTTGATATCCATCTCCATTTCCACGGAGAGTTCTTCGACCGTAGGCTCACGACCGAGCTCCTGAACAAGCCTGCGCTGCGTATGCGTCAATTTGTTGATGGTCTCGACCATATGGACGGGGATGCGGATGGTGCGCGCTTGGTCTGCTATGGCACGCGTGATCGCTTGGCGAATCCACCACGTGGCGTAGGTCGAAAACTTAAACCCGCGTTCGGGATCGAATTTCTCGACGGCGCGGAAGAGGCCGATGTTGCCTTCCTGAATAAGGTCGAGGAAGGAAAGCCCGCGTCCGATGTACTTCTTTGCTATGGAAACGACGAGGCGCAAGTTCGCCTCCGCAAGCTGCTGCTTTGCGGATGCGTCCCCCTTGCGAATACGGCGTGCGAGCTCCACTTCTTTCTTGGCATCGATCAACGGTACCCGCCCGATTTCACTTAAGTACATACGCACGGAGTCGTTACTGATTTCCAGAAGATCCACTTCTCGTTCGCGCTTCCTCCTGCCGCGCACCTCGTTGCTGGATTCCTTGTCTTTTTCCATAGCGATGCCTGCAGTCGCCACTACGTCCATGATATCTTCCTCGTCATCCATCTGCGTTACGGTGGACGCTTCCTCTTCGTCATCGCTATCCGCATCTGTGTCTGCATCGTCTTCCTCCTCTTCTGCGGAGATATCGGAAAGGTCCTCAGTCGGCTCCGGAATGGTGAGCCCTCCTTTATGTTTCTTTTCCCAAATCAACGCATCTTTGACATCGATCACTTGGATTCCTAGATTGACGAGCAACGAATAGACATCATCAAGGAGATCCACGTTCTCTTCTGCATTGGGGACTACGGCCATGATTTCTTGGTGCGTGACGTAGCGCTGCTCCCGCCCCTTTTTTATGAGATGCCGTACTGCTTCCGGAAGATTTTTTAAATCGTCGTCCGTCGGCTGCGAGATGAATTTTCGCGGATGCGAGGCCATGGCAGGCAGTATAGGGAAAGAAAGCCGTTTTCCAAGGGATTTGTGGGAGTTTGGCCATGCCGATTACCGCGCTGCCATCTTGGCGAGCTTGAGTACCTGCTCAAACTGCGTCGAGAGACGCGATTCTTCCGCTACATTGCCGTCCTGCCGCGCAGAGCGCAGCTTATCTGCAATGTCGACTTGCTTCCTTCGCAGGAATTCCCGATTACTCATGGCGCAATTTTTATGCACTTCTCGTGCGGCCATCGACTCACTCCAATCGGAAAATCCGTGATGTTCGCAAAAAAGCAGGAGGATGGAAGCGCGTTCCGCGTACTCTGCAGGTAACATAAGTGCATCGATCGTCCCGCGCTGCATTCCGGGCATCGCCTTCAAGGCCTGGTACAGGCAGGCGGCAAACGGATCATCGGGCTCTATGAGCTCGCCCAAGAGGTGATGCAGATTCGGAAACATGAGCAAGATGCCGAGCGCAATTTCTGCGCAGGTAAACGCATCTCGCTGAGGTGCACCGGAAGACTCTGCATGTGAATTACTGTGCAATGCCGGCACATCGCAGAGCTTTTGGATGTCTTCTTGGAGGGCGACCTCGGTGGTGGAAAACATTGCAGCGACGAGAGAAAGGTAGTGTCCCCGCTCCACCGATGACGGCAGCGCCTTCAAGAGCGGCAATATACGCTTAAGGGCGGAACGTTTTCCCTCAGCTGAAACTATGTCTCCTGCTTTCAGCATTCGAAGAACGATGTCGAGGTACGGTTTGCCCCCAGCCATGAAGAGCGCCTTCACTGCCTCCGGATCCTTGGCTGCCGCCTCGTCGGGGTCCTTCTCCGCAAGCTCCACGGCATGCACCGAGAGTTCCTGTTCCGAGCAGAGGAAAAACGCCCGCTCCGCCGCTTCGCGTCCCGCGCGGTCTTGGTCCAGACAGAGCACCACCGTCTCTGCGTACCGCTTGATAATCTTCACGTGCTTCTCTGTAAGTGCGGTTCCGCTGACGGCTACGACGTTTTCTATGCCGATGCGATTGCACGCAAGCACATCAAAGTACCCTTCAACGAGGACTATTTTCTTCTCTTTGCGTATCGATTCCTTGGCGAGCGTAAGACCGTAGAGAACGGAGGATTTATCGTAGAGAGGAGACTCTCCGGAATTGATGTACTTGGCATCGTCTTCAGCGAGCGTTCTTCCTCCAAATCCGACAATGAGTCCGCTTCCGTCATCGATCGGGAACATCAACCTGTTTCGAAATCTGTCATAGATTTTTTGGTCATGCAGATCCTTCTGGATCCCAAGGCTCGCGTCCACGATCTCTTTGCGACTGAAACCCGCCTTGAGCAGATGCTGGTAGGTATCGCTGAAGGAATCCGGTGCAAGCCCGAGGGAAAACTGTTCACACTGCTCCGGAGGTACGCCACGCTGTTGAAGATACTGCATCCCCGATGCGCTTGCCTTGAGATGATCTGCATAAAACTTCCTCGCTTCTTCCAGGCATTCGCGCAATCGCTGCTTATGATCTTTTTGCACGGGAGTTTCTGTACGGAGCCCCTCTATGGCGACACCTGTCCTCTGGCCGAGATCACTGAGTGCCTGACGAAAGTCCACTCCTTCGATCTTCTGATAGAAGCTGAAGACGTCGCCACCGCTACTGCATGCAAAGCAGTACGCGATGCCCTTATCGGGAGAGACCTGCATGCTCGGATGCGTGTCATTGTGGAACGGGCAAACGCACACAAATCCCCTTCCCTTCTTTTTGAGAGCACAGTATTGGCCTACGAGTTCCTCGATCGGCAGCCGGGATTTGATTTCGGAAACGCAATCCATATGAAAATTGAACATGACTGTGGATGTCTATTATCCACTATCCGTTCTCCGTTATCCACCACTCAATATCTGTACCATCCATCGGGGCAATTGATTTTTGAGAACGCCGTCTTTTGCCCTTCCTCTTCCTACGCTAAAGCCTTTGTATCGGAGTAAGACATGGCCGAAAACATCGTGTGAACACCCAGAGTCCCCGCCCCGCGTCAGGAGTTTCCATTGCGCATCGTCAAGATCGACGACATTGATCGTTGCCAAGTGCCCGCGGAGTGTCACCGCATCATGATCGAGAATCAGCGGTGCTTCGGTGAGCGTTCTTCCAAATGGCAAGCCGATGGTGAAATGCCGGGCGGGAAGCGGGAAGCTAAGCGCCTCCTCTGTGGCGAGGATCAGCCGCTCTTTTTTAAGAAGCAATACCTCGCCTTCATCGAGGAGAGGATTCCCGTAACGCGAAGTAAGGTACGACGCGATGTCTAGGACGCGCGCATGGGGAAGCTGCGTTTCAGAGCTCCGCACCTTATCATAGTGCCCTGTCTCCTTCGTCGGTGCGGTCTTTCGGAGTACTGCGCAAAAGAATCCTTCCGTATCGTAGGTTTGGGGCCAGATGCGGAGAAAGGGAAATGGGGAAGTAGGGAAATGGGGAAGTAGGGAAATGGGGAAATGGGATTTCTGTACGAGCATCGAATCATCTATTGCCTTCCCTAGTTCGAAAGTTCCCAAGTTCCCTATCTCACGCGGATCAATAACCTCTAGTTGCTCAGGAAATTTCCGCAATATTGCCAACACCACCTCCTCATTTTCCTCGGGAGTCAGCGTACAGGTAGAGTAGACGATCCGGCCGCCGACCTTGGTCGCATGGATAGCCGCTTCCAAGAGCTCGCGTTGGAGCTTTGCGTTCTTCCCTATCGAGTGCTTTGAGCAATACGTCAGTGCCTGCGCATCTTTGCGCGATGTCCCCTGTCCCGTGCAGGGTGCGTCTATGAGCACACGGTCGAACCGCTCCGTCATGTGTTTGGCAAACCACTGCCCGACTTTTTTCGTCACGATTGCATTGGTGACGCCCGAGCGATGGAGAGCAGTCACGAGGGTTGCCAGACGGCGTTCCTGCATGTCGTTACACACGAGCACCCCGCGTCCCCGGAGCTTCGCTGCGATCTGTGTTGATTTGCTGCCGGGCGCCGCCGCCATGTCCAGAATCGCTTCGCCTTGCTGCGGGTCCAGTAATGCTACGGGGAGCATGCTGCTTGCCTCCTGCATGTAGGTCGCGCCGAGCATGTGGAGAAGATCCTTCCCCAGTGCTTCGCTTCTATCATCCCTCTCGATAAAAAATCCTTCGCTGCACCACATAACAGGCTCGATCTTCCACTCTTTTTTAAGGGCATATGCGCGGAAGTCCTCTACCGGGAGCTTGAGAGTATTGATGCGAAGGCACTTCCTGAGCGGCTTTTCGCTGAATTGCTTGAGAAGTGCAACATCGGTAAAGCCTGCGTAGCGGTCGAAAGGGTGTTGTATGGAAGCGTGGAAAGTACCGAGAGCGTACCACTTGCGCTCGTACAAAGAACATCTAGAATCGTAGCCAAGTTCACCGTTACAGACCGCATTCGCCCCTCTCCAAGCGCAAAGGTGAAGGGGTATAACAGGGTATAAGATGGAAACTCTGGTTGACATTCCTCATACTCTGAAGCTACATTCTTTTCTCTATGCATTATAGCGAAAAATACAGCGGGTTTCATGAAGAATACCTCCCAAGCGAGCATGGGCAGGCAAAGGTGTTTCATGCTCCAAAAAGCCAGTACCTTGACCCTGGTGACCCACATGCATATGACGTGCATATCACGGTGCTCCAAGGACCGCTTCATGAAGGAAAGGCTATAGACCCGGATATGCAGGAACACACCGTTGAAATTAAGATTGCGCCATCGCAAGTAACACATACTGAATCTTCAGGGGTACATTTTGTAGTGCGAGGATGCACTCTCGATTACGCACATATAATCCGAGTTGTCTGTGAAAACACAGATAATCTTGCTCCAACCAACCTCTACGCTGCGATCGAAACGGTATTGAGGGAAGGTAAATACGAGTATGCGAATGATCCCGGGCAATCAGGAATAATATTCCACGAGACCCGTGATGCAATTATAAAGGAAATACCGCGCACAGTGCTGACATTGGGTAACTCTGGTTGACATTCCTCATCAACAGAGAATAACATTTGACCCCTATGGATGAAACAATTCCCCCAAAGATCGAAGACACTAATCCTTCTCCGGTAGAGCTATTGGACGAGGAAATAATACTAAGTCGTCTATCGGAGTATTCCTTCACAACAGGAGAGGCTGCTACATGCTGCATGGTATCTCAACAGATTATTATTCGTTGCTTTGATGCAGGGTTATTGAAAGGATTTCGCGTACCTAACTCGCTATTCAGAAAAATTCCAGGGGACGGACTCTATCGATTCATAAAGGAGAACGGAATTCCTAAAACAGCACTTATCAAGATACTTTATAAGAAAATCAATAACGACCGAATTCGAAATGGCGACGAGCATGCAAAAAAAGTGGAAGACACTGGGGAAATTAACCGTCTGCAAAATGAGATTAGGGGCTTAACGCAGCAAAACATTGCACTGAATGAAAGAATCACCAAATTGCTTCAGTCCAATGATAGGAAGGACACCTTTATTTCAGAAGTGGAGCAGTCTCTCGCTGGATTGGATCCGGATCACCACATTGATTTCCATGGAGCATAACGCAGACCAGCCAACGGATTCGACATTCGCACGTGAAAACGTGAGGATGAACAAAACATACAAGCAAGAGGCGAGCATTGAACGCGAGTGGATACGCCGCGTCAAAGGTCTTCTGCAGTTTGCTGATACCAGGTTACGATGCAGGGAATGCACCCCTGTGATTCAATCCATTATTGCAATGCATAAAAGCATACTGGACGATCTTGCCACGATCGGTAATGCCGCATATGCGGAGATGGTGAATGACCCAGACGTTGCCTATATGGAAGCCCTTGCCGATAGAAGGCTATCAGATCTCATTATCCAATTCGAGGAACTTATCCACACGCTTATGACGCAGCGGGGATCCAAACCTCCGCTCTGGCAGATCAGAGACACGTACCATAATATTACCCGTGGGCAGAAATAGAAGAGCGCGCTCACACCACCAAACTCACAAGCTTCCCCTCCACATAGATTTCCTTGCGGATAGTCGCTCTTTCGAGATGTTTTTTTACGTTAGGCACTTTCTTCGCCATCGCAATCACGTCCTTCTCGGAGGCATCGGCATCGACCGTGATCGTTCCTCGGAGCTTGCCGTTCACCTGCACGGCAATCGTACGAGTGGAGCTTTCGCAGAGTGATTCGTCGTACTCCGGCCACTTTTGATCGATCACGAAGCCTTTCCCGCCGAATCTCTCCCAGATCTCTTCTGCAAGGTGCGGAGCGAGCGGAGCGATGAGTTTTGCAAATACTGTCGCCGTCTTATTGCTTACCGCATCCTGTGTTTCCAGAAGATTGAGCAGCTCCATGAGTGCGGCAATGCAGGTATTGAAGTGCATGCGCTCAATGTCCCCTGTGATTTTTTTGATTGTCCTATGCAGCGCCGATTCCACTTCTTTTGAGTCCTTTGCATCTTTTGAGTCCTTTGCGTCCTTTGCATCTTCCACAAACATCTTCCACAATCTCTGCACAAAGCGATCAATCCCCTTGATCCCCGTATCGCTCCAGTCTCCGCCTTGCGTAAACGGCCCCATGAACATGAGGTACATCCGAAAGACATCACTGCCGTAGCGCTCCACGAAGGCATCCGGGGAAACAACGTTTCCTTTGCTTTTGCTCATCTTTGCTCCTTGATTGGTAATAAGACCTTGATGAACTAATTTTTTGAACGGCTCTTCCGTTTTTACAAAGCCAAAGTCCTTTAGAGCCATCGACACAAATCTTGCGTAGATCAAGTGCATGCACGCGTGCTCCGGTCCGCCGATATACATAGCTACGGGCATCCATGTATTTTCGACGTTAGGATCGATGAATTGGGATGTGGGATTTGGGATGTGGGATTTGACCCCATACCCTTCGGTGGCTAGGTACATACATTGATAGAACGACGAGCAAACAAACGTATCCATGGTATCCACTTCGGGTGTCCAGCCCTTGCCAAATATTTTCTCTGTGCGGGCTCCAAGCTCTGCGCTCTGAGCGAGCGGTGCGGTGCCTTTGGGCTTGAAATCGACATCGCGCGGAAGCTCCCAAGGAAGATGCTCCTCGGGGATCGGGTGAGGATTGCCTGAGGGATCGTAGACTATGGGGATGGGCGCACCCCAATAGCGCTGGCGGGAGATACTCCAGTCGCGGAGCTTATAGTGAATTGTTGCCTTTCCCTTCATCATTTTCTCTAACACATTCGTAATTCTTGATCGTCCTTCCACGATATCCATTCCTGTAAAATCATCAGATGCAATTATGGTTCCTTTCACGTTATATTTATCCACATCATCATAAACAAACGACTCGCCTCCATCATTTTGAATGCTTTGGACGATTGGAAAATCATATTTTTTTGCAAAATCCATATCGCGCTGATCGTGAGCAGGTACACCCATCACAACACCCGTTCCATAACTCATGAGAACATAATCTGCGACCCACAGCGGTATCTTCTGACCTGTAAAAGGATGAATCAGGAACGCTCCGGTAGGTACTCCTGTTTTTGCTTTTCCTTCAGCTGTGCGCTCTATATCTGTCTTCCTCATCGCTTCCTCATTGTAGGCGAGCACTGCTTGATGATGTGATTCCGATACGATCTGATCCAATGCTGGATGCTCAGGTGCAATAACAGCAAACGTCACTCCATAAATAGTATCGACAGTTGTCGTAAATGTATTAAGCAAAACTGGCATAGAAGACAAAATTCTTGCGTGGGAAGGAAGGCTGCCATGCTGAGGGTTATTCTGGATATACGTTAACGTTTTAGAAAACTGTTGAGGAGATTCAATTTCTTCAAAATGAGTTTTTTCTCCCCAAAGACGGCCAGATTCCAATGGGAAATTTTTTTGAAATTCACGTGAAGACGCACCTTTCAATTTTTTTACAATGTCTTTCTCTAAATTTCTCCCCTGTTCAAAACTAAGAAGCAAATGTACATGATCAGGCATTGCGGCTGCCTCATGAATGGCAATTGAATGCCTCTCGGCAACATCATCCAGAATTCGTAATAGATAGGCTGCTGCGTTTTCCTCATGAAAAACCTCCATCCTCTTGTGTGGCGTGAATGTAAGATGAACGCATCGAGGCGAATGAATTCGCCTTGTAAAACCGTCTGTTAGCCGGCGGTTTAAACCGCCGGCTAACGAATGCCCGCCCAGTTCGTCTGTTAGCCGGCGGTTTAAACCGCCGGCTAACGAATGCCCGCCCAGTTCGTCTGTTAGCCGGCGGTTTAAACCGCCGGCTAACGAATGCCCGCCCAGTTCGGGGGAATTTATTCCCCCGAACTGTCCAATGCATCCACGAGAGAGGCCATCAATCGCCCATGAAACATCGCATCCTTCGCTCTTTCCAATCCAGTTGCGTTGCATGGTTTTGGTTTTCTCGGGCCAATCGAGTTCGTCCAAGCCAGAAAGAAGACGCTCTGCATACTCGGTGATCTTCCAGTACCACTGTGTCATCGGTTTTTGAATCACCTCCGTACCGCAACGCTCGCACGTACCATCCTGCGCTTGCTCGTTGGCGAGTACGGTCTTGCAACTCCCGCACCAGTTCACATTACCATCTTTTTTGTATGCCAAACCGTGCTTAAACATTTGCAAAAATAACCACTGCGTCCACCGGTAGTACTCGGGCTTGCTCGTATTCACCTTCTTACTCCAGTCGTACATGCAGCCTATGCGCTTAAGCTGCTTCGTCATGGTCGCGACGTTCTCGGTAATGGAATCATCGGGATGTACGCCGGTCTTGATGGCATAGTTCTCTGCAGGGAGCCCGAACGCATCGAACCCCATGGGGGTAAACACATCGTATCCGTTCATACGCTGGAAGCGAGCAAAGCTGTCTGCAGGGGCAAAGTTGTACCAGTGACCGACGTGGAGCTTGTCCCCGCTCGGGTAGGGAAACATCACCATGCTCATGTATGGGTTCTTCGTTTTCTTCAAATCGATCTCATACGCGTTCGCGTCTTCCCACTTCTTTTGCCACTTGGCTTCGACCGATGAACTCTGGTAGGGGGTCACGAGGAAAGCGTACCGCAAATAAGCGCAAACGGCAGCAAATTTTTGCATGTCATGCGACATCGGGAGCATTCCCTATTGCCGGAACAGAAGAGTTTTGTTAGTATTCATCTCTGGTTTTTGCTCTTGCGTATGCCTAAAGAACCTACTACCGACCGCTGGAGAGGAAACGGTAATACCGATGGGCTTTGCATCACCATTGCGGTCCACAAAGCCGGAACAATGGTCACGGGCACTGCGGCAGAAGTGCTTGGAGGCGACCCAAGGCTCGTGCAGGGGGATGCCGTTACGAGAGATGACCTTCCGGAAAATACCACTCTGGAAATCGAAAAAGGCAAAGCGGTATCTGTGACTGCGGTTACGCTGCAGATGAGAAACGGCATGCTTCATATCCTTGCCGCAGCGGATGGAAAGAAACACATCATGCTTCCTGCATACATAAAACCCACCGACATGCCACAAGTAGAGCTGCCTCAAAGTGAATCGATGCACCCTGTAGGCACTTCTCCGCTTGCCGTCAGAGTTGCTGCAACAGGAAGGGTATCCTTGCCGGATAGATCTGACCTGCTGCTTGCAATGCACGACAATGAAACGGGGCTTATGCGTAACCTCATGAGCGGGAAACGTGTGACGATTCGGCTGCCTTTAGAATCCTACGTTCGATTGTACGACAGAGATCGTCAACCCGCAGAAAAACTCGCTGTAACAACAGTGACACTGCAGAAACTTGGTAAGCACACGTACCTCATAGAATGCACAAACGAACACCGACGCTGCGAAGTACCACATGCTCCAGAGCTGAAAAAAGCCCTTATGGCAGCCGAAAGGGAAGAGAGCGATGCGAAAGAAACGAAAAAAGAACAACCGAAAGCGACGCACTTTGAGGCAACTATACAAGTAGACCGATCAGTGGAGACGGAGCTCAGAACTCTTCTAAAGAACATTGCCTCCTTCGCGGAGCGCGCACGAGAATCGGCAGCGCCGGAAAGCCGCGCGAAGGGTGCAGAGCAGAAAAAACACTGGTCAGCGCTTCTTCTGCAACTCATACAGAGACTCGAAAGCGAATACCGTGAACGTCATAAAGAAGACGAACGAATGATACCACAAGCAAAGCCTTGGCGTACTCTGCTACAGCCCAAGCGCTACGATGCCCCCGTTGATCCGCATCACCCGACCGTTTGTGCGTCTGTGTTGCTCTCCATTCTGGAAACAGGAACACTGGGGCCAAGCTCCGTTCCCTCGAGTATCCGCGACGAAGTACGCACATTCGTTAAGCGCGTTTCTGAGCGCCTCCCGATAGGCGGCGAAAAGGGCACACCCTACGCGCAAACGCCGACGAAGCCTACCGGTGCATTCGCCACGTATCTCCTTGGAAGGTACGAGTTTGAACATGCAGCGGAAGACGCGAAGTCTTCGGCCGTCTCCGGGAGGGAGCGTAGTGTGAAAGCGGGGCTTCAGAAGCTCACCAATGAGAGTGGGAACAGGCTTATTATGCAGGGCGGATTTAACGAGGTTCTCGAGACAATCGAGAAGTACTCCGCAAAACCTCCCAAACAAAACCCCGGTGAAGACGACGCAAAGATTATCGACCACGACACCATCGGAAAAAAAGCCATCGATGCCATTCGTTCATCACCATTGTATGAAGAAGCATCGAAGCATGAGAAAGAGAATATAGAAAACAAACTGCGGGTAGCAGAAGCTCGTGTAAAACGAAGGGGGAAAGTGCAATGAATACAAGAATGTGCTGTATTCTTTCTCGCGTGAAGATTCCCACAGTCGCCATCATCGGGCGTCCGAATACCGGCAAATCGACGCTCCTGAATGCGCTCGTTGGACGCAGAAAAGCCATCGTGAGCGAAACGGCAGGCACCACGCGCGACCAAGTTGCCGTACGCATGAGCGGAGAGGACATCGACTACCTCCTCATCGATACCGGAGGGATGGGTGGCGGCACCGAAGACAAGGATCTGGAAGATGACGTGCAGAAACAATCTGTACTCGCACTCGAGCATGCCGATGTGATCCTCTTTACAGTCAACAGCCGTGAAGAATTGACATCAAGTGATTTTGCAATCGCGGATATTCTCCGCAAGCAGAAGAAAGCGCACGTTCCGGTGATACTCATTGCGACCAAGTGTGACGACCCTGCAACTATAGATGAAGTGATTCCTCCCCTCTACGCACTGCGCGCCGGGGAAGAAATACTTCCGGTGAGTGCCATTCATCGAACGGGGATTTTGGAACTGAAATCTCGCATAGAGCAGGCACTGAGGGCGCTCGGCTTTGCGAGGGTGAAACGTTCCGAAGACCTGCCGCCGCGCATCGCCATTATCGGTAAACCCAATGTGGGCAAGAGTTCACTCATCAATGCGTTCATGTCCGAGACGCAGCGCAGTATGTCTCCCCTGCTTGTTTCAGACATCCCCGGCACCACACGGGACGCGACGGATACCGTCATACGCTACCACGATGCGGATTACAACTTCACGGACACCGCAGGAATCAAGCGCAGGAAAGATACGAAGACCGACGTGGAACTCTATGCAAACTTCCGCAGCGTGCAAGAGGTACAGGAGTGCGACATCGCCGTCCTCGTACTCGATGCGGGCGAGCCACTGAGCAGACAGGACAAGCGCATAGCAGGCATGGCCGCAGAGGAAGGCAAAGGGCTTATCATTTTGGTAAATAAGATCGATGCCGTACGCAAGGAGGAGCGAGACATGCGGCTTTTAGAAATAACGCATCAGTTGCAGTTTTGCAGATTCGCTCCGGTGCTGCCGGTTTCCGCCAAAACACGTGAGGGACTTTTGAAGATGTTCGACATGATCGCTTTGGTGCAACGAAGCCGCACAAGGAGAATCCCCACAGGCGATCTTATGGCGTGGTACAAACGCGCAGTCTACGGCAAACCGATGAGCAGCCTTGCGAAATCCAAACTGATTCTGCAAGCGGAGGAACTGCCGCCGACGTTTGTCATCTTCGTGAAAAATCCAAAGTCCGTGCAGATCTCGCAACTGAGGTACCTGGATGGAAACCTGCGCAAAACATTCGGGTTCGAAGGAACGCCGGTACGGTGGATAACGAAGGTAGGGTGAAGTCTTCACCCCCCTGCCCTCGGATCCTGGCACCACCAGTCGCCACGCCGGCAGGTATGCTTATCGATCACGCGCCCGTCTTCGTGAACGGGGAGCGGGTACGCCTGTATCGCGACTTCCAGCTTGTCGAGTAGTTTCGCAGGATCTGGATCAAAGACCATGTTCGGTGCGAGCTTACGCATGCACAGATCTTCCACAATGTGAGGAATGGAATCGCTGATGCCGCCCGTACCCGTAAGAATGCCGATTGGCCGACCTTCCTCGTACGCGATGGTGAATTCATTCAAAGAACCGATACCGCCGGCGATGATAACGATGCCGTCGCTGCTACGGATATTGATGATGTCACGCTCCATGAAACCCTGCCCCGTATACACGATGAAATCGTTGTCATGGGGAGAGGAGTATTCATGCTCGTGCTCCTGCTCAGAAAATGCCGGAGAAATACCGACCGTAAATCCACCGGACTCCTTTGCACCCATGAGTGCATCGTGCGGAAGACCCGGACACGCTCCATTGATGAAGATGTGCCCGCGCTTCGCAATCTGCCTCCCAAGCTCCCGCGAGACCGTGCGTGCGTGCTCGCTTTCGACCTGCGGTCCGCTCGCAGAGCCCATGACGCCGATTTTTACTCTGTGATTTTTTGCCATTGCGCGTTCAGTGTAGAGTGTGTGTGTCTGGGAGTCACTTTTTTTTTGCCCCTCCTCCAAGGTACATATACCGCTTCATGTTGTGTTCCTCATTGGTGCGCGAATAGTGAATATTGCCTTCCTTGTCGTGGAGATAGTACCAATAGGGAGAATCCTTGGGGTAGAGCACCGCTTCGAAACTCTTTTTGCCGGCATTGGCGATGGGGCCGGGGGTCAGACCCTTAAATTTCCGAAGATTATAGGGTGAATTAACGTTAAGATCGCCTGCAGTTATTTCTTCCGAAGGCTTACCGACGATATAGCGAACCGCCGCATCGATCCCGAGCCCCCATCCTGCGTCATACCGCTTCCAGAGAATATCGGCGACGATCGGCCGCTCGTCACCCTCGAGCGTCTCCTCTTCTACGAAGGACGCCATGATCGTTGCCTCGTGCAGTGAGTAGCCGGAACTGGCTATAATTCCTTCGTACGGTTCAATGATCGAAGCACGGAAGTTTCCGAGCATGCGCTCCAGAAAAAATTTCGGCACAAACTCATTAACCGAAACAAAGTACGTATCGGGGTAGAGATATCCCTCCAGTCTCCCGCCGCGCTTTGCCTGGCCTTCACCGCTCGGAAGAAATGTAAAGGTGGAGAAATCACATGTATTGGAACAATCAACTATCTCCCCGCGTTCCATGAGCTCTGCCTCGGCGAGGAGCATGTCGATATCCTCTACGGTAAACCCCTCCGGAATCGTCACCGCCATTTCTTCCGCTTTCCCCGTTTGGAGCATTTGGATGATTTGATCAACCGAATGCGACTTCTGGAACAGAAACACTCCCGCCTGCAACGCACCTTCAAGCCCCTTACTTTTGACGGAGATGCGAAACGCCAGCGGTGAACGAATGAGATCCTTTTGCAAAAGCTCGTCTGCAATCATTGTCGTCGTCCAACCGGATGCTATGGTCACCCTCACACGGTCTAAAGAAGCTGGGTTGACGGGGCGGAGCGAGAGCGCATACCAGCCGTAACCGGCAATGATCGAAAGGGTGAGCAGTATGAAAATCTTTTTCATAATGTGTAAGAAAAGCAAATGAAGAGCACTCGTATTTCTAACTGCTCATGCCACGCATTCCTTCCTCCGGAGGCGAAAGCCCCATCTGCCCCATGACGCCCTGCATCTTCTCGGTTGCTACCACCTGCGCTTTTTTGAGTGCGCGGTTCAGCGCGTCCATAAGGAACTCGGGGATTTTTTCCCGAGGGACATTCTCTGCGATCTCTATACTCATGATCTCCTGTTCCGCATTCAATACAACTTTGACACCCTGCGCCTCCGCCTCCACATGAATATTCCTCAGCTCCTTCTTGATCTTTTTTGCATCGCGCTGGAGCCGGAACATGTCTCTAGCTTGTTTGAAGGAAGGCATGAAATGAAACAGTAGGGATGCAAGCAGTACGCTAAAAGCAATAGGTATGAACGCTGGAGTCGTACTGCGTCTATCCTACGCGAAGCGGCTTCTGGATGAAACTAAAAAATCATGCTATAATGGACGGAATGAATAACGTACCACTCATACGCGATGCCCTCCCCAGCATCCTCGGTCTCGACGAGGTTAGCTTCTTTGTCGCAGAACTCATAGGATTCATAGGGATTGCAGTCATCACGTACGGAGCCGTGGCTGCCTCCATTCACTTTCTCCTCGCTACCCTCTACCGCCACAAAAGCGATCTGCCGTGGATCCGGATCGAATTCGGCAAGCACCTCGCGCTGGGGTTGGAGTTCCTCGTCGGCAAAGACATTATAGAATCGATCGTCCGCCCAAGCTGGGATGATCTCGGAAAGCTTGCGGCCCTCATTGCCCTGCGGACGGCAGTGACCTTCATGCTCAGCAAAGAACTTAAGGAAATCAAAGAAGAAATTCGCGATTCAGTAAAATATACAGAGAAAAAGAAGAACGGTTGATGGGCGCCTCGATCACCCCACAATCCCGATCCGGTCTTCGATTTCCTGATCTACGAAAACGCGTTTGCGGCCGTACTTCATACGGCTGTATTCCTTGATGAGTTCTCCGAGTTTCTCGTTGCGCAGGGATTCGTCGTACATGGTAAGCAGGGTAAACGGACGCGAGGTGACGTTGTTGATATTCAGCTTCGTATAGCACTGGAAATTCGGAACATTGATGACGTCTTGTTCCGATAGGACGGGTGCCATTTCCTTCGCCATGTATTCGGCGTCTTCCGCGCCGATCTTGAAGGAGCTGATGGTGCCAACGTTACCAAACACTGCGTCGCGGAGCTTCGTATTGGCCGAGCCGTACGCCTCGGTTTTCCCCACCAGCTGCCCTATGAACTGGTGCGCCATAATAAGGCCCAGCTCGTACTTGCGTGCTTCGGAGAGAATGGTGGCGAACGCGTCGGTCACAAAGTTCTGGAATTCGTCGACATACAGGTAAAAACGCTTACGATCCTGCCGCGGCATTCCCGCCCTGCTCATGGCAGCCATGTTGATTTTGTTAACGAAAATAAGACCCAGGAGCTGCGCATTGATGTCTCCAATTTTTCCCTTGCTCAGGTTCACGAGGAGCACTTTGCCGCTATCCATGATTTCGCGGAGATTGAAAGCGGACTTCGGCTGCCCGATGATGTTGCGCATGGTGGCGTTCGTGATAAACGGCCCGAACTTCGCACTGAAGTACGGGATCATTTCTTCCTTCTCGCGGGCGCCGGTTTTGGCGATCTCATGCTCCCAGAAGCTGCGCACGACGGCATTGCGGCACTTACTCACTTTGTATCGCTGGAAATCGTCATCCACATACAGGCGCGGCACATCGATGAGCGTCGCTCCTTCCTCCTCGTCGTCCATAAGCGTCAGGCAACCGTTTCTGAAGTAGTGCTGGATGCGTGGACCGAAGATTTCATTTCCGAAGAGTTTGATGAAGATCTCCATCGCATCGAGCGATGCCCGGTCTTTCTCTTCGGGCGTATGTGCCTCCAGAAGGTTTAACGCCATCGGGCGTTCGATGTCCGAAGGATCGAAGACGACGATCTCCTTTGCGCGTTCCTTTGGAGCATGTGCAAGCGCATCTTCGATGAGGTCTCCATGCGGATCCACGACGCACACCCCCTGCCCGTTTGCGATGTCTTGGCGGGACATCCAGGAAATAAAGCTCGATTTTCCCGTACCGGATTTTCCGATAATGTAGTGATGACGCGTACGGTCGCTCTCCATGAAACGAATGGACGTTTCCTGTGCGCGGTACATATTGATACCCAAAATAATTCCCTCTGTCGGAGTATCGGGTGGAGGGGGAAGCACCTTGGAAGATATCCACTCGAGAATGGGAATCTTGTTGTAACGGCTGTCGGGGAAATGGAAGAGCCCCGCAAGCTCCTTCTCCACCAGAAAAGATTGCTTATGAAAAAACCCGTTAATACGCTTCTTCCAGAGCATGTAGAGAATGTCTGCATTCCACGTCAGCGGGAAGAAATCGACAAAGAACCTCCTATTAGCCAGCACGTTTCCATAGAGATCCTTAAACGCATTGAAGGCAACCTGCATGTTGTTGGTGATCTCGAAGGAGCGTTGCCACGTCTTTGCCGAAGCAAAAATACGGATAGATGCATGGTAAAAGCTCATACCGGCCTTTTCCCCCATGCGCTTATACAGCTCTTCCTCCGGCTGGATCATGCGCACGAACGAATCGCCGCGCATGGCACCCGGAGCCATGGTAGTGGTGTCGCCGGACGCGATCCCAGACACCAACATTCCAAGCATTTTGAGTCCCGGAATATGGCTCAGCCAATGGTCTTTTTTCCCCTTGAAGCTCGTGGAGGCAAACAATTTTGTCTTCTTGTTCCACTTGGTCGTAAATGACGGCATCAGTACGATCTGGATGCACGCGGTTTCGTCTGTCCCAAGTTTACTGAGCACGTTGGCGATGCCATTAAGAGGATCGTCCTGCATCTGCTCAGGGTACCGTAGCGGGTAGATCGCCGACTTCTGCGTGATCATGTTATAGCCGATCATCTTTGTCCCCCTCGGCCAGATGTCCGGCGTCGCTTGGAGTGTCACTTCGGCATCCGGATAGAACGCGGTGATTTGCTTCTCCACGATCGAGACAAGATCGGGGCTCGTGACGACATACATCGTCAGCTGTCCCTTCTCCACATACATTTCAAAGCTGATCACGATCCACCGGAAGAACCAGAAATGTATCATCTGATACAGATTGAGCGACTTGATCTCCCAGAGCGCGCGAAAGAGCTGCTCCATCACCGCGATTTTCTCTTTGAAATCCTTCTCCGTGCGCTTCTCTTGATCGATTTTCGTCTCCTGCCTCGGCAACAGTACCTTGAGCGCTATAAGATCGCCCGCTCGCACAAAGGAATACCCGAAACGAAACCACTTCTTCGTAAACCGCCATGCGCCATAGAGCAGTGCCACGCTCACGACAAACGAGAGCGGTGCGTTCAAAAACTCCCGTCCGAGCCAACCCCAGAAACCGTCCGTAAATACCGAGATCAAAACGATCAGAGTTCCCCAGAGAATCGGCCAGGTGCAGTATCGCAGGAAATTAACCACGAGGAGGGCGGAAGGAGGGTGAATCTAGAATACACTCAATCGTTCAATTATAGCAGAATATCTTTTTTGCAGGAAGGAGGGTTGACGGTTGTTGGTTGTTGGTTGTCAGTTGTTGGTTGACGGTTGTTGGTTGTTGGTTGACGGTTGTTGGTTGACGGTTGTTGGTTGACAACTGACTACTGACAACTGACAACCGATCACCGATCTCATAACACCGCATCCGGCAACTCACAGCGCGTCACCTTCATACGCATCTCCCGGAGTCGTCCGAGCCCGTCGCCGACCGTAAATACATACATGCCTAAGGAATCGGGGGTAAAACGGTATTTCTCCTGCGAGTGTACAAAATCCTGCACACGCACATACTGACCATCCGGGAACGTAATCCCCTGCAGGACAAACGTGCGATTGCTCTGCAATATAAGCTGATCACCGATGGTAAATGTATGCGGAATTCCACGGAAGAACCGTACTTCACCTGTGATGCGGCGCTGGAAACTCCGTTCCCGCTGCTCGCAGGCATCGACGAGATTGTTGTCACCCAGCCGCTCAAATGTGGCGCGAATGATTCCGCCGCCGTGATGGGCGATCTTCCCGAACGCCGCCTTGCTCAAATCCATATCGCGCCCGTCCACATAGGGACCGCGATCATTGATGCGGACAATCACGCTTTCTTTGTTCTCCACGTTCGTAACTTTGACGAGCGTGTCATGAGGGAAGCTTCTGTGCGCGGCAGTGAGTGCGTTCATGTCAAATGTTTCGCCGAACGCCGTACCCCGCCCATGGAAATCTTCCGCGTAAAAACTGACCTCATGCACCTCCTCGGCGAGGATCGCATCCAGCGAACGCGTCATATCTATGAGATTTTGCATCGTGACGCGGCTTTGCAAGGCTTCATCTGATCCTGTGATCGGATAACGAGAAACCAATGCTGGAAGATCCTCCTCGCGCATAGCGGTAATTTCCTCTACATTACGCGTTCTATAGAGCCAGAGAAGCGCATCCTCCAGTGTGACAATCTCAAGCGGACGAAACGTTTGGACATCATCGAGAATTTTTCGTTCCTTGGCATAGAAAATCTCCAACGAACCGTCATCACCTTCACTCATGTCTGCAAAGGATTCTCTACTCTCGTACGCGGGGCGGTGGATGCCGTCCCACAGAAAGAGAAACGCATCTCTGCGGGTGACAAATTCACCCTCCGCAAACGCGGAGAATGGCAGGCACAGTAAAATACAGAGCGAAAGAATTCGCATAGCAACCACAGCGTAATGCAACCCAAAAAAAGTGCAATTGACGAGTCTCTTCAGAGCGCCTTCCACCCCTCCGCGCGCACTAACCTATAGAGGATGGTTCGCTGATCCTTGCGAAGATTCCGGAGTGTTTCCGGGCCGACGTACCCTGCCGCCTCATCATGAATGGATGAGATGATGCGGCGACTGAGCTGATACTGCTTTACAGACTCCGCAGTCAGAGGTCCGAACGAACCGTTGATTTCCGATGCGGGGAAAAACCCAAGGGCAGCAAGTTCATGCTGCAAAAGACGCACCTGCTTTCCCGTATACCCTTCACCGAGGAACCGATCGATGCGCTGCCCGCGTTCGGAAATTTTCCGTTCGATAGAATATACATCAAGATACCGCTCTGCATGCGCTCCGACAATCGCGCGATTCCACTCCGCGCGAAGCACTCTGCTGGTGATAGGGCCTATGCGACCCGCCCCGTTATCTTCCGCTGTGCCCACAAGCTTGTGCTTCTGCTGGAATGTAAGAATTGCAGTAAAGAGGTCGTCGCCATACTTGCCGTCGGTTCTCCCTCGATAATACCCCAGAAAACGCAGCAACCGCTGCGCTTCCGCTATGGAACCGAGTGATGCGTCCTGATCAATCGTTTGCGGCAACGGCATGCGGGCAGCGAGCCGTTTCTTTGCCCCGAGTACATAAGCTGCAGCTCGTTCGGAGAGTTCATTGTTTGGTGCCGAGACTAAAAAATCTTCCAGAAATGTTTCGAATGCTGCCTTTGTCTCCGGCCCGAAAAACCCCGTCGGATTCTTTTTCATGTACCCGAGTTCATGCAGATACTCCTGTAACAGCAAAACGGAAAGTCCTCTCTCACCTTCTTTGGGGCGAAGTGCAAGGAAGTTATCTTCCTCCACAAAATACGTTTTGAGCTCGTCGACGGGAGCCGGGAGCAGAGACAAATCTACGGACGTTTCCGGCTGGGAAACAGTAACGGGATAGACCGTGCCTTTCATGCGCTTCAGTCCGAAAGCAAGCGCACGCGCCAAGCCTTCCTCGCCGTATCCCGCCCATACATCCAGACGATGGGTTCCGCTGCCAAGCTCGACGATGGCTCCGCCTCTGTCATGCACGGTGAACGTACCGAGCCCGGGCAGCGACACGCTTGTACCAAACGCATAGCTTCCGGGTGCTGCAATCATGCCGGGATACACCGCTGTCCCGTCGCTTGCCGTATGTCCTTCCCCATTCAAAATGGTATCGGCAATGAAGCCCCCCATCACATAGCAACACTGCCCCGGGAGGGGGGAGTAGTACGCAGTGATGAGAAATTCCTGTTGATACGGCTCCGAACGTTCGGTGGGATTACTGAGTGCATGGTACGGAGCAAGAATCGCCAGAAGCGACAGAGTCGCTTTCACATGCATCGGAAGCTGGGTCCGGACGCGGCGATGGAGAGGAGTGATGTGTGTTTTCAAATCGTATTAGTATACAAGATTTCCGGCTCTCGGTCTTCGATGAAGCAATGACAGATACGATATCTATAGAGTAATATAGAATTGTATGATCGTCTTTACGCGACGATCACCTCTTCCTCCAGCCGCATCCCGAATTTTCCGGGAAAATAGACGCCGGGTTCGATTGTGACGATCTCATTGCGGAGAAGCCTCACCAGATCGGCCTTCCTAGAAAGGATCGGTCCTTCGTGTATCTCCAGTCCAACGCCATGACCGAGCGAGTGAACGAAGTACCGTTCCAGCTTCTCTTTTCTTAGTACATTCCGGGCAATGTCATCGAGCGCATAATTCGTAACGCCGAGTGTTACGGCATCCATCGCAGCGCGTGCAGCACGAGAAACGGCATCATAGACTCGGCGTTGCAGCGGTGTCGGCTTCGCCGTGAAGAACACCGCACTCCGGTCTGCGCAGTATCCACGATACTGTGCGCCGAAATCTATTTGCACGACATCACCTTTGCGGAGTTTGCTATGTCCCGAGTGATGATGTGGGGAAGCTGTGTTTTTTCCGAACGCAACGATCGGATCGAAGGCGAGGCCGTCGGCACCGAGTTCCATCGCCCATGATTGAAGTTTCCAAGCGAGATCTTTCTCCGAAATCGGCCTCGTGAGCAACCGCGGAACACGCGCAATCACTTCTTTGGTGATGCGCTGAGCACGTCGGAAGAACCGGAGTTCCTCCCCGCTTTTTGCGCGACGGAATTCTTCGATGATTCCCCTTCTTTGAACAAATTTTGTGTTCGGATATTTTCTCTTCAATTTGCGCATATTCCAGAGAGTGATCTTATCAGATTCCATGCCGCAGTTCCGAATGCCCTTCATGGCCTTCGGCAGAAGTTCGACCGATCGAACACCTATGCCCGCATACGCCGCCTTCGTGGCGGCCTCTCGATACCGTTCGTCGAGAAAAAGAACGATAGACTTGGCTTTTATAAGGGCAAATCCGGCACTCGTATCCACGCCGGTCAAAAACCGGATGTTGACCGGATCTGCGGTGAGAAACGCATCCGTGCCCGATGCGTGCGTAATGGCTTTAGGATGCTTGGGACGCATACGTAAAGGGTAGCGAAACACCGCGAAATTTGCTATAATTCTCAGAAACCATGCCAACGTCCATTTTCCGCACCACAGCGCATTCCCGACGTGCCGTTCTTTGTATCGCCATTCTTCTGGGAGTGAGTGGAGCAACTCTCCCGGACATGATCCAAGCACAGATCTATAACGGTCCCGGCATCGTCGGAGGCATAGATGCAGCCAAGGATGTCGGCGGAGTGTCGGGGGACGATATCCAGACGGTGATCCTCGATATTCTCAAGAATATTCTGCTCTTCATGGGGCTTGCCGCGGTCGTGGTGATCGTGATCGCAGGCATATCACTCGTCATAAGCTTGGGTGATGACACTGCGAAAGATAAGGCGAAGAAAATCATCCTCTACGCAATTGTCGGACTCCTCGTCATCCTCCTTGCAAGTGCAATCGTCGGAATTATTGCTTCCTCAGCAACTTCGTCGTAACTCGATGCCTGCCGTCCGCACCAGCATCGCCGCACTCTTTGCCATCGTTGCGATCGGAGGAGGGGGATTGTTTGCGCAAATCACAGGTACCGAAACGGAGACGATCGAAGTCCCCATCGGATCGATCTTTGAAATACAGGGAGCGGCAACTATGGGCGCAACATATAACTGGACACTGACGCAGGGAGAGGAATTTATGGAAGCTGGCAGAGACACGATGTTTCGGACACGCTTTTCCAGAGCAGGCACATACGCGCTCGCCGCAGAGGCGACGATCGATACTACCACCGTCACGCGCCTCTTTCGTATCGAAGTCGCGCAAGTGCGCGCAGAGGAACTTTCGGTTCCCGTCTCTACGGATGTTCCCGTAACGCTTCTGCCTGCACCCAAAAACGGTACGGTGCCTATCACCCAAGACCAACAGGTACTGCGCATCGCTCCGGTCGGTGAAGATAGTGACATTCTTGCCGTGGATTTCGATACCTCCTCAGATAGCAACGGCGACGGCAACCCCCAGAATGACGAAGATACCAGTGGAACACTCTTCCGGTCGGAAGGCAGTACCCTCCACGTGTGGTTTGTGGGCGGCAAGGCACGAACTATCCGCATAGGAGCTCTTACGAAGGAAAAGAAATCGCTCTTTGCCACCGTACGCATAGGGAACGGCAATGACCCCGTACTCCAGCAGGATTCTTCTGAACCGGCAGTGCCGCTCCCAACTTTGGCTACAAATTCCGGCAGGAAAATCCTCGTACTCAAAAGCGATAACGGCGACGTTCAGTTAGCGCTCAGCCTCCCCGTAGAAGACGATCTTTCTGAGCTACTCCTCGTGTGGGATTTCGGTGACGGAACGTCGAGTTTGCTGGACCGACCGATCCACACGTACGCAGAATCCGGCACATACGGGGTGACTGTAGAAATCAGGGAACTTGGAACAGGTGCCGTACGGGAGAAGGTCTCCGACACACTGCTCATCAATAGATTACGCGAAGAGGTGCCTGATCCTGCTCCCAACAAGGAAACGTCCGGCGGGAGCTCGTTTTTTGGCATCGTCCTCAAGCTCCTTCTTGGACTCATCGTATCGGGAGCTATCGGGGCACTCGCAGTCTTCGTCGCGGGTGCAGTGAAACGTCGCGGATTTTCCCTAGAAAAAACGATGGAACATGCGGAGAAGACGCTCGTGAGAACACCGCAAGAAACTGTTTCTGTGGCTGCTCCTCCCATGGAGATTACCGCCGAAGAAGTACGTGAGGAACGCATGCCCGAAGTACTATCTCCTCCAGTGGAATTTGATGGCGAAGCCCTGGAGCAAGAGTCCCCTACACCTCTGGAGGAAACACAGCCGATTGCCTCGGAAGAACCGGATGCTTCAGCAACGTTGAAAGTATCAGAGACACCTTCGTGGCTTACAGATGGTCTCAACGAAGCGGAAGTGGAAGATCCCCCGCAAGAAGAACCACGGGATTTTAACGAGCAATCGCCTCCCCCGCCGGGGGAAGAAAATGATCCCCCCATCGATGCATACGCACCGAATGGTGCCCACACGCCACTTGAACCTTCACCGGAAGAACTAAAGATAGAACCGGAAAATGCCCCGAACTGGCTACAGGCAGGAATAGCAAAAGCAGAAGAGCAAGGCCAAGCGCCCCACACGCCTCCGCCGGCAAAGCTTCAAGAATCGCACGTGCCTACGACACAGGAAAAAGTACCTGAGCCTTCGCCGCTCGATGAGACAGTTGCACTCGTAAAGGCAGAAGACATTCTTCCACTGGAAGCGGATGCCTCTTCTTCACCAAAAAACTCTATTACAAAGGAAACTGATACGCCGCAGGCGCAGCTACCTTCCGATGCCGAAAACAAAGGCAGTTGATGGAGCGTCTCGGATGTATCAAATAGCAGTCCTACGGGGCATTCCATCGGCGATATGTTCAGACCTTTACAGAGCCCTCCGCATGGAGCAGGATCGAAGCACATGATCAGCGGTGGAATTTTTGGCCGAAAGCAAGCACCAGCGGAAAGCGACGACGTGCTCCAAAGCTCGCCACAGTGCAAAGCACTGCTCGAGGGTATGGGACTCCACGAGAGCCGGGATCTCCGAGCGCTCCTCTCGGAAGTTCTCGGGCATTCCACCAAAGGCAGTGAACGCGATGCATACTTTCGTTCGCAGCCCATCCAAGAAAGACTTGCACCCGTGCTCCAAGAGAAATTCGAACGATCCTGCGCATTCGCCGTGCTGCTAGAAAAGGATACGCTCATCCAAGCGATCGCAGACGAGATCGATAACTCCCCCGTACGCTTGAGCAGTTCCGGGAGGACGATCTTCCGCCTCGAGACCATCGTTGCCGGTTTTCTTCGTGCGGAGTGCAAAACAGAAATGGGTCCCTTCGAAAGCAATCTTCTCCGTACAAAGCTAAGCGATATACTCACATCGAGTGATTTAAACGACCATAGCAGAGAGCAATTTGTCCGCGAAGCATTTGGCAGTGCAGCATTTGCCCTCAGAAAGCGGGGGGAAATGCTATCGCCAAGCCGCTTTTCCGCAATCAGCTTCGGAGACAGCGCATCAGAAAATGCAATATGAGCCATAGACACCGGCTCTCTGGTGATTGGTCTGCGAGTTTTTCCTTTGGAGAATACTAGGGGGGCGGTACCATTGCGGTCACTCGTGGCGGGTGTAGCTCAGTTGGCCTAGGATCGCGTAGCGATCCGTACTATAAAGGGCGACGCGGTGCATCTCCAAAGTACAGTATACGTATGGCGGGTGTAGCTCAGTTGGTTAGAGCGTCTGGTTGTGGCCCAGAAGGTCAAGGGTTCAACCCCCTTCACTCGCCCCAGTCACATTCATGTGACGAGGCTCGCCCCAGAACCAAACTTTTGGAGGAATGAAATACAGAATCTCTCATCAACACTTTTGGGCAATACATCTCTATAGCCATAAAGGAAGATGTTGAGATGTTTTTTGCAGCCATGACTCCTATCTTGCAGGCAAATGGAGCGCCACAAGGAAGTGCCGACGCTCTTTTTCATGCTATTGCAGAAACCGGAGTAAAACATGCAATGATAAGGTGTGGAATCACACCAACGAAATTTGAAAGAATACACAACGAAATGGACTTCGAGATTCAGAGTGAACATAGCAGAATTTCACAGATTGTGCTCGATCAGACTTACAAGATGCTACATAGCTGATGATCTTGATTCGTTCAGAGAAGCCGAACTCCGTGGAAGAGGTGTCCCAGAAGGCTCTACTTTCCCCCTTGGCGGGAAATCCACGAACTGATAGGCTAAGGGGCACTATTGCTTCCATGTCGCAGCCTACGTTTCGCACTCCCAAAGGCACGAGTGATGTTCTCCCCGAAGATCATCAGTACCAAACGTACATAAAGAAAGCCGTCCGCCACCGTTGCAGACAGGCCGGGTTCAAGCGAATCGACCCGCCGATGTTTGAAAAACGTGATGTGTTTGAACGCGGGATCGGCGCGCACACCGACATCGTGGAGAAGGAGCTCTTCCTCGTCTCCTCTCACCACAGCGAAGAGGGCGCGGATACCTTTGCCCTGCGCCCGGAGTTCACTGCGGGGATCTGCCGCGCCTACATAGAACACGGCATGCAGCAGCTGCCGCAACCTGTAGAACTCTATTCCATCGGCCCCTGCTTTCGGCATGATCGTCCGCAGAAGGGGCGTTACCGGCAGTTCCACCAGTTCAGCATAGAAGTAATAGGGCTCAGCGATCCATCCTTGGATGCGCAGCTGATCCATGTGTGCAACAAAATCTTCAATGACCTGAAGATAGAAAACCGGCTTATCATGCAGCTCAATAACATCGGCTCGGCCGACAATCGCAAAGCATATGTTGCGGCATTGAAGGACTACTTCATCGGCAAAGAACGAAATCTTCCCGCGCTTGATCGCGAGAGACTCTCCAGTAATCCCCTCCGGCTGCTGGATTCCAAAGAGGAAGACACGCGGATCCTGCTCAAAAACGCTCCGACGCTTGCGCAGTTTATAGACGAGGAGAGTACGAAGTACCACGAAACGCTCAAGGAATACCTCGACGAACTTGGCGCAATATATGTCGAAAATACGATGCTCGTTCGCGGACTCGATTATTACAATCAAACGGTCTTTGAGTACTGGGACAAAGAAACCGGAGGACAGAACGCCGTAGGGGGCGGGGGGCGCTATGACCCGCTCATAGAAATGCTCGGTGGATCAAAGACACCCGCTGTCGGCTTTGCCGGAGGCATGGAACGCATCATCTACCAGATGAAACAAGCAGGCGTGCAAGCGCCGAACAGAGACCAGATCGACGTGTTCGTCGCGCAACTCGGACCGGAAGCCAAGAAACAGTGTCTCAAACTTATTTCGGAGCTGCGCGACCTTGGCGTCCACACGCTCGGCGCTCTGGGCGAAGCAAGCCTTAAGAGCCAGATGCGTCTAGCAGACAAGTTTCAGGCAAGGTTCACGCTGCTCCTTGGGGAACTGGAAGTGAAGCGATCCACCATCATCCTCCGAGATATGGCTGCGGGAAAACAGCAAGAGATCAAGATCAACGAAGCAATTCCGCTCATTATAGAAC
Source organism: uncultured Candidatus Peribacteria bacterium (assembly GCA_964373065.1). Lineage (GTDB taxonomy): Bacteria > Patescibacteriota > Gracilibacteria > Peribacterales > Peribacteraceae > CAYJSJ01. The sequence goes on from CAYJSJ010000010.1 coordinate 36,218, forward strand.
AGCTCGGAACAGAAAAGCTGGACACCTATACGCTCCGTGATCAGTTTTCCGAACAGGACGAAGATTGAACAAATTTTTTGTTCAAGTTTTATGGCTTCATAACTCTATATATCAAGATTTTTGACACCTTTGGCATGCGTCCCCGAAGAACGCCTTCGGCGTCGACGGGGCGGGACCCGTGATGATGCCATTCTATATATCAAGATTTTTGACGCCTTTGGCATGCGTCTGTATGAACTTCCTGCGGGGAGCTACCTCGCTACCCATGAGGGTAGTGAATGTGGCGTCTGCGGCTTCCGCATCTTCCATAGTGACACGAAGCATTGTGCGATGCTCCGGATCCATCGTAGTATCCCAGAGCTGATCGGGGTTCATCTCTCCAAGACCTTTGTAGCGCTGGATGGCAACTTTTGATGGTTTTTTCACGGCACCCTTCGCATCATCCTGCTCTCCCTCAACTTCCTCGGCATCTTCCTCGGTTTCCTCGGCATCCTTTGCCGTGACACCAAGCTCTTTTAGTGCAGAATCTTTTTGTTCGTCTGTGTAGACGTAACGCACATCTTTCCCCTTTGCGATCTTGTAGAGCGGAGGCTGCGCAATGTAGAGGAACCCCGCATCGATGAGTTCGGGGAAGTACCGGAAAAAGAGCGTGAGGAGCAGCGTGCGGATGTGGGCTCCGTCCACATCGGCGTCCGTCATGATGACGATACGATGGTACCGCAGTCTGCCCAAGTCTTTGATGTCCCCGACGCCGACGCCGAGAGCGATGATCAAAGATTTTATTTCGTTATTGGCGAGCATTTTATCAAGCCGCGCTTGTTCGACATTCAAGATTTTCCCGCGGAGCGGGAGGATAGCTTGGAACTCACGGTTACGGCCTTGCTTGGCAGAACCTCCTGCAGAATCTCCCTCGACGATGAAGAGCTCGCATTCTGCGGGATTACGGCAGCTGCAATCTGCCAGTTTACCGGGCAGCGTCATGCCCTCGAGTGCGCCTTTGCGTATCACACTGTCTCTCGCAGCGCGGGCGGCGAGCCGCGCGCGGGCGGCCAAGCTGCACTTGGCGACTATTTCCTTGGCCTCCGAAGGATGTTCTTCCATGTACTCGGCAAGCTTCTCGTTGACCACGGTTTCCACTGCGGTCTTCATTTCGGCATTGCCGAGCTTTGCTTTGGTCTGCCCCTCGAACTGCGGCTCCCGAAGACGTACCGCAATAACGGCGGTGAGCCCCTCGCGCACGTCATCCGCGGTGAGGTTCTCTTCCTTTTCTTTCAGAAGCCCTTGGCTCCTTGCATACGCGTTGATCGTACGCGTGAGGGCGGATTTGAATCCGGTGAGATGATGACCGCCTTCGTGCGTATGAATGTTGTTGGCGAAACAGATGACATTCTCCTGAAACGCCTGCGTGTACTGCATTCCTACTTCCACAAATCCGTCGGAGGTATCTTTTTCGAACCATATCGGCGCTCCTATGGATTCTTTGGATTCATTCAAGTGCCGAACGTACGCAGCTACCCCTCCTTGGAACGAGAAACGATAGAGACGGGGGTGCTTTTGGTCTTCCTCGGGACGAGTCTTCCGCTCATCGAGGACGGCAAGCGTAATGCCGCGCGTAAGGTAGGACTGCTGACGGAACCTCGTCATGAGCATGCTCATGCTGTATTCGATCGCATCGAAAATAGAATCGTCCGGCCAGAAGCGAATCATGGTACCGCGTTTGTTCGTTTTGCCTTCGGTTTTCATGGCATACGCCGGTTGACCCCTCTTGTATTCCTGATGATGGATTTTCCCGTCGCGGTAGACTTCCGCCCGCATCTTGTTACTGAGAGCGTTTACGACGGAAGAACCGACACCGTGGAGCCCCCCGGAGACTTTGTATCCGGAATCGTCTCCTCCGAATTTTCCCCCGGAATGCAGCGTAGTCAGTACGATTTCCAGCGCCGGCTTCTTGAGCTTTGGGTGAAGATCCACGGGGATGCCGCGCCCGTTATCCTCCACTTCCACCGAGCCGTCATCGTGCAGCGTCACCGTGATCGTATCGCAGTGACCTGCCATGGCTTCGTCGATTGCGTTATCCACGATCTCGTATACGCAGTGATGGAGCCCCCGCGTATCGGTGGAGCCGATGTACATCCCCGGCCGCTTGCGCACGGGTTCTAAGCCCTCAAGAACCTGTATCTGCTCTGCGGAATATGCGTCTTTTTTGGCCATATCACGGTGGATTTTAGAGGGGAACAATGCGGGAAGCAACGGTTTGGGGGAAATGGGGAA
>CAYJSJ010000011.1:0-2610 GCA_964373065.1 uncultured Candidatus Peribacteria bacterium
GTGGTATGCAGCATGGGAATGGCATGATGCGGAACGGTGGCGGGATGATGCAGGGCTCTTTCCTGCCGGGACGTGATAAGGACTTGAGTCAGCTTCCCGAAGCGAAACCAATGAGCATCCTCGAGGTGAAGGATGGCGAAACGATCACCCTCAATCCCGAGCTTGTCCGCACTTCGATCAGTGGAAAAGCCTTTGCCATGTACGCCTACAACGGCCAATTCCCAGGTCCTCTGCTCAAAGTGAGGCAGGGCTCAACCTTCACAGTGAAGGTCACCAACAACATTGATGTCCCGACGACGATCCACTGGCACGGCATCCGACTCGAAAACAGGTTCGACGGCGCGGCGGGCGTGACGCAGGAGGCGATTGAGCCAGGGCAGAGTTTCACCTACACCGTCACCGTGCCCGATGAAGGCATGTTCTGGTACCACCCGCACGTCCGCGAGGATCTGCAGCAGGATCTGGGGCTCTACGGCAACCTTTGGGTGACGCCGAAAGATGGAACCGCGTACGGTCCCGTGAACCGCGAGGAAGTGCTGATGCTTGATGACATGCTCTTTGAGAGCGGCCTGCCCGTGCCATATGGCGAGAAGGAGGCTGATCACGCGCTCATGGGACGGTTCGGGAACACCATGCTCGTCAACGGTTCGGCTGCGCTCACCACAGGCGGAAAGATCTCCTACGACCTGAATGTGAAGCGCGGAGAGGTGGTGCGGTTCTACCTCACGAATGCCGCGAATACCCGCACTTTCAATGTCCGCTTCGGTTCGGCAAAGATGAAGCTTGTCGGCGGTGATGCCGGGCGAAATGAGAAAGAGGAATTCACCGACAACATCATTCTTTCACCCTCGGAGCGAATCATCGTGGAGGTGCTCTTCGACGAAGCAGGCACATACGAGATCGAGCATCGGAGTCCCAAGAGGACAATCGCCCTTGGGACGGTCTCCGTCTCCGACACGGCCGCGTCGCCTTCGTACGTCAGTACGTTCTCCGACCTAGAGCAGAGTGACAATGTGATCGCAGACATCGACGCTTTCCGTCCATATTTCGATAAGCCCGCCGACAAAACCATCCACCTCTCCGTCGAGTCAAAGCCTGCGCGCATGATGCAGAAAGGGAATGCCGGGGGTATGCAGCACGGGGGCGGTCATGGGGGGTCAGCAGCGACACCGGAGAGCAATGACGGGATCGAATGGGAAGACCCGATGCCGCAGCAGAATATGATGTCCGTGAAGCACAATACGAAGTGGAAGCTCATCGATGAAGCCTCTGCAGCGGAGAATATGGACATCACCTACCGATTCAAAGTGGGTGACAAGGTGAAGATCCGCCTCGTGAACGATAAAGAGGGATCGGATCACCCGATGCAGCACCCGATCCACTTCCATGGCCAGCGCTTCCTTGTCCTTTCGGTTGATGGAAAACCAAATACGAATCTTGTTTGGAAAGACACCGTGCTCGTTCCGAAAGGGCAGACCGTCGACATCCTCCTCGACGTCACGAATCCCGGCGATTGGATGTTCCACTGCCACATCGCGGAGCATTTGAGCAACGGGATGATGGGTGTCATCAACGTCCGTTAATTTCCTATGCACATAGTCTTGCATTTAATATTTTACATATGATATAATTTCAATATGTTATCTCCAGCCCATCAACAATTCTTCAAGACACTTGGAAATCCCAAAAGAATAGAGCTGATGCTTCTTCTCATGAAGAAGCCAATGACCGTCTCGGAACTGATGAAGAGGATGGGAATGGAGCAATCTACCCTCTCTCATCACCTGAAGCGTCTGAAACTTTGCACATTCGTCACAAGCAAAGTCAACGGCAAGGAGCGTATCTACACTGTGAACCAGAAAACAATGAAACCTCTCCTTCAACTCATGCATACGCATGTGAAGAAGTACTGTCAACGCCTCTGCACTTGTCCTTCTGATTCAAAATCTCAGTAATGCTCTTTATTTCTTTCACCTTTTTTTTATGACCACTTTCAAGGTCTACTCCGCCGGTTGTCCGCGCTGCAAAGGTGCAGCCGATATTCTCCGTTCCGCTATAGCAGAGCGAAACTGCGGCTGTGCCGTTGAAGAAGTTTCCTGCAACGGCAACTGTGCCGCAGCAAAGCAGCATGGCTTTGCGGGCAAGGAACTCCCCGTCATCATGCGTGACGATGCAGTCGTGCATCAGGGGTCGCTCTCCAAGGAACAAGCTACAGTGCTCCTTCCCGCGTGATGGATGCCCATTCGGCTGATCAGCATAGGTGCAGTTATTGTCCTCGCGGTTGCTTGGTATCTCGTCTCGCCACTCTTCTTCGATACCATCGTGGATCAGGCAAGGCGACGATCTCCCTCTCCCCGATGGAGAGCGTTTTCTTCGCTTCGAGGACTTCACTGTAACGAATGGTCCGGCACTGAGCGTCTACCTCGTTCGTAGCGCCGATGGGGACGTGAGCTCCGGCTATCTCGACCTCGGTCCGTTGAAGGGAAACAAGGGGAATCAGAACTATCAGATCCCCGGAGACACCGACCTGAGCGCCTATGAGAGCGTGGTCATCTGGTGTGTGCCTTTCGGTGTCACTTTCGCGACGGCATTGCTGCAGTGATCCTCTTT
>CAYJSJ010000011.1:2710-25993 GCA_964373065.1 uncultured Candidatus Peribacteria bacterium
GGTGTGTGCCTTTCGGTGTCACTTTCGCGACGGCATTGCTGCAGTGATCCTCTTTTATGGCACAGCGTTAGGAAAATCAGGGTGGGGGGAATGGAATCCTCAGGATTTTAAGAAGCTCTGTGAGAGCATGCGATCGGGTTCCACCGCCCGTTTTTCACTCTCGACAAGCTCCGGAAGCAGAACCGGCGTCCTGCAACCGAGGCAGAGGAGATAACATCAATCGTCTTGAAAACGGCATTACGACCTGTACGTCGTTCCCTTCACTTGGGTCTTTCCTATGTCGACCCAATCGAATGTGTTTTCGCCGTCAAACCACAACACAGTTCCCGGAGTGGCAGGGTTTCCGAGCGTACTCAAGCTCGCTTGCAACACGCTCACGCCGCCGGGAGCCACCTGCGGGTTACTGATGCTCCCCCGCAGCGCCAAGTGTATGGTGCCACCGGGAGAAATGATGGTGCTGATGGCTGCTGCGCGAAGACCGCTGCATGTAACCGTGATCACCCCCGTGACGCCGCTTGCGGAGCAGTTTTTTACCACGGAAGCATTCTCGACGTTATAGAGCTGAAAGGAACCGGCATCAAACACTACGTTGACTGCGCTTACGGTGAACGCAAGCGAGTCGATGGCGACTGCTTTCTGTCCGTTTTTCGTATTATCGTGATGTGCTGCGCGAAACCCGAACCGCGCAAACGTCATACTTCCTCCAAGAATTTGGCTTCCGTCCACATCGGCACTGCTGCTGAATATATCTTCCGGTTTTGCAAACGTTACGGTGTGGCTGGGGCCGATGATGGCTGCATTTCCACCGGGCGAATCGGTGCCGACAACAATCTCTCCGTCGGCACTCGCATCGCCGTTATTGTGGAGCAACTGCCGGCCGGAGTAATAGCCCTCTGCGGCAAAAGCGACGTTACCGGAGGTCAATGCGCTGATCATGAGCGTAATGACCTGCGCGCTGACGGCACCCTCCATGTCGGAGTTGATTTTTGCCTTTACCGTAATCTTCTTCGCTGCGTTTCGCGGGACGATGAACTCCGTATCCGCACAGTAACGATTGGCGACAAGCGGCGCACAGCCGGACTTTCGCGCAATGGCAAAGGGCTGCGAAGCACCGTCAGTAAAGAGCTGAAGATGGTCGACGCTGCTTTGCACCCCGTCGATCGCGAATTTTTTAATGCGTATGTCCTCGGCATCGGCGCGGAGGGAGAGCGCAAGAAGTGCGGGGGAGAGTCGGCTTGCCAGTACCTGCCTGCTGCCCATAGGCACGGTGTCTCCGGTAACGTACAGGTTTCCGTTCGTTTGGATGGGTACGGTCTGATCGCCGGCAGTTATCACATTCACCCAGCAGATCGTCTGCAGCGTGCAGTCGCCGTCATCGAGCACTATGCCCGATACCTCTTCACCATCGATCCTATCCACACCTTCGACGAAATCGGGATGCGAAGTAGCAAATCCGAGCGCCACCGAACCCGGAGAAAGCGTTGTATTGATATCCGCCCACACCTCTAAGCGCACGTATGCGCCATCCTTCACGAGGATGTTCATGTTGGAAAACACCAGAGTCTCTCCGCCGGAAGCCGCGCGGCCATACAGTGTCTCTACGACTCCGTCGCCATCTTGATCGAGGAAGAGGCGATAGTTTTCGCCGAAGGAGAGCGACCCAAAGGTACTTTTCAACTTGAGCGTCGTGAGGTAGACGTCCTGCCTTCCTGCGATCGCCGTGAGCGCGAAGAGCGGCACATCCCTGTTACCGGATGTCTGCGATGCATTGGAGATGGCAAGCTGCTCCACACGAAGCGCACCATGGCGGATGGGTTCTGCGACAATGACGCAAATCTTGCTGCAACCGTCATCATTCAGCAGATTTCCGTCGTCACATTGTTCACCGTATTCCGTACGTCCGTTTCCACAAACGGATGTTGTCGGGAACGGCACTGTCACAATTCTGGTGGCAGTGGGAATGGCAGAAGGATCGAGTACGGCGATCTCTTCCCCGAGCATCATGAGGAGCTGCGCCACTTCTCCGCGCGTGAGGAGGTACGCGGGCGTATACGGGAAACGGCGAAAGACTTCCCGTTCCGCTGCGCTGCTCATGTATCGCTCGTACCAAGGACGACTGGGGTTTTCCTCCGGAAGTGGAACTTTCCATGCGATCAGGCTCATCTTCAGGGCTTCTGCTAGGATGATGGTATCCGTCCCCCGAAACGTGCCGTCCGGGTACCCTTCGATGATCCCGAGCTGCTTTGCAGCGCACGCGTACGGCCAGTACCACCGGTATTCTTGGTCGAAATCCTCAAAACACCTTCCGCTCGGTGCCTGAAACACCCCTGTTCCATACACAGAAAGCATGAGGATCTTCAAAAATTCCGCCCTGTTGATCGGTTGATGCGGGAGAAATGTCCCGTCTGGGTACCCCGAAATGATTCCCCGCGATTGCAGATACAAGATCGCGCTCTTATAGACGTAATCGTCGATGTCACTGAGTGCTCTCGCATGAGGAATCGCCACCGGAATCAAAAAGAGAGTGGATACTACGCAGAACATGGAAGCCACTGCTGCTTTTTTGGAGATCTTTTTCATTGCGCTCTGTAGTATAACTCGTTCCCTACCCCGGCTCACGCTGCACTTCTTCGTCACTTACCTTCCCCTCGGTTTCCTGACGTTCGAGCATGGTATCGATATCTGGGTCGTCCTGCGCAGTAAGCGTTCCGGTCTTCTCCTTCTCCCGTTGTGACTTCGTCTTCGGAGCATGTGACTTCTCCTTCGCGTTTTTCTCCTGCTCTTTTGTCCGTTTGGTCTCTTCGTCGCCTTCTCCAGAGAGCTCCTTCTGCAGCTGGCGAAGATTCACTTGCGATTTCAGTTCCGTTTGCTCTACTTTTGCAGCCTTTTCCGCGCCGTGCTTCCGAGCGATTCTGTCTCTGAGCTCTTCTGTCGCCCCATGGTCGGCACGGTCGTCGCGTTGCCGTGGAAGCAGCAGATCATCGTCGTCGTCACCAAATGGCATACGAAGAGTATACCGGAATGCGCATGTTGCATGTAGCATGGCCACATGCCTCCGTAGCTCAGTTGGATAGAGCGCCTGGCTTCGGACCAGGAGGTCGTGGGTTCAATTCCTGCCGGAGGTACCAAAATAAAAAAACTACTCCAAAGACACGAGAAAACATGCTTCTGCGATGAGGCCCCTCGTAGTCCGCCGAAGGCGGCGTAGTGGGGCCGGAGGTACCATTCGATTCGTCCGCCTTCGGCGGGACTCACTCATGGTAAACCACGGTTCTTTTTTCGTGCGAATCGAATGACTCTTTACCCTGAGCTTGTCGAAGGGTGTAGCGAATGGAGCGCAGCGGAGTGAGTCGAAGACTCCAACAAAACACAAACAAAACATGTTACGATTATCCGCTATGGCATAGCACGTCTATATCGCACAGGCTCCGACAGGCAAGTACTACACAGGCATCACTACTGACCCCCACAGGAGAATCGCAGAGCATAACCGTGAAGAAGGAGCAAAATTTGCGCATGATCAAGGTGCATTGAGATTGCTCTATACATCACCCCCTTTTCCGGATCAATCTTCCGCCAGACTACGTGAAGTACAGATCAAGGGTTGGACGAGAGCGAAGAAAGAGAAGCTGATTCGAGGTGAGTGGAAGTGATACACTAATTCCATGTTGCTTGTTCCTGCTGTTCTGAAGCCCTCTGAGATCCAAGAAATTGGTCTCTTTGCAGCAGCAGATATTTCAGAAGGCACCTAGATTGATTGCAATGAAAACTTTCATACCCTCTTTACTGGCTACATCCTTCCTGTTGGCAGGGTGTCAATCAGTCACGGTTGGTTATATCTATACAGTTGCGGACATTGAGGAACATTTTCCGAATGGATACGATTACTATCCTGATAAACTTAGTTATTCTGACACAATTCTCAATGTTTACCGGAATGGCAACCAAGGAGAAACAATAGAAATTATTTGTCATTTTCCACCAGAAGTTCAGTTAGAAAATAATCTCAGTACGCCCACACTCAACGAGATGAGGATTCCTGCTAAGGTACGACGAGTTAGAGACTTGTTCGAACAAAGTGAGGATCTTGCATATGAAACAATGCTCGAGGAAGATCCTGATTTTACACGCACAGTTCAGTCTCTAAACAATTATGATGGAGATGATATTAATGTGAGATGGAATCTCCGTAATAATTTTAAGCACACTGCTTTGACTACTTTGTACACTGATTATGCTACTTATTCTTCTCTTGAGTACACAGGTCCCATGGAATCAATTCCTCCTCTGACAGGAATAAGGAAGATAAAGCTTGTAGGTGAAGGAGACCGTGATTCTTATTCTGGAGCAAGAAATTATTATTGTGAAAAAATTGAGTAAGATGAATACTGCAAACACCCACTACAGCTACTCATCACACAACACATCCATAGACCACGAAAAGTCGTTTTCCTTTAATAAACGCATCAGACGCACCATGTCTTTTCCGACGAGTCGAATGGTAAGCCACAAAAAGCAATGGATGCGCTCTTTCTGATTTATCCTTTTTATGTTATAATATTATATTATGGCTCTATCTGTCTCATCCGGCGCTTTGGCGAAGCCTGTCATCCCTTCACCGGATGCCCTCTACGATGAAATCATGGGTACCATCGAGCCGGAACTTTTGACCGTGAATCTGCCGAATCTGGATACGCTCTTTGCAGCGGATACACCTGCAGAAAAAATGAAGCGCGGAGAGCGGTACAACAAAGCATTCCTCGCTTACGCCACGGCATTACAAGCGTATTCAGGAAAGATGATGGAAAACATTCGTCGATATTTTCTTCAGTCGCTTCACGCGCTCGAGGAGCAAGACAACGAAAACAATACGACGTTACAAAGCATTGATGCGCACTTCTCGATCCTATGACACTCTGCATGCGTCACTCAATACCAAATCGGCACCTGGATCCGTTTTGGGAATCACGCATCCTCCGCTTTAGCTTAGAAGCGCAGAGCAACAAAACTCCAGACATCAAAGAAGTGGCGTCTACCCCGTCTCCGGAACTTCTCAAGCAAGCATTGACCCCAGAGGCAGTGAAAAAACAGGTGGAACATGAGAAAGGAAAGACAAAAGATCAAGTAGCTGATCTTCAGAGACAGCAAACAGAAAAGGACGCGAGACTAGGTTCAATCGCTGATGCGACATCATCTGAGAAAAAAAACGAAAAGAATGAACGTTTAAACTACGAAGAAAAAATGCGAGTGCTAACAATGGGAATAAATCATTCAAAGAAACTATACGATTTCATAGGAAAACAATCCACAAACATCAGAACAGCGGAAGAGACAAAGAAGAGCGGAGGATTTTTCTATGCACTCGGGGTGACGCTGTATGGGAAACGCAGCGATGCATTGGGTCAGGATATTGCAGACTGCAGGGACAAAATAAAAGTAGCACAGTGGTTATTATCGTTGATGGCAGTGACCAAAGACCCGGCAGCTGGACGAACAAAAATACTTGCTAATTTCAATGCTGTTCGTTCCCGTCTTGCTCTTACGAGACTCAATAGTGATTTCACCGAATCAAATCAGGTTGAAAGCGGACCACGATTGGAAAAATTTGATGGAAGTGATTACGCAATTAAGCGCGAGGCGAGTGAAACAGCGTCCATTGCATCGGGCGAGATTACAGCGTTTCTTTTCAATGTCGCCACGCTTGGAGCTGGAGCAATTACAAAAGCAGCGCCTACTGCGGCTGCGCTTGTGGAGAGTCAGGCTGCAGCAAGAGGTATTACGACCGCGGTTGTGAAGGCTGAATTATTTAGTGCCGCTGAGAAAATCGGTGGAGAATTTTTACAAAATCAAGTGGTTGCCATGTTTGCTAATAAAAATATCTCCTAAAAAAACACCCACCACGGTTTACCCAAGGCAGGTGTCTATATGCGACAAACTTACAGCGGACTACCTGCGCTTTTTGCGGCGCTTCGTCGCTGTCTTGCGCTTCGCAGACTTTCGAACAGTCTTGCGGCGCTTCTTGGTCGCCTTCTTTTTCTTCTTGCGAGCCATAGCACGGAAGGGGAAAAAATAAGAACTATTATTTACTATAATACTGATAAAAGAATTTCCGTGAAGAAGTTTTGTACAGCGTAAAAAAGATATTATGTTTTCATTCTACATCGATTATTTTTGCGAATGCGATGATTTTGTTTTGCATCAGAGAAAAAGAGAGTGAAAATTTTTACAGAAAATAATTGGTAAAATAGTCAAAAAAGTTGTTCAGGTTTTTGCGCAATTGCTTCACAAATGGTTTGAATTGCGCTCTTTGAATTTTTTGGCGGTCACCTGCAAGAGTTTTGCACGAGTATTGCAGGGATAGAAACGAACGACTGCCGCAGGTGTTACACCGTGCGCGACATGTGTCTGTAATGATTTTATTTTTTGATCCGGCATTGTCTAAGTTCCGCGCGCAACGTGTGTCCCATCTTCTCGCGCTTCGCACGCAAATATTTTTTCTGTTGCTTGCTCTGCGGAGAAATTTCGAGCGGCAATTGTTCACTCAAGTGCAACCCGTACCCTTCGAGTCCCACGACCTTCTTCGGATTGTTTGTCAGTAACCTCATGTGGCCCACTCCGCAATCTTTCAAAATCTGCGCACCAATGCCATACGTCCTCAGATCCATCGGGAATCCGAGTCGTTCATTTGCTTCCACCGTGTCGAGCCCCTGTTCGCGCTGCAATGTATATGCTTTCACTTTGTTAATAAGCCCGATTCCTCTCCCCTCCTGACGCATGTACACGATGACACCGCACTCCGCTTCTGCAATGCGCCGCATGGCAGCTTGCAGTTGTCCGCCACAATCGCAGTGCAATGACCCAAACGCATCACCGGAAAGGCACTCGCTGTGTACGCGCACGAGCGTCGGCTGCAAAGCGCAAATTTCCCCCTTCACCAGTGCTACGTGTTCGCCTCCCGCAATCGTATCGCTGTAGACGCGCATCTGCCACTGCCCCGTCTGGGTATCCAGCGTCGTCTCTGCTTCTTTGCGTATGAAGGTCTCATGCTGCCTTCTGTACGCGATCAGATCGGCAATCGCCACGATGGGGATCTCGTGCTTCGCGGCAAATACTTTCAGCGCCAAAAGACGCATCATCGTTCCATCATCATGCATAAGCTCGGCGCCGACGGCACCTTTTCGCAACCCCGCGAGACCGACGAGATCTACGGATGCTTCCGTGTGTCCCGCTCGCACCAGCACTCCTCCGTCATTTGCCCGCAGAGGAAACACATGTCCGGGGCGGTGTAAGTCTTCCGGCCGCGCAACGGGGTGAATAGCCGTGCGCACCGTATGCGTTCTGTCTTTTGCAGATACTCCCGTATCCACCCCCTGCGCCGCTTCTATGGAGACGGTGAACGGCGTGCTGCGCTTGGAAGTATTACGCGCAACCATGGGGGGAAGATCCAGCTGGTCCGCTATTGCATTTGTGAGGGAGAGAAAGATGATCCCACTCGTATGGCGAATGAGCATGCCCATTTTCTGCTCGTCAATGTGCTCGGCAGCCACGATCAAATCTCCTTCATTCTCACGGTCTTCGTCATCCACGACAATCACCATGCGCCCCGTGCGCAAGGCATCCAGTGCGGCGGGAATGGGGGAGAACATTGGCACAGTATCTATTGTAGGGTTGGGGATAGGGTTAGGGCTAGGAGAAGAACATAAAAAAAGGCCTAACCTGCCTACGGCAGGCAAGCCCAACCCTAACCCTACCCCTATTTCACCAACTTCAGCGTATAACTCTGCTGCGCGTTCTTTGGAGCCTTCCTCCCTATGGCGATATAGTACGTTCCGGGCGGGAAATCGTAGACCTGATTGCACTGCGGCCCCTCAAAGCTCGCAAGATTCACATCGCTCATGGCATACACGATGCAACGAATTTCTGCCGCGTTTGAGAGGATGACGGTCATCCGTTGCTGCGAGAGTAAGGAGAAGGTATACCAATCCTCGAAATCGGAAGCAGTGAGCTTGTCTGTCCTCTCTGCATTTAAGAAGATGAGCCGCGCTTCACGAAAACCATCATTGCCGTCGCCGGTTCCCGTTTGTACGGATGCACTGAATGTCGTCTCTGCCACCGTCGGCTGGAGCTGCAACTGGTAGGTACCGGGGCTGATAGTCGACCGCAGGTAACACGATCCGCCCTCTTGGTACCCGAGGAAGTACTGATCGGAAAATCCCGATGAGCCGAGGAGATAGAGCCTGCAACTGATCTGCCCCGATTGCCCCGGTTGGAGTGAAGCAACCACATTGACCGTCTGTGAGGTGACAACGTCGAAACGATATGAGGTGGGATCCTTTTTCCTGAATTTTCCCTCACGCACAAAGGGGAATGACGCTTCGACAATGTTATCGCCTTCCTCTTCTTCCTCTTCTGTGCCTTCCGAGGCGTGCGACGATACCCCTGTGCTTGCCGCACTGCTGACGGATGACTCGCCCTTTTGCGCTTCGAAGTCCACACGCAGTGCGTTATAAATCATCGCCGCAGCCTCCCCGCGCAAAAGCGATCTATCGGGGTAAAACCGCCCTCCCTCTTGGCCGGGTATCGGAAGAATCTGCAGATTGTACGCCGTGAGCAGGTACTGCGTGTACCACGCGGCCAGCGAGACATCTCCGAAGTTCACAATCTCGCGATTGTCATCGGTCATCGTTTCCAGTGGAAGCTCGAATACCGTCATGATCATCTTGAGCGCTTCCACGCGATTGACCGGACTGTCGGGGCGAAACGTTCCGTCAGCATAGCCATTCACGAAGCGCCGTGCTGCGGCATCGCAGACAAACTGTTCGTACCAGCTGCCGATCTCCACGTCCGGGAAGCACCGGACACTCAGGGGATCCGGCGTTTTGCCGCGTGCTTTGTACAACATTTTGAGCATCGCAGCGCGGTTGACGTTTTCATTGGGTCTAAATGTTCCGTCGGGATTGCCGTCTATCACCGCGGCTTGCACAAGTGTCTCGATGGATTTCTGGAAGATATGGCCATCCGGAACATCGGGAAATACGGGAGCAGCAGACACCAAAGTAGCACCAAAGAGCAGCGACACTCCTGCCGAAAATTTCAACGCGCGCAGTACGTTCATGAAAGGTTACCGTCGATCTTACCGCGCAGACGCACCGTTTCACAAGTTGTGTTTATCCCACAAAGTAGATTTCACCAGACCTGCACTAATTCTGCAATACACATATTTGCATCCGCGCTGTTTTGTACTTAGGGAAGCTCTGCATAATAATCTGACCGCCTATGGACACGTGCACTCACTGACGAATGAATTCGTCTGCTCGCTCATAGGTTAGCCGGCGGTTTAAACCGCCGGCTAACATTACTACAATGCAGGAATTTATTCCGAATAACATGCTGAGTCATCATTCAGAGCTTTCTTAAAAAAATCCGTGCGGGATCACGATTGTAATCGGGCAAGATCGGCGAGCGACCGAAGCGCGCAGAGCGCTGCATCTTCTCCTTTGGAAAGACGCTTTTTTGCGTCCGCCAGTGTATCGACAAACAGCACTTCGCAGACGAAAGGAATGCGGTACATTGTCTGCACATCCATTATGCCGCGGGCAGCTTGTTCCGCCACAAGTTCTGCGTGATGCGTTTCTCCTTGGACGACGATGCCAAGCCCTATGAGGGCGTCAACAACACCGCGTTCGGCGAGAGCTGCACCTATGAGGGGGATTTCGAAGGAACCGGAAACCGGATGTTTGCCGATGTTTGCCGCAAGAATTCCCAGATCGATCAGTGTAGAAACCGCCGCATCGACCATCGTCTCCATCTCTTCCCTATAGAAGGAGGAGTAGACGAGAGCAATTCTCCAATCCGCAACGGACAGGGGGGCAAGCGTACGCCGTACATCCTCAATGGGTGGGGACTTCCTCATGAGTGAACGCATAGAGATACCGACCGACGACATCGGTTTCTATATTGACTGGATCACCCTCCTGTAACGAGTGCAGCGTCGTCTCAGCGAGCGTGTGTGGAATGAGTGCTATGGTGATGCCGTCTTCCGCTATGGAAGCGACCGTAAGCGAAACGCCATCGATGGCTACGGATCCCTTTTGTATAAAAAATTTGTTCAACTCTTTCGGTACCACAACGTGTAATTCACCACTATCAATGCTTCCTTCTACGCATCCGACTGCCTCCACATGCCCCTGCACGATGTGCCCGTCGAGTCGCTCATCGGCAAGAACTGAGCGCTCGAGGTTGACGAAATCCCCTTCCATAAGGAAACGGAGCTTCGATTTCTCCCACGTTTCTGCGACGACGCAAAACGTCATAGAAATTGCATCGAATGCGACGACGGAAAGGCAGACACCGGACACTGCAATACTGGACCCGATCATCAGATCACTAAAGGAAACTGGCCTCTCGACCCTCAGCGTACTCTCTGTGCGTTCTAGGACGGGTGCCGTTGCTTCTATGATGCCGGAGAACATATGTTAGCTCATAGCTTATAGCTTATAGCTTATAGCTTGTAGCAATTTCCTGAGATTTCTAAAATTTATCTTTTATTCAATACGTCTCGTATTTTCTTTCCAACATCTTCCTCTGTCCTGGAATCGGCTTGTGAAGATAACTGTTCCCCAGATACGCCATATCTTGCGTGCGCCTTCAAAAACCTCTCGAAGGTGCCACATGTTTCAAGAAGATCTCTATATCTACGTGGAAGCTCCCGATCATCTGGAGCGGAGAGAGTGAATTCAGTTTTCCAATAAGAATTGTCCCTGTCCAGTTTGTTTTCACAAACAAATTCCTGCATCTCGTTCGCCCCACTCATTCGCTCAGAAATTAAATCTCTTTCGATAGAATTTAGATTCATTGCTGACTGCTGCTGAAGAACTTGCCGATACAACGTAGTAAAATACTCATTGAAATCAAAAAAGTTGTGTTGTTCGTTGCCTTCCTTGAACTTCTGGAGGAAATCCTCCACTGTTGCTAATTTGTGTTGCTTGAGATAAACAAACAAATCAACAATAACATTTATGAAATGTATGTTTATTCCAAAAGCTTCGCATTGGTGCACAATTTTCCATATGTCCGGCATCTCGGAACTGGCCTTCCACTCTTCTTTCCCTATCAGATAAGTGTCTGATGCCGGCAGATCTTCTAAAGTAATCACTGATCGGGATTGTAGAGAATTTAGCAAATAAATCCACTATAAAGTGGATGATTTTGGCAGCGCAAAATGCCTTGCAATAAAGTGCTCCGTTGCCTCCTCCCAATCCTCGTTCATGACAAATGTCTTCATTTTTTTGTTCTGTAACTTGGAAGCAATTTCTTTCAACAGCAATTGAAGCGTTTTCATGTCAATTTCTGGATTCAAGAGTCCTCTCATCATCTTAAGAGAAGGTGTGCGACTCTTCATGTAATCAATCAAAGGAGAATGTTCCTCTGTTTTAGAAATAATAAATTCAAAACTCATATGTGTTTCATCCCATTGAGCGTGTCCCATTCCCCCATCTGTCCTCATTTCAACATCCTCTTCGGAAAACGGTCCTTCACTCACGAGTGACAATTCTTCAAATGCCTCCACAACCATCGATGAATCACGAATGAATCCGCCAAAATCTGCGAGTAGTTTCTTGAGAGCGCTTGTTGCGAAACTCGCGCCCTGTTCCCCTCCAAAGTATTCGGAGATGGAAAACAGCAGCTGCTTAATGTTCAACCGCGCCGTCAAAAAATCGCGTTCTTCGGTGGAATAAACACTAACTCCTTCGAAGGATATTGCGTTGCTCCCGAAGTCACGCTGTACGGGAAATCTGGGGTTAAATGGGTCGTAATGTTCGTGGACAGCTCGATAGTACGCCTGCTGCATTACGGAGACATTGTAGATTTCCATTCCAAGCCCCAGCAAATACTCCTTCACTTTGCCGGCTACCGTGCGAAGTGAGCCCTGCACCGTCGCCAGCCAGCGGTATTCGTCGCTCTGCACCCTGTTTTTCTTCCATAACTTTCCCATGCGCTGGTCGACATCTCTGAGGTACTCAATGGCTTCAAACGCCTTGCTCATCGCAACGAGCACTTTTGGATGCATGAAAGCGGGGGCATTCTTAAGGTCTGCAGATACAGCGAGACAATCCATGCGACTGAAGAGTGCTTGCAGACGTTTTGCTGGATCCAAATCGCGTAGATGCCCCTTCACTTCACTGTGATCAAGAATGCTGAGCCCGATATTCTTTGCTCCCTGTTTTCCGAAGTACTCTTCGTACTCCGGTCGATGTGTCTCAAAATATGTGCTGGAATAAAGAGGGTGATCCTTGAATAATTCGTAGTAACCGTTATTCAGGGGGATTCCCTCCTCGTGCATGCTGAAGCGTTGCATGGCAGCGTGGGTATACCCTAGATCGTGATCAACAGCCATTTGACGGAGACAGACGCGGTCCTGTGCTGACCATCGCAGATTCCTTGCAATCTGCGTTGTAAAACGCACATTGCCTTGAATGAGGTGCTTCACGCCATGATCGCTCCCCGTGAGATAGATGTAATGTACACCGGACTGAAACAAGTACTTCCGGGCATTCTCCCGAAGGAGCTTGTAGACACGAAATGCATTACGTACAGTGAAACCGTCAGTTTTCTCACTATCTCTTTCTGATTCTGCGAGCGCTTCCATGTAATCGGTAAGATATTCGGTGAGTTCGCGCATGAGCACAGCCCGTTCGTCGTCTCTCACGATGTCTCCACCCTTGCGATACTGTTCTACGAGATCCTCGCGACCAAACACTTCTCCTGCACATTCACGAGGATGCGCAGCTGCGACGTCCCTGTGAAGAAGCGTAAGAATAAGCCTCGGCAATGGCGGAATCTCCGCGATCAATTGGAGATACTCCGAGAAATCTGAAGCTTCAGGTTCATTCCACTCCCGAAGCATCGCACTTAATTTTATAAGAGCTGTTCGTTCTATAGACTTAAGATCTCGTCGAGCAAGTGTCAGCAATTCCTCACCGGAGTGCTCTGCAAGGGGAATGCTCTCCGCATCCATTGCCTTTTGCACATGAAGATTGTTATAGCGCAAATGCAGGAATGCGAGAGATCGCATGAGCGACATTGGAATGACGAGATTGCCACTATCATCCCGCAGTGCTTCGCAATCACGGATACCGTGGTAACGGAAGTCCTCCCGTTTTCTCGACCGATCTCTTATCCGCTTCTCAGCCATTTCTTTTCCTTTAACGGTCTCGAAAGTATGCTCTTTTTCCATCCTAATCTCCTTTGGAGGAAAAAGACAGTTTCCATTTCCGATTTCAGAAATCATCTTTAACAGGGAGAAAGCGCATGCTTTGTTCTCCTTCCGCCGATTTGGTTCATCACCAAGATTCTCAAGTGCTGTCTGTTCCCGCATAAAATCATAAAGAAGAGCTTGCGCCTTGCTCACATCCTGCATCGCTTTTACGAGCAGATGCTGTTCATGGACTTGCTTTTTATGATGTGTAAGATTCAATTCAACAGAGCGTCTTTTGTTTATACAAAATATTTCCTCTCCCAAACCTTCGCTATCCAACGCAGCTATGACTAGGTCTTTCTCACAATCAGAAAGAGCGCAAAGCACATCTGGTGAAATGATTGGTTCTTCGGAAATGGATGCAATGATTTTTCGATATGCGCGTCGGAATACATCTCGCTCATTTTTCAAAATTGTAAGCCGATTATTAAACTCTTCATACCTGTGAGGTATTGGCATATCCCGTTTCTCCCTTGCAAAGGAAATAAGTCGTCTTTCACGCATACATAAGGGGAAGATTCTTTCCTTAATTCGCTTCTATGTCAATGTCGTGACCCATCGCCCTTTTGCCTATTAACCCTAGACACGGAGCGATTTTTTTGCTACGCTTTCGAGCCAGCAGCGCCCGTGCGCGGCTTTTTTATGGATACCATCGTCATCAAAGGCGCGAAGATGCATAACCTGCAAAACGTCGATGCGGAAATTCCGCGCAATAAACTCACCGTGGTGACGGGGCTTTCGGGTTCGGGAAAATCGTCGCTTGCGTTCGACACCATCTTCGCCGAAGGGCAGAGGCGCTACGTGGAATCACTTTCCGCATATGCACGCCAATTCATCGCGCAGATGGAAAAGCCGGAAGTGGAGAGTATAGAGGGCTTAAGTCCTGCGATCTCGATAGACCAGAAAACGTCTGCCAGGAACCCCCGTTCCACCGTGGGTACCGTCACCGAAGTGTATGACTACATGCGCCTACTGTGGGCGAAAGCAGGCAAAGTGCACTGCCCCGAGTGCGGCAAGGAACTGACGCGGCAAACCTCTTCCCAGATCGTCGATGTGATCACGCACATGGCCGAGGGCACCAAAGTATTCCTGCTTGCCCCGCTCATTCGCGGCCGCAAGGGGCAGCATGTTAAAATTCTGGATGCCATCCGCAGGGAAGGGTTCGTGCGCATGCGCATCGACGGAAACGTGGTGACGGTGGATGAGGAGATCGACCTAGATCCGAAGAAATCTCACGACATCGAAATCGTAATCGACCGCATGGTGGTGCGTGATCTCGACGTACAGGAGGGCAAAACAAATCCGAACCGAACCCGACTTGCCGACTCCGTGGAACTTGCGATCCGGAAGGGAAACGGACTCATGATGGTGCTGGACGTCGAAGCAGGCACTGTGAAGAAATTTTCGGAAGAATACGTGTGCCACAGCCACCCCGAATCGCCGATTCCTGTCATCGAACCGCGGAGTTTTTCCTTCAATTCTCCCCACGGGGCATGCGAAACCTGCCACGGTCTCGGTTCTATCCTTCAGATGGAGGTTGCAAGCATCATTCCGAACCCCAAACTCTCCATTATAGAGGGAGCCATCCACCCGTGGGCGACTTCCGCGAGCCGCATGGGATTCATGATGAAAATTCTGGAAGCCTTGGCCAAGAAAAGGAACATCGATCTTCACATCCCATGGAAAGATCTTCCGGAGGAGACGCGCGAAATCATCTTGAACGGCGTCGACGAAGAGCTCACCATCACGTGGGATTCCGAGAAATTCGACGGCGAATACCAGACGACCTACGAAGGCGTCATTCCGAATTTGCAGCGGAGGCATCGTGAAACGGATAGCAGCTACATGCGCAGTCAGATCGAAGCGTATATGCTGGAACTCCCCTGCCACTCCTGTGAAGGCAAACGCCTCAAGCGGGAAATTTTGGGTGTGAAATTGGGTGCAAGGAATATCGTCGACGCAACGGACATGAGCATCGACGAGGCCAAGGTGTTCTTCGAGTCGCTTTCTTCGACGCTCTCTGCCTACGAATACGCCGTCGTGAAGAAAGTACTCAAAGAGATTGTCGCGAGGCTCAGCTTTCTCGAAAATGTGGGGCTCACGTACCTCACGCTCTCCCGCAGTGCGGCAACCCTCTCCGGTGGCGAGGCGCAGCGGATCCGCCTGGCGACGCAAATCGGCTCTGCACTCCAAGGCGTCCTCTACGTGCTGGATGAACCGAGCATCGGGCTGCACCAGCGCGATAATGCGCGCCTCATCCGCACACTCACCGATCTCCGCGACCTCGGGAACACCGTGATCGTCGTGGAGCATGACGAAGAAACCATTCAGGCAGCGGATTATCTGCTGGAGATCGGGCCGGGGGCTGGAAAGTACGGCGGCACCATCGTAGCTCAGGGGACGCCCAAGCAACTCATCGCAAATCCTCTGTCTGTCACCGGACAATACTTAAGCGGCAAGAAATCGATTCCCATTCCCAAAAAACGCAGAAAGGGAAACGGAACATTCATCGAAGTTCGCGACGCACACCACCATAACCTTCAACACATAGACACCTCGTTTCCTCTCGGCACCTTCATAGGTGTCACGGGTGTATCGGGATCGGGGAAATCGAGCCTCATCCACGGCATCTTGGGACCGGAACTGCAACGCACGCTCAATAAAACGAAGACGAAAGCACAGCATGTGGGAACTATCACGGGTCTGGAACACCTGGATAAAGCCATTGTCATCGACCAATCTCCCATCGGCAGAACGCCGCGTAGTAACCCTGCGACCTATACCGGCATCTTCACCGATGTCCGCGACCTCTTTTGTACCACACCCGAGGCCAAACTCCGCGGCTACAAAGCGGGCCGTTTCAGCTTCAACGTGAAGGGCGGGCGCTGCGAGGAATGCGAAGGGGACGGATTGAAGAGAATCGAGATGCATTTCCTTCCCGATGTCTTTGTTACGTGCGAATCCTGCAAAGGAAAACGCTACAATCGCGAGACACTGGAGATCACGTACAAAGGAAAAAATATCGCAGAAGCACTCGGCATGACCATCAATGAAGCGGTCGAATTCTTCGGATCCATTCCGTCCATCAAGAAGAAATTACAAACCTTGCAGGATGTCGGCCTCGGGTACATCCACCTCGGACAGAGCGCGACAACACTTTCCGGAGGAGAAGCACAACGCGTGAAACTTGCGACGGAACTCACCAAACGCGCGACGGGTAAGACGTTTTACATTCTCGATGAGCCGACGACCGGCCTCCACTTCGACGACATTCAAAAGCTGCTTGATGTCCTCCAACGTCTCGTAGACAGGGGGAATACCGTCCTCGTTATCGAGCACAATCTCGACGTCATCAAATCCGTCGATCATGTGATCGACATCGGGCCGGAGGGGGGGCACGAGGGCGGGCTCATCGTCGCAACCGGTACACCGGAGGAAGTCTCGATGGTCGGGAAGAGTTACACGGGGCAGTATTTGAAGAAGATTCTGAAGAAGGGATAGGGCTTGCCTGCCGTAGGCAGGTTAGGGCTTGCGCAGACGCTAACGCAGTATTTCCTAGCCCTGCCGCTTTCCAAGCCGTACAATCTGCGCAATGTTTTTACTGCAGAGCGAAATCTTTGCGTGGGATCTCATCCTTCTTACTGCGATGACGGCTTTCTTCGGCCTTGGCATCGGAAGCTTCGTGTGGATGGCCAGAAACTCCATGGACAATGCACAACACATACTCATTCGGTTCTTCGGGACCGTCGCATTCATCGGGTTCCTCCTTGTGGTGTACGCGTCGTTCATAGAACCCCGGATCATTGTGGTAACGAATGCTGCGCTGACACAGACACTTGCTCCGCGCATCAGAATTGCCGTCGTGTCCGATATGCACGTCGGCCCCTATAAAAACCGGAAATTCGCCGCACGCGTTGTAGAGCGTATCAATGCAACGCTGCCGGACATCGTTGTGATCCCGGGAGACTTTGTCTTCACGCATACCGCAAATCTATATGACCTTGCGCCGCTCAAAGATCTGCATGCGCCATTGGGAGTGTTTGCGGCACTCGGCAACCATGATCTTGGCGAGTACCGTTCGATTTTCGGCAAACGCTTCGCTGGAACAAACACCGGCGACACAGTAGAAGATGCGCTTACACGTTACGGTGTCACCGTACTGCGCAATGCGCATGTAACAATCGCCACTCCGGAAGGCACGGTGGCAGTTGCCGGTATTGATGACATGTGGACGGGGCACTTCGATTTAGCCGCTGCCCTGCGCGATGTACCGCAATCCGCGTATACCATATTCCTCTCGCATAATCCGAGCATTGTCGATAGCCCCGAAAGCCTTCGCGCTAACCTGATCGTCTCCGGCCACACCCACGGCGGCCAGCTCAGGCTCCCCTTCCTCGGTCCGCTGCCTGCTCTCCCGACGACGCTCGGTCAGAGTTTTGACCACGGACTCTTTCCTATGGACGAAGATACGTCTCTGCTCATCACACGGGGGATCGGCGAAAGCTCTGCGCGAACAAGGCTCTTTGCATGGCCGGAAATCTTCGTGGTTGATATCAAACCCGAGGCGTGATCATACTGCGGCACCCTGCTTCCACTTGATGGAGCAGCCGATGGCATTGGCTTCGTGTACGGGGGGCTCCGCCTCCTGCTCCAGCGCATTGATGGCATCGTGGAGGTTATGCTCCGTTACAGCCTTCGAATCCTTCCAATTGTCGTCGACGCGCCCCTTGTACCTTAGTTTCCTTTTGCGATCAAACACAAAGCAATGCGGCGTACAGAGTGCGCCGTATGCCTTCGCAATTTCCTGTGACTCGTCAAAGCAATACTCGCACGGCCAACCTGTTTCCTTCTTCTTCACCTTCATCTGCGCAAAGGAATCTTCCGGATACAGTGTGGCGTCATTGCTGTTTAAAAGGACAAACTGCGTCTGTTCGAACTCCTCCATCATATCGTTCAGCCGCTTCTCGTACGCCTGCGCGTAGGGACAGTGATTGCACGTGAAGATGACCGCCAGTACGGGATCTTTGACCTTACGAGAATCCACGACGATGCCGTCGGTTGCAGGGAGCGAAAAGTGCGGCATGGAAGCGCCGATCGGGAGAACGGTGGAGTTGTCGTTGATGAGAACCATAGGAGGGATAGGGTTAGGGTTAGGGTTAGGGATAGGGATAGGGATAGGGTTGGGTTACGATGATACCATATTCCCAACCCTCATCCCAACCCTAGCCGTGCAACGTCACTTCACCGCTACCGCCTTCGTCGTCGATAGCCGCGGGCGAACACTCCTCCTCCGGCATAAACGCCTCAAACGCTGGATGCCGCCCGGAGGACACATCGATGAAAATGAGACGCCCGAAGAGACCGCCAAACGGGAGTGCAAAGAGGAGACAGGACTCGATGTGGAAATAGTCGGAGATGATGATTGGCTATCGAACAATACAACAATCCAACAATCCGATAATCAAACTATCAAACTGATACCGGATCTCTTCGCTCACTGCCCAGAGGAAGGGCGCATGCTGAAAAAACCCATCGCAATGCTCCTCGAAAATATTCCCGATTGTCCGGAGCGCAATGAACCTGCGCATGAACACATGGATTTCCTTTTTGTAGCGCGACCTATAGATGAGGCGCAGGAAGCGGTTCTCGCCGAAGAGGAGGGTTCGGAGATGCGCTGGTTCTCGCGGCGGGAGATTGAAGCACTGGACGTTGAAACGGAGATCTTCGGAAATGTGCAAAAATACATCCTCGATATTCTTCCCTAGATCGGCAAAAACAAGCCAAAAATTGCTGTTCTAACAAGAATGGACAGAGTAGGATGAGCGATTGGTATGCAATGGAATACACTCAAAAGTCACATCCGGCATATTTCCGTGGAGGATCAAGAGCGGATCCGGAAAGCATTTGAACTGGGTAAACATGCTCACGAAGGGCAGACACGCAAATCGGGTGAGCCGTACTTCACGCACCCCATAGCTGTCGCGCGCATGCTGGCGGACCTGCACGCCGACGCAGATTCGCTGATTGCCGCTCTTCTGCATGATACGGTCGAAGATACGAACCTTACGCTTACCGAGATTGACACACTCTTCGATGGCGATGTTTCGTCGCTTATCGACGGCGTGACGAAGCTGGCACCGGAGGATTTTGCCGAGCACCCGTCGCTCGACGAGCAAATAGAAACACTGCGCAAGATGTTCACTCTTCTGCAAAAAGACGTGCGTGTCATGGTCATCAAACTCGTCGATCGTTTGCACAATATGCAAACGATTGAGCATTTACCTCCCGATCGCCAAAAAGCGTTGGCCAAAGAAACCTTGGATGTCTACGTAAAAATAGCAGATCGATTAAGCATGCAGGATCTGCGCGATGAAATGGAGGGACTATGCTCTGCAGTGCTGGAGCCCGACGTCCATGTGATGCTTCAAAAACAGCTGGAACGTAATGAGCAAAAAAGGGTCAAAGCGATCGCGGACATCAGGAGTGTGTTTACGAAGCAAGAACAAACAACTGATGTAAAAACTAAGATTCTCACCGAGAGAAAATCCTGGCGAAAGCTGCAATTACAGCTGAACGCCGGCGACAATGTGGCAACAGGCATCTCCACAGTCACTGCGGTGTTTGTCTGCAAAGAGCAGAATGATTGTTATGAAGTCCTCGGTGCCCTCCACGCGCACTGGCCGAGAGAAACATTGTCATTCCAGGACTTCATCAATGCTCCCATGATCAACGGTTACCGCGGTCTTCACACGACTATTATTCTGACTGACGGCACGCGCGTACGGTGTAAAATTCGAACTGAGGAGATGCACACGTATGCACGGATGGGTGTCGCAACACTGTGTTTCGATTCGGAAGCAACGGGAGTGTTGGATTATCTTCTACCGTGGACGGAAAGGATTTCTCACTTGTCGCATGACACAGAAAAGAAGAGCCAGGAATTCTGGGAAAATCTAAAAAGTGACATTCTCGGTGAATCCATCGTCATGCACGGTCCGAATGATGAACAGATCCTCCTCCCGCAGGACGCGACGGCACTGGATGGTGCCCTGTATCTGTATGGAAAAAAAGGGCTTCGCGTCAAAGAAATTCTCATCGATGGTGTTCCGGCGAAGCTGAGTGAAAAAATTCCGAATGCATCGTCGCTCTCAGCGAACTTTGCAATGAATACTCAAGCCAGTCTTGAGTGGCTTGATTGCGTGAAAACCGGCATTGCCACAGCACTCATTCGTGAAGAACTCTCTAAAGCACCTGATCTGATCAAACAGAAAACAGGAAGGGATCTCTTGGGGAAAGCAGTAGCCCATATTGCGCATATCGGTCTCGCTGAAATGCACACGGATGAAATGCTGATGAAGTTGGGGAAGAATTTCGAACTAAAAAGTCTGGAAGAAACATACAGGCAAATCGCAGAGGGAAAACTTACCCCCGACCAGGCAGCAACAGCGCTATTCCCGCAAAAAAAGGACGAACAACGTGCGAAAAGAATGCAGACTTGGACACTGAAGGTACGCTATCCCCTCCACCTTTCCAAACAAATCTCGCCAATCATTCAATCACGACTGTCGGACATTTTTCATTTCAAAAAGCGAGACACAGTAGCGTTCGTGAAAGTGAGATATCATCTCACACGTCACGAGATGGAAATGATGAGTACGCAACTGTCGACGTTGCTTCCTGAGAGCGATTGGTCGTTTAGGAATGTCCGAAGAGACTTCCTCCTGACTACCTCTATTATCACGCTGGTCACTCTTTGGGGTCTTGATCCTGTTTTTGCCCGCCTACTGCTGCAAACTGGTATTACCCCCGTAGATCTGACTCTCATTCGCTTCCTTACGTTTTTTGCGATAGCAACAGTGTTTTACCTGCTCTATACGCAACTGTCATCGACAAAATTCAAACCCATCCACCCATTCAAACCCTCGTTAATTGCCTCTGGTATAGCACTCTTTGTCACTGCAGCGTTTTCCTATCTCACACTGACTGAACTCTCCGCAACCGGTTACATCATCTTCATCATCGGTGCACTAGTGTTCGGCAGCGTTGCAGCGGATATTCGACGCAGAAAGGCAACCATATACAATTGCATTTCACTCCTCCTTCTTCTGGCCGCAGGTGTGATGACCTTCACCGCAGAACATGCCACACCGAAAATTCTGGCCTATGCTTCATTGAGCGCAATCGGATTTTTCGTGTATTCATTGGCAAGCAACAGATATCAGAGAGAAGTGGAGCAAATCCAAGCGCGATATCCGGCATATTTATTCTGGCTGGCTGTCATCATTCTCCCGCTGGCCTTTGCTCTCGTCCCCCTGACCCATATTCATGAATTGTCTCCCAGCGCAATCGCGAGTTCCGTTCTCTTCGTAACGGTTTTCTCCATCGTTCCTTACGGTATTTACTTTGAATGTATGAGACGCATGGATGTGCATGCACTTATCAAACCGCTGCCACTTGTCTGCATTGGGACACTTCTCGGTGATCTTCTGATCCATCGGTCGTACGGAGTCCTCTCAGCAGCGCCGTTCCTCATCATGAGCGTCATACTCTTTTCGAGCCAGTACTACTGGAAGAACAAAACGCCAGTATTCTTCCATCTTCCTAAGTACCCTTGAGTTCCGCGACCTTTCTAAACCATGTCACGATGATCTTGTACCCTCTCTCAACATCATGGATACGCTTGTTTAAGGTGCAATAGGTCTGAAATGACGTAACGAGTCTCTCGTCTTGAAATTGATTGAATACAACATCGCTTCTATCGTTAAAAATAGGCGGAACATGGAGATCACGCTGAAAATACACTTCCTCTCCATCGGGAGTAATGTACCCATCCACACTGGCAATATCTGCTGCAATATATCGAATGGGATAGTTGCGACGTGTAGGATTCGCTTGATTGGCAATGGCATCGAGTGCGTCACTCAAAGCAGCCGGAGCTAAAGCCAATCCTGCCATGTCTTTAAAGCAAACGATATCTTCAACCAAAGCGACCTCATGGGGTCGTACTGTGTTCACCCATTCGCGATTCGATGGCGGATCGTCATTCTTATTTGGCATTTCCATGACAAATACTGCGCTTCTGACCGGAGCAGGGAGATGTATATGACAATCCGCACACCAAGTACCGCGATCATGAAGATATTTCGGTTCAACGTTGCTATCGGGATGCCTACCTCCGGTCTCTACGATGATAAAGCGCGGGGAATAACCTCCACTGTCGGCGTACTCATAATGCCGAAGAAGGCGGTCATTGATATCTCTTGACTTTTGTTCACTGGGCAAATCCATGCCGTACTCAAGAAGAAAGAAGCCGTTTGCTCTCCAATCCTTCTTCTTAACATTTAGCATATTCTTCCATTCCTGTTTTTTCTCGATCTGATTGCGCATGCCCTCCGCAATCCTCAGGAATTCCCCTGTTATCACACGGTCATTGTGACGTTTCATCAAACGCTTCGCACAGAGCAATATCTGACGTTTATGGTTTTTTGTTTTCTGCCCAGTACGCGTGAGAATTCTGGAATAGATTTTTCCTTCAAATACCTTTCTAAACTCCACCCTTGCCCCCTGTTTCACACGATTGAGCAACTCCTTCGCCTGCTTATCTTCTGTCCACATTTTCACCGTCAACTCTTGCAAAGCCAGATCGTCGGGGTCCACTCCTTTTGTGGAATCAACGCTTTCAGTGAGGAGGAGTTCTTCCACGATCCGCACGAGTTCTTCTCCGTCCGGTTCACCTGCGGAACCTTCGATGTGCGTGTCAACCATAGTAGTGCGGGCGTAACTCCATATAAAATGCCCCAAAATGGGAAAGTCATGTTACCAAACACTCACTGCGAAGGCAACAATATTCATGTAGTTTGCCCGTTGTTTCCCCGTTCCCCCAAAATACTGCGGGTTGCCTCTTGCTCTTGATGATGCTTTTGCTTCGCCTGCGCGATGATACGTTGAAAATCCGTAAAAACCTCACTTCGCGTCCACGCACTTCCCCTTTGCTTGATAGGAGTAAGTACATAACGGGGAAAGAG
>CAYJSJ010000011.1:26093-36349 GCA_964373065.1 uncultured Candidatus Peribacteria bacterium
GCGTCCACGCACTTCCCCTTTGCTTGATAGGAGTAAGTACATAACGGGGAAAGAGAGAATCAGAAATCGCTCTTTGCGTGTACGGAGAAAGAGAAGCATCGCGCACTCCGCATGAATTCACCACGATACTCGAAGGAAGTTCACCCGTTTCACCCACTAAAAGAACGCTCTGAATAGCCCGCATGGCACATTGAATCGACAAAATGACCTCCTGAACACGCTGAGCAATACGATCTTTCTGACTGGGTGCGTTCAGGGTCATGAGCGTAACCTCAGTCGCTATTCTCCCTACTATGACGTCCCGCAGTTTTGTATTGCTATCATCAGAAAACGCAGAAAGCAATGGTGCAATTGGCGATGCTTGCAAAGCACTTTTCAAAGATTCCTCTACTTCAAGTGCCGCTACGCACAATTGTCTATTGTCTATTTCCGAACTACCCGCGTTGGCATCCGTATGACGAGCCAGCCTAGACTCAAAAGAATTTGAATCGCCTTGGTCAGCCGAGTGCGGTTGAACTATCGACATATAAAAAAACTCTATGTCGCTTATTTTATGTAGAGCATCACTAATAGTCAAAGAAATGCACGACTTTCTGGAGAGGAACGATCCACAGAATCAAACGACATATTGCCGGTAGCCTTCTTCATGTTCTATAAGCATGCGGATTACAGTGCGCACGCGCGCGGCATCTCGCCACGAAACCCACTCCTCCGGACTATGTGCATGATTTCCGATGATGGGAATATTGACTACACCTTTGTTCGTTCCCACAAACGTACCGCCCGACGTGCGCTTAAGAAGTTCAGCAAAATATAAGCACTCATCCGAGGCTGACCACGCACCTGCAGGAACAGGCTCTGCTCCGGAGACATCCCGCATGATGTTTTTTGCGATTTTTACGGCAGTATTCTCCTCCGGCATTTCATACGGTTCATACGATGTTTTTCTTGGATCCCTCTTTAGGCTGTGTTGAATATTCCATCGTGCCCATTCTCCCTTTGCTGCAATAGCTTCAAAAATGCGTTTCTGTTCCTCCAGTGCGGATTCCAACGTAGAAGGCGGAACCAATCGTTGTGATATTTTAAACGTCACGCTTCGATTTTGGGTATCGCCTTCGGGCTCATCGGAACGCACATCGCGCGTCTCAAACTTCTCCTCTATAAGGAGAGGATGTGTCTTTTTTGGTGGCTTCCCAAACCCTACATCTTTATAAAATGAGTGACGTAAGAGGTACTTTGCCTCGTTCTCGGCTTCGGTGGCACACGGCGTTTCGGGATTTGCTCCGTGTCCTTTATTCATTACGTCAATGCTTCCGATCATTTTCAGCCTCCCTCTTCTGGCCGTAATGTATCGCATTGCTCTGTCATCGGGTGCCGGACGCCGCGTAAGTTCCCCTATCTCCGAAGAAAGAACGAGATCCACGCGCTTCCACCCTTCCCACCCCTCCCATCCCTCCTCAGGTTTCGGGAACAATTTTCTGGCACCGAGTGAGTTTCTCTCTTCATCAACGGTAAACACCCAATATACCTGCATTCCTTCGGGTACATCGAACTCCGCTGCACCAGCAATGCTGTTGAGTATGGCAGCACCCATATCCCACGTTTTTCTCCCACGCTTTCGATCTGCGTCAAATTCATCATTTTTAAGCTGTAACAACTCCTTGGAGATTGCACCAAACGAGTCGACATGCGCCGGAATCATGATGGTGCATTTCGCTTCGTCTCCACTCCCCTTTCCCAAAATGAGGTTATGTCTTCCATGTTCATCACCCAGGTGAAATCTTTCTACGCTCACCTGAGACATCTGATAGGAGATAGACTGGTCCACCTCCTGTTCGGTCAAACCGCCCATGGCAGTGAGACGAATGCGGATTGCATCACGTCGTTTAGAACGTCGTTCCAGAAATAACTCCTCAATCAAATCCATCACTTTTTTCTGCCCATCGGGAGTGGAAGATTCTTGCGCAATCAGACGACGAAACTGGTCTTCATCGAAGTCATTGAAAGGGACAATTTCAGGCATAGAGGATGAAAGATACAAGGCTTCGGAATTGATGTAAAGATGCAAGAATTCCCCTACACTACCCTCGCATGTTCGACCCCGTCGACCCCAAGCAGCGGCTTTCCGATCTCGAAGAGGGTATATTGCAATACTGGCGGGAAGAGGACACGTTTAAGCGGTCGATACGGAAACGAGGGAAGGAGGTTGATGATGTGTTGGATAATCCGGAATTGAAGGTCAAAAGTTATAGGTCAAAAGTTATAGGTCAAAAGTCACAGGTCAGACCTTCGACCTTCGACCTTCGACCTTCGACCTATTCCTTCTACGACGGCCCACCTTTCGCCACCGGCCTCCCGCACTACGGTCACCTGCTTGCAGGAACCATAAAAGACGTTATCCCCCGCTACCAGACGATGCGCGGAAAATCCGTAGAGCGCCGCTTCGGGTGGGATTGCCACGGGCTGCCTATCGAAAACCTGATTGAGAAAGAGCATAATATCAAGGATAAAATGCAGATCGACGCTATGGGTGTTGCCGCATTCAACGCACTCTGCCGCGGCTCCGTGCAACGCTACACAAAGGAATGGCGCGAAGTTGTGGAGCGTATGGGGCGCTTCGTGGACATGGATTGGGACTATAAAACCATGGACCCGGAGTTCATGGAGTCGATCTGGTGGGTGTTTAGCGAGCTCCAGAAAAAGGGATTGATCTACGAAGGATACAAGTCGATGCACGTCTGCCCGCGCTGCGTGACGCCGCTCAGTAACTTCGAAGTGACGCAAGGGTACAAGGAAGTGACCGACTGGTCGACGATTGCGACATTTCCGCTCACAGATGATCCGAAAACGATACTGCTGGCGTGGACAACCACGAGTTGGACGCTGCCGGGGAATCTTTTCTTGGCTCTTGGACCAAAGATCACATACGCGAAAGTGAGGGTGCCGGATGTCGATGCCACCTATGTCGTTGCCAAAGATCTGGTGGCCACGGTATTCAGGAATCAGGAATATGAAGTGATAGGAACTTTTAAAAGCAAAGATCTCGTCGGAAAGTTCTACGAGCCCCTCTTCCCCTACTTTGTAGAGAACTATAGAAAACATAGTTCGACTGGGCTCACCACAGGAAAAGCATTCCGCATCGTGCTTGGTGATTTCGTCGCAACGGATGAGGGAACAGGCATAGTGCACATCGCTCCCGGGTTTGGAACGGACGACTATGAAATCGGCAAGCGCGAGAAGGTCGAGATCCTCAGTCACGTGCAGATGGATGGCACGTTCGTCAAAGAAGTGACGGATTTCGCCGGCATGCATGTGAAACCCGCAGACGACCCGACCAAGACTGATAAGAAGATCTCAGAAACGCTGAAGAAGATGGGGAGGCTCTTTCATGCCGGATCCCATAAGCATACCTACCCGCACTGCTGGCGGTGCGACTCCCCGCTCATCAACTACACAATGTCTTCGTGGTTTGTCGCCGTAGAGAAGTTCAAAGAGAAGATCTTAAAGGCAAACAGCGCGACGGAATGGGTGCCCGAGCACGTCCGCGACGGACGCTTCGGCAAGTGGTTGGAAAACGCACGCGACTGGTGCATCAGCCGCAACCGCTACTGGGGAACGCCGCTGCCGATCTGGAGATCGGAAGAAATAGCAAATGGCAACATGCAAATGGCAAATGATATTGAAGTGATCGGATCGCGGGAGGAGTTGATGCAACACAAGTTGATTCGGTTTACGAAAGTGACTGCACTTCGGCATGCCGAAAGCGAAGGAAATCTCATCCCCATCTATCAAGGAAAACTCCCCGGAACAGACCTCACAAAAAACGGCCGGTCACAAGCGAAAGAAGTCGCCGACTGGCTCGGAAAGGGAAACCTTCCCGTCAGTGTCATCTACTGCTCCCCGCTCGCACGGACCAAGCAGACCGCGGAGATCATCGCAAAGAAAACGGGAGCCACATTGATTGTGGATGAGCGGCTCCGCGAAGTCGATTTCGGAGAGTGGGAAGGGAAGGCCGTGGATTTCTCGGATCTGACATTTGTAAAGGAGCGTCGCAAGCACAAGCTGGATACCAGCAAACCCGAGAGCATCTACCACTTCGAAGGAATGGAATCATGGGACTCCGTGTTTGCCCGTGTTTCCGATTTTTTAAGCGATATTCTTCCACGGCACCGCAGCGAGCACATCGCAATCGTCACGCACGCAGACCCCATGGTGAATATCGAACATTTCTTTACGAAGGAAGACCCCGTGAAGCTCAGCCACAGGCCGTACCCGAGCAAAGCCGTGCCAAAGACGTATTTCTGGGACCACAGTACGGAGGCGCAGCTCGATCTGCACAAGGAAACCGTCGATGACATCACGTGGCCGGGAGCGAAATCATCAACGAGCGTGGAACTCACGCTTGTACGGCATGGGGAGACGGATCTCAATCGCAAACACCGCATCCAAGGACATGTCGATGAACCGTTAAACGATCTCGGACGATCACAGGCCGCGGAAACCGCCAAGAAACTAAAAAAGAAGTCCTTCGACGGCATCGTGTGTTCGGATCTTCCACGCGCACGGGAGACAGCGGATATTCTTTCCAAGGAATTGGGTGTGCCGGTTCTTGCCGAGTGGGAAGAGTTGCGTGAGCGCGATGTTGGTACATGGAGCATGCAGGAGGCATTGCCGCTTGCGCAAAAGAATCCGCTTCCCGATGGAATTATCAATTTCGGCATGAACTACCGAACACCGGAGAACGGTGAAAGTTTGTCTAAACTTTTGAAAAGAATGGAAAGTACATACGAAAGACTCATAAAGGATTATGCAGGGAAACGCATCATCGTTGTCGCACATAGCGGCAGCTTGCAGGCGTTGATTGTCTCGCACAAAAACATGAGTTACACGGAAGCGATCAGCCTAGATATTCCCAATGCTGATGTGATCACGTTCCACGCATCACCGCTCTGCAAACGTATCCCCGAAGTCCTCGATTGCTGGTTTGAAAGCGGTTCCATGCCCTACGCGCAGGAACATTTTCCGTTCGAGTTCGCACACTCTAAAAACCCTATCTCTAACCCTAACCCCATACTCCCACACTTTCCTGCCGACTTCATTGCCGAAGGCATGGACCAGACGCGCGGATGGTTTTATACACTTACCGTGCTCGGTGCCGCGCTGTTTGGAAAATCGCCGTTCAATCACTGTGTCGTGAACGGCACGGTGCTTGCCGAAGACGGCAAAAAGATGAGTAAGCGCCTGAAGAATTACCCCGATCCCTTGGCGGTGGTAGGTTCCCACGGTGCGGATGCCGTGCGCTTTGCTCTTATGAGCAGCCCCGCCGTGCGCGGGGAAGACCTGCGGTTTTCAGAAAAACTTGTAGAAGAGACGGTGCGCGGCGTCCTCCTTCCGCTCTGGAATACGTACAGTTTCTTTGTCACCTACGCCAATGCCGCGAAGTTCGAGCCGATCGATACGCGGAGGAGAAGCGAGCACCCGCTGGATGTCTGGATCCGCGCCGAAGTGCAGGACTTGGTAAATCGTATGACGAAGGAATTGGAGAACTATGATCTTTCGGCGACATGCGCCGAGCTCCATGACACGATTGATGCTCTCACCAATTGGTATGTGCGTTTGAGCCGGCGGCGGTTTGCAGGAAAGGGCGTACTGGATGCGTACCCGGATGTCCTCGGTGATGCCGAACGGGAAGACCGGCACGAAGCGCTGGAGACCCTCTACGATGTGCTCCTGACACTCAGCCAACTTCTTGCGCCGTTTTGCCCTTTTATCACGGAGGCGATCTTCCTGAACCTTGTTCCCGAGAACCACGGCTCAATCCATCTTACCGACTGGCCGGAAACACGGGAGCTCACGAAAGCAGAAACAAAACTTCTGGAGAAAACGCGCGTCATGCGACTGGTCGTCTCCTTGGGGAATTCCATCCGGAGCGATGCGAAAGTAAAGATGCGCCAGCCTCTGCAGAAAGCGGAAATCGCTCTGCCTCCTTCCATCCTCAATCTCGTCGCGATGAGCCAAGACGATCTGGACATCCTGCGCCAAGAACTCAATGTGAAAGAAGTGGAGTTTGCCAAAAATCCCGATGAACTCGCGGAGGGATATGTGCTGGTGGATGCACGCAAAGTCGGGCCGCGCCTCGGCAGCCGCGTCCAAGAGATTATTCAAGCGGGAAAAGCAGGAGAGTACTCGTTCAACGACGACGGCAGGATTTTGATTCTCGACGAGGTACTCTCCCCCGACGAAGCCACCCTGCAATACAGGGGGAAAGAAGGCCAAAGTGTCGCTGCCGACAGTGGGGTGGTGGTCAGCCTAAATACCGAGCTCACTGCCGCACTCCTAAAAGAGGGGGAGGCACGCGACATCATCCGCGGTGTACAGAAGATTCGCAAAGACTCGGGGCTCGCCTTCACGGACACCATCACGCTGCAGGTAGTGGGGGCAGATGCGACGATGAAGGAGTTCGGTACGCTCATCGCAAGCGAAACGCGCGCAGAGCTTGTGGAATGCGACGGAGAGGACCACACCGTCGAAGCTGGAGAAACGACTGTAACCGTGCGCCTTAAAAAACTGTGACTGTAGAATGCAGATTCGCTGCTCCATTGTTGTATTGTTCGCAAGCGATGCTCAGATCAATTGATCAGCACAATGCCACAACATGCAATGCAAACAATGCAGCAATGGAAGCAATTGAGTAATCAGCGGTCAGGCGTATACTCTTCCCGATGTCTTCCTCATCTAACAATTCCCACGCCCCCCTCAAGCTCACGCTCAAGTTTGCGTTGAACGTCGCACTTGTGTGGGCGCTTGCGACGTACCTCAACCAATACTTTGCCCTCAGTGGCGGACTCCCCGCCTTCGTGATCGTCGGTGCGCTCATCACATTGCTCAATATCTTCGTCCGCCCGATTTTAAATGTCCTCACTCTTCCTCTGAAGCTCTTTGCTACGATCATCGCAGTGATCATTGCCAACGGCGCATTCGTCTATGTCGTAGGGCTCATTACCCTCAAGATGGACCCCGCCCTCGTACGACTCGAAATCTATGGCGGCCCGTGGGGGTGGATCGTCATTGCGCTGTGCTTCGGGCTCGGCAACTGGGTGATGAAAGAGGTGTTTGCGTAGCATGCATGGGAAACGCTGGCAACTCGCATGAAGAACCATTGACGAGTGAGCGGTATTGTACAATTATCGTATACGTATGCTGGAGAAAGAAATTCATCGGCCGTACCCATTGCTCCGAAGCATGGATCCAAAGTTCCATGACGATTTTCTCACTGCCCTCGATAGCGGTACAGAAGAAGTGATGTCTACATTCATAAAAGCGCAAGAGGAGAGGAGGGGGGATGACGAATCCTACGCACAAATATGTTATTATCGATCAGTTATTCATGCGTTCCTAGGGAAACCTCGGCGAGGTTCAGAACATGCATACAGAAAAAAGTTGAAAAAGGACTCTTATCCTCAGACAGAATCAGCGGACGAATCACTGTATATGCAGCAAATAGAACTAGTATCTACCCTCTTGTCTGCAGAGGAAGAACATTCTTTGGCCGAGCAAATAGAGGCGTCGAGAAAACTACGCAGTACCCATCGTCTTGGACAGTACTTCATCGCAACCAATGTCTTGCAATTGTTGCAAGCAATACAAGATAATATCGCAAC
Organism: uncultured Candidatus Peribacteria bacterium; assembly: GCA_964373065.1. GTDB lineage: Bacteria > Patescibacteriota > Gracilibacteria > Peribacterales > Peribacteraceae > CAYJSJ01. The sequence continues at coordinate 33,755 of CAYJSJ010000011.1, forward strand.
TGGACGTGTTGATCGTATCTTTGTTGCATCCAATACAGAAAATATTTCTCCGGAAAAAGCACTATTACGCATGCGAGATAACATAATGACCATGGACGCGCTTTCTAAAAGGCAGCGATCGTTCTTCGTCGAAGGAAAACCCGAAGATGCCCGCATACAACACCAACAGTTAAAAACATCAGTACAAATCGGGATGCTGGGAGATGAAATGCGTCTGAACGAAAAATTCATCATGCCTTTTATCGAAGATCTCAAACAAAAATCAGAACGGATGAACGAGCTGGAAACATCGATACAAGGTAACGGAACACCTGAAGCTCACCGGGAATTACAACTGCTGAAAGATGCGACTTGCGAGACGCCGGAATCGCTTCGGACATGGGTCATGCGTGAGGAAGTACTTTCGAGCGCACTGACAAAAGCAAGAAAACGAATGGCGGAAGGCAATTTGCGCCTTGTTATTTCTACCATCAAGAATTTTGTCGGTAAAGGAGTCCGCTTTCCTGATCTGATTCAGGAAGGAAATGCAGGGCTCATGCGTGCCATCGATAAGTTCGAGTACCGCAAGGGATTTAAGTTTAGTACATACGCAACATGGTGGATCCGTCAGTCCGCTCACCGAGCTACTCTACACCAAGGAGGCACCATTTGTTTCCCAGCGCACGTTCATGGCATTATTGCTAAAATTCGCGCTGCAGAATACAGCTTTCTTCAAAAAACTCGCAGGTCGCCCACAAACGAAGAACTCGCTCGTGTTCTTAAGATGAATCTGCAAACCATCCAGGAATTGCGCATTCTGAAAAGAACGACTCTCTCATTGGACAGACCCTTCGATGACGAATTCGATGCCTATGATACAGAAATACTCGTAGAAAATGAGAAGGAACCTTCGGAAGATGCCATGCAGGATGAGCTAAAACGGAAAGTACAAGAAGCTCTCGATATATTGAGTTCGCGCGAACGATTTGTCATTACGTTACGATACGGTTTCGATGGAAAACCTGTGCACACATTGGCACAAGTTGGCAGCATGTTGAACATTACAAGAGAACGCGTACGACAGATAGAAATGCGTGCAAGGGAGACATTAGAAGGTGTACACGGCCTTTCTTGCCTGATTGATATTCACCAGGAAGACGACCACACAATCAACAAGGAGGATACGCTGGGCATGAATGTTTCTTAGCCCGTTCGTGCTATCATTCCCCCATACCTTTCCTCACGCGATCGACAGCAGCACTCGCTCTCGGGCTCCTCTTCTGGAGTACGCCCGCCTACGCGCTCTTCTTCGACGTGCCGGAAGACCACCCGTACGCCGATGCCATCGATTACCTCACGAGGAAGAGCATCGTGAAAGGCTACGAAAATCGTTCGTATCGGCCGGAAAACGCCATTAATCGTGCGGAATTTACAAAGATACTATCCTCCATGCTCTTTCCGCAAGAATACATAGAGTCCTGTATAGAGAATCTTTCCGAGAATGATGGCCCCGTTCTCCCTTCATTGACGTTTCCGGATGTTCCAATCGATGCATGGTTTACACCATCGATCTGCGCCGCATGGGAGAACGGCATCGTGAGCGGTTATCCCGACGGCAGGTTCCGCCCCGAAGAAGGCGTAAGATTCGTGGAAGCCGCCAAAATGCTTGCACTCGGGTTTGGGCTCACAGGCATGGAGCTCCCGAATTTCGGAGACGCGAATACGGAGTGGTACCGCCCCTATGTGGAGTTCCTCTCCGCACAAAACGCCATTCCCCTTTCCATCACCGATCTTGCACAACCGATCAATCGCGGGGAAATGGCGGAATTCCTCTATCGCTTGAAAGGATTTCCACTGGCTGCTCCCCCGACTCCTCTTCGCACGTCGAAAAATACCGAAAGTGTCACGTATCCCGTGGAGTGGAAAGCGTACAGAAGCGACCCGTACACGTTCGCATTCTCGTACCCGAACGTCTGGCCGGACCCGCTCCCCTTCCCTCGAGGACAGTATGACGGCAGAAACCCCTACTATCGCTCCGCATGGACAGTGTACTTCGGCCCAAAGGGTACGAAGGAATGTGCAGGAGGGGGTGAATGCGTCGCACGGGACATGTGGATCGACGGGTACTCTGTGGAAGACTCCGCCGTGATCCTGAGTAACATCGAACAAGATGATGTTTTTATGGAAGTGGAAGATGAGAATCTTATCAACGGGATCCCTGCGCTCATCCTCCTCGAAGAAGTGGGAAACTGTATCGACAAACGTTCCTTTCACTTCGGAAAGCAGTGGATCTACAGCATCACCATGCGCTGCGGCGGCCAGGATGAAAAGCTCTACCGCCTCTTTGAGCAGATCGTTACGACGCTCAAAGAGACCGATGCACGCCCACCCGAACACAGAGCGAAGTAGTTACATCTGTTCGACATGCCGAAGTGCCAACTCCTTCCCCACCTCTTCGCCCATTTTTCCTTCAGGCTTTTTAAGCTGCGCAGCAAGCACATGAATATCGATAGAGTTGAAATCCATATAAGAAGTGTATCAGAAATAGCCACGCTAAGCGTGGCACCCTCCTTGATGCTGCTTAAAGCGAAGTGTGGATGACCTCTGGTACGAAAA
>CAYJSJ010000012.1:0-35599 GCA_964373065.1 uncultured Candidatus Peribacteria bacterium
GGGGAAGTGGGGAACTAGGGAAGTGGGGAACTAGGGAAGTGGGGAACTAGGGAAGTGGGGAACTAGGGAAGGGAAATGGTTCCTGTACGGAGAACGTTCAAAACTCCACTCGATACATCGACAACGGTGGATGCATCGATATGCGGGAGGGGGCCATCATCGAGTACCAGATCGGGGACATCGGTCGCACCATCATATTGATCTAAAATGTCTTCCACCGCGTAGGGATTTGGGTTTCCGTGCACATTGGCGGAGGTCGTGGAGATCGGCGCTCCGAATGCAGTTACGAGTTTTATCGCAGTCGGGTGGGAGGAGAGGCGGAGACCTATATTGGGGATTGGGGATTGGGGATTGGGGATTGGGGAAAGATGGTGTGGAGCGTCCATCCGGAGCTTTAGGATTATCGTGAGGGGGCCTGGAAGGTGGTTCTGTGCGAGTTTTTCTGCGAGCGCATTCCATTCTAGGTACAGCTTTGCCTGAACCATCGACGCAAAGAGCGCGCTTACAGGCTGGGTTGCTGGGCGCCGTTTAACGGCAAAGAGACGCTCAACTACTTTGGGATTGGTAAGATCGCAGGCGAGGCCATAGCACGTTTCTGTGGCATGGGCGACGACGCCTCCCTTCCTCAATACTTCGATCGCTTGGTTGATGCCGTCTTTTGAAGCGGGGAGAACCTTCATGGGACTTGGGATTAGTATTGAGGGATTGGGGCGAAATGCAAGAAAACTTATCCTAACTATGCCTACGGCAGGCAAACCCTATCCCTATTACGGAGCTGTCGTCACTTCATACAGCGCCTTCACTTCTTCGATCTTCTTCTCCAGCACGATGGACATATTGACCGTGAGCGGCAGGGGGATAATTTGTCCGCCAATGTTCAGCTGTACTTTTTCTTTGCCGGGGTAGGTCTCCAGTGTCTTTTTTATATCGAGGAGCATTTTCTTCGGCGCACGGGCAGGGAGTTCGATCGTATGTACATATATACGCGGATCGGTAGCCTGCGCTTCCGGCGCGTCGCTTGTGGCAGTCAGTAAGCCGCTGGTCGTCATGTCCAGTGCCGCGTCGATGTTCATGCCTTCTACGATCCAGCTACCCAGAGGTCCTAGGATTTCCTCCGACGCGTCGCTTTCTTGCACATGCACGGTTTCTCCCACGATGATATTTCCTTCCTCATCGAGGGCTTCCACTTTATCTTCTTCTACCAGAACCGTACGTGTGATTGTGAGGCCCCGTTTTGCTTCCTCTTCATCGAAGAAATTCTCTCGCTTTGCGCTTTCAATCATGCGATTAAGGCTCGCCTTCTTCACGGCATCTGCACGCAGCTGCAGTCCACCGCCGCGGTGGTCGAGGATTCCTCCTACTACGAGCACGGTATCCGGTAATTCCAAGTATTCCGCCGCGTCTGCATAGGTACGCGGGAAGAGAGTCACCTCTATTTTACCGGTCGGATCTTCCAGGAGCACGATTCCCATAGTTTCCCCTTTCTTGGTCGTTATTTTTTTGACGCTCTCCACGATGCCCGCGAGGGTGATCTTTTTCCCAACGTCCTTCATGGTCAGATTTCTGCTGAGCTGAGCTTTCTTGCCAATATACTTACTGAGGCCGGCAAGCGGATGGCTGGAGACGTAGAGTCCGAGGGTTTCCTTCTCCCACTGCAGCTTCTGCTGCAGTGTCGCTTCGGGGGTTTCGGGGAACTCGATCTCCGCCGAACCGTCTTGTTCCATATGTGCAAAAAGATCGGTTTGCTGGCTGCTTACCGTGCCGATGGATTTTGCGAAATCTACGATTTTGTCGTAGTGCTCCACGACCCTCCGGCGTTCGCAGAGCGAATCGAGCGCTCCGGATTTTGCGAGCGCTTCCAGCGTCTTTTTATTGAGAATCTTCCCCGGGATGCGCTTAGCGAAGTCTTCGATGCCCGTAAATTTTCCGCCTTCGGTGCGCGCAGCGATGATTTGAAGCACAGAACTGTCGCCGATGCCTTTGATAGCCGTCAGCCCGAAGCGTATAGCACTCGCTCCCTTCGGCTCCTTTGGCGGAAGGGCGGTGAAGTGCCTCAAGGATTCATTGATGTCCGGCGGCAAAACCTCTATGCCCATAGAGCGGCACTCTTCGATCTCTATCATCACGCGGTCGGTGCGCTGGGAATCCGCGGAGAGAAGGGCGGCCATGAATTCCGTCGGGTAATTGGCCTTCAGATAGGCGGTCTCGTATGCCACACGGGCGTAACCCGCTGCGTGAGATTTATTAAATCCGTATCCGGCGAATGGGGTGACGACATCGTCGAAAATTTTCTCTGCTAATTTCTTTTCATATCCTTTCTGTATGGCGCCTGCGACAAAATTTTCCCGCTGCGCGTCAAGCTCGGACTTGATCTTCTTTCCGATTGCCTTTCGGAGGATATCCGCTTGCCCCAGGGAATAGCCGGCGAAGGCTTGAGCGATCTGCAGAATTTGCTCTTGGTAAATACCGATGCCGTAGGTCGGCTCCAAGATGGGCTTGAGGTCATCATGGATGAATTTGACGTCTTCTTTCCCGTGTTTTCGTTTGATGTAGCTGGGGATCCACTCCATAGGTCCCGGGCGGTACAGCGATACCATCGCCACGATGTCACTGAATTCCGTTGGCTTCAATTCCTTGAGGTAGCGACGCATGCCCCCCGATTCCAATTGGAAGACACCGGTGGTGTCCCCGCGTTGCAGCAGCTTGAAGGTCTGCTTGTCATTCAGAGGAATAGCTTCGATTGCTATTGTTTCATCATTCGTCCGTCCGATGATTTCGAGGGTCGTTTGGATGACTGTGAGGTTCATAAGACCGAGGAAGTCCATCTTGAGCAGGCCTAGTGCCTCTAGAGGCTTCGCGGAGGTTTGTGTGATGATGGTGGTATCGTCCTTCGGTGCGCGTTGGAGGGCGGTGTAGCGAACGGTGGGTTCTTCCGTAATGATGACACCGCACGCGTGGACGGAAACATGGCGCGCCTTTCCTTCCAGTTTTAACGCAATATCGATGATTTTGCGATACGTTTCGTTGGATGAGTAGACAGCGTTGAGTTCCGGCGTTTCTAGTGCTTCTCTGAGCGTTGTTCCGGAGCGCTCCGGGATCAGCTTGGCAAGCGAGTTCATTTCCAAAAAAGGCACACCGTAGGCACGTCCGACATCCTTCACTGCGGCACGCGCTGCCAGTGTTCCGAATGTGCAGATCTGCACCACCTTGTCTGCGCCGTATTTGTCGCGGACATACCCGAGGACTTCGTCTCTGCGATTATCGGCAAAGTCGATATCGATATCGGGCAGGGAGATACGTTCCGGATTCAGAAACCGCTCAAAAAGTAGTCCATGCTCCATGGGATCGAGTGCGGTGATCCCGAGGCAGAAGCTCACGAGCGATCCCGCTGCGGAGCCACGGCCCGGCCCCACGGTAATTCCCCGCCGCTTCGCTTCGTTCACGAAATCTGCGACGATCAAAAAGTATCCGGAAAATCCCATTTTCTCGATGACGCCAAGTTCATACTCCAGACGTTCCGTGTATTCGTTCTTCGGGTTTGGATAGCGGGACGCAAAGCCACGTTCGCATTCACTGCGCAGATGCTCCGGTTCCGTGCGCCCAGCAGGCGTCGGAAAGATGGGAATGTGGTATGTGCCGAAATCCAATTCGACTGTGCAGCGATTCGCTATAATCTTGGTGTTCTCCAGCGCCTCGGGGACATGCGCGAAGGCTTTCTGTAGATCTTCAAACTGTCGCATGGAAAAATCACTTCCCTGCATGCTGAATCTACTTGGGTCATCGACACGTGTGTTCTTCTGTATGCACAGGAGTACGTCGTGGGCTTCTGCATCGCGCGGCCTGCAGTAGTGGCTGTTGCAGGTCGCGACGAGGGGGACACCAAGTTCCTTGCCCCAGTGGATGAGCTGCTGGTTGATCTCCGCCTGCCCCGTGACATTCGGGAGATCCATGAGTTCGAAGTAGAGGTTTTCCTTACCAAAGAAGCTCCGGTACTTCTCTGTGAGCTCCCGGATGCGCTCGCCGTCCTCTGCGAGCGCTGCTTGGGGGATGGCACCGCTGAGAGGCCCCGTGAAAGCGATGAGTCCTTTCCCATATTCGCGCAGGAGATCGTCGTCTACCCGAGGTTTGTAGTACATTCCTTCGAGAGCGGCTTTCGTTGCGAGCTCCAGAAGGTTTTCGTAGCCTTCCTGCGTTTCGGCGAGGAGGACGATCGGGTACCGCCGCGTATCTGTTCCACTTTCTTTGTCATGGCGGCTTCGCACGGCGATGTACATTTCTATGCCGAGGATGGGCTTCATGTCATGTTTTTTTGCCGCCGTGTAAAACTCTATGAGACCGTAGGCAAATCCTTTGTCTGTGAGCCCCACTGCTCGTTGCCCGAGTTCCTTGGCTCTGAGCACTACCTCCTCGGGGTTCGGGAGCGCCTCTAAGAGTGAATAGGTGGAATGGCAGTGCAGGTGGACGAAATCCTCAGGTAGCATAGGAGGTGTATAGTAGCACTACAACTTCTTCACTGCATCCAGACAGAGTTCCCACGAAGGCGTCCCGGTCGCCTCCCCGTTGCTCGGTACCCGGAACCTGCCGGAAGCATAGGGGAAACATTCATCGGTGGAGAGTATTTTCAGAATCGTTTCCAGGCGTTCGTTGCACGGTCGGTACATGCAAGACATTCTGAGGAAATAGGCGTAGTTTCTGGCGAATTTTCGGAGGCCTTCACCGGGAGTGCTCACCAAGGAAACAGCACTTTGCATTGCCGGGCGAATAGGGGAGAGAACATCCTGCACCTGCAGTGCAGCATCCTGCACCTTCGGAAGGAGGCTTGCCTCTTGCACTGCCTGACGAACGGAGAACGTACTCCAGAGATCCCGCATGATGTTCCGTGGATGCTGAAGAAGTTTCAGCGAATCCACTTCACGTTTTACTGCGGCTTTACGGTCTTTCTCTAGGAAGAATTCGTCGGGATTTTTGAAATAGGAGGGGAATTCACGTTTCTTGGCCCACTCTGTTTGCATGCGGAGAAACTCTTTCCAAATTGCCAAATGGTCTTTACGGAAAAAGAACGCGCCGCGTGCCGGAATCACCGTCCACTGCAGAGACGGTCGCAGCAGCGGCGTCAGCGTTCCCTGGACACCGCTGTTTTCCTCTTCACCCGGAGACGGGGGGAGAGACGAGCGCTCTTCAGGAGTGAGGTCGGCAGAGCATCCGAAGACTCTGCGGTGCTCTATGGCATCGGTTGTCACTTCACCGAATTTTGCCAGGCGTTGCCGCTGCTCGGAGGTGAGGAGGGTTTCTTCCGTTACGGAGTCCATCCTCAGCGTCGTCGATTTGAGTGAGGCAATATCCTCCACAAATTCATCGTGTGTGTTGATGAGCTCGTCAAAGCCTTCTATCTCTTTGGCGACGCCCGAATTTCCACTCAGTTTTTCTCCAATCGTATGGAGTACGGTGGCATCGCACCCGAACCCCGCAGTACCTGCGGCGAGGTAATCGGAATCGAACGGACACTGCTCAATGTATTTCGGTCGCGGATTTCCGTCGTCTGCATAGAAACATACGCTCTCTGCAAGGCACGCCTCGCGTGTGGGAAAGAAGGAAAAACCGCCGACCCCTTGCGGTGCCACCTTCGTACACTGCTCTCCGGTTTGAACGCTGCAGGTCATGGTGTCCGGGACGCAGCACCACCCCTGGAACGGAGCGTCAAATTCACGGTAGTACGGCCAGAGAGTATCCACATATGTGGGATCCAAGCCCCCTTGAACAAGGTGGCGGTAGCGGTCATTCAGAAACACCGCGAGCTCCTTGAGTTTTCGAATCGCTCCGGGAGATTTGCGCTCATATGCATCATTCATTTCACAGCGGATCTCCTCCATTTTCGCTTCCAGAATCGCCAGATCCGTGTGCAGACAGGTGCTGATATTGGTCAGGTCTTTGCTGAATTCGACGGAGCGCAGATCGGTATCTACAAGCATGTACATCACGGATTCCACCGAACGCAGAAAGTGCATGCCCGCAAGATCGAATACCGCACCGAATATGTCTTCCGCCTTGGCGTTTTCCAGTCCGCTATTCACGCGTTCGACGGTTTTTCTAGCGTATTCGCCCACCGGTGTCATGGTAGAAAGCGGAGAAGACGCAGCGCCGATATGACACGAGGCCTGGGCTCCGGTGGGGGCCAAAAGCAGCATGCCGATGGCAAAGATGATCCGTATCATTGGCTTCTTTGGAGTGTGCTGCAGAACAATGGATTAGCGGTATATCGTGGACACATCGTGGTGGGAAACTGCAGTTCACCCACGCGGGAAAGGATGCGTTGCAGCGATCCCAGAAGATCTGCAAAGTTGCCGGCGGCCGGACGGAGGTACTGCGTGAGCATGTCTGTCGCCACCCGAGAACCTATGGCCGAGGCTGCGCTTTCTATACTGAAGCCGGTCTCGTCGAGCTTCTTGCCTTGGCTTGCAATATCCAAGGCACTTTCTATAAGAGAGAGCGGCGGGAGGCCGATGCGGATCGCCGGATCGAAGGCGCAAAGAATAGGCGGCGAGAGTGAGGGGAGACCGTTTAATTGGCAGAGTGCCTTGTCGAGTTCCTGCATGAGGAGTGCCGGCCTGTAGAGCGGGAGTTTCGGACCGGTGAGTGCAGGTGGGACTTCGAACCGGCCGAGGTTCGGATCCGTCAGCACGCACGCATCCCAAGGAAAATCTTCATCGATGGTCGTCACCCCCATACGGCCAGGAATGATGCGAGACCACTCGAACGATTCCTCTAAGCATTGGCCGGTGAAGCAGAGGTTATTGCCGACGGTGTTTTGGTACTGGGATGGACATCCCGGTCGACACACAAGAGGCAGGGAGTTATACATCGCTTGTATGCGAGGGTTTTTGATGGATTCGGAACAAGTGAGCGGAAGATTGAGTGTTCTCCCCGGGGCAACCAAAGCATCGTCGATGGCGTCGGCGATGCTCTCCGGGTCGACTCCATCATTGGTGCAGACATAGTCATCATCATTAGGATTGTCATCGTGAGCGGCGCATCCGATGTTTGCAAACGCACCGGCGCATTGATCGATCGATATGCCCGCCTGTTCCAGAATGCCGTCGCCTGCCATCAGTGTGCATTGTGCAAAAGATGCAGGACGTTCCGCCGCGCAACATGCAGCGGGGTCCTTTTTTTCGGGGTCGATGGCACCTGTGCGCTTCTGCGTATCGTACGCCGATTCGTTGCATGCCTGCTGCGCCCGCACAAGCTCGCGCACGAGCGTGTAATAGGTTTTTCCCGCGGCATCGGAAATGTTTGGCAGGCAAATTTCTATGACGCCGTTTTTACGTCTGTACGATGACGGACGATCGGGATCGCATTGATCGCTGCACACAACGTCGATGGCGCAAGCGGCACAGGCGTTTGGAAGCATGTCCGGCTGCCTTTCCGGCGTATCTTCCACTAAATTTTCCTGCACTGTTTCTCTCCATCCTCCTCTGCCGCAGATATCGGGACCGGAGGTAGTGCGATCGATGTCGTCTTTGAACCGTTCCGGTTGGCAGCGCGTAAGCACGATGCCATTGGTGCCCGCTTCTGCAAGCTGCTGACGTTCGGGGTCTGTAAGATCGCAGGATTCCCGCACGACACTGCGGCAGAGGTAGCCGCGCTTCCCGAAAGGATGTGAGCAGATTCCCTCCGTTTCCCCCGGTTCCTCTATGACAGAATTCCTTCGCATATTCTCCTCGAAATCTTCCTCAGATGCACCGGGGCTTCCTTCCCCGGCAACCGATACACCGAGGTGCGGTTGCTCTGAACGCAGCCCTGCTCCTACCTTGCTTGGGTACATGCCCCCGCGGACGATCATGTCTTTGTAGGTGTCGTAACAGGTACGTATGGCCGTGCCCGCTTCGACGCAATCATCGAATTCCGGAGGCGTGAGAGCGTCCTGTACGGGATCGAGGGGAATGAAGGACTGCAATCCAACATCGTCACTGCGCATCCATACGTAGATATTTCTTTTTGTATCGAAATAGGAAGGAAAGAGAACTTCTCCGATGTCGCCTGTTTCTCCAATGTCCGTCCTGAGAAGATTGAGGAGCACATCCATCTTCTCTTCCAGAGCGCACGAACGTTTCGAACGTCGCTGCTCTGCCTCCTCACAATCACCTTCACGGGCGATGACAGTTGAAACGCCGTGGCGGTAGCGCCAAAGAGCGGCTGTCATTTCCGTAGTGTCTTCCTTCTTGTTCCACGTACGCTTCATTGCAAAAAGCATGTCTATGATTTCCTCCGCCGTTAGTTCGATGGCATCCTGCTTTCCCTCCGGCCACGGGCGTGCTCTTGTGAGCGACTGGACGATCGGGGTCACGTACGGGTCATTGGCGGCACTCCAGAGATGGGCGATGCTTGCGATTTTGCCTATAATATTGACCGACTTTCCGGGGTACCCGTCGATGCCGTTCTCGTAACCCGATGCGATGGACTGCAGATCACGTCCGAGTTTTCTATGCCAGAGAGTGCGCTTCACTATCTGCTGCAAAACGTTTTGTACTTGGAAACAGGTGGCAAAATCATTCTTCCTATCCTTCTGGTCGGCGCAGATCTGCCACGGCAGCGCAAGAAGTGCGCTATCTATGTACTCTTCCTTCTCCATTTCAAACTCGACGGTCGTACCCTCCTCCGTGGAGGTGAGCACAGGGTGATCGTAGTACACGCCGAGGGCGAAGCGTTGTAGCGGAAGTTCCGTTTCTTTGGTTTGCGATTCCAGTTCCACGGCGTGCTTGATTTTCAGGTACAGCGTTTCCTCCTGTGCGTATGCCACAGGGAGGAGGAGGGAGCCGATGAGGAAGAGAATACGTATCATTATTGAGCGTTGTAATCCAATTCTTTCATGTCGCGGAGCGGGTCTCTGGCATTCCAGATGCGCGGAAGGCATGCGCTGGTTTCCGCCGTAAGGGCGGAGATATTGCGGACATCCAGCGTGAGTCTCTGCATGCATTCAAGCTCCGCCTCTAGCGGTCGCAGCCTTTCGAATCCACCGAGTAACGTGAGCGTTCTCTCGAGGGCATTTCTTGCAACGGAAAGCTCGCTCTTGATGAGCGCACTCCGGTCAAACGATTCCTTCACCAGGTCTGAAAAGAAGAAGTCGAAGAATGGGAGATTGCCGATACGAAAGAATTCCTTTGAAAACTCCTCCTTTGCCGTGTCGTAGGGGAGGAACGTTTCGAATTCCATGAGCGCGCATTCATACACACGCAAATATTCCAGAAGTACGCGGGACGTATCCAAGCGGCTGAGGGGAATACGCGGGTCATTCCATGTCGGCAGGCTCGTCGCGAGGGAAAGAAGCTCCTCTCCGGAAGGAAGAAGATCGGTGGAGTTTTCCGCCGAACAGAGCGGAGATGAAGGTTCCAGATATTCCTCTATGACGTTATTTACCCGTGCGTGATACATGGCAGGCCAGTCCTGCAAGAGAGCATCTTCGAATCCGAGTTGCCGGTAGCGTTCTTCGTACCGCGAACACGGAGCCAGAATGGGGTGTTCATTCGGAGGACGGCCGGCAAAAGCGGGGATTTCAGGATCTTTCACCTGTGCACGCAGGTCGACCCCGGCTAGAAGGGAAACGCCGAGGAGCGCAAGTATCAGGATGGCCAAAGAAACAGTGCGCCTGCCGAAGATCGCAGAGGATGACTTCATGGACTTTGCTGAGGAGCGGAATCACACGATGAGAGGAAGCAGGGGATACGTTCAAGTTGACCGATAAGATCGACGGCTTTCCTGAGGGTGCCGGTAATCGGCCACCGCATCTCCCGCAGGAAGATGTCGAAGTTTCCGGCAAACTGCAGAAGTGTTCGATAACCCGCGTCGTACTCCACGATCATGGTGAGGAGTTCCACTTCGCGCGTAAGGAGTTTGTCCGAAACATTTTTACTGTAGCTCCGGCTGTCTTGCTGATCGGTCAGTGATTCTGACGGTTTGCCGAAATGACACTGAGGCCATGTTTCCAGTGACGTGAATTCTATGCAACCGATAGGCTGGAGACGCGCGATGGTCACAGGATCATCTCCCGCATACATTTCCGAGATACGCGCAATTTCACTCAGGGCTTGCAGACGACAATCGAGCGCCCGAATGCTTTGGAGCAGCGAGGGGATGAGTTCGGAGGTGGAGACGCGCTTTGTTTCGAAGATGCCTTTCAGCGGCAAAATTTCGGCATGTTCATCGTTCGCATCCATATCGGTATTCTTCCAGCGCCAGCCGAGTGCATGCCCCTTCACGACGGAATTCACCCACGGATCGTTAGAGTTGCTTGCTTTCCGCCAAGCCCTTCCTTTGTTGTCGTAGCGCACATCTCCCACCGGAGCGTTAACAGCACTGCGCTTCCCGAAGAGGTAGGAGCGGTAGAGGCGTTGCTCGCGCGCGATTTCGAAATTAATCTTTGCTCTACAACTGTCGGCATCGCCGGCGAGGGCTTGTGCCGGGAAAAGCGTCAGAAAGATGAGGCCGAACAGGATAAGCAGATGCTTCATGGATCGTAGGGATCGAGGGGAATATTTGCGGGCACGAAGAAATTTTCAAACATCTGATCTTGGTTGCTGTCGTAGAGGAATCGCTCGGCATCGTTCTCGATCACATTGCCGGATTTTTCCACCATAGCGTTTCGCACGTCCTGGAGAAGCTGCTCTGTGTCATAGGATTCGGTCGTATCGAGCATCCATCCTTCTCTCGGTTTCTCCGCGCTTCCATTGAGCAGTTGGCATGCCCAGTCCTTTCGTTCGCAGTAGGCCTGGCCGTGCGCGGAAGGGAGTCGCGCCGATCCTAGCGAGCGGAAATCATCCTTCAAAAAAATCGCAGGACGCGCACCGATTCGCTGCAGTCGCTCCTTCAGATCCGCTTCGAAGTGCACGCACCTCCCCTTCGGGTCATCGTTCGGCAGGATGCAATCCTGTTCCGTCCCACGGCGCACACAAGCGGGATTTTGTTCTTCACCGGGGCTACATTGTCTTTTCGTCAGACTTCCCCAGAATTTCTCATTCTCCTTGGCCATAGCCTCCACGAGGTAGTAGGTCTTTGTGAGGAATGCAGTGAGCGAAAGAAGATCAACGCTCGGCAGTGCGATGCGCGGGAAGGGATCCTTCACATCATCATCCTTCGTACCGATGACAGCCGCTTCTTTGAAGAGATCGAAATCCCCGCCGATCGGTGTGATGATCTGCGGGAGAGCTGCAGTGATTTTTTCTGCAAACCCCGTCGGGAATGCGGGAAGCGGTGCAAGGTCGGGGTAGACCGGTTCTTCGTCTTGCTCCAGTCCGGGTGGTCGAATGCGTGCAAAATCCACTTTGATTTGTACGGGTTTTAATACAGGAATTTTCACGGAGCGTTTCGTTTCTCGGAAGGCCGTAAAATCCAGGATAAGATCTCTGTCCACTGTAGTGTTCGGCAGATCGGGGAATGCCGGCGGAAGGGGAAAGAATTGCTCGCAGGACTCTTTGGGAATTGCGTCAGGGGCATACCCGTCTCGGGGAAGAGAGACGAGCGAGAGACAATCGAAATACGCGGAGAACAGGGACATGTCACGATTACAGCGGGGGAAGGAACGTGCTAGGCACTGTAGGGCGTTTTCTCCATTTTGACCGCAGGAGCCGAAATCAAAACCACGCAGATCTTCGAGGCACCCGAGGTAGGGCCAAAATCCTCCGGTAACATCTCCGTTTTCCGAGCGACCGGGGAGCCACGGATCAAGCAATGAATAGATGGGGCTCGTAAAATCATCCATGCGACACCACGGAAATGCAGTGGCATCATGTGCTTGGCGATAGCTTCCTTGGGTGGCGATCCACATATTTTGCAGCAGACTCGTACCCCAATCGAAGAAGAGATACGTTTGGTACGCGTCCATATTTTCTTCCAGCCATGTAGCGATTTTAACACTCACCTTTTTTTGCTCTTTCAGCAAGGCACCCGCGTAGCGAGGGAGCTCGCCGCGCAGAGCGCGGACTTCATCGGCTCGGTCCGCATAAGTTTTGAGCTTCCGCGCGACCTCGCGTGCTTTCTCTGCCCCCGGCTTTCCCGATGACTCTTGCTTGATCGCCCATACTTCCCATCCTTGGGCAATGGCACGGATTTCGGTGGGGTTGACGATGGGAACGACGACCGGCACGGACTCTTCCTCCATGCGCAGCAGCAACGTACGTTCAAGGAACGCCGCGACATTCCCGAGGAGATCCTCGGTCGCCTGCACCTGGATATCGATCGTTTCAGACCGGATGTCCAAGGAACGGTCATCCGGGCTCGCTAGCTTTGGCGTGAAGAGCGGGTCAAAGGGGTTGATGTCCACGCTCCAGACGGTCGGCAGCAGCAGCCGCACTTTCGGCGGTGTGAAATTCTTGTGCATTTGTGTTTCCACGTTGTGCCACCATTCCACCATGGTGCGGCGATCTGAGGCGGGGTCGTTTTCCATCGTGACCGTGTCATCGGGGGTACGAAGGAATGCACCGCTGCTCAAGGGCTGCTCTGGAGAAAGCTGCACCGTCGCGCGTTGCACCGCGCTGTCTGTTGCAAGGAGTGCGAAGGAGAAATCACCGCGGTAGCGATCGCCAAATACTTTATCATTGAGCAGCGAAAACGCTCCGCCGAGTTCGGGAAACCAAAGACTCTTCTCTGGCTCGAAGGAACGTTGTATATTCCCGAAGGGATTGTCGCTGAATGTATTGCGGAACGCGCCCTTTCCTTGCTGCGTTTTCCACATGGAACGGAAATTTATTTTGTCACCGTCACCATCATTTCCGTCGTAGTATGCCGCAATGACACACCGTTTATCCTCCGGTTCCGTTTGCGTGAGTTGCGCGTCTTCGGGTGCACTGTCGTAGAAGCCATAGCAAGCGACGGGGATGTTTGCCTTTGTATTGTCGTCATCCTTCGCAAGCGGAAGAGGAGCGCGCTCGTAGGAGGCATCGGTGTATGCCCGAAAGAAGGAGACGTATTCGCGTTCCCGCATATCGATCTCCGGGTAGCCGCAGTCATTGCCGGACCACCACTCATCGGTTGCAATGGCCACCTGCGTTTTTGGGTTTCGGCGACACTCATCCCCGAAACACGGGATGCAGTTTTTCCCCTCGTCTATAGTGGCGGCAGGCAGATCACTGCAGCACTCAAAGAGTCCCACCGGTTCGAAATTATTATCCACCATCCGTTGGTACTCCTCGTCTGAGGGATCGTTGACTTCTTTTGCAAACCCGCACACTCCTTTTTTTGTGTGAACAATGGTGTCATCACCGCACTGTTCAATCCTCTCCCATCGAACGTAGACGAGCGCGTTTAAGTCTTGGCAGAGCCCCCCCTTTGTTCCGTTTCTTCTCAGTTCCCCGCAGAAATCTTCTCCCGGCCCCTTCGTCTCTCCGCCGCCGCACGCGTATTTAATGCCATCTTCATCTGCTTTCTGGAGATCGCACCGCAAAGCAGAAGAGTCATTTTCATCCCAGTTCTGCGGTTTTCCGGGGGATCCGAGCGGTCGCTGGCACGGATGCGGGCACAAGAGGGACGGGGACTGCCGCCCGGGGTCAAACGCGTCCGGAGCATTCGGCGTGCGGCAGAGCGTTTGAAAACCGCACACGGTATCCTGATCCGAGGGGTAATCGAACCCGGAAGATGTTCCCGTTTCGATTCGCTGATGAAATGCTATGTCGTACTTCAGGTCTTTCGCCGTTCCCCCCTCACCCCTTCGTTCCCCGAGTCCCGAGGCGAGGTTACCAAACGCTCGCACGGTATCTCTCCCTGGGACACCTCTCACCTGTGAGATCAATCCCTGATCAGGGATTGTTTTTTTCGAAATGGTTTCCATCATTTGGTCGTCGATGCCATTTCCTGCTCCATTCATTTTCCATTCCTGCGGACGCGTTTTTATCCACACGTTCCCGTTTTCGTCTTCACACCGTGCTTGTATCGGTTGAGTATCCGCCCGGCCGCAGAGCGACTCACTCTGACCGAAGACGCCGTTCACACCCCTTTGAAAATCCCATCCTCCGCATATCGCTTTTTCCAGATTGGCATGGATATTTTCACGAGGATCTCCGCTCGCTCCTTCCACCACTACTTTCTTTATTTCGTTATAGCTTCCGGGATTCACAGTGGGAAGAATGTAGGGTTGGTACTCATTGAATGCCGCAGATGCAGTTTGCATAAACGCGGTCATCCCCATCGCGAGACAGAGGAGACGGTAGAGCCGTAAGGCGCCTTTCATTTTGTAGGCCGGTAGCACAAGGAAGGGAGTTACGGGATATGGTATCAGGAAGCGATGAATCTTTCCTGCCGTGCGTCTTTCCAAAGTATCACCACGCAACGGGAAAGTTTTTCATGCAATAAAAAATACTTGCGTGCGGAAAATGATGGGTGTACAAATGTTCACGCTTCGATTTGCCGCTTTGGCACACTCGCTCAGTGAACACACTTGAGCATCGAAGCCGGTCAATGCGATTGCTAGCAGCCCGCGACCTCCTGTACTTCCATTCCCCCATAGAGACATGTTTTCCCTTAATCGCGTACACATCATCGGCTACCAAACACAACCTGTTGAAGTGCGTCAGACGCCCGGAGGAACGAGCGTGACGGACTTAAATCTTGTCGTTCCTTATGCATTTACATCCGATAGCGGCGAACTCCTGAAAGGCAAAGGATTTCACACGGTGACCCTCTGGGGTCCCATGGCGGAAGTTGCCGGGCAGTACATACGTCCCGGTTCCCAGATTTTTACCGCAGGACGCCTCCAGACCGACAGCTGGGAAGACCAGCAGTCCGGTGAAAAGCGCAGCAAGACCAAAATTGTGGCGCTCGATATGATTCTTCTGGATCCCAAAGACGGGCAACTCCCCGCACCCGAAGGCGCTCCGCACGTATGCAATGTGGTCAATAGTGCAGAGATCATCGGGAATGTCACCCGCGATCCGGAGATGCGCACCACCACGAACGGTCAGCAGGTGCTGACGCTCGGCGTTGCCACCAACGAACGCTGGAAGGACAAAACTTCCGGTGAATCCAAAGATCGCACGGAATTCCACAGTGTTGTGATCTGGGGTGCGCTTGCGGAAGAAGTCGCCCGCGTCGTAAAGAAGGGCAACCGCGTCTATGTCACCGGCCGCGTGCAAACCAGAAGCTGGGAAACGCAGAGCGGCAGCAAGCGCACGACCACCGAGATCATAGCGAGCGCCGTCCATCTGCTCGGCATCAGCTCCGCGGAAGCGAAAGATTCCGTGCGTACGGAGCGTGTCGCTTCCTCCACTGCGACAAAAAACCTAGACGAAGCCCCCAAATCCGTTACCGATGCAGCGGCGGAAGCCGCGGTTACTGTTCCGGAAATCAGCTACACGTCTGAGGTGAAGGCGGAAGATTTACCCTTTTAGCAGGGTGTAACATTTCAAACAAAAGAGCTGGCCATAGGCTGGCTCTTTTGTTATTCCATGTCTTGCCGAAAGTGTGGGAAACGTATGGACATCCTTTTTTATTCTCATGTCATCCGAAAAGGAATTCCACAATTGGAAACGCCATCACTTGGAAAAAAATTCTACTTCCAATACTACTATTAGTTTTCTGCATCTGGAAAATGGACAGGAGCAATATTGGTTTTGTTTTGATGATGAAAATCGCAAGAAAGTCATGGAGATATTTGCACGATTCGGTAGCAATTCGGAATTGAAGTTTACTTGGACCGATGTCGCTCGTCTTGTTCAAGCAGTCCGTAGAGGTATTGAGTCAACGATTAATCATCGGGCGACAAATGTTCCTATTGATAGGCTGAAGCATGTCATAGAAAAAATCTGATAGGTGTTTGATGGAAACTTAGCCTCGATCTCTAAGTGCAACACCTGAGGATTCGTATCCAGATGGTATCAACTTCCCAGTGCAACACCTGAGGTGGGAACTACTGTCTATAAACGCTATATCATTTGCGCAAATGATATAGTGATGAAATGAAGATTTTAATGAAAGTACTGTTCGAGTTCTTTCACCATATGTCCACCGATGGTGTGGGGACTACTCAGAGGTTCTTTCACCAGAATTCCTATACCGGGTGGCAGGAGCGTGAGTGCAAGAAGGAGTGTGCGCAGATGCATTTGCAATGCTTCTCTCTGCGCGTTCTTTTGCCGTTCCCGTTCTATGCGTATCGCTTCCAGCCTCCCCTGTTTGGAATTTTTCTGTGCGCGTTCCCATCCATCGATATATGCCGTATCCATAGTAAGTAACCTACCACTCTTTCACCGATCCATCACTCTGAATGAACCGCATTTCCACTTCGAGACGGGCATGAGGATTCTCCGCTTTTGATTCCACGACTTCTTTGGCAGCCTCCACGATGTCCACGGTATCACGGTACGTCGCGCTGCCATTATTGATCAAAAAGTTGCAGTGCTTCTCGCTCAGGCACACACCGCCGATAGTTTTTCCGCGCAGCCCAGCCTCATCGATCAGTTTCCATGCAGGAGTTTCCCCGAGTGCTTTAAAGCAGGAGCCCGCAGTTTTTACATGCGGCTGTGTTTCTATTCTTTTTTTGAGCAGTCTTTCGATCTCCGCTTTGATCTCTGTGGAATCACCGCGCGGAATATTCAGCGTTGCACTCCAGATGATGGGAGAGATTGAAGATTGAAGATTGAAGATTGAAGATTGTTCTTTAAACCAGCTTTCGCGGTAACGAAAGTGACATTCTTCTTTCGTGAGTGTTCTCCATGCACCGTTCACTAGCGCGGTGACGGATTCAATGTACGCATCAATCCAGATTCCCTTCGGCCCCTGGCCGGCGTTGCCGAAGATCGCGCCCCCGACAGTACCGAGGATGCCCGTGAGCGGGGAGAGGTCCAATCCTATTTCGGCAAGTTCGAAGATGAGCTCGGGGAGGTTTTTGCCGGATTCGACGACGATAGTTGCATTGCTGTATTGCTGCACTTCTGCATTGTGCGTCACAGATACAGCGTTGATTCTTACGACGAGGGCGTTAATGGTGCCATCTTCAAAGATCGTGTTACTGCCTCCACCAAGCACAAGGAGCGGGATGCTCTTCTGGATTGCGAATGCTGCGGCTGCCTCCACCTCTTTCTTTGTTTTTACTTCCACGTACCAGCCCGCATCGCCGCCGATACGCATGGTGGTTTTGCCTTTGAGCGGTGCGTTCTGCTGAATTTCCATGATGGAAGAAAGAAGCTGGAGAAGCGAAAGAAGCTAAGGAGTCTGAGGATAATGATACAGAGATCACTCTTTTGCTTCTTTAAAATCCTTAGCTTCTCTAGCTTCTTTATTTCGCCACCATCCCCGCAATTTTCTCCATAGTCTCCGAAAGTTTATGCCCTTTGCTTTTTCGTTTCACTCTGCTCATCATCCACGTGAGTGCGGCCATGCCAAGCAGCGTGCCTGCAATCATGAGGAGGTAATCTGCAGTGAGCGTAAAACCCCACGGCACAAGGATGATCTGGAGGACGGCAAGCGTAAACACTCCCGTCAATATCCCCACACTCAGCGTCACCATAATGACGTGCTCGTTATTTTCCTGCGTATCTTGGGGCGAACTTGCGAGATCCGTAAGGAGCTCCGAGCTTATAATGACCGGTTCCTGGCCCCAAGTTTTGAACAAATTGAGTACCTTGCGTTGCAAGATGAGTCCCACGAATGTTTTAAACGGTACGGCGGTTTTCCCTTCGACAATTGCTTTGCCTTGGTCTGTCTTGAGATTGGCATCCATGCCCCCATTGTAAAGACTGAATGCCTTTTGGCAAAGGCAACTAGAGGCAATAACTTTCGCACAACCGCCTTTATCCGGAGAATTACTTCAAAATACTACCCGCTGCCTGCAGCCGCTTGATTGTCTTTTCTTTTCCCAGTGCTGCAGCCACTTCAAAGGCCCCAGGGCTGAAGGGAAGGCCGGTGAGTGCGGCGCGGAGGGGCCAGAGCATCTGACCGGTTTTCAGGTCGTTCTTCTTTGCCTCTTCCATCAGCACATCTTTGATCGTCTCCACACTCCAATCTTTTCCCCCGAGAGATTCGAGTGTTGTTTCCAGGAGATCCAGCACCTGCTTTGTGATCTTGGCATCAAGTTTCTGCTTTGTATTGATCAGGAGTTCTGCGGTCACCGTTGGCTCCTCGTAATAGTACGCGAGCATTTCCGGTGCTTCGGGGAAGAAGGTAATCCGTTCTTGAATAAGTGCAGCACGTTCGATGAATTTGGAGTCCTTTGCGGCTGCGGGATACTTCTTCGCGACGATGGGACGGATTCTCTCGGCAAACTCCGCTTTCGGGATTCTTCGCATCCACTGGCCTTGGAACCAGAGGAGTTTTTCCGGATCGAAAACTGCTCCACCCTTGTGAATGCGCTCAAGGCTGAACTGTTCGATCAATTCTTCCATCGTAAAAATCTCCTGCGTCGTTCCGGGGTTCCACCCGAGGAGCGCTATAAAATTGACGACGGCCTCCGGGAGATACCCCTTCTCGATGTAGTCGTGGACGGAGACATCTCCTTGCCTCTTACTCAACTTTCCTCCGCCTTTATTCAAGAGCAGCGGCACGTGGGCAAACCGAGGAGCAGGCCACCCGAAGTATTCATACAGCAGCAGGTGTTTTGGCGTAGAGCTGAGCCACTCTTCTCCGCGGACCACTAAATCAATCGCCATACAATGGTCATCGACGACATTGGCGAGATGGTAGGTGGGGAATCCATCGCTCTTCAGAAGGATCTGGTCATCAATCTCCATGCCCCGAAACTCCACATTGCCGCGCACTTCGTCCGTGAAACGGACAACATTTCCTTCCGGAACGAGCATACGTATGGCATAGGGAAATCCTTCATCGCGTTTTTTCTTCCATTCGCTTTCCTTCATAGTCAACGAATTTTTCATCCGCATGCGCATGGATGCGTCGTACTTCGGTGCGGGATTTCCGGCTTTTGCTTCCTCTTCGCGCATGCGGTCCAGGTCTTCCTTCGTATCAAAGGCATAGTACGCATGCCCCCCATCGATCAGCTTTTGCACGTGTGTACGATAGAGATCGCCACGCTCCGACTGAATGTAAGGACCGTGCGTTCCGCATTGAATAATGACGCCATTGTCCAGTGACACTCCTTCATCGGGATCGATGCCCGCCCAATGCATTGCAGTCAGAAAATCTTCCACCGCCCCCGCCACCTCGCGCTCGCGGTCGGTATCTTCGATCCGTAGAACAAACGTTCCGCCAGACTTCTTTGCGAGGAGAAAATTATAGAGTGCTGTCCTAAGAGCGCCGATGTGGAGGAAGCCGGTCGGCGATGGGGGAAAGCGAGTACGCATAACAGTATTACGGGGTTAGTATTAAGGGATACGCGAAAAATACCAAGCCCTTATCCCGTAATACTGATCCCTTATCCCTCATTCACTACTTCCACCGTATAGGTGATCGCTTCGATAGGCATATCATTGGGGTTCCTCGGGACGTTGGCGATCGCATCTACTATATCCATGCCGTCTGTTACATTTCCAAAGACTGTGTGTTTGCCTTCGAGCCACTTGGTTCCATCCTTTTTCTGAATAATAAAGAACTGTGATCCGTTCGTATTTGGTCCGCGGTTGGCCATTGCGATCGCACCCTGTTTCATCGGCAGGGACTTAAGGCCTTCATCGAAGCGGTACCCTTGCAGTGTGAGGTAATCCTTGACCGTTGCATCTTTGAGTTCGGGGGGCAGGTTGCCGTCCACTTCGTCCGATAATTTCTTCTTCTGCAGTCCGTAGCTGTTGGCGTTGATTTCATCTTCAAATGTGGCACCGAAGACGCTTTCACCGCCTGTTCCATTACCGTTTGGATCGCCTCCTTGGATCATGAAGTCGGGGATGACGCGATGGAACGTGAGGCTGTCAAAGTAACCGGTTTTGGCCAGTGCGATGAAATTCGTCACGGTCTTCGGTGCAGCATCCGCATCCAATGCAAGGGTGACGTCGCCCATCGATGTACGCAGAATCACTTCGTGCGAGCCACTGAGGAGCTTGCCGTCGAAAATATCGGAAGAGGAATCGGTAGACACGGGAGGAGTTTCCTTCGCGCAGGCTGCGAGCAGCACAAGCGCAAAAAGAGGGATGAGAATAAGGTAGGCTTTTTTCATAATGCCGATGCAGCCTACTGATCCCGTGGCGTCGAATCAAGTGTGTTCGCAATAATTTTTGCAATCTGTAAAGCTGCGTCTTGATTCCACATGTGGCGCATGTGCTCCTTCATCGTTTTCCTGCGTGCAGAATTTGTTATCAGATTGTGAACTGTTGGTACCAGTGATGCGGAGAGATCACGTTGCTCCACATGCAGGTAGCCGCCCGTCTTGCCCGCTGCCACCGCATTGTTGTATTGGTGATCGTGCCCCACGCCGCGCAAAGGTACGAGTATCGCAGGTATGCCGCACGCGGCAAGTTCTGCAATGGAACCTGCTCCTGCCCTACTAAGTGCCGCATCTGCGCAGGCGTAGAGGTGCGGCAAAAAACCGTCGGCGAATTCCGTTTGAAAGTATCCTGTACGCATAGAAGACACTGCGCTCTTCCCGCGCCCCGTGATGTGAATGACATCGCATCGCAGCAGAAGCTCATCGAGCAACGATGCAACAATGCGGTTGATCTCCAGTGCTCCTTGGCTTCCCCCCATAATAAGCAAGATGGGACGATTCCCTTTCAGACCGGTGATGTAGAGCCCCTGTTCGCGTGATCCTTGCGTGATCTCCGTACGGACGGGATTGCCGGTGAGATGGGGGGGTGGGGAAATGGGGAAATAGGGAATTAGGGAAATGGGGAAACCTACACAGACGCGGGATGCGAAGAAGCGGACGATTCTGTTTGCATAGCCACTCACGACATCCGATTCATGGAGGACGATGGGAATTCCCTTTCTCCACGCTGCAAAGCAGAGCGGTAGACTCACGTATCCTCCTTTGCTGAAAATGCAATCCGGTTTTTCTTCTCGGAGAATGGTCTGCGATGCACGGATGGCTTTCCACATGCTCCAGGGAAATGTTACGGAGAGTCTCGGGGAATGCAGGGTACGGAAGGGGAGACTGCATTTTCTAAGAAACGCAGCATCATCCTGTTGTGTGCCGCACACGAAGATGCAAGACGCATCTGCATGAAGGGATGCGTATGCCTCCCACACGGCAACCGACGGAGCAATGTGCCCTATGGAGCCGCCGCCGACGAAGAGGAGATGGTGGGGGATGGGGTTAGGGTTAGGGTTAGGGTTAGGGTTAGGGTTAGGGGAAGTCAGTATACGTATATTACGCTCCACACCCTATTTCCCCATTTCCCTATTTCCCCATTTCCCTACCTCCTCCTCGTCTTTCTTTCCTGCGCACTTGCTTCCGTGGAGTACATGGAAATATTGAGTAAAATTCCCGTTCCGAGCATCAGTGAGACAAGTGACGATCCGCCATAGCTAATGAAGGGGAGTGTGAGCCCCGTTAGTGGAAAGAGTGCCAGATTTACGGCGATATTGAGAAGTGTCTGGCACGCGACCCATGTGGTGATACCTGTGGCAAGCAGAAACCCGAACCGGTCGGGAGCTTCTTCCGCTATACGGTACCCGCGATACACAAAAATCGTGAACATACCCAAAATAATCAAGATGCGCATGAACCCCAGCTCTTCCGCCATGGCAGAGAAGATCATGTCTGCCTGCACTTCGGGAAGATAGCCGAATTTCTGGATGGACTTCCCGTACCCAAGGCCGAAGAATCCTCCGCTGCCGATTGCGATCAGTGCCTGCTTTATCTGGAAGCCGATCGTTTCACTTATGGAGAGATCATCCGGACTGATGAAGGCCTTAAACCTGTTACGTATGTATTGCTTCTGCAGAATGAGAGGCAATCCGATAATAGCCGCCATCGACCCTCCCAGAATCACATGGAAAATGTTTCCTCCTGCGATAAAAAACATGACGACGGCGATGCTCGAAAGTACCAGGAAGGAGCCGAGATCCGGTTGCAGTGCGACGAGGACGGTGGAGAGTGAGAGGAGTATGGCAAAAGGTATGAATCCATCCTTCCATGTTCCTATCAATTGTTCGCGTTTCTGGAGCCAGAGTGCCAGGTAGAAAATCATCGTGAGCTTCAGCACCTCCGATGGTTGAATGGAAAAGGGCCCGAGGCGCAGCCAGCTTTGAGCCGTACCGTAATCTGCGCTAATACCGGGCATGAAGACGGCAAGCAGGAGCCCCAGTGTCAGCAGGAAGAGGGGCAGTGCGGTCTTTTCCCAGAGTCGGTAGGGGAGCACCATACCCAGAAACATCGCACCGAAACCGATAATGACGTGCAGGAAGCTCCGGAGAAGGTAGAAGGAGTTGCTCGTTTCCGTGCGAAGGCCCTGTCCCACCAATCGTTGGGTAATCTGGAAGCTCTCGAAGACGGAGACACTTGCGATCATGGCAAGCCCGAAGAGCACGAGCACCGTTGCAATGCCGAAGAGAAGAAGATCCATTCTGCGGAACATTTTTGGGGTCAGGGTAAAGGAGTTAGGGGCTGGGGGAAATCCCTTACCCCATAATACTAATCCCTCACCCCTTCCTGCGCTCGACGAATACCTTTCAAAAATGCCGCCCTGTGTTGCCCCGCCATTGTGGGAAGCTTGGCAAAGATTTCGTAGGCCAGCCGTTTCCAACCGCAGGGGACACGATCGAATTCCGGCACGTTTTGATGCAGGAGAGAAGCGGAACGTCCGAGCGTTTCCATGCGCAGGAGCGAATCTTCCATCGAGATGACGTGATGATGCCAGGCGAGTGCCTGAGGTTCATAGTACACACGTACGCCGGCATCGCGGAGCCGCATGCCCCACTCGATGTCTTCCCACCCGTAGAGTGTGGTGTCGTGTCTGAACGGTATGCGTTTGGCAATCGCAGTCTGTAGGCTGATGTGGCTGGTGTAGGTAAACAGATGCTGAAGTTTGTTCGGTAAAAAATCTCCCGCGTACTTTTCGATTTTCGGAAAGCCGAATTGCCAACCATTTTGCGTAAGCCATTCCATAACTGGGGTGATTTTTATATTCGGATCCCACACGGTGGAACCGAGAACAGCGATAGGATTCGGGTGTTGGGTGTAAGGGGTTGGGGAGTTTTTATGGATGTTTAGGTGATATTTGCAAGCATCATTTCGTAGGAAAATATCATCTCCTATAAATAGCACAATGGACGAGCGTGCTTTCTGAACGCCCGCATTGCGCGCAGCACCTTGTTGGCTTTTGGGAATTGCGGAATAGCTTATAGCTTTTAGCTTATAGCTTTTAGCTTCCACGACGCTCCTAGTTTCCTTGTCATCCTCACCGTCGTGGATGACGATCACTTCTATGTCGCTCGCGATTGTCTGTTCCTCCAGACATCGCAAACACTCCTTCAGAATTTCTGAACGTTTGTGGGTGGGGATGATGATGGAGAGTTGAGGTTGCACGTTTGGGATTGAAGATGGAAAATTGAAGATGGAAGATGATGTCACTCCCAGCATGGGTGTGTTATTCTTCATTTTCAATCTGCAATCTTCAATTATTTCAAAATGCGCTGTCTTTTCATCGATCTGGCCTCACATGATGCCCTGCTCGCTTGCGTGACGGAGAGGAGGGTTTCTTCGTCTCGTTCTGTTCATTCTCGCATCGGCGATCATGAATTGATTCCGCTCGTAGAGTCGCTGCTTTCGGAGGCGGGATGGCGTTACGAGGACGTTACGCACGTCGCCTGTGTCATAGGTCCCGGGGGGTTTACGTCGCTCAGGGTTGCTTTGGCATTTGCAAATGTGCTTGCAGATCAGCTCGGTATTCCGCTTGCGGGGATTCATTTGAGTGATCTGTATAGGGTTAGGGTTGGGGATAGGGATAGGAAAGAAGAAGTGTATTGGTTGCATTCGACGAAGAGAGATCAACTCTTCATCTGTGGCGGGAAGTGGAAGGAACCAACACTCATTGATATCCATTCCCTATCTCCCATTCCCCAGTATTCCAATCCCCATTCCCCAGTATTCCAATCCCCAACCCCCAACCCCTACCCCATCCTCTGGATGGGCGAACTGATTCCGGAGCATCGCGCGAAGATCGGTACAGATCCCGTTCAACTCACGAGTCTCACCGAGATTCTTCCGGCATTTCTGGCCGCGCAAACCTACAGTAAAAAATCTTTGCAACCCTGGTATGGAAGAGGGTGGTAAGTTGCTATTCTTCCCTCGATGTCGTTCATTGACGGTTTAAATAAATTCCTCGGCGATCCGAACGAAAAGGAACTCAAGAAAATCCGCCCCTACATTACAAGGGTGCGCGATCACCAGTATTCCGACTCCTACAAGCAATTGGCACTCCCGGATCTTCCAAAAAAAACGGAGGAGTTCAAAGCGAGATTACGAAGTGGAGCGACACTCGATGCCTTACTCCCCGAGGCCTTCGGGCTGGTGGCACGTGCGTGTGAACTGCTCGTCGGGAAAAAGTACGGCGAAGGGAAAATGGAGTTTGAGTGGTATATCAAGGAGCCCTTTGATGTGCAGATCATAGGTGGCGTCGCTCTTCACAGGGGATGTGTGGCCGAAATGCGGACGGGTGAAGGAAAAACATTCGTGTGTACCATGCCCGTCTACCTCAATGCTCTGCTTCAAAACGGCGTTCATGTGGTGACCGTCAACGACTACCTCGCACGCCGCGACGCCGTATGGATGGGGATCCTCTATGAGGCACTGGGGCTTTCGGTCGGCACCATCGTGCACGGGCTTAGCCATGAGCAGCGAAAAGCTGCGTATGCCTGTGACGTCACCTACGGGACCAATAACGAGTTCGGGTTTGATTACCTCCGTGATAACATGGCGGTTTCCAAGGATCGGCAAGTGCAGCGCGGGCTTCACTACGCCATTGTCGATGAAGTGGATTCCATCCTGATCGACGAAGCGCGTACACCTCTCATCATCTCTCAGCCGGCGGAAGAATCCACAGTCAAGTACCTGCAGTACTCCCGACTTGTACGGGAACTGACGGAGAACGTGCACTATAACAAAGATGAAAAGCAGAAGACAGCGATTCTGACAGAGGAGGGCATCAAGAAAATGGAAGAATTACTGAACATCGAAAATATCTATACCGAGAAAGGGTTTGAAGAGGTGCATCACATCGAACAGGCGCTTCGTTCGCACGCGATGTATCAGTGTGATGTCGATTATGTAGTAAAAGACGGGGAGATCATCATTGTTGACGAGTTTACCGGACGCCTCATGCCGGGCCGCCGTTATAGTCACGGTCTCCACCAAGCAATCGAAGCGAAGGAGGGCGTGGAAGTGCAACGCGAAAGCAAGACGCTCGCGACGATCACGTTCCAAAACTACTTCCGGCTCTTCACGAAGCTTGCCGGCATGACAGGTACGGCGAAGACGGAAGCGGAGGAGTTTGAATCCATCTACAAGCTTCAAACACTCGTGATTCCCACAGACAGAACAATCGTGCGCACCGATCACCCCGACTCCATTTATCGCACGGTGGAAGCGAAGTTTCTCGCTGTGGCCAAACTTGCCAAGGAGAAGCACAGTAAGGGGCAACCTGTCCTCGTCGGTACGACGTCCATCGAAAAATCGGAAGCCTTGAGTGCTCTTTTGACTACGGAGAAGATCCCCCACACAGTACTCAATGCAAAGCAGCACGAAAAGGAAGCAGAGATCGTCGCAGGTGCGGGGCAGCAGGGAGCTGTTACGATCGCCACAAACATGGCCGGACGCGGTACGGACATCAAACTGGGAGATGGTGTTGCCGCGCTGGGAGGGCTCGCCATTCTCGGTACGGAACGCCATGAATCTCGTCGTATCGATAATCAACTTCGCGGACGTTCCGGACGCCAAGGGGACCCTGGCGAAAGCAGGTTCTTTGTTTCCATGGAAGACGATCTCATGCGTCTCTTCGGCGGCGATCGCCTAAAGTCCATCATGGAGCGCCTGCAAGTTCCCGACGACGTTCCTCTCGAAAATGC
Source organism: uncultured Candidatus Peribacteria bacterium (assembly GCA_964373065.1). Lineage (GTDB taxonomy): Bacteria > Patescibacteriota > Gracilibacteria > Peribacterales > Peribacteraceae > CAYJSJ01. The sequence continues at coordinate 25,927 of CAYJSJ010000012.1, forward strand.
GATGGTCTCCCGTAGCATCGAGAGCGCACAAAAACGCGTGGAAGGACGGAACTTCGATATTCGACGCCATGTGGTGCAGTACGACGATGTGATGAATAAACACAGAGGCATTATTTATACGCGGAGACAGAAGATTTTAGATAGGCTTGCGGAAGCGGATGGGAATGGGAATGGGAATGGGGTTAGGGCTGGGGTTAGGGGTGGAGAAAACCCTTTGCATGAGGATGTTCTTCTCGCACTCCGTCATGAGGCGGTAGCAATTATCGATCTGCATGCTGCAGCATCCGATGATGCGGAGAAGTGGGATACCAAAGAGATGAGTGAGACGGTGGCGACACTCCATCCGGTACTTCGTGAGAAGTACACGACTCAAAAATTTACATCATTTCCTGATCGAGATACCGCGAAGAAAGAACTCGGTGATTTCCTTATGAAGTTTTATGAGACGAAATGCGAGGAAGAAGATTCGCAGGTCGTTTCTCAGGCGGAGAGGGTCATCACTCTGCAGAGCATCGACACGCACTGGATGGACCACATCGACGATATGTCGCACCTCAGAGAGCAGGTCGCGTTCTCCGGGTATGCTCAACGCGATCCGCTCATAGAATACAAAGATCAGGGGTTCCGAAGGTTCCGCCAGCTGCTATCGCACATTGAATCCACTATCATACGGACGTTGCTACAGGCCGACTTCGCACAATTTGCTCCCCGCATGATGTTGCAGGAAGCGCAGCACATGCTTGATACATTAGAGACCAATAAGGGGGAGATTGAGGCAGAGCTGGAACAGACGGGCGTTGGAAGAGTGGAAAGCGGAAGAGTAAAAGCGAACAATGCAAATCCGATTGTTATGACTGCCGGCGATCGTCAATCCTTTCCCACAGGTGTTGGTGATGGAGTCACAGGTCAAAAGTCACAGGTCAAAAGTCACAGGTCAAAAGTCACAGGTCAGAAAGTCGGTAGAAATGATCCCTGTCCGTGCGGATCTGGAAAGAAGTATAAGAAGTGCCATTTATAATTCTCACTCATGCCCAAACTTACCGACATCATCGGTCACAGAGTGCAGAGAGACCTGCTTGCAAACGATATCAAGCACAAAAACGTGGCTCATGCGTATTTGTTTTCGGGAGAGCCTCATCTGGGCAAGATGCCGCTTGCATTGCAGTTCGCATGCGATTTGCTCTCGGCCGATGTACCGGAGGCTGCAAAGCCCGGCGTTCATACCGCCGTCGAAAAGCTTACACATCCAGATCTTCTCGTTCTCGATCGTCTTTGGGTAGAGAAAACGTGCGAAGACTGGGACTTTATTGCTAAGCGGTCGAATGTTCCGCAAGCGCACCGCGCCAAGCATCCCGCTGCCAAAACAAATACCATCGGCATAGATGACATACGTACTCTGCAACAACTTCTTCTGGAGACGGGGACGGGTACCTACCGTTGCTGCATCCTCCGCTCTGTGGAGAGAATGCAGAGCGAAGCGGCCAATGCCTTTCTGAACACTCTCGAAGAGCCGCCGGAAGGACTTGTGCTCCTTCTGACGACTGCATCGCAGGGGGAGCTGCTTCCCACCATTATCTCGCGCACGCGAATCGTGCCGTTTCAACGTGTAGCGACCAAGGAGATGCTTCAGTTGCTCGAAGGCGTTCCCGAGGATGATCGTCGGTTCATACTCCACATTGCCGCAGGTGCTCCCGGCATGGTGATTCGGCTTCGCGATGATCCGGATTTCCTTAGGCTTCACAGAACCGTTCATGGCGTCGCTCAATCTTTTTGGCGAACAGTCTCACTCCGCGAGCGATTGCAGTTTCTCCAGCCTCTCAGCAAGCGCGGGAAGGAATCTGACGATCTCCTGCTGCATTTATGCCTGACACTGCGGGAATTGCCTCCGGTAGAATTACAGCGTCATACCGCTGCACTCAGCGCACTCATTGCACACCTGCAGACGAATGCCCACCGTCAACTCTGTGTAGGGCAATTTGCCATGGAAGTGAGTATGTGAGGCAAAAATAAAGCCACAGAGTCATGTACTCACCCAGCCGGAAATGCTAGCCTCTTTTCCCGTTGATCTACATACTTGTCCTCTTCAGCTCGTTTTTCGGCATTTGTGCAATGCTTGGCATTCGGGTGGCCCTGCGCAATCGCAATGTTCGCAAATTCGTTCGCGGCATCCGGCAGCGCACCGATAGTGCTCGCGAGCGGGGATTCATGTTTGAGGAGACACAGGTGGAAAAGCCACGGAGAAATTCGCGGACATCTGCCGTAGAAATGCAGCAGGTTCGTTCCCTGCTTCGCGAGGCGGAGAAAACCTCTACGCGGCGCAGGTTTGACGACACGGAAAAAATCCTCATCCAGGCACTTACCATAAAGCCGGGCTACATCAATGCTCGTGCGCAACTTGCGAAGCTGTATCTTCTTACTGATCGCGATGCCAAAGCCGAGGCGCTCTACAGGGAGATTCTCCAAGACGCAAACGATGTCAGCTTTCATGCAAACTTGGGGCTTGCGTGCTACAAACAAGGGAAGTTTGAGGAATCATACTCCGCATACCAAGGAGCACTGTCGCTCGATCCCAAAAATCCGGAACGATTTGCCGCACTTGGGCGTGCGTGTATAGCAGCGAAAAAGCTTCCCGAAGCCGCGGAGCTCCTCGAGCGGGCTACAGAGCGGCTCTCGCGTGATACGGAGCTCCTCCATATGCTCGCAGAGTGCTATGAGCGGATCGGCAATATGCAATTGGCGGGAGAAACGTATGCGAGAATTCATCGGTTGCAGCCGTACGATGACGCTGTGAAGAAGAAAGTGGCATCACTGACGGGCGTTTAGCTCTCCAAAACCTCGACCTCCACATCACCTATCACTTCTGCCTGACAGCTCAGGCGATCGGGACCATCGGTAATGCCCATATTTTCCTCCTTTTCATTGCGGGGGCTCAAAGACGCCATTCCGTTTTTCACTTTGCACATGCAGGTAGTACAGAAACCGTTGCCTCCACAGGCATGTTCCATGGGAACGCCGTTATCGAGGGCGATTTGGAGCAGCGTTTTGCCTGCTTTCACCTCAACTTCGGTCACTTGGCCGTTCCAGTGGAATTTGACCTTGGGCACCAATGGGAAGGGGTAAGGGATACGGGGTAAGTGTTACGGGATTTCATCGCATGATGACTGCATCAAGTTTATCATAAGCATCCCTTATCCCTTCATACTTATCCCGTAATACTTTGTACATGCTCCAAATCAAGAATTTCCACATTTCGGCCGGGAACAAGGAAATAGTTCGTGGCGTCAAACTTACGATCATGCCGGGAGAAATCCATGTCATTATGGGGCCAAACGGTTCCGGTAAATCGACGTTGGTCAGTACCCTTATGGGGCACCCGGGCTACACCGTAACCAAAGGGTCGGTCGCATTCCTCGGCAAAGATCTGTTGACCATGAAGCCGCATGAACGAGCGCTTGCCGGGCTCTTCCTTGCGTTTCAGTACCCCAAGGAGATCGCCGGTGTGACGCTGAGGGGCTTTCTGTTTGCTGCGTACAAGGCGCAAATGCAGGCGCGGAACATAGGGGCAAAGGTCTTGTCGCCGATCAAATTCAAGACACTTCTCGAAGCAACTATGAAATTCCTCAAGATGGATCCGACACTTGCCGAACGTGCGGTGAACAAAGGCTTCTCGGGCGGCGAGAAGAAGAAAGCGGAAATTTTGCAGATGCACATCCTTCGGCCGCTCTGCGCACTCCTCGATGAAACAGACTCGGGGCTGGATGTCGATGCACTACGGATCGTTGCCGAAGGCGTGAATGCCCTGCGTACTCCGCAATTTTCTGCGCTCATAGTCACACATTATGCGCGGATACTCGAATACATAGAACCCGACTTTGTGCATGTCATGATAGGGGGGAACATCGTGGAAAGCGGAGGCCCAGACTTTGCGCGGGAGCTGGAGAAAGGAGGATACGCAAAGTACGGTACGTAATGTCTCTGTGTTACTTTTCACAGGACTGCCCGTAGTATGTGGTAGAATCTTTCTATTACTCCCCCTATTCCTATGGAAGAAAAAACACTATTTCTTCGGCCACCCGTGTGGCTGCCGATCGTCGTAGCACTCATAGCAGGCGGCCTTTATGTTGCAGGAAAATACGTCGAAACCCGTGGTATCGATCAGTTTACGATTTCGATTGCGGGCCAGGGTAGGGTTTCTGCAGTTCCAGACATTGCCACGCTCAACTTTGGCGTGCAAACGGGACGCCAAAAGACCGCGGATGTTTCCATGAAAATGCTTGCGGAGCAGATGACGAAGATTTTTGAAGCCGTGAAGGCCGCCGGCGTGGAAGAAAAAGACATATCGACGCAGTTTCTTGCTCTCAATCCCAGTTATGATTGGGCGGACGGCAAGCGCCTTGATCAAGGGTTTGAAGCATCGCAATCGATCCTTGTGAAGGTGAGGGACCTCGGCAAGATCACCGCCGTTTTGGATGCCGCTGTCAAAGCCGGTGCGAACCAGGCAGGCTCGGTAGGTTTTACAATCGATGATCCGGAAGTGTTGCGTGCAGAAGCGCGCGCAAAGGCAATAGAAGACGGAAAAATGAAAGCAGAGAAACTTGCCGCGAGCCTCGGGGTCACCCTTGGCACATTGCAGGGGTTTTGGGAAGACGCTGGCTACAGCTATCCGCAACCCATGATGATGCGTAGCGAAGCAGGCATGGGAGGAGGCGGAGACGCCGGGTTTGCTCCCCCAGTTCCGGCAGGGGAACAAGAGGTGGTGATTTCGGTGAACCTGACCTACAAGATCAAACGATAATTTCCTCTGGAAAAATCTTCTCCATCCGGTTGCTGCAATGAAAGTGATCGGATGGAGAGACTGTTTTGTGGCTACCTTACTACACGAGACTTCTTCCGTTCGGTAACTTTTGCTTTGCAAAAGGCGAACACGCGGTTGGGCGCATGCAAAGGGTGCCGCACCGCAGAGGAGGGTTCCGGTTTCGGTCGTGCCCCGAGTTCGTAGCAAATATCACATATGACATCATGAAATGTTTTAGCGCCAAAAGATTGTTTTAGAGCTATCAGAAGCCATCCGGCAGAAAGCAGCCCAGAGACGATGAACATGGCGCGCCACTCGGAGGGGCCGAGCCCCAGTGCCCATTTGAAATTGGATGTGATGAGTGCGATCAGAATCGTAGAGAGCGTGGAAAGGGGGGCGATCCACTCCTTTTTACCGAGTTTTGCGATATTACGCTTCAGGGTGAGAAGGGTTTTGTCTTGCGTAACGATGATCAGGCGTTGGTCGGTATTCTTGTGGATACCGATGACTTGCGCATCCAAATCACCCGCCATACTGTTGAGAAATGATGCGGAGGTACAGCCTCCTGCCCCCTCACGGCGCTCGGCAATATCTGCTTCGAGCAAGAATCGTTCGTGGCTATCTGGATCGGCAATCATGCGGTGGAGCGTGTTCTGAAGTCCCATGTTTTGAGTGGTGAATATTATAAAGTACGGAAATGTACATTCCGTATATGGCATTGTCAAAAGAACTTTTGTAACAGTCACTAGACATTTTGACATTTTAGCTCCTTGAAGCGGTTTTTTAATAAGAGCCCCGTAGGACTTCTCGGGTTTTCATTCCTCTTCGGGAGTTTCTTGCGTTTCACTCTCGTAACACGTACAGGGCGTGCAGTCACACCCGCCCCCGCAGTCGTCACAGAGAGGGCTGTTGCAAATGTCGCAATCCATAAAAAAAGAAGGAAATGGAGAGCCCAATTTTCACTTGAAGTCCTTTTTCATGCAATAGAAAAAAGTGCGCTTCCGGCACATCAGGCATGCAAAGTGCTGTAGACTTCGTTTCCATGGCCAAAGCCACCGTCACTTCCCCCGAGACAACGAGTATCTTTGGCGGTTTAAGCCGTTCTGTCTTTGATGCTGCAAACCCCTCGCCGTACGCGGATGGAGCGGAACGCGGCGTGTCCGAGGCACTCGTACGAAGAATCAGTGCAGATAAACATGAGCCCATGTGGCTCCTCGATCATCGCTTGGAATCTCTCCGGATCTTTCTGGAGAAACCCCTGCCGACGTGGGGCCCCGATCTCTCGCGGCTGGATCTCGATGATATTATTTACTATGCGCGGACGGGTGCTGTGGAAACAAACGATTGGAATCAGGTGCCGGAAGAGATTGCCCGCGTCTATGATCGCCTTGGTATCCCCGAGGCGGAGCGCAAAGTGCTTGCGGGTGTCGGTGCGCAGTACGAGAGTGAAGTGGTCTACCACAACCTCAAGAAGCAATGGGAAGACCTCGGTGTGATTTTTCTCGATATGGATGACGCAGTGCAGCACCACCCAGATCTTGTGCGACAATACTTTATGCAGTGCGTACCCAATAACGATCACAAGTTTGCCGCACTCCATGGTGCCGTGTGGAGCGGCGGGACATTCCTCTACGTGCCGCAAGGCGTAAAGGTTCAAGATCCCCTGCAGGCGTATTTCCGCATGAACGCAAAGAATATGGGGCAGTTTGAACATACTCTCATCATCGTAGAAGCAGGTGCCGACGTACACTACATAGAGGGGTGCAGTGCGCCCAAGTACGGGTCGCAGGCGCTCCATGCGGGGTGTGTGGAGGTGTTCCTGAAGGAGGGTGCGAAGGCGCGCTATAGTTCAGTCGAGAATTGGAGCCGCGATACGTTTAATCTCAATACCAAGCGTGCCATCGTGCAGAACCATGCCACCATGGAGTGGATAGGGGGCAACATGGGTTCGGGGCTGACGATGCTCTACCCTTGCAGCATGCTCGTAGGGGAAGGTGCCCGATGCGACCACATGTCCATTGCGTTTGCGAACGCAGGCCAATGGCAGGATACGGGTGCGAAAGTGATGCACATGGCTCCCCATACGTCGTCGAAGGTCATTGCCAAATCTGTGAGTAAAAGCGGCGGCGTCTCGGTCTATCGCGGTCTTTTGAAAATCGCGCCAAACGCCCACGACTGTACGGCCAATATCGAGTGCGATGCACTGCTCCTCGACGAGGCTTCTCGCACAGATACCATTCCCGACATCCGCATTCGCAATAACGACGTCACCGTCGCCCACGAAGCGACTGTCGGCAAACTGAGCGAAGAAGACATTTTCTATCTCACGTCTCGGGGCATTCCCGAAGAACAAGCGCGTGCAATGATCGTTAACGGCTTCATAGAGCCGATTGTGAGGCTTTTGCCGCTGGAATATGCAGTGGAAATGAATCGTCTCATAGAGCTCGAAATGGAAGGGAGCGTGGGGTAGTGTTTTAAAGAAATGGAAGAGAGCGGGGAGTGATTAGGGAAGCCCCTGAATAATGGCTCTGGATGCTACCCGGAATGAATTCCTTCATTGCCGCATCGTTAGCCGGCGGTTTAAACCGCCGGCTAACATATGGGCGAGATGACGAATTCATTCGTCAGCTCGGTTTCTCGGTCGACTCTCTACAAGTGTTTGCAATGCTTCAAGTGTTCTTTTGATGTTATCCGTCGGGTATGAAGTCTGCTGTAGCGGTATATGATCTCTTCGTTCTTTTTCTGTGCAGAGTGTTTCCATTCTAATCAGTTCATTACTGAACGAGCGTTGCTCGTCGAAAGTTAAATTATGAAAGTCTTTTTTAAAAATATCTGGACAAGGAATGTTGAGAAGTGTGGCTCGATGAACGACTGCATCGCGTCTCTTCTTCCTCCCCCTATCACCATCGGTTATGTTGGTGCGGTCTTTCCGATCAAAAGGTGATTCCATTTCTGCCGTTTCCATAAGCGAAGGAGAAGAGATTGATGGAGGAATAGCTTCGACGTATGAACTCTTTCCTCTAGAATAGGTATTCTATGGGAAATATATATCATAAAATCGATGTTTGTCAAGAAGAGTCTCCCTTTACGCTTACTCGTACGGTGACGGATGCGCAGGCATCTCTCTGCATCACATGTGCGTCCGGCTCAGAAGCGGTTATATGCCTCGTCCTTGCTCCCACGGTACCCGATTGCGCCATCGAATTGACCATAGAACTTCAGCCACATGCCACGCTCGCGCTCCTATGCATGGAGGCGTCGGCTGCAGGGAAGATCCACATAACACAATCATCGACACTCGCGGAAGGGGCGCGCTTGCACCTCACGAATATCTCTCTCGGTACCCATATAGAGCAAGAGGCGCGTTCACATCTTCTTGGGAAGAATGCAGTGAGCGACATCGATTGGATTTTTTACGCGCGCAATGCGGATACGCAGAAGCTTTCCGCCCGTAATGTTTTTTCTGCAAAAAACGGCGAAGGAGAGATCACCATGAAAGGTGTAGCAGAACACTCTGCTTCCGTGCGGTGCGACGGGATGATTGAAATTGGCGGAGGCGGAGGGGGAACGAAGACGTACCTGACCGAAGACGTGCTGATGCTCGATCCGACTGCGAAGGTGGACGCTGTTCCGGAGCTCAAGATACAAACAAACGATGTGCGTGCATCGCATTCTGCAGTCATTCGCAAGGTGACGCCTGAGGATATCTTCTACTTTGCTTCTCGCGGGCTCGATGAGCCGTCTGCACGGAGTATGTACGTGCTCGGATTTCTGGCAGATCTGACAGATCGCATAGTAAATGAGTCCAAACGCGCGGAGGTTCGTTCGGCAATAGAAGACAAATTCGAAAGTTAAGACGACGGTAACTCATTCTTCACCATCTGCTCTATGCCGTTCCTGCTCACAAAAAAGAGTGATCGCGTGAGTTTGTATTTCTCTTCGGCGTTGTATTCCACTTCCACCTGTTTGCCAAACGCATCGAAGAGAGGAAAGTCCTTATGCCAGAAAATAAGAAAATCACGCGTGGGAATAGCAGCGATAAATTCGTCGCCCAGTTCGCGTGCAATGGCCCTGCGCACGCCGCTGCTCAAAAGCCTCACGGCGGCGTAGCCATCATCGAGTTCCACGATCACATACTTGGAAGTGGGGTTTTTATCGGTCGGTTCCGCGACTTCCACGTTTATGTTTCGGGAACGCGCCTCCAGATTGCTGAGTGCCTGATCGTAGAGCATAGCTTCGTCCACACCCCACTGCTCCATGAGCGGTTGATCGATGAACTGGTACTTGGTGTCCGCATCGACGACGTAGCCAATGTCTATATCATCGGAAAATCTTCGTGACACGACATCGATCAGCGTTTTATTCACTGCCGGCATGAATTGCGGTAGAACGCGAGTACGTACTTCCCGCCATTCTTTCGATGTCTGTCGCATGGAGAGGACACCGACCCCCGCAGCGGCAATCAAGAGAAGCAGCGCGATAAGGACGAGGGTGGTGGAGTGCTTTTTCAGCATGGAAACATGATACCTGCTCCCTGCGAGAATATCTTCATAAAAAAGCTCTTCACCCTTCGATTCATCCGCTTCAAGGCGGATTCACTCAGAGTGAAAGAATTCAAAGAGTTCTTTCACAGCATCGCAGTTCCCATACCGGGAGAAGTAGAAACGGTTTCCGGACCCCGCCGCTTGAGGCGGACGAGGGGTGTCTTCCGGACAATCTGAATGCATGGTGGCGCCCCTCCTACGTCCGCTTGAGGCGGACTTCGGCGGGCAGGTAGACACCTGCCAGAGCATGCGCAGGGTAAATTCCCTGGTAAGGAAATGTTCCATCCGCAGGTTCTCCTACGGATACCTTGTTACGACTTAGTCCCAATCAGCA
>CAYJSJ010000013.1:0-34896 GCA_964373065.1 uncultured Candidatus Peribacteria bacterium
TTCCCTATTTCCCTATTTCCCTACTTCCCTATTTATCCGTCCATAAATCTCCTCCACCGAACCCATTCCATCAATTTCCATCACCTTTCCCTCTTTTTCGTACTTCCGAATGACTGGCACTGTTTTTTCTGTGAAGAGATCCATGCGACGGAGTACTTTGCCTTCCTCGGCATCATCGGCGCGCCCCTGTTCCTTCGCTCTCCCTTGAATTCTCCGGAGTGCTTCGTCCTTGCCAAGCACGATGTGGATGCATAGAAACTCCCTGTGGCAATCTTGCATAATGGCATCGAAGGCCTCCATTTGATCGTGATCTCGGGGAATACCGTCGAAGAGAATCTTCTGCGTCTTCGGCTGCGCCAAGATCGCCGCTTTTACCACCTGCATGATGATGGCAAACGGAACGAGTTCGCCGTTGTCGATATAGCTTTTTACGATACTGCCCAGCTCGGATCCGGAAGCTGCGATTTTTCGGAGTTCTCCCCCTGCTTCAAAAATATAGTACCCGAATTCCTCCGCGAGGCTCTTAGCCTGCGTTCCCTTGCCACTGCCTTGGATGCCGAAGAAGACTAAGTCCATGTAGCTAAAGCTAAAAGTTGCAAGCATCTTACAGCTTAAAGCTGATAGCTTACACAAGTTTCTCATAATCATGCGCCAGTAGCTGCGCATTGACCTGCCGAATGAGCTCCATGACGACCCCGACGACGATGATGAGCCCCGAGCCGGAGATGATGAGATCTTGGGAGCTGAGCGTGGAATACTTGGTGAAAATGAGCGGAACAATGGCGACAAAACCGAGGAATGTTCCTCCCCAGAGGTTCATGCGATTGCTGACTCTGGTAAGAAGCTCCGCAGTTTGCCTGCCGGGGCGAATGCCGGGAACAAACCCGCCGCGCTTTTGGATGTTCTCCGCCACTTCTTCCGGACGGAACGTGACCGAGACGTAGAAGTAGGTGAAGAGCATGACGAGGAGAAAGTAGATCGTAATGTAGAGGATCGTGGGATTATTCGGATTGATATTGATATTGATGAAGTTCGCAACGGATTGCAGGATCGGCCGCGTTGCTGTGGAAAGAAACTGCGCAACAATCGCCGGCAGCGTAATGAGGGAGATCGCGAAGATGATCGGGATCATGCCCGCCTGATTGAGACGGATGGGGAGCCCCCCCTGCACGCCGCGTCCGGCACCCTGATTGGCATACGTAAGCGGGATCAGGCGGTGTGCATCGGTAAAGAGAACGACGGCGACAAGCATGGCGAGGGACACTATTGCGAAGAGAAAGAACGCAGCTTGCTTCCCCTGCCCGGCGATGAACATGGTGGAAAGCGTTGCGGGCATGGCGGAGACGATGCCAATGAAGATGATGAGGGAGATGCCGTTGCCGATACCTTTTTCCGTGATGAGTTCGCCGAGCCACATGAGGAAGAGCGCACCGGTCGTGACATAGAGCATAGGCAGAAGCACGCCCGGAAAAGAGAGATCCACAAGCTGCACGCCGCCCTGCCCTAGCAAAACGAGAAACCCGTAGCTCTGCACAAATGCCAGCGGAACAGTGAGCCAACGCGTGTATTTATTGATGATCTGCTGACCGTGCGCGCCTTCTTTACTGATCTCTTCGAGCTTGGGGAAGATGACGGTACACAGTTGCAAGATGATGGATGCATTGATGTACGGAGAAAGCCCGAGCAAGACGATGGAGAAGTTGTCGATGGCGCCTCCGGTGAGTGCCGCAAATATCCCCACGACACCGCCGCCTGTCCGCGACTCCAGGAAACTGCTGAGAGCAAAGGGGTCTGTTCCGGGAACGGCTATATGCGCCACGATGCGGTAGACGAGCAGGAGCCCGATCGTTACGAGAATCCTCTTACGCAGTTCTGCGGAGTGCCAGAGTTGACGGAGGTAGGTGAACATATGTAGTAGTTTCTCTGTAGAAAACGGGGGAAGGGGTACCATTGTTCTATTGTTTCATTGTTCGCATGCGATGATCAGATCTACTCCTCTGTCATGGGTCCCTACATGCGATATAAAACAATGAAGCAATAAAACAATGAAGCAATGTCATTAGAGTACTGTCACCTTTCCTCCGGCTTTTTCTACAGCCTCCACCGCAGATTGGCTTGCGGCATGAACGGTGAGGGTGAACTTCTTCTTCACAGAGCCGTTTGCCAAGAGTTTCACGCGTTTGCCCCTGCGTAAGAGATGCGCCTTCTTCAACGCATCGATGTCGTACGTTCCGGCCTCCAGTGTTTTTTCGATAGAACCTACATTCACCACTTCATACTCCTCACGCTGCGGGCTCCGAAATCCTCCGAGCTTCGGCTGTCTGCGAATAATCGGCATTTGACCTCCTTCGAACCCGAAGCGCCGCCCCTTGCCCGCACGCGCCGCCTGGCCTTTGGTTCCGCGACCCGCCGTCGTACCGCCTCCTGCGGAACTGCCGCGACCGACGCGCTTGCGCTTCTTCCGTGAACCCGGTGCCGGTTTCAAAGTGTGTAGCATTGCCGCGTTATGGTAGGGGAGGGATTTTAGCGCGTAAAGGTATTACAAATGATTTTTGATGGCGAATTGCTATGCGCCCTCTGGGGCGCAGGCATACTGGTCTCAGTAGCTATACTGTGCTAGAATGGTAGGATTCATGCAGAAATTTCGTATACCGGCACTTGCGGCTTCATTGATGATCACGCTGATCGTTCTTCCGTGGAAGGGTTTCGCCGAGCAGCCCATTTCCTACGTACAGCGAGCGGAAGCCGCAAAGATCCTTTTGCAGTATGCCGGTGTAACGGTTGCCCCTGAGGTGCGTACATACGGAGCGTATCCAGACATCCTCGACGGGGAATGGTATGTGCCATACATCGTCAGCGCAATTGCCAAAGACATGCTGGGGGTAGAGAAAACAACGGGACTCGTCTATCCCCATAAGTCTGTGACGCGTGCAGAATTTTTGAAGATGATGACAAAGGCATTTGGGCTGACCAGCAATATCCCCTACCAGTTTACCGATGTCCGCTCCGACGCGTGGTATGCGCAGTATGCGGGCATCGCATGGCGATATACCCTATTCGGTACATCAGACGTCTTGCATCTGTTGCAACCGGAACGCCGCGTCACACATGAAGAAGCCATAGGAGTCATCTACACGCTTCTCGCAGAAGTGCCTTCATTGCAGCAGAAACAGCGATCGCTTCTTCCACTGAACACTGCAGAAAAAAAAGTACAACCCAGCGCGACCGCCGCGTCACCTCAGAAGCTTCCCTCAAAGGAACGAAATGACGGCGCAGGGATCTCTACGACCGCAACATCGGTGAAACATATCGTCCTTAAACTTCTACTGTCGCGTGGAAGCGTAGCAGACCAAACGCGCAACACACTCATGGAAACGATCAACAACGCACGAGCGACTTACAATCTCGCACCCCTGCGCTATAACTATGCACTGGAACTCTCCGCACAAAAGCACGCGAAAGATATGTATCGCCGCGGCTACTTCAGCCATTATTCCCCTGAAGGTTTAAGCTACGTCGATCGCATAAAGAATGCTGGATACGGTACGGGCATTCAAGGCGCCTGCACATGTACCGAGCGCTTCAATCTTGGAGAAACTGCAATCGATCGCAGACCGGGCTTTACCATGCAAGGAGCGCGAACATGCTCGTGCCAGCCAAAGCTTGCACTCGGGGAAAACCTGGCTAAAGGGCAGCTCACCGTCGAACAGGTACTGGAAGACTGGATGAATTCACCGCGCCACCGTGAAAATATCCTGCGCAAAGAATTCAGCGAGATTGGCATCGGGCTTTTTGGGAATACGTGGGTGCAGAATTTTGGGGATGTGAAGTTTGAATAAATCATTATTGTTAAGCTCTAAACTCTACATCCTAAACTCTAAACGAAATCACTGGTATGAACCCCAGAGCAAGCTCTGGACTCACTTTTCCGGACTCTAAGTCCGGGGAATGAAACCCTGCCTTCGCTCGTAGACATTCTGCATCCAGGCTACTCGTCCGCCGAAGCTCCCGCAGGAGCGAAGGCGGATTCAAATATCCAAATCTAAAATGTGTCGATCTGTTTTTATGGAGCATTTGATTTTTGATTTGTTTAGGATTGAGAGCTTAGGATTTAGGATTTACTCATTGAGAGAAGCAAGCGTCCTCCCAAATTCCTCCGCCGCTTCCGGGCCGCTGCCGGTCACGACAAATCCATCGACCGTGACCAGTTCCCCTGTATATGTCGCGCCATACTTCTGAAGCAGTGGAGCCTGCCTGCCATCGTCGTTCCATACTGTCGCGCGTTTTCCGTCGAGCACGTGTGCCTTTGCGAGAATCGTGGGAGCAATGCAGATAGCTCCGAGGGGGATTTGTGCACGATAGGCGTCATTGGCGACTTTGAGTGTAGAGGGATCGGATGCCAGAGCAAATGCTCCCGGACCGCCGATGAATGCGATACGACCGTACTCTGAAACCTTGACGTCTCTGAGCGCGATCGTCGCCTCTGCCATGCCTCCGAATTTCCCAACGCACGTCCCTGTTTCTTTTGCTGCGATAATGATCTCGCACCCGGCATCTTCCAGACCTTTGCGGGTACCTGTGTACTCCACATCCTGAAAGCCTTCCTTCGCGAGAATGATGAGTGCTTTGGACACGCATGAAGTGTACCCCCAACCCTATCCCTATCCCTAACCTCAACTCCCCTATCCCTTCAAATTCCCCTCTCTATCGATATCCTTTTTGGAGATCTCTTCGATCTTCATCGCTTCCAGTTCGGGCGTTTCATGGAGCCCGAGTTCCGCGTTGCTCTTCGGAGATGTTTTCTTCTTCTCTGCATCGATGTCTTCTGTGAGAACCGCACGCTCTGCTCCATGCAGCAACTGCAGCGCTTCCATGACACACTGTGCGTTTACCAATTTATTGCCTGTGCCAAAGCGCTTGCTGAGCACATTTTTCACGCCGGCATGTTCCAGAATAACGCGCAGCGCGCCTCCCGCGATGATACCCGTGCCTTCGCGAGCCGGCAGCAAACGGATCTTTGCCGCTTTGAATTTATGATCGATCGCATGCGGAATGGTTCCATTGTTCAGGGGAACTCTGATCATGAAACGCTTCGCGGATTTCGTCGCCTTCTGTACTGCCGTCTGCACTTCATTCGCCTTCCCCGTTCCGAGCCCCACGCGTCCTTTTTTATCTCCCACGACAACGGCTGCGCGGAACCGCATGCGGCGGCCACCGGCTACGACGCGCGTCACACGATCGATGGCAAGCGTCGTCTCCTCGAATTCCGAGGGTTCACGCTTCCTGCGATCGCCACGCTTACGGTCCGGTCTGGAGGATTTGGCGGACATAGAGGTAGGGGTGGGGTTAGGGTTGGGAATAAGGAGGGAAGATCAGAACTGCAATCCGCCTTCCCGGGCGGCGTCGGCGAGTGCTTTTACGCGCCCATGGTACTTATAGGCATTGCGGTCGAAGACGACTGCTGTGATCTTCTTCTCCTTCGCTTTTTTTGCAACCAGTTCGCCCAATTTCTTTGCTCCCGCCACATTTACTTTCGCCTTTGCCTCCTTTGTGGAGGCGGCAACGAGCGTAGTGCCGGAAGCATCATCGATGATCTGAACGGTGATCTGCATCATCGAACGGTGGACAGAGAGCCTCGGTCGGTCTGCAGTTCCCGCGATCTTGCCACGGATCCTCCGTTTGCGTGCCTGCCGATTCTGGAGCTTTTTCGGGAGTTTCATAGGTCAATCTTGTTATGCGCCGGCGGTAGCGCTTGCTGCGGCTTTACCGGGCTTACGAATAATGTGCTCATCGATGTACTTCACACCTTTGCCCTTGTAGGGCTCCGGTGGACGGTAGGAGCGGATATCCGCGGCAGCCTGTCCCACCATGTGTTTATCGATACCGCGAATGAAGAGCAGGTTCTTATTTTTTTCATCTTGCGTGATCTCGACGCCTTCCGGCGCTTTGTATTCGATTGGGTGACTGTGACCCAGGTTCAGGGTGACGCTCTTTCCTTTGGTAATGGCCTTATAGCCGACACCGATGATCTCCAACTGCTTCTCGTACCCCTGTGAAACACCGATGATCATGTTGTTTATGAGTTGGCGGGTAAGGCCGTGACGGGCCTTGCTCGTATCGGAATCATTGTTGCGCTCCACGATCACTGCGTTCCCCTCCACCTTCACAGACACTTCGGGTAAGTGTGCGTAACTCAGTACGCCTTTGGGCCCTTTGACCGTCACGGCATTACCCTTCACCTCGACGGTGACGCCGGCAACGATGGCCACTGGTTTCTTACCGATTCTGGACATAGAGGGGGTAGGGTTAGGGGTAGGGTTAGGGTTAGGCTTGTCTGCCGTAGGCAGGGTTAGGAAACAGTACACAGGACTTCACCACCGACGTTTTTTGCGCGAGCCTGCTTATCGGTTAAGAGCCCTTGGCTCGTTGTGATAATGGCGATACCGAAACCATCGAGCACCGGCTTAAGCTCCTGTACGCTGCGGTAATCTCTGCGGCCCGGCTTGCTGATACGCTTGAGCGTAAGTGACTGCCGCTCCGGATGAAACGTTACTTCCAGATCTTGTTTCGGCACGTCGCCGACAATCTGCACATCTGCAATAAGTCCTTCCTCTTTGAGGAGGAGGAGGAGCTTCTGCTTGAGTTTGCTGAAAGGCGCACGACATATGGCGTGTTTCACCTTCTGCGCATTACGCATGCGAGTGAGGAGATCGCCGATGGGGTCTGTGACGTAGGTCATGAAGAGTGATCGGTTGTCGGTTGTCGGATGCTTAACGGGCATCGATCATTTGCCGTCTGAAGAAGAGAGAACATCATGGATATTTACCAAGAAGATTTGGTGACACCGGGAATTTCGCCGTTACTGGCAAGTTCACGGAAGCAGATGCGGCACACGCCGAAGAAACGCATATAGCCGTGGCGTCGGGCGCAGAGTTGGCAGCGATTGTAGACACGCGTTGAGAACTTCGGTTTCCTCCCCGCCGCTTTGTCGCGGAGATACTTTTTGAGCTTGCGCTGCTGCATGAGGGAAATGGACTTGCGTGCCATGGATTTACGGGGTGGGGATCTGGGAATCGGGCAGAGGATCTTTAGTATCCTGAGCGGGCGCTATGGAATCAACAGAATGCTTGCCTTTTACATTCAAGGATTTTTCTTTCTCGATCTTGATCGGCATTCCTATCTGCCGAAGAAGCGCCATAGCCTGCTCATCGGTTTTTGCCGTAGTCGTAATCACAATTTGTAAACCGAAGATTTGCTTGGCTTCCGGAGCGGGCACTTCCGGAAAAATAGAATGATCTTTCAGTCCCACACTGTAGTTCCCATGGCCATCGAGTTTTCCGGGGAGTCCGCGAAAGTCGCGAATGCGTGGGATAGCATAGCTCACGAGACGATCGAGAAATTCCTCCATGGAACGACCACGAAGCGTCACACAGCATCCGACAATGAGCCCCTCCCGCGTTTTAAAGTTGGAAATCGCCTTCCGAGCACGCGTAAAGACGGGCTTCTGGCCGGTGATCTTCATGAGGCAATCCTTGATATATTCTTGAACTTCCTTCCCATCCATTTTGGATTTATTGATGCCGACGTTGACCGTGATCTTCGTGAAACGCGGCAGAGCGTGGACATTTGGAATGCCAAGTTCCTTTTTGAGTGCTGTTACTATCGGTCCGCGGAGCCTGGTATGGAGAGTGGAGTAGGAGATGGGAAGTGGGGAAGTAGGGAAGTGGGGAAGTGGGGAAGTGGGGAATCAGGATCCGCGACCGCTGGAACGGTTACTTGAGCGTTCCACTTGTTCGGGAACGGAGTGGTCTTCCTTCATATGAGAACCTGTATCCACTTCTGCTCCGGTAAGGCTCGCCTCCTCTGCACCAAATCCCATCTTCTTCCAGAAAGGAGCTTTCTTGGTAGTTGCTTTCTGAGCAGACACATCCTTCTTTTCTTCGGTTTTCTTGGCATCTTTCACGTCGCCGGTAACGCTTTTCTTTGCGATTGCCGCCTTCTTCACCTCTTCTCCGCTCCTCTTGGCTATGCGCATCTTGCGCCCCTTTTCATCCGTTTTACTCCCGATGCGCGAACGCTTTTTCGTCTTCGGATCCACCAGCATGACGTTGCTTACGTGCAGGGATGCTTCATATTTGATGATTTCGCCAGCGCGATTCGCACTTTTTTTCACATGCCGCGTGCGCATGTTCACATCGGAAACTACCAGCCGATTTTTTTCATGCAGAACGGTCAGCACCTGGCCGGTTCTTCCTTTATCACGGCCGCTGATGATGACGACGGTATCGCCGGTTCGTATTTTCATAAAACGTCCGGGGCAAGGGAAATAATTTTTTGATACCCGCGCACACGCAGCTCGCGTGCAACAGGACCGAAAACACGCGTACCCTTGGGCATGCCGTCTTTGGCAACGATCACGCAAGCATTGTCATCGAAACGGATGCCACTGCCGTCCGAACGCTTCGTGAGCTTTCTCGTGCGGACGACCACCGCCTGCTCCACGGCCTTTTTGCGCACGACGCCGCGAGGGGTGGCTTCCTTTACCGCTACAATAATCGTATCGCCGACACCGGCATAACGCCGACGGCTCCCGCCGAGCACTTTGATGCACTGTACGAGCTTCGCTCCGGTGTTATCGGCCACGGTGAGGAAAGTTTCTGCTTGGATCATTTGTTCTTTGGGGAATGAGCTTCGTTCTTGTCGGCCATAGGCCTGCCTGTCCGGGAGGCAGGTTTAGCGTCGGCCGAAGCTTCATCAGCTCCTTTCTTTTCACGGTGCAGGACTTTTTCCAGCGCATCGTCCTCCTTCATTTCATCGACACGCGGAGCTGCCTTAAGGATTTCTGTCACGCGGAACCGTTTACGCTTACTCAGCGGCCTGCACTCGACGATCTGCACAATGTCTCCGGGGTACAGATCCATTCCATTCGGGTCACAGAGAAACTTCTTACTCTTGCGAAAGCGCTTTTTGTACACGGGATGGAAGGCAAGACGATGAATTGTCACGGTAACCGTACCGGTCATTTTTGCCGATGTGATGACGCCTTTCTTAGTTTTCATTTCTTCTTGGGGGACTTGGAGGAAGTGATCTTTGTCTTCTTGGAGGATGCAGAAGATTCAGAAGATTCAGAAGATTTACTCTTATCCATCTTTTGATTCGCTTCCGTCCTTTGTGTCTTTTGCGTCGTTTCCGTATACACCGTCTTCATGCGTGCAAGTTGTTTGCGTTCTCGTATGTAACGCGCACTGTCTTTCTCTTTACCGAGTGTTACCCCGATACGCAGCTTCAAAACGGTATTCTCCTGCGTAAGGATCTCCTTCCGAAGATCGTGCAGTTGCATAGTTTTCAGCTCGGTTATGGTGGTCATTGCAGCCATCAGTGTCCTATGCGGGTAACAACTTTAGTTTTCAGAGGCAATTTATGCCCAGCGAGGCGCAACGCCTCTCTGGAGTCTGCGACTGTCAGGCCGTCCATTTCAAAAATGAGCGTGCCCGCTTTCAGTACGCACGACCAGTACTCGGGGGAACCTTTGCCCGATCCCATCGGCACTTCCGCCGCCTTGCGACTGACGGGCGTATGAGGGAAAACGCGGATCCAGATCTTGCCGCCGCGTGCGACTGCATGCGTCATGGCGCGGCGGGCCGCCTCGAGTTGACGAGCGGTCACTTCTCCCGTGACGATGCACTTGAGTCCCACGGAACCGAATGCAAGCTGCGTTCCGCGCGTCGCCTTGCCCTTCCACTGTCCGCGGAGGCGTTGGACTTTCCGGCGTTTGACTTTAGCTGGTTCTAACATGAGGAGCGTGAATTATGAATCGAGAGAGGTAAGGGCTGCAGACTGTGCCTGCTTGATCTTCTTAAACACCATTCCTTTGTAGACCCACACCTTCACGCCGATGGTGCCGAAGCCGGTTTTTGCGTGACGGACGGCAAACTGCACATTTGCACGAAGCGTCTGCAAAGGAATATTGCCTTCTTTAAAGAATTCATCGCGTGCGATCTCCGCGCCGTTTAATCGCCCCGAAACGAGGACCTTCGCGCCCAGTGCACCGGACTGCATCGCCTTTTCGAGCGCCATTTTTGCCGCGCGCCTGTAGGGCATACGGCGCTGGATCTGTCCCTGAATCGTTTCTGCGATCACGTGGGCATCGGCATCCGGGTTGCGTATCTCCTGGATATTCACCTCAAACATGCCACTAAACATTTTTTCCAAATCTTTCCGGAGCTCTTCGATCGCAGCACCCTGCTTCCCAATGATGACGCCGGGCTTACTGGTATGAATAACGACGGATACACGCTTGCTGCGTTCGATCTCGATGGAGCTGATACCGGCATCCGGTAAACGTTTGTTGATGGTGCGCTTGATCTTAATGTCATCGAGAAAAAGATCGCGGTACTTCTTCCCGCGGGCAAACCACGTGCTCGGCCACATGTGTGTGATCCGGAGACGAAAGCCGTTGGGGTTTACTTTTTGACCCATAGATAGAGGTTGGGGCTTGCCTGCCGTAGGCAGGGATAGGGTTAGGACTTGGAGGACTTTAAAGATGGCGAGGTCGGAGAGGCACTGTCCTTTACGGATTTGCTCTTCGAACTCGTAGTCGACTTTGCAGTCGTGGTCTTTTGTACAGTCTTTTTCGTTGATTGTGAAGAAGAATCGCTCTTTTCCGTCGTTTGATTCTTTTGCGTCTTTTTCTTCTTTTCCAGTTCATCCGCAAATCCGAGCGCCAAGTCGATATGGCTTTGGAACTTTTTGATCGGACGAACGCGCCCGCGCGCCATCGGAACGCCGCGGTGAAATACCTGCGCTTTATTCACAACGATGGTCTTGACGATGAGCATCTGCGGATCTTGCTTGTCATTGTGAGAAGCATTCGCCATGGCACTCCGGAGCAGAGATTGAAGAATACGCGCCGCCTTCTTGTTGACGTGCTCCAGCAAGTACACCGCGTCCGGCACGGATTTCCCGCGGATCATCTTGGCGAGGATCTCGGCTTTTTTTGGTGCGATGCGGACGGAGCGGAGGAAGGATTTCATGAGTGGAATGATGGAAAATTATTTCTTGGGAGCGGGAGCTGCGGCAGCCACGGGAGCCGGTGCTCCGGGAACGCCGGCAGTCACGGCGCCTTTGGCTTGAGCGTCGGCCATCTTGCCGCCGTGGACTCTGAATTTGGTTGTCCAAGAGAACTCCCCCAACTTATGCCCCACCATCTGTTCTGTAATGTAGACGGGGACGAACTCCTTGCCGTTATGGACGGCGAACGTAAATCCGACGAATTCGGGTGGAATATCGCACGCCCTCGACCATGTTTTAATGATCTTCTTATCCCCTGCCTCCATCATCCGCATGACTTTCTTCAGTATGCGCGGATCAACGTAGGGGCCTTTCTTGAGTGAGCGGGACATAAATGTAAGTGGAAAGTGGAAAGTGGATAGTGAGGGAATAAGGCACAGTGTGCCGACTTTACTTCTTGCGTTTCTTACGGATACGGCGACGCATGATGAGGGTATTCGATGCTTTTTTGATGTTCCGCGTTTTGACGCCGCGCGCCTTCTTGCCCCACGGAGTCATGGGACCTCGCTTACTGCCGATGGGTGAGTGGCCTTCTCCTCCACCATGCGGGTGATCGACGGCGTTCATGGACTTACCGAGCACCTGCGGGCGACGGCCTTTCCAGCGCATGCGTCCCGCTTTGCCGATGCGTACGAGATTATGCTCGAGGTTGCACACAGTGCCGATAGTCGCCGAGCATTCGGAAAATACTTTACGTACTTCCCCGCTCGGGAGCTCCACGATGGCATAGGTACCATCGAAACCTATGAGTGTAGCCGATGTTCCTGCGCTGCGAACGATGGCGCCTCCGCGGCCGAGCGTGAGTTCTATATTGAAAATCTTGTATCCTTCGGGAATATTTTTTAGGCGCATATGATTGCCCGGTTTCACCTTCGTACGCTCGCCACTCACCACGCTGTCGCCGACACCTATACCTTCGGCTGCGAGGTGGTAGCGCTTGTCGCCGTCCAGATAATGCACCAGCATGATGCGTGCCGTGCGGTTCGGATCGTATTCGAGAGCCGTGACCGTTCCCGGAACATTCAATTTATCGTTTCTGCGGAAATCAACGAACCGGTAGCGCCGCTTGTGGCCTCCGCCACGGTGTCGTATGGAAACGCGTCCGGCGCTATTTCTGCCGGAAATACGCTTTTTCCCAGTCGTCAGGCGCTTTTCGGGTTTCTTCTTGCTGAGACTGGAGAAGTCTGCAACGCTGATATTGCGACGTCCGGGGCTCGTTGGTTTCAGTACGCGAATCGGCATGATCAGATTTTAAAGGAAACAATATCGAATGGCTTGCTCTTCGGGCTCAATGTCACCATCGCTTTTTTGAAAGATTTGCGCTTGGTGAGGAACTTTCCACGGGCGCCAAATGCGCGCGTCTTCGTGGTCGTCCGCATGACACGTACGCTCGCAATATCCACATCGTAATACTTGCGCAATGCATTGATGACATCGACCTTCGTCGCATCGGGAGCGATACGCAGCGTGTGGGTGCGTGCAGAAGCTTTGAAGCGTTCCGCTTTTTCCGTGACGATGGGGCCTACGATGACGTGGCGTAGATCCATGGGTTACTTTCGGGTGGGAGAAACTTTTTTGGAGGATGTTGAAGATGTTGAAGACTTTGAAGATGTTGAAGTAGGTTTAACGGAGCTCTTCTCCATGTTCACGGTCTTCATGTCCTTCTCTATCTTCGAAAAGACCTCCTCCGCTTTCTTGAGGGCATCCACCATAAAGATAATGTGACGCGATCCGAGCACATCGACAGGATTCAAGTACGCGGCCATCACCGTCTTGACGTTCGGGAGATTGCGCACGGAGAGCGTCATTCCTTTGTGCTTTTCGGGCGTAACGATGAGGATTTTTCGACCAAACTCTACGGGCATCTTGAGGAGCATTGCTTGCGCGTCCTTCGTTTTGATTGTTGCGGGATAATTCTCCAACCCTACGATGATGCCGTTTTTCGCTTGAGCCGTGAGCGCAGAGATCAGTGCGGCACGGCGCATTTTCTGCGGCATACGCGTCGCGTAGTTTTCGTTCTTCCTCGGTCCGAATGCTTTACCTCCTCCACGGAGAAGCGGCGAACGGATGGGGCCGCGGCGCGCGCGACCTGTTCCCTTCTGCTGGAAGAGCTTGCGGGTGGAGCCATGCACTTCTCCCCTGTTTTTTGCATGGGCGATCGTCCGGCGTGCATTGTTTTGCTGGCGCACAACTGCCTGATGCATGAGGCCTTGATTGATCGTGCCTTCAAAGAGTGCTTTGGGGAGCGGAACTGTTCCCTTCTTTGTGCCGGCTGCTGTGTAGACATCGATGGTCATTGGATGGGGTTGGGGTTGGGGTTAGGTGAGTTATTTGGTAACCGGAGTAGACTCGAGGGTAACATAAATAGTTGCGCCGATATGCCCTGGAATGGGACCTTTGACACCGATCACTGAATTTTCAAGATCGCATACCATCACTTCGCGATTGCGGAGCGTCACGGTCTGAAGCCCCATGCGTCCCGCCATTCTCTTGCCTTTGAGGATGCGTCCGGGTTCTGTGCGCATACCGACGGACCCCGGCTCGCGCTTGAAGTGGCTGCCGTGGCTCCCCGGGCCTCCTGCGAAACCGTGTCGCTTCATGACACCTTGGAAACCCTTCCCCTTTGAAATCCCCGTGATCTGCACTTTGCTCTCCGCCGTAAACTTCTCCACCGAGAGAGTTTTTCCGGGAGCAAGTCCCTCGATCGTCTCCACCTTCCACTCCTTTTGGTCGCGGTAGCGCGTGTGCGTTTTGCCCTTACGTGTCCTCCATTGCTTGGGAGATACGCCGAGCACGACGGCATCGTAGCCGTCTTTCTCTTTGGTCTTTATGCGGATGACGGTGTTTGGTTCCACCTTAAGGTACGTCACCGCCACTGCATCACCGGTTTCCGGGTGAAACACGCGAGACATGCCGACTTTCTTGGCAATGATACCGTTACACATACCGGCAAGAGGTTCATCTGGTCGGGGTAGTGCGGCGAAAGCCGACATCCGACTGGAACGTTTGCTGGGTCAATCTAAGGAGTATGAGACGGGGAGTCAATGAAATTGATGAGATACGGGTAGGTATACTGCAACCGATGCACCGCCTCCTCCGTATCGCTTTGGCGCTCGTGTTCGTTCTTGCAACCATCAAGGGTATGTATCACCTTGTGGCACAGGCATGGCTTTTTGGCATGGGCTCGCACGCAGGAGATGCAGCGTACTACTGGACGATGGGGAGAGCGTTGCTGAATGGGCTCACGCCGTACACGGATATTTTTGAAACAAAACCTCCCGCGGTATTTCTCCTGAGCGCACTTTCCCTGTGGCTCACCGGTAGCGGAGCGCTCGGGCACGGGATGGATGCGCTCATCACACTCTTCATTCCCGTTGCATTCGTGTGGGCAGGGATGCGATGTTCCAACGCAAAAACGCAGGAAGAACGGAGAATCGTAACGGTGCTCAGTTTGCTGCTTGGCATCTGCATGGCACTCTACATGGGCTACCATGCGGAAGGATGGCAAACGGAGTGGTACGGGGGGTTCTTCGGAATACTCTATGTGTTTTTGGCCGCGTCGCAGAGAAAAGGCGGGATCGGGAAAGCGTCGACCGCTGGCCTCAGTGCTCTGCTTCTTTTTTCCATAGGATTTAAGGAGCCCCTCGCACTCGCCCTGCTCGGAGCCGCCATCCTCGTGCTGCCGGACTGGAAAGACTTTCTACGGAAGTTTGCAGTGCCGCTTGGCATCGCTGCACTCGCCGGTTTCGCCGCACTCGCTTCCCTCGGGGAAGCACCAGGATTCTTCGGCACCTACCTGCCCTCGCAATTCGGGCACCACATCACAAATTCCACGCCGCTTTGGTTTAGGGGGCTTCTCGTGAATCATGTTTTTCTCAGTCTCATTCGGTTCTCGTACGTGTTTGGTGTGCTCTTGAGCGCACTCCTCGGTGCAGTAGTTCTTGCACGTGTTCGGGAGTTCTCGGGTGCTTTGCGATGGCGAAGCGTCTCACTCGCGCTCGCAGCACTTTACTTCGCCGTGCTCGCAGGAAATCTGCGCGGTTACCCTGCAAACAATCACTTCGTCGCCATGGTACCGTTCTATGCGGCACTCTTCGTTGTGTTCCTGCGTACTGCAGAGCATCATCGATCGAGAATCGGCCTCGCCCTTCTCTGCGCATGCACGCTTCTGCTGCTCCCCTTGCGTGACGGCTTTCCGTCGTACATGAAACGCATAGAGGACATCCGAAGAGCCAATGCGGAGCAACGCTCCATTGCGGGAGCGATCGATACCATTCTCAGTGCCTGCGATGTGGAACGCTACTTCTTTGTGGAAGCCAAACCCTACATGCCCTTCACCCGCCATTCACCGCTCAATTTTTTCATCTATACGGGGCCGGAATCCATCGTGTATCACCACCCGCTGCTCATAGAAAAACAGATGGAGGCATTCTCGAGCGCAGACATCGTCATTGCCGAAGGCGATGCGTATGAAATCAGTACGCGACCGGAAGAAGCATTGCTGTCGGAAATGGTTTTTCGGTACCTCGCGAGCACGTTCACCATCACGCCGTGGCCATGTGCGACAGAACTCTCGACGCCCGAAGGGTTTTCCGTGCTCTACCGCAAGGACAGAGAAATCCGGAAGCCCTTTCCGTATACAATGAAGAGATGATCGGAAAAATGAAGCGCTTGCAGCGTTTCCTTTTCCTCTGTACGGTTCGCTTGATTTTTGGGAAACGTCACAACGACGATCGCAGGCAATCCACACAAGTTCCTCTTCGTGTCGCATGATGGTACGATGACGGATGTCGCGTGGGCAGTAAAAAAGGAGGGGCACGACGTGAAATTTCACCTAGAGCATGAAGGATCTAAAAAAATCGGCGAAGGATTTTTCGAGCTTGTCGATAATTGGGAGACGCACATCGATTGGGCGGACATTATTATTTTTGATCACATCGGCAAAGGGTTTACCGCAAATGAACTCCGTGACCGCGGCAAACTGGTCGTCGGCGGCACGCCATATACCGATCAACTGGAACACGATCGTGCCTTCGGGCAGGAAGAACTCAAGCGCCATAAGATTCGCATTCTTCCGTTTCAGGCGTTCCACTCGTTTCAGGAAGCGATCGATTATGTGACCGCAAATCCATCGTACTACGTGGTAAAACCGTCCGGGTCCGCTCAGAGCTTCAAGCAGCTTTCGTTCGTCGGTAAAGAGGAAGACGGAAGTGACGTGATCCGCATGCTCCGCGCCTTCGAGAAAACATGGAGTGATGACATCGACGTCTTCCAGCTCCAGAAGCGCGTCACGGGCGTGGAGATCGCCGTGAGCGCATTCTTCAACGGCAAGCAATACCTCTCGCCTGTGTGCGTGAACTTCGAACATAAAAAGCTCTTTCCCGGAGAGCTGGGTGTTGCGACGGGAGAGATGGGGACCAGTGCATTTTGGACAAGTAGAAGCCCGCTGTTTGACGCGACACTCGCCAAGATGGAACAGACGCTTGCGGAAGAAGGATACGTGGGGCCCATAGATATCAATTGCATCGTGAACAATAACGGCATTTATCCGCTGGAATTTACCTGTCGCTTCGGATTTCCGATGATATGCATCATGGAAGAGGGCATCACCGAACCTATGGGAGATTTTCTCTGGAAGCTTGCGCGTGGTGCGGACGCCACGATCAAGGCAAAGAGCGGCTATCAAGTCGGCGCACTCGTCGTCGTGCCGCCGTTTCCTTTTCATGATCCAAAAACTTTCGAATCGTTTTCGGAGGATGCGGTCGTGGTCTTTAAAAAACAAATGAAGGACGGTGTGCATATAGGAGACCTCAAAGAAGAAAACGGCGAGTGGCTGATTACGGGGGAAGAGGGTGTTGCTCTCATTGTCACGGGCTCCGGCAGCACCATGCGCGAGGCGCAAAAGCAGATGTACGGCCGCATAGGGAACATGCAGATCAGCAACATGTACTACCGGACGGACATCGGAGACCGTTGGGTGGATGACAGCGATCGGCTTCGATCGTGGGGGTATCTGTGATACCAAGTTGCAATGAAATGACTACGAATTGAGAGAACCAAATACTTCCTCCTCTCGTACCTCGTAGCGTTTCTCTGGCCAATAATCACTTCCACCGAACTATGACGGAAGAGTAATGCTTTCATCGCTAAGTGGTATGATGCAAGGTTTGTTCGAACAAACAAGCGGAAAGATCATGATACACTGAGTGTATGTTCTGGGCGGATGATTTCTGCGACGGCATCGAAAAGCGTTTTGCGAAGAAAATTAAGGAAAAAATTCCGCTGATCATTCGAGATGAAAAAACACTTTCCGGTCGCGTGCATGTGGGGAGCCTTCGCGGCATTGTGATCCACGGCGTTCTCGCACAAGCACTCATGCAACGGAACATTAGGACCGAGTTCCTCTTTGAGCTCAATGACAACGATCCCATGGACGGGCTTCCTGTGTATGTCGACGAGAAGAAATTCAAGCCACACATGGGAAAGCCTTTATTTGCGGTTCCCGGAATCTCGGAGGATGACCGGAACTTCGCATGGGGTTTCGGCGAAGAGCTTAAACTTGCGGTGGAACCGACACAACTCCCGATCTGTTGGTACCACCTGCGACCGCTCTATGTGGAAGGAAAATTCAACGATGTGATCCGCTCTGCCCTCGCAGCCGCTCCTCGCATCCGCGAGATCTATCTGGAGGTGAGCGGCGGCGGCAAACCCGATGACTGGTATCCGCTCAACGTGATCTGCCCGACGTGCGGAAAGATCGGTACAACCAAAGTGACTGGTTGGGATCCGCAGCGCGAGATTGTGACATTTGCATGCCGCAGGAATTACGTAAAGTGGGCGGAGGGCTGCGGATACGAAGGCGAGATGAACCCCATGAACGGTACGGCAACACTTCCCTGGAAAGTGGAGTGGGCGGCAAAGTGGAAGGTGATGGGTGTCGATATCGAAGGCGCAGGGAAAGACCACTACGCTGCGGGTGGATCACGCGAAGTCGCAGCTAAAATCTCCGAGGAAGTGTTCAAGTATCCCGTACCATTCGATGTGCCGTACGAATTCTTCAATCTTGGAGGCAAAAAGATGAGCGCGAGCAAGGGGCTCGGTGCTTCGGCAAAAGAAGTTTCGGATATGCTCCCCCCGAAACTCCTTAAATTCCTCATGATCCGCAAAGAACCGAGAGTGCCGATTGATTTCGATCCGGAAGGAAACACCATTCCCCTTCTGTTTGATGAATATGATCGCTGCGCCGACCATTACTTCAACCGTCATGCAGAACCGTTCGAAGGGTACGCGCGGCCGTTTGCGCTTTCGCAGCTCGAAGTTGGCAAAGAGCCGAACGATCTGTGGGAGATGCGCTTCCAAGCACTCTGCTTCATCGTGCAGATGCCACATCTGAACATCGAAGAAGAAGCGGAGAATTTAAAAGGATCGAAGCTGACCAAGGACGAGCATGCCGCACTCCACGAGCGTGCCGCTTATGTCCGCAAGTGGATCGAGACGCTCGCGCCCGCGGAATACCGCTACGCGATGCGGTCAACGCCTCCCAACGACCTGAAACTGACCGAAGATCAGAGAAAAGCATTTGCAGAACTGGCGAAACAACTGGAAACACTGCATGCATGGACGGGGAAAGCAGTGCACGAAACTATCCACGCGATCAAAGCATCATCGGGGCTTTCTCCGAAAGACATCTTTCAGCCTCTCTACATGCTATTTCTGAATCGCACGAGTGGCCCACAGGTGGGGTGGTTCCTCAGCACCATGGCGCAGAAAGACGTAATAATGCGGCTGCGAGAAATGCTGTAAATCTCCTCATTTTCTAAAAAAATCCTCAACATCTTTCTCGTGCGCGCTTCCCACATATTCTTCTTCCCGTTAACATTCTCTCATGGATCTCCTCCAACATGTCTCCTACGGCCACCTCCTCCCCGCTGCGCACGGATTGATAGAGGCGCATGTCGACCAGACCAAAGCGCACCTGATCGCGACGGGGGCAGCGATGGAAGCGCTCGCAAAGAAGTTCGGCGGAGACCCCCAAACGTGGAAGGTCGCAGGGATGCTCCACGACCTCGATTGGGATCATCTGGATAAAGATTACGAGAAGCATTGCGGGGAGCCGCTTGCAGATTTACTCAAAAAGATCGAAGCTCCAGCCGAACTCCTCGGTGATATTCGAGCCCACTACCAAGCCAAATACGGCGCGGAGTATCCGCTCAATTCCATGCTCCGGAAATGTCTCTACTGCGCCGATGAATTGACGGGGTTTATTATCGCCGTGACCCTCGTGCGCCCCAGCAAGAAGATCGCCGACGTAGAGCTTAAAAGCGTGAAGAAGAAGCTGAAGGATAAGGGCTTTGCGGCGCAGGTGGACCGAGAACAGATAGGCAAATGCAAAGAGCTCCTCGGAATAGAGCTTGATGAGTTGATCGAAATAACGCTCGGAGCGATGAAAAGTGTTGCGGAATCTATCGGCCTATGATGCATCGATATATCCTCTGTGATGCATGATCAGAAACTGCAAGCGAACAAAATACATCGGGTTTTGGTGCGTTCTCTTCATCATGCTCTATCTCTTTATAGAAGCAACATCACTCGCAGCACTCTATACACTGGATCGCCTGAAAGATGTTCGGTACGCACCGATTCGGATGACACTGACCGAGCTTCAAAAAAAGTATATTGTTAGGCTTCTTTCTTCTGGAGACATCGAAACGACGATTCATCCTTTTCTCGGATGGATCCCGCATCCGAATTTTGTAAAAGAAGACAGGCGCCATAATGCACAAGGAATACGAGCGAACAAAGAATATGGTTTGCAGAAATCCCCCGACACTATTCGCATCGCCGTGTTCGGTGATTCCTTTACCTACGGGAAAGAGGTAGGCAACGATGAGACATGGCCTGCGAATCTTGAAAAGTTGGATCCACATCTCGATGTGATCAATTTCGGCGTCAACGGCTACGGAATTGATCAAGCCTATCTTCGGTACATTCTTGAAGGAAAAACTTACAATCCCGATATCGTTATCCTTGCATTTATCATGGATAATACCGCAAGAAATGTGAATGTGTTTCGACCGTGGAAAGTAAAACAGAACAATGCTGAGCCACTCAGCAAACCGCGTTTCATCTTAGAAAATGGCGAACCTGTGTATTACCCACCTCCACTCAAAACGCATGATGATTATAAGCAATTGCTTTTACATGATCGGAAAACATTGAAAAGTTTTGCGGCAAATGATTACTTCGTGCACATCGGATACATCGATAGCCTGCTCAGCGCTTCACCGCTTGTTCGTATACTCACGATTGGGTATTCCACTTTGCTCTCTATGAGCATTCCTGGCAGGAAACCAATTTTCCAATGGGGCCAATATGCAAGTGATGCTCCATCGTTTTCGCTTTCTTTGGAAATCATCGATGCCTTCGTTCAGGAAGTACGCGCGAACGGCAGCATTCCTGTTCTTGTCTTTCTACCCACTGCAGACGAAATCCTGCAGTGGAAAACACACGACACAGTACCCTACCAATCGTTCCTGAATGCACTGGAACATCGCCAGTATGAACTCATACATATGCTAAACGAGCTCAAGGAATACTTCAAAACTGATCACACCGATCAATATTTCCTGAGCAAGCACTACACACCCGAAACAAACGCAAAAATCGCTGAAGCCATACTGCGCATCCTTCGTGAACGCGGCCTTTTGCCTTCATCGAGAACAGAGTGACAACGATCCTTGCAAGACGCTTGGATTCCTAAGTACTATGCCGGCATGAAGCGACGCGTACTTGTCTGCGGAGCAGGAGGCTTTATAGGAAGTCACTTGGTGCGGAGGCTCAAGGCCGAAGGGTTTTTCGTACGGGGAGCGGACATGAAGTATCCGGAATTTTCTGAAACACTCGCAGATGAGTTTCTTCTCGGGGATCTGCGCGATAGCGCATTCTGCGCCCGCGTCGCTCGGGGATGCGATGATCTCTACCAGCTCGCTGCAGATATGGGCGGCATGGGATTTATCGCCGGAGCACATGACGATGACATCTGTCACAATTCTGCACTCATCAATATCCATATGCTCAGAGCAGCGCGCGAAGAGAGTACGAAGCGCATCTTCTTTTCCTCCTCTGCATGTGTCTACCCTGCACCGGAACCTCACGATGCTTGCCATGCTGCGTGCGTGGAATCTTCCGCCTATCCGGCAAACCCAGATAGCGAGTATGGCTGGGAGAAGCTCTTTTCCGAACGCCTCTACCAAACGCACGCGAGGCTCCACGGAACGCACGTTCGCATCGGGCGGCTGCATAATGTGTTCGGACCGGAGGGAACGTGGTGCGGAGGACGCGAAAAGGCCC
This sequence comes from uncultured Candidatus Peribacteria bacterium, assembly GCA_964373065.1. Lineage (GTDB taxonomy): Bacteria > Patescibacteriota > Gracilibacteria > Peribacterales > Peribacteraceae > CAYJSJ01. The sequence goes on from CAYJSJ010000013.1 coordinate 21,421, forward strand.
CAGCCGCCCTCTGCAGGAAAATCGCCGAAGCATCCTCGGGAGATGCGGTGGAAGTGTGGGGCGACGGCGGGCAGATGCGCTCGTTTCTCTTCGTAGATGAGTGTTTGGAAGGCATACGGCGGCTCATGGAATCGGATGTGGCAGAACCACTGAATATCGGATCGGAAGAAAGCGTGCGCATAGATGACTTGGCTATGATGATCGCAGAGATAGCCGGAAAGCAGTTGCGCATACGCCACAGCGACGGTCCGCAGGGGGTACGCAGTCGTAACTCCGATAATGCGCAGATTCGTGCGATGCTTGGGTGGGAGCCGACGCTTCCTCTGAGAGAAGGACTAGTTCCCACCTACCGCTGGATAGAAGCGAAGGTGGCAAGCGTTGGCGTTTCTGTTCCCATGCCAAAGCGATGATCTCCATCATTACCCCGCTCTTCAACGACAAAGCATACATAGCATACTGCCTGCGCAATGTGATCGACCAGCGCTGTGCAGATATGGAACATATTGTCGTCGATGGCGGATCCACGGACGGATCGCTGGAAATTCTGCAACGCGTAGCACGCGATCACCCGCACATTCGATGGATTTCGCTTCCGTGCAATCAATCGAAGGCCATGAATATGGGGATAGCAATGGCACGCTATCCCATCATCGGCATGCTCAATAGCGATGATTACTACGAGCCTAGGGTGCTAAACCGCATCGTAACGCTCTTTGCAGATGCCCCCGAACCTTCACTCATCATCGGAAATTGCAATGTGTGGGGAGATGGCGGAGTGCTCCTGGCATACAACCGACCGACAAAACTCCGTGCAGCCTATCTTCTGAGCGAGGAAGCTTCCTTTCCCTGCAACCCTAGCGCGTATTTCTATCACCGTTCGCTCCATACAGATATCGGCATGTACGATGAATCCGATGAATACATGATGGATCTCGATTTTCTTCTGAGAGCAGTTCGCGTCGCACATGTGCAGCACATCGATGAAACGTTCGGGAATTACCGAAAGATCACGGGTACCAAGAGCGTGGAGTTCCAAAAAAACCCCGCAAACATCACACATCACAAAAACATCATGCTCCGACATATGCGAGCCCTCAGCCGCAGACAAACATTCCATGTTGGAATGATCAATCTCCGCAGCAACATATCTCGTATCTGCACAAAACAGTTGCGAAAAATCGCTGCACACTGCCGAAGCAGGTAATGCGTAGCAAATGAGAATCGAAGGGAACGCACGATCGGCCTGCCATTTTTTTTGAGTAATATGCACGGAGGAACAAGCCCTCCGGAGAAAAGAAGTGGCGCATTGAGCCGCATACCGGAGCGCTCTACGATATGATTGATAAAATCTCCTAGTGCGACACCCTCGAAAATATCGGCAGTCGTGCTGCCTTCGCAGGAGTGACCGGAGATGCCCGGACGGTTACGGACCTCGGACACATGGTGGTGGATACATGATATGAAACGACAGGGATTGAATACCCGTAACCCATTCTTGGCTGCAAGAAACGCAATACGCTGGTCGCAGAAACACGTGCCAATCCGCACATTTTCGCCAATTTCTCTCATGGGAGTTTTAAACATCCACGCATCAGAACTACCTTCGTGAGAGGTACGTACCCAATCCTGGCGCGTAAAAGCAAAGAAAACATCCTGATGCAGAAGAGGAAGCCCCAGAGCTATCGTCTCGGTAAATGCGATGTCACCGTTCGCAAGGAGCACGGTCTCCTCCGGAAAGTGCTTGTTTGCATAGGCAAAACACTGTGCGTAGCTTGGACGTCCGCCACAGGGAACAACGGTAACCTTGCTCTGGCGCCCAAGAAAGATACGAAGAGGATCGGCTCCTCCGCCATCCTGACCATCGTAGAACACATGGATTTCCTCTATATGCGGATTGCGGGAGTTTTCGAGGATGCACGCCTCGTACTCTTTCCGCCGCTGCAGATGCGTTTCGTTGTAGAGCGTGGTGATCAATTTCATACAGATGTGGAGAGAATACACGACGGCAAACCGCACGCACATGAAGCATTCTCTTGTACGCTATATCCGAATGTCTTTAAAGTGTCAGAGAATATCACATCGAGTTGATCGATAGTCTCCTTCCGGAGTTTGCGGCGGTGGTCGCCGGGTTTTACCTGTCTCTTATGCGAATACGGGTTCTCCACAACATCGAAATGAGCTTCCTTTATAATACAATCAATGCGTTTTTCCGATGGATGGAGATCAAGAAAGCGAATCAAGGACTGCAACCACCGGTCGATGTGCGTCACCATTGTTTCGTAATGCGTGAGGAGGGTTTGTGGTCGCGAAAGCAAAGCATCACGGTATGTTTGATAGTGATGAAGTAGTACCGGAGCTTCACCCAACACAAATGCGTCAATGCCGATCGCGAGCGTTTGTTCTCGTCTCTTCTGCATGGCTTCCGAGAACGCGCGATCGCGAAACTCCACTCTATGGCTGAATGCGACGGAATAAAACTGTGATGTGAGTACGTCGCGCGGATCCCGTATGTGGAGAATAATCTTTGCGTTCCCGATGTCTTTAAATGGATCGAGATCATCGATTTGCTGTACTCCGGTTCGGTACTCTCGGAAGGGGCCGAAAAAAAATCCGGGCTTTCGCAGTGCCTGTAAGAGAGTTTCTGCATCGGTATGTAATCGTGAATCAGCACATTCGCGAACATATTTCCATGTATTGATCGACGTGATGCCTTCTGGGTGAGTGATGCGGTTGATAACCGCGTGAGCGTAGACGGAGCCCGAACGCACTGCGGAGAAGAAGAAAACACTCGGATGATCACTCCTGCTCCGTAATAATCCTCTCATCCATAGCCATTCTCTGCGCAGATTAAGTCGCACAAACTGCAGAACGCAATACTGGAGTAGTGAAGCATCACTTTTCGGAAACAATCGGTAAAACCAACGGGAGAGCGAGCGGGAGAAACGCATGAAAAAACGTCGGAAAAAGCGCCAGATGTTTCGCAGTGGCCACGTGAGAAACAGACTCAAGCGATAGGAATCCGACAGCCGAAGCCGTTTGAGTTCCTTCTGAAATTGTGCAAGTTCCTGACGCAGATGCGTCATCACCTTTTCTGTACCTTCCACTGGTATCATGGGGCTCCAGTATACCATGCTCCCCTTCCATGCCCGCTCTCCTCGCCCCACTTCGTGACGTCGTACACAGTGTTACCCTGCTCCTTCGTCTGCTCAAAGGCGCCGGCGTTTCTCTGCGCCCGTTTGCGACAAGTGTCGTCCTCCTCACTCTCTCTGGGTTCTGTACGCTGCTCGAAATGCACTTTCTCCTCCGGTTCTTCACGACACTCATCCACGAAGGAACCTCTCCGCGATTCATCGCCATCATCACAGTAGCGACTGTGGGCTTCTTCGCCTTTGCACTCTTCGCTACGCTTCTTTCGTACTCCGCAACCGTCCTCACGCTTTCACTGCTGCGCAGTGCCACACAGAAGCTCCGCTTACAGCTCTTTCGGAGCTACTTGCATGCAGGAAAATCATTCTTTGACCGTAATGATTTTACAGCACTCAATACCACGCTCTTCCGCCATACGGAAAAAAGCGTAGACGCACTCGGTGCTCTCCACACCACCGTTGCAAAACTGATGATCATAGCCGCAAGCCTGGTAGCGCTTTCCGTTCTTTCTCTTCCTCTTGCAGTTTTCGTTTCATTCGCATATGGAACGGCTTTTCTCATCATGATCACACTCTTGAGAAGAGCGAAGGATTTGAACCGAGACGAGCAACGCCTGCGTACGCAAGTCGAAAAGAAAGTCTTCCACGTCCTCACGTGCATGTCGCTCATTCAATCCTATGCAAGACAGAAAAACGAAGAGAAGGAATTTGAAGAATGCAGCGAGGAGGAAATCCTCCTCAATAATCGTATGGCACAACGCACGCAGGCACTAAAAGAAGTGCATCACATCCTCTCGCTCATCGTGCTCTTTGCCACGACAGTCGTACTTCTTTTGACATCGGAGCCGGAGTGGCTCCGTCTCCACCTCGCGTCCATCATCACATTCCTCGTCATCACCCGTCTCATGGCAAACGCGGTAGAAACCGTCGGGAATCAGACGCTGATCATGCTCTGCACGATGCCGATCATTGATCATATTGCAATAGTGTTCAAGCGGGCGACAGACCGTTTCAAGATCCACGGAGGAGTGAGACAATGCGATGGCCTTCGAAGCGACATCCAGCTCAGAAATGTGTTCTTTGCGTACCCCGACCACGCTCCCGTTCTCCGAGGGGTTACCTGCACGATTCCCGCCGGAAAGACGACGGCGATCGTCGGCAAAACAGGGTGCGGGAAGACGACCATCGCGCATCTCCTCCTGCGTTTCTATGAATACCAGAGCGGAGAAATTCTTGTCGATGGGAAAGATCTTCGATCGTTTACACTGCAGTCACTCCGGACATGCATGACCCTTATGAGCCAGGATATCTTTCTGTTTCATGACAATATCCTCCAAAACATTGCGTATGGGTCCGAGCACAAACCTCTGACTGCCATCATCGAAGCCATAAAGCTAACTCGTCTGCATGACCTTATCGTCTCGCTGCCTCGCGGATACGATACCGTCATTGGTGATCGCGGCCAAACACTCAGCGGAGGCGAAAAACAGCGCGCTTCCCTTGCGAGGTCACTCCTGCGGGAAGCAAATATTGTCATCTTAGACGAGCCTTCGAGCGCACTGGATGGAGAAACAGAGACGCACATCTACGATGCCATTGCCACAAGCACGCGCGGCAAGACTCTTATTGTGATCGCGCATCGCCCCGCAACGATCCGCAACGCCGACCACATCATTATGCTGAGCGACGGGCGCGTGGCTGAAGAAGGGGCTTTCGACGCACTCCAAACGAGCGGAGGCGCATTCTCCGCGTACTGGCAACATGCAGTGAAACACGAATCTATAACTCGATCACCGCTTCCCGCTCCGGCATAAGGACTTCTATCCCCGGGCAAGCATGGGCGATGCGCTCAGCAAACGGCTGCATCTGATGCTCTTCCCCATGAACGAGGATCAAGCGCTTTACACCTGAAGTGCTGCAAACAAAGTGATCGAGATCCGCCATATCGGCGTGGCCGGAATACGCGTTGATGTAAACGGTTTCGGCCCGCTTTCTGTACATTCTATCAAAGATTTTTACCTCCGAAAATTTAGGATCTATGATGCGTCTTCCGAGCGTGTGCTCGGCCATGTATCCCACCGCTACAATGGCATTCTTCGCATTTTCGATCTCGTTTCTGAGGTGGTGGCGGATGCGGCCTGCTTCGCACATTCCGGATCCCGCCATGATGATCATGGGGCCCGGTGTTCCGTTGAGTTCTTTGCTCTCTTCCACGCTTGCCGTATACCGTACAAGGGAGAACTGGAACGGATTATGTGCTTTCCCAAGAAACTTTTCGTACATATCTTTGTCGTAGCATTCCGGATGCTTCATAAAGATCTCCGTGACCTTTGTAGCGAGCGGGGAATCTATAGCAATGGGTATGGCGGGAATTTGTTTTTCATCCCAGAGAACGTGGAGATCGTAGACGATTTCCTGGGTGCGTTCGAGTGAGAAGGCGGGAATGAGCACTTTTCCGCCGCGCTTAGCGGTACGAATGATGACATCGCGAAGTTCGTTGCGCGCAGAAGCAACGTCTTCATGCTTGCGATTGCCATACGTGCTTTCGCAGATGAGCGCTTCCACCGGCGGCATATCTGCAGGATCACGAATGATCGGGAGCGTGCTTCTCCCCAGATCGCCGCTGAAGCCAATGCGACGCACTTTCCCATTCTCCACGATTTCGAGCACTATCATGGCAGCACCGACGATATGCCCGGCATCCAGAAACTGTGCCTTGATACCGTCGCACACATTGAACCATTCGTAATAATTCTGACCTTGAAACTGCCCCATACACTTCGTCGCATCCAACTGCGTGTAGAGCGGCCCCTCGCAGTGCATCATGGAAGCCTTCAGATGCTTACAGAAGTACTCCTCGTCCTTCTCGTTGATGTAGCCACTGTCTTGGAGCATTACTTCGGCAAGATCGCGCGTTGCGTATGTGCAGTGGATGGGTCCTTTAAAACCCTTCTTGACGAGTACAGGAACACGACCGACATGATCTGCGTGCGCGTGACTGAGGATCATGGCATCGATGGACGACGGATCGAAGCTGAACGTCACATTCTTCTTGGCAGATTCCTCGCGATGCCCCTGAAAGAGTCCGCAATCGAGCAGTATGCGCTTCATCGTCCTCCCTGACCCGACTCGGATCTCATGACACGTACCCGTGACCTCGCGGGCTGCACCGTGGGGAATGATGTTCATGACGTAATAAAGAAAAAATATTCTGCGATAGACCGCCATATAGAATAGCAGATTTCCTGCACATCCAGGCCGCCGAATTTGTATACTGACCCCCAGATGCGAAAACGTCTCCTCCTCCTGGCACTTTCCGCGATGCTTGCGATTCCCTTTGTTACTTCGATCGAGCCTGTTGTACACGCTTCTCCCCCCACTACCCTGCAAGAGCGCGTAGCCGAGCGAATGTCCAGAAGAGTCACAGCGCACCTCGCCCGCATACAGGTACGCAGGAATAATCGTATCGCAGGAGCGACGCTTCCTCTGAAGATGCAAGTGGCAGACGCCGTCAATATGGAACGGGCGAAGATGGGGCTTCCTCCGCTTTCCTATAACGCGCGTCTGGAAACGTCTGCACAGAGACATGCGGACGACATGCATACGCGCGATTTCTTTGCGCACGAAAACCCGGAAGGCGAGCGCAGCAGCGACCGTATCAAAAAAACGGGGTACGGTGTTGTGAACGCTCAGAAGTGTCGATGCAGCTACAGGGTAGCTCTCGGCGAAAACATCGCTAAGGGGCAGATGAGTGTGGCACAAGTCATAACAGAGTGGCTTGCATCTCCCAAGCACAGGGATGCCCTGCTTTCAAAAGACTACAAAGACATCGGCGTCGGAAATGTTGGTGTGCTCTGGGTGCTGAACTTTGGAGGAGTGGAGATGAAGCCCGGACGCTAGCCCAGAGCTACTTTGTCCTCACGTCGACCGCATCAAGAAGTACTCTGCTCTCATCCGGAGACAATTTCCGCAGAGATCCCGGCTGCAGAGCGCTGTCGCTGAGTGTCATAATCCGTACACGCTTCAGTGACGCAAGCGGCGCCCCGACCTTCTGGCACATACGTCGGATCTGTCTGTTTTTCCCTTCGGTCAGGGCTATACGGAACTTCTTCGCGCTAATCCTTGTGACGATCGCTGGCTTCGTTTTTACCGAATCGATCATGATGCCTTCCCGAAGTTTCCGGAGCTGACCGATCGTAATAGGATCCGTTACTTCCACTTCGTATTCCTTCTGATGGTCAAACTTCGGGTGGGTGAGGCGGTACGCAAGCACGCCGTCATTGGTAAACAGAAGAAGCCCCGACGTTTCTTTATCGAGCCTTCCTACAGGATAGATCTTCCCCTGCAATTCCTTTGGCAAAAGATCACGAACGGTAGGGTCATGATGCTCTGCGTCCTCGACGTTGCTCGTGATAATTCCTATGGGTTTATTCATAAGATAATAGAGCATCTCCTCCCTTTCCTTCAGAACACTACCGTCTACTTCTATACGATCAACCTCCGGATCCGCCTTCTGCCCAATCGTTGCCACGGCACCGTTGACTTTGACGAGCCCCGCTTGTATGTACTCCTCGGCCTTTCGACGTGAACATATGCCTTGTGCCGAAAGGATCTTTTGGAGACGAACCTGCATGGTGCCATTGTAACGGATTACATTGGATATATCGTCGCACGCAATCCATTGCCCGTGCATCACATAAAATTCGTTCATGGAACCGCGTTTGCCATGCAAAATCGTCCTCTGCAAAGCGATCTCACACGCCACCGCATTGGATGCCTCCAGGAGATCTGAGTGGATCAGGTGAAGCTGCTCCGAGAAGTATTCGGGTGGAAGATGCCGCATAGAAAATTTCAAACGATGCATAAAAACGCTGGTGTGGCATGCCACTACACCAATGTTTGATTTCGGTGACCATAGGTCTATGCGTTGAATAAATAATTTATTCAAATATATTCCCTCATATAAAAGGAGACAGAGGTTTTGTATCTCGGAAGAACCTAGAGGGTTTTTGCATCGACTATCTGCAGTTTCAGCTTCGCGTAGATGATTTTGGCGACTTCCGCGCGATTGATGGAATCATCGGGACGGAAGGTTCCCTTCTCGGCACCGCTGAGATCGGTATCGCCACTTACGATGCCGTAGAGATTGGCATAGGCGATGTCTGCTTCGTAACGATGCCCTTGGGCGTCGGTGAAACCGGAGTAGAGCGGAAGCACTTTGTCTAAAAATATATCATGCACGATCGTGAGCACCTCGGCACGCCGTGCCGGTCTATTCAGGTCTAGAGGATTACGAGCATCGAGCATCCGTACGCCCATCTTCTCTGCACAGGCTACGTACGCTCGCGCCCAATGGCTTTGCGCCTGCGGGAGCAGCGGCGTCTGTATGCAGAGCGACTCATCTCTACGCGCCGCTTCCATCGCCATCTTAAGGACTTCTGCGATGGTGACTTCGTTGCCGGGACGATACTCGCCTGTCTTTTTACCCGCACTGTCACGGAACCCTGACACAATTCCCCATTCGGCAAGCGACGCTACGAAGGGATTAAACCAATCCTTCTCTGAAACATCACGGAAGACAGGTCCTGTAATATCTGTAAGCTGCTCGATGACACCGGTAAAATCCGCGGCGTTGGACTCCTCCCAGACCTTGAGCTCTTCTTGTAGAGCAACAATTTCGTCGAAAAACTGCGCACCGGCGGCCGTCGCAACAAGAGCACTAAGCACCAGAGCCGTACCGATCCTTCCGGAAATTCTCATGGGATGTATGTGTGAATGCTTTATTCAATTATAACTGAAATCTACAAAGAATTCAATATGCGTTTCACAGGAATCTTTTACTTCCTTTGCTTCTTTTCAATCCTTTGCGTCCTGCGTCGTCACTAGAGGCAACGTATACGTAAACGTCGTCCCCTTCCCAACCTCCGAGGTCACTGTTACGTCACCGCCCTGCATTTGCATGAAGTTCTTTGCGATGTAGAGGCCGAGCCCGGAGCTTCCTTCGGCACTCGCATTGCTCCCTTTGACGCCGTCGCGGGAGAAGAGATGCTTCATCATGTCTTCAGGCATGCCGGGGCCGGTATCTGTCACATCGATCACGCCCATGCCATCTTGCACAGAAAGCGTAACGGTAATGCCACCCTTTTTCGTGTATTTGATGGCGTTGCTCAAACTGTTTGTAATCGATTCCGCTGTCTTCTCCAGATCCATCATAACGATGATCGGCTGCTTTGGGGCTTCAACATGCAAATATATTCCCGCGTGCTCTGCGGCTAAGCGATAGTCGCGAACGGCACGCTCGACGACCTCTGTAAGTGGAATAGGTGCAAGGTCGACTTTAACGACACCCCGATCGAGGCGCGACACATTGAGAATGTCCATGACGAGATGATAGTTGCTCACATTTACTTCATGAAGTTGCTGAACAATGCCTCGCAGCTTCTCGTTGAGTTGCCCGAAATCGCCATCGAGAATCATCTCGAGGTTCCATCGCATAGCCGTAATCGGCGCCTTGAGCTGATGGCTGACAATGGAAGTAAAATCCTTCATTGCCTGGTTTATTGCCTGCAACTCGGCATTCAGGCGCACTACCTTCGCACTGGTGCGGGCAAGCGCGATGACGGTAACGAGCGTGAAGAGTGTCAGGATGAGACCTGCTGCTCCCAAATTTGTTTTTACCTGATGTAAGAGCGCGAATGCTTCGCTTGTCGGCTGCTCGGCAACAGCTACCCACATATTTTCTCCCACGGCAATCGGCATAAAGGAAGCGACCATTTCCGTCCCAAGCGAAGGATCGACGTACACGCCGGTAAATAAGGATCCTCCGAGTGCCTTTCTGATCTCGGGAAGATTTCTGTACGCCGTATTGAGCACCCCTCCCACTGGAATGGTGGGATGCGCCAGGAGCGATCCGTTTTGGTCCAAAAGAAGCATATGCCCCGAAATACCGAGCCGAATATTTTCGAGCCACTGCGAAAGTGGCCGCACTCTGTACTCAAACACCAGCACTCCGAGGAACTGCTCACCGCCAAGTATGGGAACCGCGAGGGCTACAACCGGTTCATCCGGGAACTGCGGACGAATGTAGAGGCCGGAGATATTTGGCTTGCGCTTGGCCTTAACGCTGCGGAACCAGTTCCAGTCCGTAAAGTAGGAGCCGTAGGCTCCCTCCGCCGTGGGGAACTCACTCCAGAGTACCCCGTCTGCATCGGTAATAAATGCTCTGTGTATCTGCGGGCTGCTGACCATGATGGCTTTGAGTCGCGTTCGTATGGCAAGTTCATCGCGTTCCTCGACTGCACGAACGGTGCCGGGTATGGATGCAACGGCATGGGCGAGCTTAACCTGCTGCCGGATGTCTTGGGTGATAAACTGCGCAAGACTTTCTGCAGTTGTAATATTTTCCTCCTGCACAGAAGCCCGTGCAGAATCGGAAGCAACCTGGAATGCGTATACGCTGAGGAGAACGATGGGGAGGAAGACCGCCAGGAAGGGAAGCTGCCACATCAGAAACGTAGCACGTTGGCTCCGTCCTATGGATGCTTCCTGCCGTGCTGCTGGCAATGGTGTTTTTGCTAAAGTCAATCGATGGATTGGATGTGTGTATTTCTCTGAATTATACCATAATTCTTCATACGAAGGGTATGCGTATTTCGTTGTAGACCTAGCATTCCTTCTATTGCCCGAAAAGCGATATTTTGGTATACTAAGAAGTGAACACATAAAGAAACAACATGCCTCTTCCTCTCACGCCTCGCTTAAGCGCACTTTTTGCGGCATTTCTCCTTTCTGCGTCGGTATTTGTCGTGACGAAAGCTAACCCAAGTTTTGGAGCACAGATGACTGAAAACATATCGAGTGGAAAAACCGGCAACCAAACAACTTCGAACAATAACGATACGGATGGCAGCATAAATATAAGTTCTGCAAGCAGCTCTCACTATAGTTCAGCAAAGAGCGTCATAGGTGAATACTGCGGCAACGGATACGTCGATAGCAATGAAGAATGTGACGACGGCAACGGATCGGATGATGATCGTTGCAGGGTCACGTGCATAAAGGCGCGTTGCGGCGATGGCATCGTGCAGGAGTTTGGTGCCGATGGAAAACCGGGTGGGGATGATGACGAAGCGTGCGACCTCGGCATAGGGAACGGGATTTCCGGCAGCCCCTGTACTCTCGATTGTAAAAAGAAGGGCGCCGCATCTTCGATTTCCAGTTCAAACAAGTCTACAAAAACAGATGGCACATCCACGCCATTTTGCGGAAACGGCATACGCGAAAACAATGAAGAATGTGACGACACAAATATCTTCAATGACGACGAATGCACCGTTTTCTGCCGCGTCGCAACCTGCGGCGACGGCTTTTTGCAGCTAAAACGCGAGGAGCAATGCGATGACGGAAACGACAACGACACCGATACCTGCTCTAACAAATGCCGGAAGAATTACTGCGGAGATACGATCGTACAGCGGATACTGGGGGAAGAGTGCGACGAAGGCGAACGCAACGGATCTTCCGGTTCCGTTTGTTCAAGTCGCTGCACGAAAATGATTCCACCAACAGTGAAGGAGGATGACGATACTTTCGATACAGATGGTAAAAATCAAATGCGAACTAGCAGCACAGCGGAACGCAAAAAGCTTGTAGAGTTACAGATAAAGCAGGAGGACATACGGCAACAGCTTGAGATAAACATGCCTAATATTGGGCAACAGAAAGATGCGACCAATGCTTCTCAGACGGTTAGAGAAGAAAAAAAGTCAGCCGATCTGTACTGCTTCGACAGTGCAGGAAACTTGGTCAAAGACCGCAGCAAATGCTACAGCGATCAGAAAAAGCTGATTCGCAGCGATGAAGCACGCGTAGAGGAAGTGGAAGCTCGTAATGAGATCCGCAAAATATTCCTCGGTGAGGATATTGCGGAACGCCGCCGTGCAGAACTTCTTTCCAGCATAGAACTCGCACGCACACGCATACGTGCGCTGATCGAGGGGGGGCGCTACGCTGGCACAGTGACGGAATATCTGAAACAATCAATCGATTGGCTCGACCGCGGCTTTACGTACTTTTCGGAGCAGCCAAGAAGTCTTGATGAGATCCAACAAATGGTGACACCGTTACAAAAATTGCTTTCTCAGATTTCCGATCTGATTTTCAGGAGTGAAAACCTGCCGGCAGAACGAAAAGAAATCACGCCGATTCTCGCAAAGACGGAACGCATACTCCTGAAGTTCCGCGAAGCATTCATCGCACTCGTACAGGGCGGAGTGGAACTGGATCCCTATGCCTTTGAGCTCTTTATGAAAGCCAACAGTCTCTTTGCCGAGGTGGGCAGCACATGCGTGGTAGACCAGCTCTCGTGCAACCGCCTGGGCGACGTACTGGAAATACTGAAGCTCGTACAGGAACCTTTGCAGGCAGACCTCATATTGCATCCAGCAATACTGCAGAAGTTGGAAGAAAAGTTTGCACAATAAAAAATCCCTGCCGAAGACAGGCTCCGCCTTTGTCAGGCAATAATCCCTTTGTCTTGGCGTCGGCCTACTCTTGCACGACGCATGCCGTACTACCATCGGCGCTGACGGGCTTAACTGCTGTGTTCGGGATGGGAACAGGTGTATCCCCGTCGCTAAAGACACCAAGACAAAAGGATCAACGATGGTGGCAGAAAGAGCATACGTAACATTCTACCACCATTGCCGCATAGGCAATTCATGCCCGCGCTTGTCTCGTACCGGCAGCGTAGAGCAACTGGTACGGGGTTATGTCACATGAACAGTACCCGCGAAGGAAAATGACCATTCGACTCTCCGCTTGTGGCGGATCGCTCATGGTCGATTTCCTCTACGCGGAAATCGAAAAATGTTCAATCGTCCATTCGTACCACTCGGCTGAATGCATTACTGCACGTACACCTGTGGCCGATCGAGCCGGTTATCTTCCGGCGGACTTATGGAGAAACGCGATCTTGGGAGGGGCTTCCCACTTAGATGCCTTCAGCGGTTATCCCTTCCGAACATAGCTATCCTGCGTTGCCAGTGACTCTGACAACAGGTACACCAGAGGTTCGTTCACTCCGGTCCTCTCGTACTAGGAGCAACTTCCCTCACGTTTCTAAGTGATGGCGGAGGATAGAGGCCAAACTGTCTCACGACGTTCTGAACCCAGCTCGCGTACCGCTTTCATTGGCGAACAGCCAAACCCTTGGGACCTTCTTCAGCCCCAGGATGCGATGAGCCGACATCGAGGTGCCAAACCGCTCCGTCGCTATGGGCGCTTGGGAGCGATCAGCCTGTTATCCCTAGAGTAACTTTTATCCGTTGAG
>CAYJSJ010000014.1:0-10086 GCA_964373065.1 uncultured Candidatus Peribacteria bacterium
CATCCTTCGCTTTTGCTGGCTTGCCAACCGTAGCCGCAGCGACTCAATTGTTAAAATAACTGGCACCTGCAAAAGGCTACGGACGACAACCTTCGCTGCGCGAAGGTTGGTGGACATCCTGCGAAAAAGTTTACACCGCTTGGAGCAGCTCATTCTTGGCTGGGCGGAGCAGATTGGAGCACTACAAACTTAGTAGTGATTCTTGTTTCTGATCGACAATCTCCTCTATAGAAGAGAACCTACCGCTTAGCGGTTTCTCAGTCTTCCTTTACGGTATTCTTCGATTGCCTCCTTCGTTGTGTACCATATCCTCCCACGTTTCACTGCGAAAATTCGCCCGGTACGAGCGAGGAGATTGATGTATTTTTGTGCATATGGAGTTCCCCTGCTCACATCAGCAAGAGTCAGGAGTTTCCCTGGTTTGTCCTTTCCAAAGGCGCGTAAATAGAGATCGAGTGTGCGTTCGACGGCTTGTGCAATGAAGAGCGCGATAGGAGCAGTATCACCATCATCCGCTTTCTGTAATACATCGTAATATTTCTTTCGGTCATTTTTAAGAATGATGGCGAGCGGAAAGCCATGCATCATGAGGATGATGTTCATGACAAGTCGCGCCGTGCGTCCGTTCCCGTCGAAAAACGGGTGAATAGCTGCAAGCTTATGATGCAGGACGGCAGACAATTCAACAGTGTGGAGTTTCCTTTCACTCCGTTTTAACCAATGGATCAGATTTGCCATTTGCCGCGGCACATCAAGGGCATCGGGGGGCATGTGCGCGGCCCCTCCTATCATCACTGCGCCGTCCCTATATTTCCCGGCCCATTCTCTTTCCGTTTCTTTGACGACCAGTTGATGCAATTGTCGGATAAGGTGTTCGGAAATGATGCAGCGTTTTCCTGATACGAGTTCGTAGAGAAAATCGAGAGCTTCTTTATGGTCTTTGGCTTCGAGATGATCCTTGAGCGGCTTGCCTTTGATCGTCATGCCTTCGTTCAACACCAGCCACGTTTCCCGTAGCGTGAGGCTGTTGCCCTCGATGGCATTGGAGTTGTATATCATTTCAATCTCCATTTGTTCGCGCAGTTTTTGCACTTGCGTGGCACTGAGTGGCCGGAGCTTGTTGAGCTTCGTCAGTTTCTCGTCGAGCCTTTTTTGTATACGAGGATCTAAAAGCTGCATGTTCTTATTATGGCATGACACCATAAATAATGCCATACCATATTAAGAATATTACAATGGAAAACAATTATTTGGCTTATAGAAGCCATTGGCCTGCCAACGAACCGTCGCCTCTGGGCTATGGTCCGCAGGCCGTAGTCAGGAGGTGATCGCAGAATACGACAACCTTCGCTGCTGGTTGGCTTGCCATCCGTCATCCTTCGCTTTTGCTGGCTTGCCAACCGTAGCCGCAGCGACTCAATTGTTAAAATAACTGGCACCTGCAAAAGGCTACGGACGACAACCTTCGCTGCGCGAAGGTTGGTGGAGATGCCGGGAGTCGAACCCGGGTCCAACGTGTAGACCACGTGTTTGTACTGTCATGTCCGCTTCAAGTCGCTTCGCAATAAGGAACGGACCAAGAATAGCGGAGAGGTTCGATGCTGTATGTCAGATCAATGCGCATCACGATTGATCTCATCTCGCTGGTGGCGCCGCATCCCCTTACGCGAGAATGGGAGGAGCGACGTGTTCGCGCTAGGGCGAACTAAGCCAACGCGAGAGCAGGCTGAAGGCGGGCGAACCCACGAGCAGCTGCGTCACGGAAGGCAGTTATTGCAGAGTTTGCAATTAGTGTTGCACCAAGTGGGTACGCCCCGTAGTACGGCAAGCCGACTACAGGGCACGGGAACCGGTGCCATCCCGAACAGAAACGGCCCCGAAGTAGATGCTTGCGCATCACTACAGGGCAAGCCATGCTCTAGTATCACGCTGTCAAAAGCCTTGCATCCCCATGCTGTCAAAGAACTATAGATGATTGTAGTTGAATTCCATCAATCCGGTTGGAGAAAGATTCTTTTTTTAAGAAACAGGCAGGCGAATGGTAAACGTGCTCCCCTTCCCCTGCTCACTCGTCACTCGAATAGAACCGCCCGCACGTTCCACGATGAGCCTGGCGGTATAAAGCCCGAGGCCGTTTCCGTTTGGCTTATAGCGATAGGCCTCCTTGCCACGACGGAGCTTCTCGAACACATGAGCGATCTCATCGAATGGAATTCCACAACCGCTGTCGCGAATGGCAATTTCTACGGCACCTCCCCGGCGCAGAGCACTCACTTCGATCAGAGATCCCTTTTCTGAGTACGTCATGGCATTCTCCAGAAGTTCATTGATCACTCCGCCGATGAGAGTTTGATCCAAATTGACGCTGAGATGCTCGGCGATATTCACATTGATCGTATGTGCTTTACCGACTTTCGCAGAAGATTCAGCGACTGCCTTTTGGACAAGATCCCGAACACGGGAAGTGCGGGGTTCATATGCAACCTTGCTATGTTCTTGGCGCTCAACATCTATGAGGGCACGAAGAATATCATTGAGCTTTCTTGAAGCAGTTTCGATCTCTGCACACGCCTTTTCTTTGTCGCAGATGCCCGAATCCTGCATGACTTCGAGCCACCAACGTATGGTAGCGATGGGGCCACCCATCTGATGTGTTGCGAGCGCCAGCATGGAAGACCGTTCGTTCTCTATCATGCGATAGGCTTCCGCCCTGCGCTCCCACGTGATGTACGCAATGCTAAACACAGAGATAATGCCGATGGAAACAAGTGTCAGAAGCGCGAGCAGCGAAAATGCCTTTTGGGAATCTGCCAGATAACTGCTGGCATCCATATCCAGTCCTATGACTGCTGCAACCAAGCCATCACTCCGGAAAATCGGCGCGTAGCCGGATATCATCTCTCCCCATTGGTCAACGGTGACCTCGTGATCGGTAGTGGGTCCTTCAAATGCTGGTCCTTGGAGTGCAGAAATTGTGTCGATCCCATAGGAATCACCTGGGTACGAAGGCTCTTCCTCCGGATCCACAATTCCGTTCTCATTTTTATCGGCTTCTTCCACTGCCATAAACGAATCGGCATCGGCCACGAATTCCAGCGTGAGCGGGTCCCCCGTACGCCGCAAGATATAGGCATAATCGATATTCGGAACCGTGGAACGAATATTACGGAGTCGCACGGAAAGGCTCCTATAGAGTGCCGTCTGCATATCGCTACGCACGTGTATGAGATCGAGCTCCTCCCCCGTAAAACGTTGCGCCGCAAGCGCGGCAGCCGTTTGTAGACGAAGTTTGAGTTGCTGCTCCATGGCAGCTCTACTCTGGAAAAAGAGCGCACCGCTCTGCACTGCTATGAGGGAAAACAGTGCAACCCCGAGCAGGAGTGCCTTCCTATTCTCTGCGAGAAACCGACGAGACTGAAGCAGGAAAGGCATAGTGAATATATATTGTTATATCGTCTCATTATAGCAAAATAGGACGTTTTATGGTAGGGTAAACCCATGAAGTTGGGACCTGGCTCCGCATGGGCAAAAACGCTTGGATCGGCACTGGCGCATGCGCAACACACTCTGGACACTGTCACAGTGTGGGGTTTTAAGAAAATGAAGCAGGCAGGGTCCGATCCGAAGAAAAGCACGCTCAAACATACCTACCGAAACCTTCCGGTATCCTTTGTACGAGGAACGTTCCGGTTTTTGGGATTGCTCGGGGAAAGCTACTTCAAAAGATATAACGACTTGAAGCGTAAAGGCGGTTGAAGTTAGTCACGAATAGTAAAAACTCTATGAAGTTTCAATTGCTCCAGCTTTTCTCTTGCTCGTTGCGTAAGATGTGAAATTACAATTTTGACAGAACTGTTTCGAAAAAGATACAAAAGCGGTCTGAACATTTCCTCATTCAATTGGGTACACTGCGTGCAATCTATCTCGATCTCCGTCACCCTATCTTGATGCTGCTGCAATAATTCTTGAACGCTATCCACGAAATTCTGACTTCTCCTTACAACAACCGATTGTTCAATACACTCTGTAAAATCTTGCTTCAACTGATCCATACTCGGACGTACCGTGAGTACGCGCTTCTCTTGATCATGGTGCCATTGCTGCTCGCTTAGCTTCATAGCTTCTGATGCTCTGCTCACGGTTTCAAAAAGTCAAGCATACTTCCCAGCATTGAAACCGTGGTTTCTGTCGCTTCTAGCGTGAGTTATTGATATATTTTGGTTCTACGAAGCTTCCATGCCCCCTGTTTCCACCGATGACATACGGCAATCCTATCTGGATTTTTTTCGATCGAAGGGTCATGCAGTCATCCCCGGTGCGAGGCTTGTTCTGGAAAACGACCCCACCGTCCTCTTCACCACGGCCGGCATGCACCCCTTGGTGCCGTACCTTCTGGGAGAAAAACACCCGGCGGGTAATCGTCTCGTGGATGTTCAGCGATGCGTGCGTACGCAGGACATCGATGAAGTGGGGGATGCATCGCATCTGACGCTGTTTGAAATGCTCGGGAACTGGAGCCTCGGCGATTATTTTAAGCAAGGAGCAATCGAAATGAGTTTCACGTTTCTAACGGAGGTGTTAGGAATTGATCTCGGCATGCTCGCAGTGACATGTTTTCTAGGAGATCATGACGCTCCGAAGGACGAAGAATCCGCCAACATCTGGCAAAGCGTCGGTTTCCCCGAGAATCGCATCGGATTCCTTCCCAAAGCGAAAAACTGGTGGGGTCCCGCCGGACTCACCGGCCCCTGCGGACCGGATACCGAAATGTTTTACTGGGTAGGAGAAGGCAAACCAAAGGGCAATCCCGCCACACACGAATGTGAGTGGCTGGAAATCTGGAACGATGTGTTCATGCAATATAGTAAAAACGCAGACGGATCTTTCACACCGCTCACGCAACAGAATGTGGATACGGGCATGGGGCTCGAGCGTGTGGCCGCAGTGATGCAAGGGGTGAAGAGCGTGTACGACACGGATAGGATGCAGCCGATCATGGCAAAAATATCGTCACTCGCATCCTCGCATGAGGAACGTCACGCACGGATCATTACCGATCACCTCAAAGCTGCAGTCTTCATGATCGCAGACGGAGTACAGCCTGCGAATGTTGATCAAGGGTATGTGCTCCGCAGATTGATCCGGCGCGCAATCCGCTCGGCTCGCCAGATAGGGATCCCCTTCGAAGGGGCATTCACACCGAAGATCGCAGAAGAAGTGATCGCGCAGTATGGACACGTGTACGGTCACTTGAAAGAACACAAAAAAACTATTTTGGATGCATTGAGCCACGAAGAACAACAATTCCTCGCCACGTTGCAAACGGGAATGAAACGGCTGCAAAAAGTGATGGAATCTGCCGGAAAGATCATCGTCGGCAAGGACGCCTTCCACCTGTACGATACCTACGGATTTCCTCTGGAGCTCACGAAGGAAATCGCCGCCGAACACGGATACACAGTCGATGAACATGCCTTTGCGACGGCATTCAAAACGCATCAGGATGTAAGCCGAAAAGGCGCGGAGCAAAAATTCGCCGGAGGGCTCGCAGACCACAGTGCCGAGACCACGAAGCTCCACACTGCAACCCATCTGCTGAATGCCGCTCTCCATAAAGTACTTGGGGGGCACGTGGGACAAAAGGGATCGAATATTACGAAGGAACGCTTACGATTCGATTTCAGCCACGACGAAAAGATGACCCCCGAGCAGATTGAACAAGTGGAAACGCTCGTCAATAACGCCATACAGGCCGACCTCGATATCTCGTACTACGTTGCGAGTCCCGAGCAAGCCAAAACGGACGGTGCCATCGGCGTCTTCGGGGATCGCTACGGAAGCGAAGTAAAAGTCTACATTGTCGGAAAAGGAAAAACGATCTTCAGCAAAGAAATCTGCGGAGGCCCGCACGTTGCGCGCACGGGCATGATCGGAACGTTTACTATTCAGAAAGAGGAAAGCTCGTCTGCCGGCATTCGACGCATAAAGGCGATAGTGAACGGCGGCCCAACGACAATAGAGTATGCGAAAGAGGCCGAGTAAATTCCACTAGGATTGTATTGTTAAAAGCCGGTTCAAGTTGCTGCTTGATATGCAAGAGAGCAATATAACATTGCAACAATGACCAAAGGTGTAGCCACTACGATTGTCGCCATCCTCTTCGCGTTGCCCCTCTCGGCGGCAGCGGAAAGCGTCACGGAATGGAACCTCGTGAATCAGCAAAAAATCGAAGGATGGAATGCAATGAGCATCACCAATGTCGTGCTACGCCCGGAGGGCCTTCAGCTTGCAACGCAAACACGTGGACAGCTTGTAAAAGCGGCGAATATTCGCCATGCGGTCGACACCGTCAGTATCACGTACGCATCATCTCTTGGCGCAAACGGGATTTTCTTCTGGCACGCAAAAGGCATGCCCTCTACGGAGGCCTACCAGATTCCGATCTCCTTCCCCCAAACATCCGTAGCGCAGACCATCGTGATGGATATGAGCAAAATTAAGGAGTGGGATATGCGCACAATCGACAGCATCGGGTTTGCACTGGATGCCGGCTCGGAAATGACGCTCAAATCTATAGAATTTTCCGGTCCCGGCTTTGTCGACAGTATCGTCTACCCGCTGAAGTCCTTCTTCCTCTTTGATAACATGCATGCCTACACCATCAATTTCCTGTGGGGACCCATGATGACCTTCGGTGATGCGCAGATGCGCAGGCTCTACAGCGCATATCCGCCGCTCGGCACTTCGGCAAACTCTATCTTCTTTGCGGTGCTTGGCATAGCCCTCTGCGGAGCTCTGGTACTGCGCAAATGGAAAAGTGGCATCCTTGTTACCCTCTTCTTTGTTCTGCTTTCTTCCATATGGATCCTCTATGATCTACGCATGGGCGCAGAGGTCATGAGCTTTGCAAAAAAAGACTACGCTACATGGTGGAGCAAGCCCTCGGAGCTTCGTGACTTCCGCGATCGCGGGAGCTTCCCCGCGTTTGCCGAAGTAGCCGCACCGTTCACCAAAGGAAAGAACCACTACGTTCTGCTGGCATCCGGTAACTGGCCGTATTACGGCATCATCCTGTATGCGACATATCCGGCGTATCCTATTTCTTATGAAGAAGCGACCGATGCTGACGTGTGGATCGTCTACGACCGACCCGATCTCGAGCAGGATACCGAAGGAAGGCTGAGTATAGAGGGAAAACCGATATCCCCTCCGGGAAGGATAGTACGAGATTTTGAACCCGGCGCATTCGTCTTTGAAAAAACTCTACCTCCCTAATCCTGCCTACGGCAGGCAGGCCTAACCCTAATCCGAATCCCCTACCTTCTCCTCCCGATCGGCCTACTCCCTGCGACCCTTATAGGTTGGCTGCTTCTGCGAGCCGCGGAGGGAAGGACTCCCGTCCTCTTTCGCGCGGAGCGCTGGATCGCAGGTTTTGCCATCGGCTCCGTGGCGATGCCGTACCTGGTATTCCTCTCCGAGATCACCGGTATCGGAAGTTTTTCGTTTATCTCGATGCTTACCGTGCAACTTTTTTCCATTGCAGTGCTTGGCACATTTATGTGGTTGCGCATCCGCACTCACCACACTCCAAGCCCTACCCCTACCCCTAACCCCATCCCTCTCTGGCAAACATTCCTCCTCGCCACACTCGGAATCTGGTTTGCCCTCAAGCTCGCTGCGGGATTCCTCTTGCTCATCGGCCCCTCCTACTACGATGACACGCTCAAAAACTGGAACATGCGCGGCAAGATATTTTTTGTGGAAGAGCGACTCGTACTGGAAACAATTCCAGAGAAGGGAGTTGGCGTCGGTTCCTATCCGCAATCGGTGCCGCTCATAAAGACATGGCTGGCACACGTAAACGGCAGCTGGCACGACGGGCTGATCAATTCCGTGCATATACTCTGGTACCTCGCCGCAATCGCGCTCCTCTATTTCGCAATTCGGAGAATACGTGACGCACGCTGGGCACTGATCGGCGCATACATCCTCGGGAGCGTTCCTCTCTATGCCATCCACGGGTTTTCCGCATATGCAGATCAGTTTCTTTCGCTCATGATTTTCCTCGCGGTCGTCTGGCTCTTTCTTGCGGCACGGAGTAAAGGGGAAACGCGTGCTAGTTACCTGCGCATCGGAGCGCTCGCGGCAGGACTACTCGTCTACACAAAAAACGAAGCGATGCTTCTGCACCTCCCGCCCATTCTGCTGCTCTTGATTTGCGTGCTCTTCCTCCAATCATCATCCAAGAAGGAGATTCGTACGGCTCTCCTCTGGTACGCAGTCGCCATTGGATCCGTGCTCCTTCCTTGGCTCCTCTTTAAGTGGTCACATTCCCTCGCATTCGGCAATGCCAAAGAGATTTCCGGTCTTAGCCTTACGTGGCAAAGCGGCGTGCTGTACGTGATATTCATAAACACCTTCCTGGAAGGAAACTGGTCCATCCTGCCCGCAGTGTTCCTTGGGCTTCTCGCCTTCCGATGGAAAAACGTTGCTACAAGCTCCCTGCTCCTTCCTGTCGGCTTTGTAGCGATCGTCATCATCGGGCAATTGCCGATCTACCTCTTCACCGAGCTCTCCACGGAAGCACTCAATCAAACGGGATACGCACGCGGTATTATTCATCTTGTACCGCTTATCGTACTGATAACAACAATCCTGCTTCAGGATGCTTTTTCCACTATGCATCAAGTACGAGAGCGTAATAACCAGTGACCTTTGACGTATGACCTTCGACCTTCGACCTTCTACGTATGACTTCGTTTCGGATGCCCACTTCCTGTATCATCCCCGCATGCCTCAGTCCGATTCCACACTTAAGAAACAATACGCCGCAGTTCTCGGACATCAACCGCATATCTCCCTCTCTGAACTCGCAGCAGTTGTCCCTGGGTTTTCTCTGCTTGGCATCGAGCAGAAAACCGTCGCGCTCTTTTCTTCCGCCGCAGAACTCGATTCGGAAATCATGCAGATGCTCGGCGGAACGGTTTTTATAGCAGAACGCATCACGGAAGCGGATGTCTCCATGGAGGACGTTCCGCGCATTCTGTGTGCCGAAGTTTCCGACGTAAAAAAGAAAATAACCTTCGGCCTTCGGTGCTTTGGGATTCCGAAACGCGACATAAAAAACGCGTACCGAAAGGGCAAAGAGGCACTGCGTAAACAAAGCCGTCCCAGCCGATATATCGGCAACGAGTCTCGCCCGGCGGCCACACCGCTTTTGCTGCAAGCCGATATCCTCAACGGAAAGAAAGGGGTGGAGCTCTTCCTGATAGGGAACGAACACGGGCTCTGGGCCGGTAAAACCATAGCAGCGCAAAACATCAATGCCTACACGTGGAGAGACATGGAGAAACCGGTGCGCGATACGACAGTCGGCCTGCTGCCGCCGAAGCTTGCGCAAGTGATGCTCAATTTCGGCGCATGGGCGGTGTGCAGGAACGTTATGGCATCGCCGGTTCCTCTCGTTACGAGTCGAAGGAAGCGAGCTATCTACACTGTTTTTGATCCCTTCTGCGGTACGGGAGTGATACCACTGGAGTGCTTGCTCCGTGGCTGGAACATCTTGGCATCGGACGTCATGCTAAAAGCCGTAAACGGAACCAAGAAAAACATCGAGTGGATCCGCAAAGAACGAAAAATCCTGAAGAAAGATGTAACGGACGATGTGTATAAGCACGATGCCACAAAAGCATTTACCGTAAAAAATCTCCCCGATATGGTCGTAACCGAAACGAGCCTCGGGCTGGCGCTCACGAAGCGCCCGTCGCTCCGCAATGCGGAAAAATACCGCAAAGAAAGCGAGAAACTGCAGGCGGCGTTTCTGCGGAATGCCGCGGCGACTCTGCCCGGCGTTCCACTCGTCGTAACGTGGCCGTTCTGGCGCATGGGCACAGAGGATATCCGCCTGGAAGCGATATGGGATGTCCTTCCCTCTTGCGGCTACCAAGCGGTTCTCCCGGAAGGCCTGCGGAATGAAAGCGGGAAACCAACTCTCCTCTACCGACGCAAAGACCAGTTCGTTGGGCGGGAGATCGCGATACTGGTACCGAAGATGTGATGCAAGACGGGTTGTCGGTTGTCGGTTGT
>CAYJSJ010000014.1:10186-29665 GCA_964373065.1 uncultured Candidatus Peribacteria bacterium
TCGCGATACTGGTACCGAAGATGTGATGCAAGACGGGTTGTCGGTTGTCGGTTGTCGGTTGTCGGTTGTCGGCTTGCGCGAAGTCAGCCGTTTTGTGACGAAGTGGGGTTGTCAATTGTCAAATCTCCATTGTCCATTCATCGTATGTCCATGAAATTTTTCCGCGGTGTCGTAAAATTCTGCATCGCAGTCTTTGTACTCTGGCACATGAGCGCAGTCCTCATCTACACCATCTATGATGTTGAAGGAGTTCCCGTTCTCGGTTGGCTCGCATCCAAACGCGATATCGTGAAGCCCTATATGCTCATGACTTCACAATGGCAACGGTGGAATCTTTTTTCTCCCGATCCTCTGCGCAGAGTCATCACCTTGGAGATAGACCAAGAGGAGAAGAACCTTTGGATCCTCGCGGCATCCGTGAATGAACGCACAGTTACGCTCTGGCAACGCGCTCCGGAGCTCAAGCTCATCCGTCGATTGGATGCAGACAACATGCAACCCTTGCAGGAGGTCTATGTGCACGACGTATGCCGAATACAGAGTATTCCAACCGGAACACGCATGCGACTCAGAGAGCGATGGATGGTGATTCCAAAAAACGAGAGACCGCAATCGCAGGATTGGTGGAATGCATGGCAACCCGAATGGTACGAAGACATTCTGCTTCTGACCGCTTGCCCCCCTCCAGATGAAGCGTCGTAAAAAAAACCCCAGCATCATCGGCAAGAAAGCGGGAACGATGCTCCGTATTGTCGATCGGTTCTTCTTCGAAGAAGTTTCTGCCGCGGGGTTCGGCCTTATGCGCATCGCATGGGCATTCACGGTGCTCCTTTTTTTGCTCGGGAGCGCCGGCGACATCGTCCGGTATTACGCGGATGCCGGCACTATGCCGCAGGATCTTTCATACTTGGTCATGCGTTCCGAGTATCGCTTCACGCTGCTTCAGTCCATCACCGATCCGTCGGGAGTGATCATCCTCTGGAGCATCTTCTGCGCCTGCCTCTTCTGCACGATGGTGGGGATATGGCCGCGCGTGATGACCGTTACCTCCGTCCTTCTCCTCTTTTCCTTTCATGAACGAAACCTGCAACCGCTCGGCGGCGGAGACACCGTGCTCCGGAACATCGGCTTTCTTTTGATGATTGCACCCGAAATCGATGCGTTCTCCATCAGCCGCCTGCGGAGGCAATGGGGCCACTGGAAAAAGACGGGAGAGTTTCTTCAGCCGCTTCGTACGCAGATATGGCCATACAGGCTTCTTCTGTGGCAACTCATCATCATTTATCTCACGTCATGGTGGGATAAGCTGCAGGGAACCATGTGGCTCGATGGTACCGCGGTGGAAGCGGTGTTTCACCATACGCACTTCGTTCGGTACGCGCCAGAAACCATGAACGCATTTGTGTGGATATCACCGTACGCATCTTTTTACACTCTCATGTTAGAATTGAGCTGGATTCTTCTCCTGCTCCCCCGCAGCCTCGCGTACGTGCTCCCCGCATGGATGCGGCACCATTCGATCAAACGCATCCTCATAGCAGGCGGCCTGCTCTTCCACTGGGGAATCTTTGTCTTCATGGATGTCGGTTCCTTTCCGTTTGCGATGACCACGGCGTTCATCGGCTTACTGCTGGATGAAGATTTTCAATCATTCGCACATGCATGGAATAGACGATGGAAGGGAACAATTGCGGTACTGTATGACGGTGGGTGCGGACTCTGTCGCAGAAGCATATTTTTCCTGAAGATGCTCGACCATCTTGCGCGGCTCACACCTGTTGATTTCCGTACGAAGAAAAACCGCATCCGCTACGCAAAAGACATCTCCGAAGACGATTTCGACCGCGCGATGCATATCCGCATGCCGAGCGGCCGGTACTTCAGCGGCTTCGACGCAATCCGCATCCTCAGTTGGCACCTCCCTGCCACCATGCTCTTCACTCCCCTGCTCTACCTGCCCGGAATCGCACCACTCGGAAGGATGATCTATAAAGACATTGCAGAGAGCAGAGAGAAGTGTGCCGATGGGAGGTGTACACATAAGCCATGATTCCTCAAAAAATCGCTTACCTCCGATCGATGCATGCGTATAATGAAGCAAGGGAAAACGGTCCCGGGTAGCTCAGCGCCTAGTCCGCCATTGGCGCGGACGTTGTATAACAAGATATCGCTGCTCTACTCATTATTCGTTCATTGAATGCATCCATCATATTCCCGGGTAGCTCAGCGGTAGAGCAGTGCGCTGTTAACGCATTGGTCCTCGGTTCGAATCCGAGCCCGGGAGCCATGCTTTTTTCTTTATTTAAGCCAAATTATACACTTTGTACAATATCGCGAATTTGATATAGTTCCTTTCCCATGGTCAGAACAATCAAAACCCCTGATTCCAAGGCAATCGCCACATTGATTAATACCGCACTCGTGCCTGATATAAAATCCGTGACAAACACTTTGAAAAATTTTGAACGCATCTACGAAACATATCCTCTATTTCAACAAATAGATGCTGAAGAGATCTACCGCACTTGCATTGTGGTCATTCAGCAACATACGAAAGATGCACTCTTGCGATACAACGCGCTTCGTCTCCTTAAATTTGCAATGACAACGGAAGATTTGCTGCGAGTACATGCAGAAGATATCTGGTCTCTCTACAAGGAAACCATCTTTGATCCTAACGGCAATATTCGGAATGCAGGACTTCAGCTTATGAGTCGATATCGGTTCGGAATGTCGTTCATTGCCGATTCTTATCAGTTTCGCAAGAGGAAGTATGGTAAGAAGCGCGCGGCAGAGATCAAACACTTTCAAAAAATGCTCATTGAACAATGCATCGAACTGTTCGAAATAGAGAGAACGTATCGTGAACAACATTCTTATCTTGAGGAGTTACAAGAGGAACTCCTGAATGGCATTCCGCGCGGATCCTGGGATACAAAAGACAAATACCTCAAAACCATTCGTCGAGGAATGGAGGAAGTGACGCGGGGTATCTTCATCGAAAAACTTGCTGAAAAGCATGGGTATCAACTCCCTCAGCACTGGCTCTTTGATGGACAGGTTCAGGAACAAGTGACCGAATGGCCACCGGGAACGGAGGGGGACATTGCCGGTATTCTGATTGACCCAGCCGGTACGCAGCCTGTGATTATTTCTGACCCACCCAACCCGAAATCATTTTCTTCCTTTGAGGAGTATCAAGAAGCTCTTACTGTAAGGGATGAATTTCTGGAGAAAGCCGAAGCTATAAGTACAGTACTCTCTTCCTGCAAGAGTGAGGAGGAGATTGCAGTAGCTATGGAAGCGTTGGGGTTTGAACCTCGTGATGATGCCCCCTGCAATCGTCCTTGGTGCATAGATCGGTACGGATGTGTCAGCGTAACACTCATTGAGTTGCTGCAAGACATTGAAGCAGAATTTTTTGATACTCCACTTTCCCCTGAGCAGCAACTACTCTCCGAAAAAGACATTGAGCAGTGCATACTGCGTGGGTGTCACGCTCTTCCTCCTGCATGGTTCGCAGAGAATGCGCGAGAATGTACAGTGTTTCGGTGGTTTATGAACTTGATGGGTTTCTTGATCTGGAATGAGCGTAAAGTTCCATTTGCGTCACTCTCACAGGATTCTCTGGAATCCGCATTTGTGCGGGAAGCTTACCTGTTTACCCTGTCAGCATTGCGAGGACATTCATGGAAACAGCAGCATGAGGGAAAGGGGTTGATTGAAGCGTTTCTTACAGAGAACGACCTTCTGCAGCCGGAAGATGCCAGGAATCTTCTGCAAGAGTTTAAAGGATCTCTGCTGAGAATGGAAAAAGTGCACGATTTCGCTTGAAATCATACATGCACAGTAGTACAATACGGACGCTAATCCCACTGCCCTCTCGCGCAAGCGGGACGGCAGTTTTAAGATGTGGTACCCTTCCTGTCCGTGCCAAAAGCAGTTGTATTCATCGACGGTGGTAACTGGTATTTCAAACTCAAAGAACTTCTTGCTTTCATGGAGAAGAAGCCAAGAGTGGATTTTCAGATACGAAGATTTTGTGAGCAACTTGTTGGATCACAGGAACTTACGAACATTCACTACTACATTGGTAAACTCAAACGCAAGCGCGGAAATGAAAAGAGTGAAACGATGTACGCAAAGCAACAGCAACTCATTGGGCAACTCCAATACCAGAATGTGCAAATCGGTTTTGGGCATCTCATTTCGTATCCTGACGGAGTGTATCATGAAAAAGGTGTGGATGTTCTGATTGCCGTGGAAATGATTCGTTTCGCCTTAGAAGAGAAATTCGATATCGCCTACCTGATCAGTTCCGATAATGATCTCGTTCCGGCAGTGCAGGAAGTACAACGCATCGGAAAGAAGGTAGTGTATGTGGGAAGTTCCATCAGGCAGGGGCAATCTTTCGGTTTAGCAAGCATTTGTGACAAAACAATCTTGCTGCAAGAAAAAGACATTGAGCCATTCATACCAAAAAGCTAAGTTTGAACCACCGCACTCCGTGCAAGTTTTTGCAGTCGCAAATCAAGAAGAAGCTCATCAAACAGGCTGCTTCAGCATCAAAAACGCGAGTTCCAATCCGCGCAACGTCTCCGAAACTACCGTTCGAACGTGGTACAATCTGGAGAGCCATGAACCAGTCGGCTGCATGCCGCTGCAAAGCAGCGGCGTTTTGCGCTGCACACAATGCAGCCTCCGATTCATGGCTTCGCCACCTACATAAATGCGACCGCAACTGGTTCATGCAGTGAACCCGAGCAAGGCGAGTGGTTTACTGCCCACTATTTCTGCTACGATACTTCACTTATGCATTTCTACTGCGTATACATTCTCCGATGCAAAGATCAGAAGCTGTACATTGGATCGACAAAGGATCTTAAGAGAAGACTGAAAGAACACCAAGTAGGTAAGAATAAATCGACGACCAAACGGCTTCCAATTGAACTCGTCTATTTTGAAGGCCATCAGTCAAAGGAAGATGCCGAAAGACGTGAACGGTATTTCAAAACAGCAAAGGGGTACTTGCCACATTCTGGAAGATATCGCCTTTCGACTGCGAGTGGCGGGGTCTTCTGCATCACACGTGAGTGACTTCTGTAGAACATTCCTCCCGAAACATCATGACAGCTTGCAAAACTTGAGCCTCGCCTGCAAGCGATGTAATTGTTCGAAAAAAAATACGCTCCTGCACGCTGTTGCACTGGAAACACTTCTCACGCGTGCCAAGAATCTGGCACCGCAAATTCTCAAACACTCTTGCCAGCATCTGCTGGCGCAGACGAAGAAGCGACACCCGAACGCTGCGATCAGGTTTGTTTGATGAGATCCAATGCCCCGCATATCCACTGCACATGCGTTTCAATGCGCTTTCGGAGTGGCCAGAGTGTCGGAGTTTCCGTGGTAATGGCATGCTTGGTCCAGCGCGAGAGGAGAAACGCATCGAAACTTTTCGTGTGATGCTCTGCGAGATTTCCGTGTGATGCGATGACTCCATCGTCGTTTCTTTCTCTATAGATCTCCGTCCAGTGACAGACATCTTCCGTTGGAAGAAGATCAATGAGGGCACGACCGATACCTTTCCTCATATCTGCAATATTCTCGTAGAGGTAACATTGCTCTGGAATCGGCGCATTGGGCATATGGAGCACAGCCGCATCCGACGGGTCCTCGTGCAGATCGAGCACGAGTCGCACATGCGCTTCAAACGTCGTGAGCCAATCTTCTATGACGCGCACCTCCTGCTGAGAGGCGTTCGTACCGAAGAGTCGGTTGATATTGTTTCCGGATGCGGTCAGCCGAGTCGCATCCTCAAATCCGCTCGGATTCATGCAGGGAAATGCAATGATGTTGCAATGATTGCGGTAGTGCTCCACAGCATCCTTCAGGAACGATACTATCGCATATACACCGGCAGGCTCATTCCCATGGATACCGCCTGCCAAGAGTACGGTTTGGCATTTTTTCTGAGGTACATGAGGATAGGTTGCAACTAGCAGAGGATAACGACGCTCGCCGTATGAAGCAGATCCGATCTCGCGGGTGAGCACGTGAGGGCAACGCGCGAGCGTTTGCGCTACGTCGCGATCAAATGATGAAGGAGGATGCGCCATACATGCAATCTTTAGACTCAGAGAGTAGCATCCGGAAGGAAAGAATGTATACTGCGAACCTTTCTCGTTATGTCTTCTCTTCGACGCTATCGACCCACCCTTGATCTCCTGCAGGAAGAAGTATCGGATACACTAATATTCCATCCACGATCGGAACGTGGTCTTGCAGAAAAAATAAGAAGAACGAGCGATTGCGAGCGCATATACTTAGAAATGCTCCTGAAGACAGAGATCGAAGCATACAAAAACGCAGGGCGTCACGCTTTGCCCGACCTACTCGGGCCTTTCTACGTTCATACAGATCCGGAGGCCTCAGCCTTAAAGCAGCCACTCTTTACGTCCATCGTCGAGCATCCCTCTTTCCCTGCTCTTCGGCGCTCTCCCCTCTATAAAAATGCATGCAGGAACATACAACTTCAATGCGAGCAATTTACCCCGGAGAACCATGATTGTGAGATCGGACTCAAAAAGTACGAGGATGAAGCAGACCGAATCCACAGCGGAATCACCGTCGAGCTCGATGGAGAACGCATCGCCATAGGGCAAGCAGAAGCTAGGTGTTACTCCTCTGATCGCGCGGCAAGCGAGCACGTCTGGCGCTCCATCCAGCATGTGAGAGCGGAAAAAAAAGACGCTCTAGACATCGCCAGTGGCGGTAGCATCCGTTTGCGGCATGCCATCGCGAAAAACGCCGGTCACTCCTCCTACTCCCAGTACCAGCTCTATGGAAACTCTGTGGCGGTTTCCGTAAGCGGTGCGCGTGAGTTTGCACGCGCCGTAAAGCGCATTGCACTGCCGCTCTCAGAAACAATTACAGAGCGTCACAAAAAGAGATTGGGGCTTACTGTTGTCTATCCGTGGGATACGAATGCAGCTCGCGGCGGCGGGGTTGCTACTCCAAAGGGCATGGAACCACTCCGACCATTTGAAACACATAAAGAATTACTCTGTGGGGTACAGGAAATACTTGAGCGACTGCACCCAATGTTCGGTACGTACTTTCAGGAGCTCGTCGATGCGCGTCTCATTAATGTCCGCATGCGTAAAGGCAAAACTCCACCGGCACTCTGCCTGACGACCCCCTCACTCGACCTTGCGTACGTGCAGTCTCCGAGCACGGGCACACACGAGGATATGGTGACTCTCGTGCACGAAATGGGGCACGCACTAGAGACACTGTACGGCAGGGATCGCACTCTGGTCTACGATCGAGAGATGTTTACGGATTCCCTGACCTCCGAGACGATGAGTCAAACTTTAGAAATGCTCACGATGCCGCACTGGAACGTCTTCTACGATGCAGAGGATCATAAAAGAGCCGAGCGCACGCATCTGGAAGAAATCGTTCGATTCTTCGGGTGGGCAGTCACGGTCGATCGCTTTGAACACTACCTGCATAGAAATCCCGAAAATCACACAAAAAAAGCGCAGGATGCGTACTTCGGCAATCTCATGCGTCAGTATTATCCCCGCAATATCTCTTGGCACGGCTTGGAACCAATACGAAAAAATTACTGGCAGCAGCAATCCCACATCTTCTCCTCGCCGTTTTACTACATCGATTACGCCATCTCACGCATCACCGCGCTCCAGATGTACAAACGCTCCCTCGAAGATCCACAGGGTGCCGTGGAAGGGCTCATGCGCGGCCTCTCCCTTGGGGCGGGAACACCCTATAGAGAAGTCTGTAAAGCGATGGGAACGACATTTATCTCCCCGAGTCGTAAGGATTTCCCCGATCACCTGCGGTCACTCCTGCACTTCGTCATGGATCGCCTCGATGGACTCGATGATTGAGTGACGGAGAACCGTTGTCGAGGTATGACACCCGTGCTAGAGTTCCTCCCTTCTATGCCTACTTCGCGACCAACACTTATTCATCCAGATCTCTTCGACAAACGACCGGAAGAGATAAAGCAGCCATCTGTGCAACCGGAGCCTCCGCTTGCAGAGGACATGCAGCAACTCTATGAGCATATAGCATCTCTTGACCCCTTTCTCTTTCAACATAACGCAAAAACACTCCATCATGTTCTCGCCGACAGCGATGCGGTAGACATGATTCGGTTTGTGCAACGCTCCAAGCTCGCCCAATGGTTTTCGGATCATGCACACCTCTACCTTTCTGTGCCTGCATCATCGTACAATTATGACCTTCCACACGAGCATCAGCACCACGATTGCCATACGCATGGACTCATGGTCCATTATGCCCGTATGTACGCATCTATCGTGCGCGACATGCAGTCTGGAGCAAACATACCGCCGCCTCGGTATTCACTGGAAGACATGATGATGGGGATCTGGCTGCATGATGCCGGAAAAATTTTCACCTACGCGCGGATCGGTACGACAAATTGGTGGACGTACCGTAAGCACCCGGAAGATGAGGATCAGGCGGACTTGATCGCAGATGCTCTCTATGAGAGCAATACCAAACTCGAAAAATGGGAACGACGCCTGCTTGCGTTCCAGCTTTTGGGATCAGGTACCACGATGCAGCTCGGAAAAGAGGATGACGCAGCATACTTCGTCAAACGCGCCGATGGTGCGGCCGAACGGACATCGGAGAGCGTAGCGTGGACAGGAGCTAATTTGCTCTGCCCAAACAGGGAATGCGGACACACCCTCAAGCTCAATGTTCCCCGCAATCTCGGTAGGGGGGACGAATTGTTTCCTGTTGCAACGTACGAGTGTCCACGAAAAGCTCACAAGACGAAATGCACGCCGAGAACTCCGACCGATGCTTTTTCCGTCGAAGAATCACGACAATTTCACGAGAAATTCCGCATTATGATTCCTCTCACAGCCAATGCCGCGCCGGAATCGTGAATTACCCCCAGAATTGATCGATGCATTGCAGATGCATGGATTTCCTCCCGATGAGCAGGAGGGCATCCTTCGGATGCTCGAAAGGGTAGCGGGAATAGCGCACAGATCATGGGAACGCTACAACCAAGCGATCCTGGCAAAAGACCCTGTCAAACAATTGCCTGTGTTCAACCTGCAATCTGCCGCACTGCATCTACGACATGCAATCGGCCACCTCCTGGAGCGACCAAACGATTCCCGCCATATCTGGGAGACTGTTCTCCGGCTTTCCAGAGAAGATGCACTGCCGTCGCGAGACACAGGCAGCCAAGAGGAGTGGCCCTACGCGCCCCTGCGTCCGAAGCAGCATCAACGCTATGCAATACGCTGGGTCATGCAACAAAAAGGCAATTGTCTGATTGTGAAGCCGACCGGATTTGGAAAAACTCTCGACGCTGCGAAGATTTTGGAGGAAACGCTGCGAGAAGTGACCGGAGGGCGCGAAGGACACGCACGTTCTTCGAAAGCATTTATGTGCATTCTCACTGCACCCACAAAACCGCTCGTCGCACAACACATCGCGTCGTTTGACTCCGGAAAATATGGAGCAGTCGCAAAGGAAATGCTCGCGCAGGGTTCCCTCCGGATCGACACTCCTCATAAATTCATGAAAGAGATCGAACATTTTCAGGACATAGCGTACATTCTGCTCTTTGTGGATGAAGGCGATTACGGCATCCAGGCAGGCACGGGTGACTACCCAATTTTTCCTTTGGCAAAATTACTTGGCTGCTTGGAGAACCGTAGCGACCGTCGACTGGTAGCACTGACAGCTACGGCGAAGGGGAGAGACATGGAAGGATTTCGTACCATGCTTTCCATCGAACACGTCCTGAGTGAAGAAACCGATAAACCGTACGCCCGCCTTCTGGAACTTCAGCGGCGAACACGCATGGTGCGCATCGAGTATTGCCCAGCGACATGGGAACATCACTTCATTGTCGAACAGATGCAGCAGTGGCTTCTGGAAGAAATCCACGTGCTCCGCGATTGCTTCGTGCATGATGATCCGGACAAAAAGCACTTCCCCCGCTTCCCCGTTCCCGAGCTTGACCCCGAGAAGATTCCATCGATCACACACGATGTTTTAGAAGACATCCTTCATCGACTTACAGCAATTGAGGAGCAAACATTTGAACGTGATGATGTCGTCCATGTACGAAAGAGGAGGAGCCTCCGCGGCCTCTGGCATCGTACGGAGTCGGAGCGGCAAGACAATGGAGAACTTTCTGGCACATCGAAAAGAGAATTGAGGAAATACCGCAGGGCGCTCTACGGATTCCGGTCTCTCATCGATCTCTATCACACGACGGACTGCAACTCCTACGCACCTCTTCTGGGGAAAGTGTATACAGCCGGAGAGGAAATTGCAGCGCTGGAAGCTAGGAAATTACTCGCTAAGTCCCCCTGCACCATCGAAAGCGTTTCTCGATTCCTCGGTCGATTTGAGCGGATCGATATGCCGTTTTATGAAACGCTTGAGAATATACGTCGCACTCTTCTGCGATTACGCGTGTGGGATTCCCTTCCTGAACCCATCCACGATGACCAACGCGAAGTGGCGTGGAACGAGATCATCCGCTGCTTGCGAGAGCTTGCAGATATTGAAACGAATTCGAAGCACGATTCCGAGGAAGAACGCTCCCGTATCGCAAGACTCTATAAGTTCTTCCACAATAAATGGCTTAGAAGAGCCGTAGAAGGTATCCAACGCGTCGGGGCGCACCCGAAGGAACAGCGCTTCCTCGAGACCATTCCGAAAATGCTTGCGAAACCCGATGCCCGCATTCTGGCCTCGATTCAATACAAAACGACGCTCTTCCATCTTTTTGATGTCCTGCGAAAAAATGGTATCCCCGCTGATTTCTTGATAGGAGGCGGCGGAACGCAGATTGCCGCGCATAATGCGCTTGCACGTAAGAGGTTCGAGAGCGGAGAAATTCGCCTGCTCCTCGGGACAAGCGTGACCGATCGCGGCATGGACCTGCGGGGCGCGAATATCCTCGCCGAATACGACCTGAGCTTCAGCGACCGCCAGCGCGTCCAGCGCCATGGACGCGTGGGGCGCTCCGATGCAATCATGGCCGAGTGCTGTGCATTTCTGTTGAACCGAAGAGGCTCGCGCGATGAAATCCTTGCACGATTGATCACAGAGGGAAACTGGAATGCCAGTGAACAGTGCTCGGCAAACGCAAGCTCCGCAAAAGGAGCATTATCCCCTCCGAACCTTCCGAAGGAGTCACCACCAGATCATGCTTGAGGTGTTCTATGCTTGGGTTTGGTCGACCGAAGAAGTATCCCATCATGCGACCAAGAGAGGTCTCCAGTCGTACGTGTCGGTCGAGTGCTCCCACGCAATCGGCTCCTAGAACCTGCACATTCGGAATAAGGATCTTCGGTGCTTCATTCTCGCGTCCAAACGGCCCGAGATCCCGAAGCAGACTCTTCAGTGCCTCCCGATGCCCCTCCATGATGCAACGCATGGCATCTGCCTCTATGACAGCATCGATGTCGAGACCGGGCTCCAAGCGTTCGTGTTGCAGGAGCTGCTCTGCGTCACGGAAGAGCCGCTCTCGAAAAGCAGGAAAACAATTCTTCTTTACGGTAAACCCTGCCGCATGATGGTGCCCGCCGAGTGCATGAAGCGTATCTGCTTGGCGCTGTAACGCATGCGTGATGTGATACGCGTCTATGCTACGAGCCGAACCTTTTCCACTCTGCGTGACTGCTGCGCACGGTTTCCCCGTTTTTTCCACGACTTCCGCCGCAAAAAGACCGACCAGGCCTTCGTGAAAAACTTCAAAATCGTCTCCCGTTAGCACGACGATGGACTTTTCGCGTTGATGATGGATGGTTTTTCTGATGGTAGTTTGCGCTCTGTCTTGCAGATTACGACGTATCATAAAGAGCTGTAGTAAATCGTTGGCGGCTCCCGGATCATCGTGAAGCATGAGTGCTTCTGCAGGGTTTTGTACGTTTCTGTCCCGCGGTATGCGATGGCTTGCGTTGATGATGGGTGCGATCCAGTACGCAAGCATTTCAGACGTCGCAGCTTCCCACCGCTGCCGCCGTGCGATGCAAAGGCTACGCAATGCGGGATGTGGATGCGCCCGCATCTCTTCCAGACCCAACTGAACAAGCATGCGATTTTCCAAACGGAGCTTCACGACATCGGCAACAGTGGCCAGTGCAAGTAACCCAAGCGGCGGTGCTTCTCCTCTGAGTACTTGCGCCACCTTCCAAGCGACTCCGCTTCCGCACAAATCTTTATTGGGATACTGGCATTCGGGTTGATGGGGATTTACCACAATGGCATCGGGAAGCGTGTGCGTGAGGTGATGATCGAGAACAATGGTATCCACACCCTGTTTACGAAGATCAGAGATTGCCGCGTCAGCCGCATCTCCACTGCCATTGTCGATCGTGATCACGAGCGATGCCTGCGTTTGCATAATGCGTGGAAGCAGCTCTTGCCTCAGCCCGTAACCGTCCAGAAAACGATCGGGGATGATCCACGAGAGCTGTTCCCGTGCCTGTGGCCAACGCGCACAGATGTTTTCTACCAAAATCGTCGTACCACAGAGCCCGTCCACATCGTAGTCCCCCACTATGGTGACGCGCTCTCCGCTTTCGATGGCGGACGTGATGCGCTCTGCCGCCACACCGAGGTTCTTCAAAAGAAGTGGATCATGCAGGGCATCGCATGACGGCTCCGCAGAAAGCTCATGTTCTAATCGTCTCTTCGCAATGAGCACACGCCGCAGGTCATCGACTGTTACAGTCGGCGGATCACTGCGTGCAGGTACCTTCCATACTTTGCCGTCGATGGAGGCTTCGGAGTGCAAAGGGGAGGGAGTATACCACCCAAAGAATCGCCCTTTCTTCATAGTTTTAACCGTATTTTGGCGTAGGATTCGTGCACGAGACAACAACACCATGTCACCTCCCCCCGGTACCATCACCGCAAATTTCTCCTCGCTCGGCATCGCCCCTGCCCTCCTCCAGATCCTCGTCAAAAGGAATCTGACGACGCCGACGCCCATACAGCAACAATCGATCCCGTCGGGGCTCGAGGGCAAAGACCTCGTCGGCATTGCGCAGACCGGCACGGGAAAGACCCTTGCCTTCGGCATCCCCATGCTCCAGCGCCTTGCAGGAGGAAAAGGCCGCGGACTTGTGATCGTCCCGACGCGGGAACTCGCCGAACAAGTGGAGCAGGCACTCCGGCCGTTTTCCACCGCGCTCGGCATCCGCCTAGCGGTGCTGATCGGCGGCGTACCGTACCAGAGGCAGTTTCGCATGATCCGCGACAATCCGCGCATCATCATCGCCACACCCGGAAGGCTCAATGACCACATGGAGAAAAAAACCATCACGCTCAAAGAAGTTTCCGTCCTTGTACTCGATGAAGCCGACCGCATGCTCGACATGGGATTTCGTCCGCAGCTCAACCGCATTTTGGCGCATGTGCCCCGCGAGCGCCAAACGATGCTCTTCTCTGCCACCATGCCATCCGAAATTATGGAGATTGCGCGCAAGGAAATGCGTCTTCCCCTGCGCGTCGAAGTAGCTCCCTCCGGCACAGCTGCTGCGCAGGTGACGCAAGAACTCTTCGTCGTGCGCCAGGAACACAAACTCGCACTCCTGTGCGCGCTGCTTGCCGAGCATCGCGGCAGCGTCCTCGTCTTCAGTCGCACGAAGCACGGCGCGAAGAAGATGGTGAAATCCGTCCGCGATCAGGGGCACTCCGCAGCAGAAATCCATGCGAACCGCTCCCTAAGCCAGCGCAGGGAAGCGCTCGAGGGATTCAAACGCGGGAAATACCGTGTTCTTGTAGCAACCGATATCGCTGCACGTGGCATTGATGTGGCAGACATCGCTCTCGTGATCAATTATGACCTTCCCAATGACGCGTACGATTATGTTCACCGTATCGGCCGTACTGCGCGTGCGGGCCGCGCGGGAATGGCCATTTCCTTTGCTACCCCCAGCCAGGCACAAGATGTCGCAAGCATCGAGCGCCTTATTCGCACCCAGATTCCACGCAAAAGTCATCCATCCATAGCACCCGGCGTCCTGCCTTCTGCGCGCAGCCCAAGCTCTGGCCATCGACCGCAACACTACGGGCCAAAGCGGTGGAAGCACCGCCCACGGAGGAGATAACGCTCTGCGTTCCGAGACTTTTTTCACGCAGTCTTTTCGTCGACGTCCTTCCTATGCGAAAATGCCTTCAGTAATTCCTTCCTCTTCGGTTCGCCTTTGAGGGAATAGTATCTCCCTCCGTCTATGGCTTCTTTGCTTGTTGGCGCACCGCTGAGTACCTCATACGCTGTGACGCACGCTCGAGAACGTTTTGCAAGATTCTCAGTGATCGCTTGAATTTCCGAAAGTAGATCGGAGGAGCAGTCGCCGTCTTCCTGGGGAATCAGATACGCACACAGCCCGTGTGTCTCGGGATCTTCGGATGGCATCACGATGACGTGCGCTATGCCCGAGACTCCCTGCATAATCTCCCGCTCGTACGCAGAAAGATCTGCAAAGAACCCCGACGAAAGCTTCACTGTATTATTGCGCCGTCCGTGCACCAAGATATATGGATCCGATGACATGCGAGTGATGTCCCCCTCCGGCATCACAAATCCTCCGCAATCATTCGTTCGTTTCTCCATTGCCGTTACATTCCCCTCTTCATCCGTTTTTGATCCTCCGGGTATGACGATTTCCCACACACCATCATCACATTCTTTAAAGGAAACCTTCTGACTCGGTACCCCCGAGCAGGTCAGAGGCTCTCTGCGTCCTGGGAGGGGGGCGCTGATGATCGGGTCGTCCGTCGTGCCATATCCCGGAATAACGTTCACGCCGAGAGCGCAGAAAAACGCGAGTGTTTCCGGATCGATTTTTGCACCTCCGCTGATCAAAAGTCCATTGCTCATGGTCAAATGTTCAAGACCGGCGTCCGGAAGGACTTTTAAGGTGATGAGCAGCCTGCCGATAGCTCTGCGCACGCCTGCGAGCACACCCTGTGGAATGTGGAATCGTTTTGCACGCACCGGCTTCCAGTACCGAAACGCCTCCCGAAGATCATCGCGCTGCATTCCCAACTTCTTCGAGAGACGAATGTCTTCGTTCGCCACCTTCACCATGTGCAGGGAAACAGCCTCTCTTATGCAGCGCACACACAGTTGAACGAGTCCCCCCTTCGATTCTTTCTCTTGGAGAGTCGCCTCTATGCGCCTGCGCAACATGATGAGTGCGTACGGAACCATAGGCATAAAGTGCGGACGCGCAGCGCGTAAGACAGCCTCACCGCGTTGCTTCATGGACGTACCGTCCGCGAGGTACACCTTCGACCCGCCAGCGAGCGCGCAGAGCAAGGTCTCTATCCCATAGATGTGATAGAGCGGCATCATCTCGAGCGTTCGCTTCCCGGGGGGCTGGTTATACCTCGCGGGAAGCGTGAGTGCCGGGTGCAGGAGATCGCAGTGACGGAGTGTGACAAGGGAAGGCATGCCCGTCGTTCCGCTCGAAAAGATGCGCAGAATGGGATCCTCCGCGCATTTCCCCCGATCTTCCGGAGGTTTTTCTTGCCGAAGCATCCGACCGAACGCGTGTCCGGAAAGTTTTTGCTCTGCCTCCCACCCCAGAGCAGACACGTGACCGACGCGACACAAGCGTCCGAGACGCGAAGTGGGATCGGCCGCAAGTGCCGCATCCACCCCGGAAGGATCGAGGAAGACAAATGCCACCTCCGCGCGTTCCATGGCCTCCTCCGGCGTCTGGCCGGATTCCGCGCGACCGGCAAAGGGAACCGCAATGGCACCCTCCCCCATGCACGCAACGAGTGTCGTCAGAAACTCCGGACTGTTTTCGCCGAGAAAACCGACCTCCGTCCCGCGCGTAATACCCATCGATGCAAGGAGAGATCTTTTCCTGGCAATCGCTTCGGCAAGTTCCCGGTACGAAAGCGTAGGAAGCCTTTGCGGAGCCATGGTTCCCGCATCCCGCACATCGATGAGCGCAGGGAGTTCTCCGTACGTTTTCCCGAGACTGTCGAAAAACTCTCCGATCGTTTTGACGCAGTAGAGTTTTTCAATAATTTCGCTGTGAAGATCGCGAAGCACCGCATCATCGTCACTGGCAAAACGCTCCCAGTAATTCTCGATACTTCTTCCGAAATCTTCTTCGCGTATTAACCTGAGACACTCGCCGTCCATGCCTTGTTCACGCGGAGCACTTGGAACATTCATATGAAAAATCTATGCCGTATTTCCGTTCTGTCAAGCACTCCGCTCCCCTTACTGATTCTACCCGCAAGCGACTGAAGATTCGCCTTATAAACCAAACGACGGATCCAGATGAAGCACTGTTTCCTAGGCGTACGTAATACATTGATTCGTCATCGCTCTTTAGGGTTCATCTGCATCCACCGCTTCAAAGCGCACCCCCTGTGTCGTATCCGGCGGGGGCGTTTCCGGCACCGGCAGGTTCCCAAACAGAGAACCCATGACGATGTCCCCTATGGCCGATCCGTTGCCAAGTGTTCCTCTGAGCGTAAATGTCTCTGCATTTTCTCCCCCGAGTAAGATGCCGGATGACGTCTGCGTATCTTTCAAAAGATATGCCCCCTGGAACTCAAACGTTCCATCTTGTTGTAATTTCCCCGAACAAAGCGTGGAACCAGCATCCAGAAGCCGATAGACGCCTTCTTGGGTAAAGTTGCCCCTGAGTGACCACTCGCAGGAAATCTTCTGATTTCTGAAAAAAAGAATGCGAATGTCGCCGTAGTAATCTGCGATGAAGCGCCGACGGCTGTTTTGTGCATCGGACGTTGCAAATTTCCCGGAGAAGACACTCCCGCTCAAAGAAAGATTCGTAAAGTGAAACGGGGGCTCCACACGGGGAAGGCGCGGGAGCATTTGTTCTCCCAGAGTTGCTGTACAGCCGACGAGAACGAGTGCGAAAAGAATCGACAATGTGCGCATGAGTGTGTGTTATACGTGAGGAAACCCCGTGTCACAAGTTGATTCGTCGCCACCGATGAACGAGCAGACGAGGAAGCGCGACCGGTGACATCCGAAATCGCGGATAGGATCCTCACGGAGTTCGGAAATGCAGATGACATTCATCTTGCCTATACAACGCAACGGATTCTTGCGTTGTGCTGGGTCACGCAAGTTGTTGGCTTCGTGCGTTACGCGGTTTGCGTACTGGACGATCGAAGTATGTGTATAACGGGGCAAGTTCATGCTGATGTGGTCGACCATTTTGACCGCCCGCGCGAATCGATCGGGTGTGTCGTCGGCCTTGGGACTGGGACTGGATGGGCAGTCGCAGTCGCAATGCCGATGAACGCGGCAATCCGGCGACGACGAACTGGATGAAGAACTGCTTGAAGTCGATAAAATCTGGTTCATATACGTCTCCTTGTGCTATTCAAGAAACAATCACCTAATACTTCGGGGACAATATTTCTGCCTTATTGCATCGAGAGCGTTACGATCGGGTTCGTTTTGGCAGAAAACAGCAGAAGACGATATGAGCATTGCTCAATCACTAATTTTCTTACGCCGCTTAAGAAGTAGCAGAGATCAGCAAGGGGAGGCAAGAATTGCAGACCACTTTGCAAGTTGACGCAGATGTTATGCCAATGGGTTTGAGCAAAGCTCAAACTGATGAGATTTCTTGCTTTGGATGGCGACTTGCGTTATCGTTTTGACATCTTGCAAACATGAAAGACTTCCGCGAGGATATAAACCGGCCTGAAGTAGGGGACGACGATAAATATGAACCTGACATCCTCACGGATGAAATCCGCGTTGCCCTGCGACGGTACTTCGGACCAACAACGGATCGAGATCGACAGCTCATGGAGGAATCGCGGGTATTATTTGAACGATGGATCAAGAGCGGCACGGAAATGACGTTTGACGAATGGGTAAAGCTGCAACCGGAAAGTCAATTGCCACCGGAGCAGCAGGCGGTTCTTGATGAGATTCGGGAAGAAAATATACAGAAGCTGTTAAAGTCATAACAATGACAGTCCGGACGACGAGAGAAAAATCGCAGGGAGTATCATTCGGGGAGTTCTTCCAAGATTTATCTTTTACCGAGTATAGATCGCTCAGCTTCGAGCAACGGAGGACACTTTGTTCGCTAAAAGCATTTAATGGAGAGCATGATGCAAAACTGGAAGCAATTCGGAAGGAGCTTCGCAAGTTAAAGATTACGGATTCACAGGTGAATCGTGAATTGTTCAATGGGCAATTCAGCAATGCATCAATCTCTCGCGACTGGTGGGAAAGACGCACGCTTACGAGCACGGTTTTCTTTTCACTTGAAGCCTACGTGATAAAAAACGGGGGACAAATCGAAGTAACCAAAGACGATGTTGAATCGCATTATAGACGACGATTAGTTGAGACAATCAAAAATGACTTCTTAGAACCTGGACTGAGTTCGAAAATTCAGCGTATACGATACGAACACCTGACTACACTTTTCGAAGCTCACAAACTTGATGTGAACATTCTGGAACCAACCGAGGCAATTGGATATCTGCCTCGTTTATCACGGGCACAGCGCCGTACCTTGGTTGATAAAATGGCGGCGTGGGGGAAATCCATTCGGCTTTCCGAACGAGCCAGGAGTGAAATCAATGTTTAATGCTATTGATGAGAAAGAAGACATCCTCACGGATGAAATCCGCGTTGCCCTGCGACGGTACTTCGGACCAACAACGGATCGAGATCGACAGCTCATGGAGGAATCGCGGGTATTATTTGAACGATGGATCAAGAGCGGCACGGAAATGACGTTTGACGAATGGGTAAAGCTGCAACCGGAAAGTCAATTGCCACCAGCGTGTCAATCCGAATTGGATGAACGACGCATGGATCTCAGCAAAGCGCGTGTGGCTCGCGAAGCCGGTGACAAGCATTATGCCGTCGGCCAATATGCAGAAAGCGAGCCTTACTACAAGCAGGCGTTAGAAAGCTATCGTAATCTGCTGGGGGAAGAGCATCTCGATTTCGCGGCAATCTGCTACAACCTGGGTAACGTGTATCGGTTCCTTTTCCGTTATGAAGAGGCGGAACGGTTGCTTCAACAGGCTTTGAAAAACAGGCGGTCCAGCCTCGGCCAGGAGCATTTGGACTTCGCTGCGACCTGTGACAGCCTTGGTTGTCTGTACCAATCGTTGGGCCGCAACGACGAAGCGGAACGGTTGCTTCATCAGGCGTTGGAAATCAGGCGGGCCAGCAACGGCGAAGAACATCTGGACTTCCATGCGAGCTGCGACAAGCCTAATTATCTGCATCGTCCGATGGACCGGCATGACGAAGTAAGATTGCCGCAATCTGAAAACCACCAACTAGTAAGTACAGTTCAGCTAAAGAATAAACATAAAGACACTGAACCATCTGACGAGAACTTTAATGCGCTTCTGTGCGGAATATTCCCGCAGCTGTTGCATGCAAGCTCCCAAACTTTC
>CAYJSJ010000014.1:29765-33817 GCA_964373065.1 uncultured Candidatus Peribacteria bacterium
TGCGCTTCTGTGCGGAATATTCCCGCAGCTGTTGCATGCAAGCTCCCAAACTTTCGGTAGTGGATTCCTCCGTCATGGAATCGGCAAAATCCACGCGCGCGATTCCCTTCTCGGTACCCGAGACGTTTAGAAATCCGATCGGTGTTTGTATGCTTGCGGTGACGGTGGCAATCGGCATATTTGGCGGATCAAGACTATCACACTTCTTGTCTATTTCGTTGCAACCGTGCTCCTGATCATAGGAGCCTCCATGCTCACTGCGTGGTGGAATATGCGAAGGAAGCTCTGACTGCGATCGTGGGCATTTTCTACGAAAGCGCATCGACCGGCCTCTCCTCCGATCCGATGCGCCGCCTGATGCCACGCGCTCTGTTTGATTTGCAATCATAGATGCATTGCCGAATTTGCTTGAACAGTAATTTTCCCAAGTATGCTTGTCCGTTGGCACTGTGAAAACATTTGTCTATCGATGTTCCCGTCTCGGAAAGAATCTGCTCGATAGACAGATAGTCCCATTCGTAGAAAAGCTCATCGCGTATTGCATTTATGTGTGATCCTAGATTTATATAGAGTCTCTCGTGTGAACTTTCCCCTCTGGCAAACATCTTTATCTCCTCGCGAATCAAAACTTCTTGATTACGCACTCTTCTCTCCACCTCCGGAGGAGGGTGGGTTGTATCGTCCGTCTCTCGACGCCCGGGGTCGTCTTTTACGTTTTCCATAAGCCGGCATAGTGAATCGCTTTTCCCCCCTGAACGCAAGAGAAAATTCCCTCGGTTTTCTCTAGAGGCTCCTCAACCACGGATGCTGCTTGAAGAGAATTCTCCGCAGTTCCGTTCCTTCTACTGCATAATCTGCAGGCAGCAACTCTCGTAGTGCCGTGCGGTGCAAATCACGCAAAGCAGTATCGCCCAAAAGTTCTGCTATGTGCATGGCCGCGCGGCGGAAGACCACGCTCTCGGGGAGCTTCTCCTCTGCATCGAGCAGCGCTCTATCCATCGCAGCGCGGTCGCCCTCTATGGCCGCAAGCCATGCGGTAAGCACGTCGGCCATGCCATCGTATCCTCCGGTGAGGCTTGTGAGATCTGCGATCAATGATCGGACGACGCCTGCGATTTTTTCC
Organism: uncultured Candidatus Peribacteria bacterium; assembly: GCA_964373065.1. Classification (GTDB taxonomy): domain Bacteria; phylum Patescibacteriota; class Gracilibacteria; order Peribacterales; family Peribacteraceae; genus CAYJSJ01. The sequence continues at coordinate 30,889 of CAYJSJ010000014.1, forward strand.
GTATGCTCCGCACCGGATTCGAGCGTGCGGAGACTCACTTCCGCCGCTTGGATGAGGCTCTCGCGGTCGAAGCCGAAGGTGAGGACGCTCTGTATCGGGCTTTCGGCGAGTGCCGATCTTGCCTGCGCCCACCGAAGGGCAGTGACGAGCGATACCGTGGACGCGGCAATGAGGAGTACATGAACGAGGGCGGAAACCCGAGGAGCGGATCTACTTTCATTTACCGGCAAGGAACCGAGGAGAATACCTATCAGTACCCAAAAGAGCGCCCCCGTCGCAATGGAAGAAAATCCAAAGAAGACCGACGTGAGGTACGCAAGCGTGCCCACAACGCAGGCGCGCATAAGCCCCGTCCCATCACGATGCCAAAACAGATACGCCGCGGCGAAGAGAAACCCGAGGAGCCAAAGATACGCAAGAAACCCGATCGGCCCGAGCGTGAGGAGAATATGCAGCGGCTCGTTATGCGCTCGGTCGATGACGGTCGTCAGCGACTCAAAGGCATAGATGTCTCTGCCAATGAAGCGCGGCGACGTAAACGCCATGGTTCCAAGTCCCCACCCCCAAGGACGTTCCACAATCATCTGGAAGGTTCCCTCCCAGATCACTTCTCGCGCACCGAAGGATCTCCCCGCTTCAAACGTCCCTGAAAATCTCTCCGCAAAAAACAGGAACCCAACCGACACACACAGCACCACGATCAGGGAGAGCACAAATCCACGGCCAATGCTCACAGCCGCGCCGCGGCTCCGGACAAAAGCACGCAGCTCCGGGATGAAGAGGAGCACAATGGGAATAACGCCGAGAAGCGCGCTTCTGCTCGCCGTCGCAAAGAGCAGTGCGCCGTTGATGGCGATCTGTCCCGTCCAAACCATCTTGGCGGCATGATCGCGGCTGCCTATCCATCGAAGTCCTACAAACGGCACCGTGAGCAAGATGAACTGCCCGAGCATATTGGGGTGACCGATCGTGGAGAACACACGCCCCAAAAATGCGTCGCTCATCCAGTAACCTTCGAGCGGATCAAATGCAAGCATCTGCAAAAGCCCATAGAACACAACGAGCACATTCGCCGCGACAATGCCTGTAACGAGTGCCCTACCCTCACCCTTTTTCACACACGCTGCGCAAAAGAAGACGAAAGTAAAAAAACTGAGGTGCATCAAAACGCCCTGAAACCGGGGAGCAGCGCCAAGAACGGAAACTACGGGAGCCACCGACCAGAGCGGTGAAAGCACGGTGACCGCGGCAAAAACGAGGAATGCTTTCCCCGCACGTGTGGAGAGGGAAAGACCGATACTATCGTGGCGACTAAAAAGGAGCGAAAACGCACACAGAAGAGCAAGGGCGGAAGCCGCGACGAACTTCGGCAGTTCAAAACCGAATGCAGGACTCGGCCATAGGGCAACGGAAAGGAGAATAAAGCCCGCAGGAACAACGTAATACAAGAGCCTGTGCTGTATTTGACTATATTCTATAATTATAGTATAATAATGTTATTACCACCAACACACACAGCGTACCTCCATGCACCGCATTCAGCTATTGCTGGCAACGCTCGCCGCATCCCTCGTCACAATGATCGCGGTGTTCTCCATTGAACATTTTTCCACGGGATTCAGAAGTGCTTCTGCACCGTCGCATGCCAGTGCCCCTGCCGAAGTAACACCTATGTCTGATGATGTACTCGGCTCCCCTGTCGTACGCTACCAAAGTGATTCACTCCGCTATGTTTTGACGTATCCGGGAACGTGGAACCTCGATGACACGCATACGAACGCCCCGCTCGATACGCTCTCTGATGCGCGGGGAACTCTGCAAATCACAATCACACGCGATGAAGCGACGGACACATTCTTACTGAGCGTTACATCGCAAAGCGACGAGTGATACACTAACGACATGTCGCATACGCAGAAGAAGGTTTCGCTGTTTGTTGCAGGTCTCTTGGGGCTTGCTTCGCTTGCCGCCGTTTCTTCTCTTTCCCTCGGTGCCAGTAACCTCGCGGGGCTGCGAGAGATCACCATTCGTCCGTACGGAGATTTCACGATCGATCCCGGTGAAACGCTTCTGATGACCGCCGAAGGAAATTATGCAACGTACACCGTTCCCATCCAAACGACGTGGCGTCTCGTAAACGGTTCGGAGCTCGGTTGGCTGGATGAACACTGCAGCGAGACGCAGTCGTGTGCGTTCCATGCGGGAGAGCAGGGAGGAGAAGCTCGCATCTTCATAGAAGCAGGCGGGCATATCGACGAGCAGACCATTACCATCCGTGCGCCTGCCGCACCTGCCCCGTTCGATAATCCATTTTCAGATTCACTCCCCGACTGGGCGGGCAGATCGATCGTCGAACTGAAACATCGGAGCATCGTACGCGGGTACGAAGACGGAACCTACGGTGCGGGCGATCTTTTGACGCGCGGACAGCTTCTCACGGTTTTTTACCGCACGCTGCTCAGTCTGGGCATGGAACCTCTCGATGAATGCAGAAAGGAATATACGGATGTGCCTATCGGCCATTATGCATATGAAGCTGCGTGTCTCTTCCGGAGCCGCGGCTGGAGTGATGCTCTCGCCACGCTGCAACCGGAGACACCGGTGAGCCGCGGCGAGACAGCCTCGCTCATCAACCGCGTCCTCGGTCCCGATCTTCTTGCTAGCAAAAACCTGCGGCTCGGTTCTGTTCTCAGAGAAGGGCAGCGATTTTCTGATGTGTCCCCCGCGCATGTTTCATTCGGCGACAGTGCCGTCATGCGTGCAATGGGGATAATGAAAGGAGACCCAGGTGGAACATTTGGCCCAGAAAGGACATTGAACCGCGCTGAAGCGGCTACGATCTTCTATAGGGTGATGCAGGGGTTGTAGGAGATAGGGAAATGGGGAAATGGGGAAATGGGGAAATGGGGAAATGGGGAAATGGGGAAAT
>CAYJSJ010000015.1:0-31301 GCA_964373065.1 uncultured Candidatus Peribacteria bacterium
CTTTGGGAAGACTGGGAACTCTGGGAAGAAAGCGAGCTTGATTGAGAGGACGAACTTGTTGAAGAACTTGGCGAAGTACCCGAGCTCTGGGAAGAAAGCGAACTTGATTGGAAGGACGAACTTATTGAAGAACGCGAAGTACCCGAGCTCTGGGAAGAAAGCGAACTTGATTGGAAGGACGAACTTATTGAAGAACGCGAAGTACCCGAGCTCTGGGAAGAAGCGATGCTGGAGGATGCTCCCGAGCTCTGGGCAGAAATGGAACTGGGAGATGTGCCACTACTCCCACCTGTAGTACCTCCTGTAGTACCTCCCAGACCGCCACCAAATCTGAAACACTGGCAACTGCCTCCCACGCGCCCGCAAGTGAACGTCGCAGGGCACGTTCCACCGCACGCCCCGCCTTGCGGGGCACAAGCACCGAGTGAGCTCGATTCCGAAGAGCTACTACTACTAGACCCATCGCTGCTGCCTCCGGATCCGCCAGTGGTCCCCCCTGTCGTCCCCCCCGGCCCGCCGAAGCCGCCGATATTCCCTCCTTGTCCGCCGGTTGTTCCTGTGCTGCCTGTGCTACCTGTGCTACCTGTGCTACCGGCACTGCTCGAAGAAGTCGGGCAACCGCCCGCACCGGGATTTGCAGAACAGCACTGTGCAAGCGCGTTTTGTTTTGAAAAACCAGCTGCGGGGTTTAATGAATTGTAGGGATAGGTTTTGGGATTAATGAGTGGATAGCAAGGTTCAAACACTCCATCACCATCAGTATCTTCGCAATTCTCTATTTTTCGCACCGCTTTGCATTTAAAATTTGCAAAACAAAAGACAGGATCGCCTCGTTCCCACATTCCATCCTCTTCAAAACATTTACTCTCGTCCCACACACGTAAAACTTCGTTAGGAGTACACGTATTGCCAATAAGCTGGTAACACCAATCCGCTTCCTTGCCAGGACATGTTGTTTCACATTTGTCGCTATTATTATCTTTTGTTCCTTCGGGACATCCTTCACCCTCAAAAGGACTTTCTTCTGGTTGCAGAAAAGCGCACTTGTCACCATCAAAATTCGTTTCTGTACCATGTTTTCCAGTGATTGCACACTTATAACAACCATCATATAATTCTTTTGGACATGAAGGAGGCTCAACAACACAAGGACCTTCGCCGAGATCATATGCTCGGCAATCTTCGTATCCATCAACAATGGATGGGGTAAGAGGAGTACATACGCCATCTTTTACTTCTCCGCAGTAATGGCATGTCAACGTGCCACCACTCTGCCCCAACAGCCTCCGCATAGAAGGCATCGTCTTCGGATAGAGTGCTGCTACAATCCCACTCACCACTAGTAAAACTACAATACCAATGAGCAGTCGGTGGGAAGAGCGAGCGAGAGCCATAGCTTTGGTGGAGTGTAGCAAGCTACAGCCAACTTTGGTGTTGCATTGCATGCATGTTTGTGTTGGGGCTCAATTAATGAGAGTTTAGAGTTTAGAGTTTAGAGTTTAGAATTTAGAGTTTAGAGTTTAGAGTTTAGAGTTTAGAGTTTAGAGTTTAGAGTTTAGAGTTTAGGATTTAGAATTTTCCCGTGTGTACCACTCCACAGTTCTCTTGAGCCCTTCTTCAAAGCTTACCTTTGGCTTCCACCCGAGCGCGCGCGTGGAACTGCTCTCCAGTGCGTAACGCCAATCGTGGCCTGGGCGATCTAGGACGAACGTGATGAGATCATGAGGTTTCCCGAGAAGATCGAGAATCATGTTCGCCACCGCAATGTTCTCGCGCTCCTCTCCCGCAGAAACGTGGAACGTGTGCCCTGAACCCTTTGGCTGCGAGGGGTGAACGCCCGGAACCTCGGGATCAAAAAACGCCCACGGAGTAGCAAGGATCACTTCGAGCGCATCGCAGTGATCTTCTACAAAGAGCCAATCACGCTTGTTCTTCCCCTGCCCGTACACGGGAATCTTCTCGTCACGGAGTGCCTTACGGATAACCGTGGGGATAAACTTTTCGTCCGCCTGATGCGGGCCGAAGTTATTCGTGCACCGGGAAATGCATGCATGGATGCGGAATGTCCGCATCGCGGCCAGTACGAGCATTTCCGCCCCCGCTTTGCTCGCCGCGTACGGCGAACTGGGGGCAAGGGCATCGCCGACTTTGCAGGGAGAGACACCGTCTGCAATGTCTCCGAAGACTTCATCGGTGGAAATATGCAGAAGCCGCACGGAAGGATGCGCCTTCACCGCTTCTATCAGTGACTGCGTCCCGATGATATTGGTGTGCAAAAACGGCGTTGCATCAGAAATGGAATTATCCACATGCGACTCCGCCGCAAAGTTCACGATGGTATCGATTGCACGGTCCTCGATGATCTTTTCAACGAGCGGTTGATCGGCGATATCGCCTTCTATGAATGTGATCGCATCCGCTACAGGATCGAGGTAATGCTTATTCGATGCGTACGTAAGAAGATCAAGCACTGTGACCGTACCCTGAGGACGAGCGGCGCTGTGCCGCAGAACGAAGTGCGACCCTATGAAGCCGGCAGCGCCGGTAACGAGCAGGTTCATAAGCCGCATACTAGAGAATGGAGAATGGAGAATGAAGAATTAAGACATGATTTTCCCTTCGTAATTCATGTCGCATAATTCATACTTCTCGCATGAAGGGCGTCCTCATTTGCGGTGGTACGGGCTCGCGGCTTAAGCCGCTGACCGATATCACCAATAAATCACTGCTCCCCGTGTACGATACCCCCTTGCTCCTCTTCCCGTTACAGGTGCTCTTGGATGCCGACATCACGAAGATCGCGGTCGTCACGGGTACCGATCATATTGATCAGATAGCGGAATTTCTGGGTACAGGGGAACGCTTCGGGTGCACATTTACGTTCCTTATACAGAAGAAACCGCAGGGTATCGCGCAGGCTCTGGGGCTCGCCGAAGCGTTTGCGGACGGCGACAGTGTATGTGCGATCCTGGGCGATAATGTCTTCTTCGATGCGCTTTCTCCGCACATTCGCGCGTGCAAAAGCGGCGGGCGTATTTTCCTGAAAGAGGTTTCTGATCCAAAACGTTTCGGCGTGGTGGAGATGCGCGGAGAGGAGATCATAAGCATCGAAGAAAAACCGACAAAACCAAAAAGTTCCCTCGCACTCACCGGTTGCTATGTATTCGATCATCGGTGCTTTTCCGTAATCAAAGATCTTTCACCAAGTGCAAGGGGGGAACTGGAGATCACCGATGTCGTCCGCTGGTACCTAAAACACGGGAAGCTTATGGCAACAGTCCTCGAAAACGAATGGGTGGACGCAGGCACGTTCGAGAGCCTCTATAAAGCAGCGACGCTTGTACGGGAGAGGAAAAACGGGCGAAGTGTTAGGCAATGAATTCGCCATACTCATCCGGAATGAATTCCTCTATTGCTGCAATGTTAGCCGGCGGTTTAAACCGCCGGCTAACATATGAGCGAAAAGACGAATGTATTCGTCAGTGAGCACACGTGTCTATAGACAGTCAGATGATTTTTCAGAGTTAGCCGGCGGTTTAAACCGCCGGCTAACATATGAGCGAAAAGACGAATGTATTCGTCAGTGAGCACACGTGTCTATAGACAGTCAGATGATTTTTCAGAGGTTCTCTAACACAATGGATGATGCGGAATATCTATGGCTTGTGCGTACAGCTCCGCATAACGCCCCGCAATGATGCTCCAATCGTACCGCTCCGCATTGTCATGGCCGCAACTCCCGAGACTTGTGCGAAGAGAGCGATCGGCCAGAAGACGCTCCAAGGCCAGCGAAGACGCTTCGAGATCGTTTGGTGCTACGAGAAGACCGGTACGTTCATGAGAGACGATGTCGCCTATGCCACCAACCATCGTCGAGATTACGGCGCACCCTCCCGCTTGCGCCTCTATGAACACATTGCCGAATGCCTCGCTCAGAGGAAGCCCTATAAAAATTTCCGCTTCCGCATATTCTTTGTACATGTGATCGGCGGAAATGCGACCGGTAAACATAACTTTCTCGGAAATACCAAGAGACTGTGCGAGTGCTTCCAGTGTTGTTCGCTGCGAGCCGTCTCCGACGATGCGCAATCGCGCATCATGAAATGTAACTTGGGCAAATGCTCGGAGAATTCCCTCCACACCTTTCATCGGTTCCAAGCGTCCTACAAATAGGACTCTGGCTGGAATCTTCTGATATGCGTTTCGTGCCTCTTTAAATGCATGTACGTGAATACCATTCGGAATACGGATCACATCCTTACGACCAAGTGTCGCGCACAGATTGAGAAGATGCGTACTGATCGCCGTGACGGTATCGGGCGACCGCACGATGAACCCCTTCAGAAAACTCCTGTTCGTCGTTTGGCAGGTCAGCATTCTTTTTGCCGAAGGTACTGTCCACCTGCAAAGTACAAGCGCAAGTCCCGCAAACGTTTCGAGAATTGCGTGAACAATATCCGGCTTCAGCCTTCGGGCTACCAGTGGTGCAAGGAAGGGGTAAAGCCATTTATCGAGTATGGGAACACCGACCCCGACCCTTATGACGGGGATCTTTCCCCCGAGCATTGCACGCTTCGGAAGATCGCGCCGCATGCGCGCAGTAATGATCGTGAAAGCAAACTCATCACAGAGCAGGAGCGGTACTTCCTCCGCGCATGCTTCTGCCCCGCTGCGAAACGGAGAGAGAAAGGCGGAGAGGATGACGATGTTCTTCATGCTGATGCAAAGAGATCTTGGTACTGCTTCCCCACCACCTTCCAGTCAAACACCTCTTCGATCCGCTTCCGCGCCGCTTGCCCGAGCGCTCTCCTCTTCGCGGGATCTTCCATGAGCCGCTCCACATGCGCACGAAGCGCCCGCCTATCCCCTGCCGGATAGAGAAATCCGGAGATGCCGTTTTGTAGCAGGTACCGGTTACCACCGACTTCGGAAGCGATAACGGCGCACCCGCTCGCCATCGCCTCCATGATCGCATTGGAGAGCCCCTCGCTATGGCTCGGCATCACGAAGATATCGGTTTTGGAAAGAATCTCCGGGATGTCCATCCGCAGTCCTGTAAACGTAACATCATTGTGAAAACGTTGCACAAGCGGATGATCTGCCTGTCCAGAGCTCGTCGAAGGATACCAACCGACAACCTGCAGTACTATGTGGGGGTATGTGCGCTTGATCGGCACGAGTGCTTCGAGGAAATCATCGACGCCTTTTATAGATTCCAACCTTCCAACATAAGTCACCGTTATACCCGATTTCCCCATTTCCCCATTTCCCCATTTCCCCATTTCCCCATTTCCCCATTTCCCCACATCAATCCCCGTCGGTATCACCTGCGTTTTTCCCGCAATCAGAAGACGCTTCAAAAGTTGCGGCGGCTGCGGATGAAACGTCACGACGCGCTTCGCGCAGAGGAGAATAATCCACCCGGCCGTCCACGCGTAGAGTGCGGCACATATCTGAGGAATAAATCCCCGCGGCCACCACGTCATGCCGACAAGCGCATCAGTGAGAACAATGATCCTATACCCAGTGAGCCGAAGTGGAATCACGCAGAGCGATGTCCAAAAGAGTAATTTATTGACGATAATATGATCGGGCTTTTCGGACTTGATCAGACGTCGAACATACCCCGAAAACCCAAAGCATATGCCGTAATTCCACGGATCCTTCAAAAAGAAATCCTTGCGATAATGCACGGTCAATGTGTCTCGTGTGCGCTCGACTCTCGACGTCGATCCCATGCAGACCGCAACGACTCGGAAACCGATCTGTTGAAATAGCTCCGCAAGCTTCACCGAACTCACCATCCAGCGATGGTCTTCTTGCCAATACGGTGATATGAGGAGAATGGTTTTCATACAGTATTCGCGACACATGCAAGCTCAGGTGCCCATTGTTCTATTGCAGAGGCAAAAGCACAATAATTTAACAATGGAACAATAGTACTATGTGTTATCCCCTCCTTTCAGCTTCTTCTTCCACGTCCCGCAGTGCCAATCTACGAATGATCTTCGTATGACGCTGCTCCATTTTCTCGAGGCGAATGACGAGGTAGAACACGATAAACGAGAGTATGCCGAGGAACGTCACCATGACGGCATTTTCGCGCTTCTGGATGCCCGTCACCGCACTCAGGTAATCTATGGAATCCGGAAAGAGCGCTATGCAACCGACGGCACCCCAAAAGAGCGTCCAAAGAGCCGCCTCCCAAATGGTCTTGCGGTGGCGCGGGACAAGGCTCCATGCGTATGCGATGGCGATAAATGCGACGAGCGGAGTAATGGCTTGGTAGGCGGTCAGTTCCATAGGTTAGCGGAGGAAGGAGCGCAGAAGGATGCGGAGTGCCGTTTTTACGCCGTTGGCGAACGACTGCCCCTTGGCCAGAGTATACTCGGAATAGAGAACTTTTGCCGGAATTTGTGCGACACGCCAGCGGTGCTGTGCACATTCACGGACGATTTCGGAACAAAACTCATACCCGCTCATTTGAAGATCGATCTGGGCGAGTGCCTTCGGCCCGAACACTTTGAATCCGCATTGGCTGTCACTGACCCACTTCCCCGTTGCGGCAAACGTAATGATGTTCCCGAGGAAATTGAAGAGGCGTCGTATGAAAGGAATGTGATTGCGCCTCCCGAAGCGGTTGGCGAAGGCAATGTCGGCGGTATCGCTTAAAATGGGCGCAAGCAACGCAGGAATATCTGCGGGACTGTGCTGCTCGTCGGCATCCAGCGTAACGACGGCATCCCCCCCCAGTGTGCGCGCAGCTTCTATGCCGGTCATGGTCGCAGCCCCAGCACCGCAATTTTGAATATGCGTTAGTACGGTGGCACCTGCACGCTTCGCGATTTGCGACGTTGCGTCGGTGGAACCGTCATCCACCACCAAGACGGTATCGACGTACGCAAGTGCATCTGTGACAACATTGCCGACGCGCGAAGCCTCATTGAACGCCGGTATCACCGCAATGACGCGCATTACGGTATAAGGAGGAAGGCGATCCCTGCATCCTGATCGTAAAAGACAAGCTGAAGGCCCGATTCGGGGCTATTGAGGAAGTTGGTGAAGAGATTCACCTTTTGATGCAAGCTTCCGTTGGGATCCTTTTCGATCGTCGCAGTGTTGAGGTCGAACACGATACTGTTAAAGCCAAGCGCCTTCATGCGCGCGAGCGTTTTTACATTGTCACGATCTTTGTACATACACCGGAAGAAATCCAATTGGTTATCGGCTATGCCGATCACTTCCAAATTTTTTGGAATGAAGTAGGGCATGAATGTCCCCACCCGAAAGAGCAACGGTCTGTCCGGCATGGACGCGTGGCGTTCCATCACGATATCCGTGATATCGTCATAGTAAGGAATGGTCCTCTCCTGCAGGGTCTCCGCGGAAATCTTCCCTATCGTGTATTCGAGGAGATTGCGCTGCGTTTCAAACTGCCAGAGCCGCATCCCAAGGCAAAGAAGAATACCGAGCGTAATCAACGTCCCAACCGCAGATCTACTGAGCACATCCGGTGCCTTCGCAAGGAGCGCTTCCACGCAGAGCACAAGCCCGAAGAATACGCCGACCCCATACCACGGCACGCCGCTGGCGAGGAATACCCATTGCAAGAGAATAAACATGGTGGAGATCCAAAGCCACCGCAGCCACCTGCCCTCGTCACGCCAGAAAAACGGAAGGAGGAGCAGGAGCACAACGAGAAGCAGCGCCGGCTGCGTCGTGACGTAATATCCGACGTGATCTAAGTTCATCACCGAGCGCCACGGCAGAGTGAAGTAGTGTCCCCATCCGACGTGATTACCCCAGTAGCGATCGAGCTCCTCGGAACCCGCCGTCGATTTGCAATAGGGATCCGCAGGATCGACGGCAAGATCCGGAGGAAGTGAATAGGGAATGCTGCCAAACTTTTCACCCGAGAGATCCAGTGTCGGCGTAAGTGTATTGGGAGCGGCGAATTGTGCACGCGGGAAGAACCCTCCCTGCAAAATGGTATTATGTTCCACCCACGGAAATACCGTGATACCGAATCCTCCTACAAAGATCGCGGCGAGAACCAGTGAAGAAATAATGCGGTCTTTGCGTAGAAAACACGCGATGCCGAGTAGCAACACACCTGCGACGACAAAGAACGCAAAGACGACGAATGGGGCTGCAATTTCTGTCCCATAGTTAAGCTTCGCAGCAATGGCAGGAATATTTAACGTTCCCTGTTGTATAAACATCGCACAGATCATCAGCACGGCGGCGAAGAAGGCTGCCGCATGGAGCGCACCTCCGGCAATGACGGCAGCAAGCGCCATGACCACCATAATTGCCGTCACTTTCATGGAAAAGGCAAGCCCCGCAAAGATGCCGCCGAGCAGCATCATGCAACGTACGCTGCGAGGGTTCTTCTGCTCTAAAAAGAGCGCGGAAAACACGCAAAATGTCGCCAGCGCTCCCATGGCGAAAACGGCGTTATCAATCTTCATATCGGCAAACGAAAAATGGCCGACGAGCGGCAACGTGTAGTAGAGTAACGCAGCAAGTGTTCCGCGCCCCTGCCCCAGAAACACCCGTCCGAAGAGGAGAATGGAAAGTATGGCAACAACGCCTGCAAACCAGTTAATGACGAGGGAAACCGTAGCGCCAAAGATGCTCTCGAAACCGAAGAGGAGAAACCCGAGCGATGTCAGATACTCCCACTGAAAGGAGGAGAGGGAATGTACGAATGTCCCGTAACTTACAAGGATCCGTGGACGGTTTAAGTAGCTCCCAAGGTCATCCCAACCGATGGGAAACGGCCGAATGACATTCAGGTAGTTCAGTGCCAAGTAACTGAGAAGAAACCAACCGACAAGCATGCCCGGTCCGTACCATGTTCCCGGTATCTGCCACCGCGCACTCAAAAACTTTTCGATCCAGTATTTTGCATGCCGGAAACCAACAACGGGAACAAGGAGCAGAAGAACCCACCCAAAGAACGCCGTATAGATACCGGCCAATGCCAAAACCCAAAGCGTCACGATCCAGGCGCCTGCACCGATACCAAGGGAGAGTACTGTTTCTTGTAGAAGATCTTCCAAGGGGAGGCGGAGCACGCGACGCAGGACAAAACGCCCTGCGATAAGGAATTCAAAAATGAGAACTAGGAGCACAAACGCCGGCGGCAAGACGCGCGTGAAAAACGATGCTTGCAAACAATGCATGCGCATAGTGCTTGCTTCAGCTACTTTGCTGAAAACGCCGATGCGTTGCAGGCAGTTGCGGCTCTTCAATACATCGTAATTTTTAGCAAGAGATGCAAGCGCCTCCTCCCCCGCCCCTTGGTACACTTCCGGCCTCGGTTCCACAATTGTGCGCAGCGTTAATTGGCCATTGCCCGAAAGAGTTAGAGAGGTAAAGAGAAGCCAGACCATCGAAAGCATGAGCAAAAGCAGCTTCCAAGGAGCCATGATCAAGGGACTTGCGACGGAACCGGTACGCACCGTTTTCCAAAGCAAAAAAACACCGTAGATAAAAGCGCACACGACGGCATACCAGACGAGAAACGGTACGCGCAGGAGCGTATGTGTTACAAACGGAAAAAACCCGTAGACCCCTCTGCAAATAAACGCACCCTGATTACAGAGCGCCGCGATGGACTCCATGGCTTCCTTCGAAAGAAGGACTGCCCCGTGCGCGGGGACGCCGAGGTAATACAGAAACGTCCACAATCCCCATGTGAGGATTGCGACGAAGAGGCTTACGGAAAGGATCTCGACGGTTCTCTGCGTCATACGGAAGCGTATGGTACTGAAATCTCCGCTGCTTTTACAGCCGAATTCGGAGACATTTGGTGGTACGATCAATCGCGAAATGACGTATAACGCTAAAAGAATTCGGCAGGAATTCCCGCTGCTCGCCTCCGGCGACTTCGTCTACCTTGATTCCGCTGCTACTACTCAGAAACCACAGGCAGTGCTGGATGCTCTCCATCGCTTCTATTGCGAGGACAATAGCAATGTCCACCGCGGCATGCACATGCTCGCAGAGCGTGCGACCATCGCCTACGAGGAGGCGCGCAGTGTCGTTGCGAAGTTCATAGGTGCTACTCCGCAGGAAATCATCTTTACAAAAAACTGCACCGAGGCCATCAACCTCGTCGCAAGAAGCTGGGGCAAGGCAAACCTCCGTCGCGGCGACACAGTCGTTCTCTCCATACTGGAGCACCACAGCAACATCGTCCCGTGGCTTATGCTCAAGGAAGAAATTGGCATAGCAGTAGAGTGGATGGACATCGACAATAACGGTGTACTACGTATCGAGCAGCTCGATGCATTGCTCGCGAAGGGCAACGTGAAACTGGTCTCGGTGACAGGACTCAGCAATGTCCTCGGTACAAAAACGCCACTCAAAACAATCGTTCAAACATCACACATAGCAGGTGCAAAAGTGCTCGTCGACGCCGCACAACTCGTCGCACACGCGCCGATCGATGTCGCAGATATCGATTGCGATTTTCTCGCATTCTCCGGCCACAAACTCTACGGACCCACCGGCATAGGAGTGCTCTTTGGCAAGCGCGATCTGCTCGAACGGATGCCACCCTTCCTCGGCGGCGGCATGATGATCGGCGAAGTGAAAAAAGATCATTTCACTGCGGCGGATCTTCCCCAGAAGTTTGAAGCCGGTACACCTCCTATCGCCGAGGCAGTAGGTCTCGCTGCCGCAATCACATGGCTCTCGCAGTACTCCTGGAAGGATATGGAGGCGCACGAAGATTCTGTACTTCGCTACGCAGTCTCGAAACTGCAATCCATCGATAGCCTCTCGATCCTCCCTAACCCTTGCCCTAACCCCAACCCCATCGGCTCCCTCAGCTTTATCATAGCAGGCATCCACCCCCACGACCTCACCGACATCATTGGCAAAAAAGGTGTATGTCTCCGCGCGGGGCACCACTGTACGCAACCACTCCACGAACGCCTCGGCATCAAGGCTTCCACGAGGCTATCGGTAGGAATCTACACGACGAACGAGGATATTGATCGGGCAGCTACTGCAATAAAAGATGCACTGAACATGCTGCGCCCCTAACCCTATCCCTAACCCTAACCCTATCCCCAAACCCCATGGATCTCTACGCCGAAAACATTCTCGACCATTACCGCGACCCACGCAATAGGGGCGAGGGGCTAAGTGCAAGTGCGATGGGAAAAGAAGATAACCCCGCCTGTGGCGATGCGCTAACTGTGCACCTGTGGATCACAGACGACATCATTCAAAAAATTGAGTGGGAAGGAGAAGGGTGTGCCATAGCGCAGGCAGCCATGTCGATGCTCAGCGAGGAAGTGGCAGGGAAGACTCTCAAAGAGATAGAAGTATGGAAGCCGCATGATGTGTATGCCATGCTCGGCGTCCCTATAGGCCCGCGCAGGTTCAAGTGCGCACTTCTGTGCCTGCATACACTCAAAAACGCAGTCAGAACATACGGAGGAAAGGGGGCACAGAGCTGGCTTCAGACCGTCGAACTCTCGTCGTAAGCTTCTCCGAATACATATCTCAGTACTCCACTGGTGATGAATGCTGTTTGACATACGGCCACTCTTTACTAATCCCAGATTCAAACATCATAGGAAGCTGATTCTCGACAAAAGAAAATATTTTGCAAGAAAGTATTGATGAAATTCCTCGTAAATAGACTTCATTGTGGCCAGATACCCTTGTTATGGCATTTTATAAATGCTACCGTCTCAGACTTTGTTGCCATGGAAAACACGAAACTTTCACCGGCTCAGAGAGGATACCGGATGCCCGCTGAATGGGAACCGCACAAAGCAACATGGCTCGCTTACCCGTTTGATGCGCAAGAAAATGGAAGCAAGCACCGCCACTGGCCGAATGGTGTCTTTCATAGGAAAAAAATCGAACGCCTCTGGGCAGATATGGCGAGGCACCTCGCACCGGCGGAGACCGTACATATCCTCGTAAAAAATGCCGAAGCGAGAGAGCGACTCTATCGCACATTCAATGATGTATCGGATGGGCTCACAAATCACCCGAATATCGCAGTGCACACCGTCCCCTACGACTGGTCGTGGATGCGCGATTCCGGGGGGATCTTCCTCGTCAATGATCGTACCGGGGAGCGCTGCATCACCGATTGGAAATTTAATGGATGGGGGAAGGAACCCTGGCAATTGGAAAGTGCTCTCGATGACCGAGTGCCGGAGCACATGGCGCAGATCGCCAACGTGCAGCGTTACCAAATGTCCTTCGTACTGGAGGGAGGCTCCATAGACGTCAACGGGACCGGCTCGCTCCTGACGACGGAGGAATGTCTGCTCAATAAAAATCGCCTCCTCCCCGGGGAATCACCAAGGACACAAGACAGTATGGACCGAGTACTCGAAGAAAATTTGGGCGTACAAAACGTCCTCTGGCTGGAACGGGGCATAGGCGGGGACGATACGAGCGGACATATAGATGACCTCACGCGATTCGTCGCGGAAGACACGGTGATCACCATGGTTGCCCCTCGCTCGTTCGGGAGCGACCACTATGCTCTGAGAGCAAACCTCAAACGACTCAAAGACATGCGCAATGAACAGGGAAGCCAACTCTCCATCATTGAAGTAGAGCTTCCGAAACCCGCAAGTTTATGGGGCCAAAAACTTCCCATGAGCTACGCAAATTTTTATATCGGCAATGGTGTGGTACTCGTACCCGTCTTCAATGATCCAAACGACGCCAAGGCACTCGGCGCACTGCAGCAAGCGTTTCCGGATCGCCGGATCATAGGTATCTATGCAAAAGATTTCGTGTGGGGGCTGGGGACATTCCACTGTTCCACACAGCAGGAGCCTGCTTGAAAAGTAACAAGGAGAACACAGCACACGGCCTGCCAGCGAACCGTCGCCTCTGGGCTATGGTCCGCAGGCCGTAGACAGAAGGTGCATGTCGAAGAAGTCCACCTTCGCCCGCCGCGGCGGGGCTATGGCGGACAAAGTATCTTCGGCTTCACTGCGTCGCCTTCGGCTCCTTGCTCAGCTCGAATTCAACTTTGGAGCCGCCCATGGGAATTGAACCCATGACCCCTTCCTTACCATGGAAGTGCTCTACCTCTGAGCTAGGGCGGCAACCGATCAATTCTCGATTTGTCATCCGGCATTGTCAAACTATCGGACACGTTTACAGCCTCCACTCATCTTCGAAGACCAACACCGATGACGAATGCTTTCGCCTTTTCGCCAGTACGTTAGCCGGCGGTTTCAACCGCCGGCTAACGTTGCAGTAATAGAGGAATTCATTCCGGATGTGCATGTTGAGCGATATACTACCAATAATCCAACGCAGTACACGATGACGCCCGCACTCATAGACTTTCAGCTCCCCGAGCCCACGATGCACCGCCCAACGGGCAGTGTGTGGCAAAACATGCGCACGCCGTTCTGGACGGCATTCTTCGATGAACGCATGCATGCGATCTTCCGGAAGGGCGGACGCATGATCGATATCGGCGGAGGCCTGCGGATCGATCCAAAGCGCGGCAACAAAGTGGATGCGGAAGCGCACAGAAAATTTACGAAGTACCTGAGCGATCCGAACGTGCAGTACCACGTGACGGATTACACCGATCGGTATCACCCCGATTTCGTCGAGGATATCCATGCGCTTTCCTTTGAAAATGATTCAATCGATGCGCTGCTATGCATCGCGGTGCTCGAACACGTGTACGATCCGAAAAAGGCGGCAGAGGAACTCATACGCGTGCTGAAGAAAGGTGGCGAAGCCTTCCTCTACGTTCCCTTCATCTACAGATACCACGCAAACGTCACCAAGGATTACAAAGATTACTACCGCTACTCAAAAGACGGCATCGGTTACCTCTTCCGTGCATGTTCGAAGATCACCATCTGCCCCGTACGCGGGCTCTTTGAATCTCTTCTGCGCTGTACGCCGCTCCATCTGGTCACTCCGTTCGCGCTTGTTGCGCGGATCCTTGATTGGTCGGTACCGAAAATGCGACAGGTCTCCGAACGACAGGCATCGGGGTATTTCGTGCATGTGGTGAAATAATTTGAAGACAGCGTACCTCGCACATGCTTCTCTATCGAGATTGACAAGGTGATACACTTTTGATACACTGACCCAGAAGCCCCATCTTTCCACATGCCAACGAAAAAGAAACGCATCAATATCACCCTTCCAAACTACGTCGCGCTCTTTCTGAAGAAGATTTCCCTACGCGATGATGTGCCTCAGGCAACGAAGGCCGCAGAACTTCTCGAACGAGCCATGGAACTCGAAGAGGATGCTTTTTTCAGTCAGATTGCTCTGAAACGAGACAAAAAAAACGCACGATTTCTCTCGCATGATGCCTTCTGGTCAAAGGTCCTATGAACTATACGATACTGTACTCAACTCTGCTCAACCAGAAGGACGTCGAACATTTTTCAAAAAAAGACCTGCGCACCATCAAGAAATCCATCGAGGAGAAACTCACAACGCATCCGGAAGTTTTCGGCAAGCCGCTGCGATTTTCCTTCAAGGGACACCGAACTCTGCGCGTCGGAGATTACCGCATCATCTTTCGCATAGACGGTTCAAGAGTTAAAATATTAGTTATCGCCCACCGGTCAATCGTGTACGAACGCTTCCGGAATCTCCTGTAAGACACGTCCGGTACTTAGGGAAAATACTCTGGAAATCCTTGACGGGCTGATTCCTCCGCCGTAGCTTGCCCACGCATTCGATTTTCCGGCTTTCGCGGAGCGGAAGTCACCCTGAGCTTGCTGAGAGCAATCGAGGTGTCGAAGAGCTGTGCTCCGCTTGATCGCCGGATTTACCCACAAATCTATGCCGATAGCCGATGACACCATCGCTACAAATGACCTCCGTATCTATGAGTTCTGTTTTCTGTACCCGAGTAATCTCTCCCAAAAGGAGGAGGCAACCCTGTTGAAGGATGTGGAAAATATCATCGAAGAACAAGGGGGGAAGCAAGTGTCAAAAGACCTCTGGGGCAAGCGCGGTATCGCCTACAAGATCAAAGGGTATATGGAAGGCAACTACGTCGTGTACCACTATGAAATGGATCCGAGTAAACTCAAAGAGATCGACGAGACGCTCAGGATCACGCCGCATGTGCTCCGCCATATCGTCGTAAAACCCCCGAAGGGATACGCCATCGTGAAGTACTCCGAAGCCTTCGGTCAGTGGCTGAAAGATCGCGAAGTGGAAGTGGAACGCAAAGAGCGGGAGCATGAGCAGAAGCTCGCGAAGAAAGTTGCGGAGAAAGCCCAGAGACAGGTGAAGCGCTCCGCGGCAGCCCAGAAGAAAGAAGCGACGGAAACGGTGAAGCCGGTCGCCGACAGGAAGAAAATCTCCGAAGAGTTGGACAAATTGATTTCCGATGATGATTTAAACCTGTAACCGCCGCACATGATGAAAAAGAACGCCCAACAACGCCGACAAGACCCACGCTCTAAAAAGTGTCAGTTCTGTGAAAAGGAAGTGAAGTACATCGACTGGAAGGACTACCCGACCATGAAGCGTTCGATCGATTACTTCGGCAATATCATCAAGCGCTACTACACGGGCAACTGCCTCAAACACCAGAAAATGCTGAAAAACGCCATCGAACGCGCACGGTTTATGGGAATGCTTGCTTATCGCAAGTGAAAAACCTACGGTTTTTCCCTTGCGAGAACCCTTTTCCCTTCAGAGGAATCGCTCTAGGCAAGCAAAGCTTGCCTTCGCGATATTTTTTTACGACCGATAGAACGACCATTGTGTGCAAGCTTTTCCCTACTAGCTATCAGCTACCTTCTATCAGCTATCAGCTGTAATCTAAGCCCATGTCCGGACACAGCAAGTGGGCTAATATACGCATCCGCAAAGGCGCGCAGGACAAAAAGCGCGGCAAGATCTTTACGCGTCACAGCAAGCTGATCGAAATCGCGGCACGCGAAGGAGGTGGCGGCGATCTGGAAATGAACCCCCGTCTTCTAACGGCAATCGACAATGCAAAAACGGACAGTGTTCCAAACGCAAACATCGAACGGGCGATCAAGAAAGGGGCCGGTGAACTCAAAGGGGAAGCGACGGCGGAAGTGATCTACGAAGCATACTTGCCGCTCCGAAGCGGCGAAGCCGCAGAGGGAAGCGCTCCGAGCAGTATTGCCTGCATCATCGAATGCCTTTCGGATAACAAGAATCGCACGTTGAATAACGTTCGTTCCGCAATCGAGAAGAACGGCGGCAAATGGGCAGCATCGGGTTCGGTGAAGTTTCTGTTTGCCCAAAAAGGAGTAGTGACGGGAAAGGGAACGATTCATGATGATCTGGAGCTGGCATTGATCGATGCGGGAGCCGAAGAGATCGACCGCGACGGAGACACTGTGAGCGTTACGACCGGTATGGCGCACTGGACGAAAGTGAGGGATCTTCTGAGGGTAAAAGGAATCGACGTCAGCGAAGCAGGGCTCAGGTACGTTCCGATGCAACAGGTTCCCGTCACCGATCTGGAGTCTGCGAAGGCTCTGATGGAATTTCTAGAAGTGATCGAAGAGGACGAAGATGTTGCTGAGGTGCATACGAATGCGGATATTGCGGAGGAGATTGCAGCACGCCTGTAGATAGGTGCGATTCGCACGTAGCTACAGGCGCATCATTCCACCGTCAACGTCCGCACATCCTCTGCGGTGTTGCCTGCTATGTCCGTCGCAAGCACTTTGAGATGATAAACGCCCGGAGCCTCTGTGAGCATATAGGTCATGGTATAAGGTTCCTTCGGCTTGGTAGTGAGTAGTACGTCACCCAGAAAGAACTGCACATATTTCATGCCGCTTTCCATGTCCTCTGCTTTTGCCTGCATCGTCAGTTCACCGCCTTTTGGTAAACGCATATCATCGCGAGGGAGAATAAATTCCACAGTCGGCGCACGCGTGTCTTGATTAAATGTGAAGTTCACACTAAAGCTCGCGGTGGTGAAGTACTCGTCTGTGATCGTAGCAGTGAGTGTATGTTGGCCGGACTCTGCTACGGATTTTGGCACACGAAGCGACTGCGTAAAAGGAGCTGTAGTGACATTGGCAACCTGCACACCGTCAATCGCAAATGTAACGGAAAGGATTCCCGCCTGCGATGCATAGTGAATGCGAGGTTGAAACACCGGGTACGTTGCCGTGCCGCCCGGAGCGGGTGTCACTATGGAAATGACGGGCTTGGAAAGTCTTCCGGGTGTCATGTCCAGCCGGCACTTCTCTGTCGGAGCAACGGGGAGCGGCAGGAGCGCACCGGAGTGATCGGGTGTCGCATACCAGAGCTCCATCTGTTTTTTCGTCCATGCCTGCACGCCCTCTTCCCATGTGGGCCAGCGTTTTCCTTCGACACTTCTCGCTACGAGGAAGCTTCCGCTTGCACGCGCTTCCAATGGACACTCGTCGGAAATGAGAAGGTGGGTCACTCTGTCGATTTCTATCTGCACGCAATCAGGATCCTGCGCTGTGGGAGGAAATTCCTCCAGGAAAACATCGGCACGGCGATGTTCGACGGGGGTGCACGGCGACGGCAGTTGACCGGAGAGTGTGGAGATCTGCGGCGTGATGATCCCGTCGGGTCGCTCGAATTCCGTCACTGGATTTTTCAATGTGCGATGGGCGGAAACCATGAAGTCACGCCAGAAGGGGCTGACGGAAGTGAGACCGTCTGCTTTGTCGAACATAGCGGAAGAATCGGCGTTGCCCATCCATGCTCCAACGACAAGATTGGGGGTGTACCCAAGCACCCAAGCGTTATCGGGCTTCCGAAGAAGGCACACCTGCCGCATTTCCCCCGGACGCTCCGGAATCGAAACTTCTTTCCACTCCATGCACTTATTACTGGTACCGGTTTTTGCAGCAGTCTTATACCCCGGAACCGAAAGCTGCGTTCGCCAATACTCCTCCGGGCGCGCCGATTCGTCGCTTAAGATGGATGTAATCTGGTAGGCAATGCGCGGATCAAGCGCGGATTTCCCCTCTTCCTCCTTCGGTGAATAGAGCAGGTTTCCTTTGCTATCCGTAATACGGCGGATACTGATGACGGGCTTGGCGATACCCCCGCGCGCCAAGGCACCATAGGCATTTGCCATCTCCAGAAGCGGTGTCTCCGCCGCACCCAGCGCGAGCGGCCAGCCATAATCGAACACTCCGCGTTCCTCCTGCAGCTCCTCTTTGCGCAGGAGTGGGGTGGGCGCACCCAGTGCCGACACGAGCGTCAAAATTTGATCTTCCTGACCTGCGAGAAAGTACGCTTTGGCCGCCGGAACATTGCGGGATGCACCGAGTGCGGTGCGTATCGTCATGAGTCCCTTGTAGCGTCCGTCGTAGTTCTGCGGTTCATCGTTCCCTATTTTTGTCGGCACATCGTAGATGGGAGTTGCCGGCCCAAACCCCCGCTGGAATGCAGCCGCATAGACGAAGGGCTTGAAGGATGAACCCGGCTGTCTGGGAGCCTGCGCCATATCGATCTTGCCGCCGTTCTCCTCATCGGCATAGTCCATGTTGCCGACATACGACAGTATGTCGTTGCTCCGAGGATCCAGTGCCACGAGTGCCATATTCTCTCCTCCGAACCGCGTCGTCAGATCTTCCCTATACCGTGCGATAGATTCCTCCGCCCGTTGCTGCAGATCCCAATCAAGCGTTGTTTCGATGCGCAGCCCCCCCTGCTCCAAAAGCCCCTCCTCGAATCTGCCCGCAAAGATCTCCTCCACCTGCTGCCGGACCCAGAGAACGAAGTGCGGTGCACGAATAGATTCACGCGTTGGTTCGAATATGATTTTTTCCAGTTGCTCAATGGAAGAGAGTCGCTCGGCTTCGGTGATGTATCCTTGCTCTTCCATGTTCCTCAGTACTTGATCGGTGCGGCCTCCTATGTACACAGTGGATGACCCCGTTCCCGCATACGAGCCGAGCAGACCGATAGTAATATCGTCGGGACGGATCTCGGAAGCGCCGGTGATCTCGCCGCTCACGATCTTACTGAACACGGCATCGCTGACCTGCGTTCGCACATGCTTCCCGTACGGGCTGAAATACGACGGTCTTTGCGGCAATGACGCAAGAATCGCAGACTGCGCAAGCGTGAGATCCTCGGCGGAAACGCTGAAGTACTGCCTAGCAGCCTGCTCTACACCATAGGCATTTCGACCGAAGGGAATCCAGTTGAGATAGAGCTCCAAAAGCTCCTTCTTCTCATAGCGATGCTCGAGTTGACACCCGAGAATGAACTCTTTCACTTTGCGCTGGTAACGGTTTTCCTGCTGTAAATTCAACACGTTGCGCGCAAGCTGGCGGGTGATGGTGGATCCTCCGCCCGCACGACCGAGGAAAAAAATAGCACGTGCAATGGCACGAAGATCCAGGCATCCGCGTTCATAAAAACGCTCGTCTTCTATGGAAATCGTCGCCTGTTTCATGGAAAGCGGAATCCTCTCGCCGGGAATGAACGTTCTGTCCTCCTCGTTAAAGAGGCGATAGAGCTCAATCCCGTTTCTATCCATAATGACCGTGCTCTGGGAAGCAAGAAAACTCGTAGGATTGGAAACATCGGGAAACGTAAACCAAAGGAATGCCACATACGCAGTGGCAGCAACCGCACATGCAATAATGGCACGCCTGCGGAACGTTTTCCGCGCACTGCGGGACTGCGACAATGGCGTCCAAACAGCCTTGATACACCGCTTAATGTACCTCAAAAATTCCGAAAGGCGGTAGTGACCCGATGATGGACTGCGAGAAACCGCTCCAAGAGAGCGTGTCTTAAAATCGCGACCGCGGAAAGAGACCACGAAGTGGAAGGGAGAAGTTGCGAACAGTCTACCAAGGCAACGCTCGGGAATCGAAGAAAATGGTGAGAAACATGGACCATGAATACGAGGTGAAAGCAGGAAGAAAACCTGCTACATTGACGGCATGAGGGTACGCACTTCACTGCTGACGATCATGATGCTTTCGGGTAAAGCGGCCAGTGCTTTCGCCCAAGGAAGGAGTGTAGACGACACCCTCAATGTCAGCTCCCTCTACGCCGGAGGAATCGGGTGGTCTGAAATCATCAATAACATACTGCAGACGCTTGGGGTGACGATCTTTGCCGTTTCCGGAGCGGCGTTTTTGGTCGGAGCACTCATGTACACCGCAGGATTTATCAGTGAAGAAAATAAGTCCAAGGGAAAGCAATTGATGATTGGATCGCTCTACGGCATGGCTGTTGTGCTTTCTGCAAGAGTTCTCCTGAATGTGGCGTACTATTTCGTTTACGACGCCTGAAAACGCTACCAGCAAAGACGCGTATGCAAATTGTGCCATGGCAATCGGTTTTGAAGAAGAGAAAAATTTTTGCGGGATTTTTCTGTGCATACTTCCAAGTTCTTCTAGAATGCTAGGTACGCATGCGAGACGACTCCGCTCCATCGTCGGATATACTGGAACGCCTAGAAGAAGCGGAGCAACTCAAGCTCGCAGGGAGACACCGAGACGCTCTTAGTATCCTCGAAGAACTGTTGATGGAAGATCCGGAGAATATTCCCGCACTGGAAGAAGTCGCCGACAATGAGCTGAGTCTCGAACACTATCCCCGCGCGCAAACAGCTGCGGCGCAAGCGATCGCGCTCGACGATAAAAGCTATACCGGTCACTACATCATCGGTTTTTTGCGCTCGGTGGAAGGGCAATGGGATACGGCGACTCTACATCTTCGCAAGGCAAACACGCTACGTCCCAACAATGCAGAAATCCTCCGCTGTCTCGGTTGGGCGCTCTTCAACGGTGGTCAGAGAGCGCAAGGGATCGTTACACTGGAACGCTCGTTGAATCTCGATCATGGAAATCCTCTGACTCTCTGCGATTTGGGAGTGGCATACCTGCAAACGAGGAACTTCACCAAAGCGAAATCTCTCTTTGACCGCGCTCTGGAACTGGACCCCGAAAACACCAAAGCGATCGAGTGCATCAAAGCAGTGGACCAACTGGAGCAAATGCTCGCAAAGAGGCACAAGACTGTATGATAGTCTTCTCTGCTCCTCAGAAGTCCCCTAGCCCAACCCCAACCCCAACCCTATACTCTCCCCATGCAGCCAAAGAGTTTGGTGATCGTGCGTAGAGGCATCGTACGGGGCATGACCACGCTGTTTCGGGAGAGGCAGTGGGCCACTGCACTTGGCGCCCTACTTGGAGTGTTCATTTTGGTGCAACTCTTGCTTCTCGTGTTCACGGGATTGCAGGGGGTGCGTGCCGTCCTGCATAGCAGGACAGATCTGCGGCTGGAAATACGCGCAGAGGCAAGTGAAGCGGATACGCAGGAATTCATCAGCGCTCTTGCGGCGCTTCCCTCTGTACGTGAAACCGTATTTATCACGAAAGAAAAAGCCTATGAAACACTGCGAACAAGCGACCCCGAACTCATCGCGTTTTTGGAAGAATTTCGCATGCAAAATCCCTTTGCAGATACGATCGGCGTGACACTCTCCTCACTGGATTCTTACGAGCAATTCAGCGCTTTCGTAGAACAGGCGCGCTGGCAAACAATCGTGGATCCCACGTTCCTTTCGAAGGTCACCGATCAGGAAAAACAGGTCTATGCACTCCTGGACATCACCGATGCAGCTGAATCCTTTACGCTTCTTGTGCTCCTTGTTGCAGGAGCGGCTCTGGTATGTATCACCACGGAACTCGTCCGCAGGCGTGCACTGTATCGCAGCGATGAGGTACTCATTGAACGGCTGGTCGGAGCGTCGCCCTTTTCCATAGCCGTTCCGTTTCTTATCGAGGCGGTCGTTCTCGTCTCTGTCGCAATTATCCTGAGCGGTCTGCTGCTCGGGCTTCTTGTCCTCTTGCTGCCCGCGATCGTTCCCACACTGCAATCTAGCGCACTGGGGCCGTTGCTAGCCGCCATGAAGCCGCTCCTCTCCTCTCTGGTGCCTGCTCTTCTGTTTTTGGAAATTGTCTGTGCGCTCGTGATCGCCGCACTTGGCACTTGGCTTGGGATCCGCCCGCACATCACCTCTCCGCGCCTTGCGCTCATTCCATGAGCAAATCCCTCACCCTCGAAGCTCTCGTACTTACGACGCATAACGTCGGGGAAGCCGACCGCTTCTGCATCTTTTTTACGCGAGAAAAAGGCAGAATCGCTGCGCGTGCCCGTGGTGTGCGGAAACCCGGGAGTCGCATGGGCGGCCACCTGCTGCCGCTCAGGCACCTGACGCTGGAACTCCGCGAAGGTTCCGCCGGATACATGATTGTAGGAGCCGAAAGACGTTCCGGTGAACACCTCACCGGAGTGATGCCGATCCTTCGCGCGGAGCAGGGAATGGAACTTCTGCTTACCACCATCCACGACGCAGAGCCGATGCCGGGACTCTTCGACGTGACGCTGCAGTTTCTCCACGCATGCGGTACCGCCGACGAATCGCCCGTCCTGCCGTTTACTATGAATCTTTTGAAACATTCCGGAATGCTCCCCGATCCCTCCAACGCGTTTTTCGGCCGGTGTACCGCAAAGCAAAAGGAATACCTCAGGCGCTGCACACAAGAGGATTGGAGTCTGCTTCCATCACTCACCGGCAGGGAGCGCGCGGTGTTCTCGTCACTCTGTGCAACTCTCCTGACGGAGATCAATACAGGAACGCTCAAGGCGGGAGGAGTGCTCCGGCAGATGGCAAAATGATCTATCCGTCCCCAATCCACGAAGGATCTGCCTCCTCTCCGATCTGGGTGAAGTTCGGTCGGGCTTCGTATGAAGAGTAAAACGGTTCCATAACGTCCTCTCCGTCTTTCCCCTGCATCACGCGAAACCATGCGGCTTGCATGCCAGGCACCGCTTTGCCAACGATGCGCGTCGTTCCGGAAGGAATCTCTGCGGTGATTTCTGTTCTGTCTCCCGGAGGGCTTCTGCGATCCCAGACATAGGGGCCGATGATTTCTGCCATACGACCGTCGTCGGTTCCGTAATAGATAAAATACGCTCGATCATCCTCCATATGCGTCTGTACCAGGAGTGCCCCGGGGGTGTCATTCACAAACCGCATGTCTGTCGTAGGAGGGTAGATGGTCGCATCCGTCCCCTGAGGGGCATAGTACTGAACGGCAAAACTGTGGTTGCGACGTGCGTCGATCGGGAACCCGTATTCCCAAATACCGCGGTACGCAGTAGTGCTCACCTGGCAGAGTCCTCCGCCGTAATCGGGAAGCGTTCGTTCCCCGAGGATAACGAGCTCTTTCTTATATCCCGTGGAGGCGTTGACGGGGCCGAGGACATCATTGAAAGAGAACGTCGCTCCCTGCGGCACCAAGTGACCGTTGAATTTGGAAAGACCCGTCGCAATGTTATGTCTCCGTGCAAGCGGTGAACCGGCAAAGTTTGATTCCCCTACCGCGACCACCTCCAAGATCCCCGCATCCCGAAGATCGGAAGACACGATGAGCTTCGGTTGCGTTGTAACGACGGGAAGTTGAATATCGGTCACGTTACGTTCCAGCGCATCAACGGTCAGCCGGGCAGCACGGAGCGTATCTACCGATCTGCCGGGGAGCCCGACACCATCAAACGTCGCTCTACCTTCATCCAGTTCTATGCTCACCTCCCCCGGAAGACGATCAAGCACGGACGCAATCCGCAGAACAATTGTCGCGGCGATGGCATCGGTATCCCATGAGGAACGTAACGTTTTTGTAACGCCCTCAGGAAGTGCGCTCACTCCGTCTCCATCGACGCGGAGTGACTGAGGCGGACGTATTTCTGAACCATGAAACCACCACACTTCCTCCGTAGCCTTCCACGCGGGAAACTGATTGGGATTGAGTGTGAAGAGATGGTGTTCGTAACGGTAGGTAAGTTCCGGGTATGATGCTGCTGCGGAAGCTGAGGGAATAGGTATGGAAAAAAGCAAATAGAAAATTATTTTTACTTCACGGTTTTTCATAGTGTGGGCTGGGATGCTTATCTAGAGCGGTATTCACCAGTGTATCTGCACGGTAGTTATCGCTCCGAGGTATATGCTTGAACGCAATGTCGGGGAATCGTGCGGAGAGCTCCCTGATTTCCTCAAAAAGTGGTCGGAGTGATTCCATCTTCACGCGGTACTCGCCATTGAGCTGCTTCACGATCAATTCACTATCGAGGTGGCAGATCAAACGATTCGGATGGTAGCGATGCGCGATTTTCAGTCCTTCGATGAGCGCGCGATACTCCGCAACGTTATTCGTCTCGATGCCGATACGTTCATAGTGCTCGCGGATGACAACACCGCGCACGGGATCTTCCAGTATCACGCCGATGGCAGCCTGGCCGGGGTTTCCGCGGGATCCGCCGTCCGTAAACAGGTGCAACGTTCCACCGACGGAAATATTCTCACTACTCTCCTGCTGCAAATCGTTCTGCTCAAGCGCCACCGTGAGCACCTCGACGATGAAACGATTCCTATCGGCAGCCTTGGGGAAGAGCTGCTCGAGCTTACGAAGCAAAGATGCAGGGAGGCGGATCATGACTCAAGTATAGCAAGGCTTTCACATCCACACTCTTCTCCCTTCCTGCAGCATTCTTCCGGCATATCCAGCTTCATCCGCCCATCGCGGGCATCGATCGTCGCACCACCGATTCGACTGAGTGCTAGAGGAGACGCGTAGATTTTTACCGCAGGCATATCGGGGGAGAAGAATGCCGTATCTCCTTCGAGAGGTGCATCCTGGAATTCCAGACAAAATCCCCCGTGTTCATCGAGCGTAACAACTAAAATTTCATCCGTCCGTTCTTGGGACTGCGCAATAGTGTGAATAGCCGCAGCTGCAGCCGCAGTGATGGTGAGTGTCTGCGGACGCCGCGGAGCTTGACCGATAGCATCGTTGATGTCTTCGACCAAAGCATCGATGGTGTCGGCATCGAATCCGTGCATACCGGCTCCTTCCTCCAACGTTTCTACCCCGCCAACGGAGCACGAGAAACAATGCAGACCGTATTCGATCATGATGTCGGCCGCACTGGGAACAAGCGCGATAATCGCGCGCACGGTCATGCCTTTATGAATGGTTGCATTCGTCATGTTGCTGGTGAAACGGTAGAAGCATTATGCAACCGACAACTTGCAACCGACAACATTTCTTAAAAGAACTTCTGACGAAAAGACCCTGTCCATGTACAATGCTACCCAATGTCCAAGACCATCAAAAATCTCCTGCTGATCGCCCTCCCCGTTCTCACGCTTTTTTTGGGCGCACAGATTGGCATCACCTATGAAAAACAGCAAGTGGAGGAGAAGTATTCCGTACTAGAAAAAGCACTCTCCGGAGGGATGGGCAGCGGAACGCACGTAACGGATCCCGAAAAAGAGGTGGACATTTCACTGCTATGGAACGTGTGGAGACTCCTTGGGAAAAATTACATCGATCCCGAGAAGCTCCAAGTAACCCCCATGCTGTACGGTGCAGCAGAAGGGCTCGTGAAAGCGCTCGACGACCCCTACACCGCGTTCATGCCTCCGCAGGAAAACAAGGAGTTTCGACAGGCACTCAATGGCACGCTGCAAGGGATAGGGGCGGAACTCACCTTCAGAGATGACCTGATCGTCGTCGTGGCGCCGCTCAAAGGTTCTCCAGCGGAAGCTGCGGGGCTCCTGCCGGAAGACATCATAACGCACGTCGATGGAAAGAGCTTGGAAGGATTTTCACTGAGCGACGCGGTGGATATCATCCGCGGCCCGAAGGGGACGGATGTCTCACTCACGATTGAACGCAGCAAAGCCGACGCTCCGGTGATCCTCAACATCACCCGCGACGAGATCCACGTACCAAGCGTAGAGAGCGAAGTAAAAGAACACGCGGGAAAACGCATCGGGTATATAGCCTTAAACCGCTTCGGGGACACGACAACCGAAGAAGTGGGACAAGAGGTGAAGAAACTTCTGAGTGAGAAAATCGACGGTCTCGTCTTCGATGTGCGTTTCAACGGAGGCGGATACTTAGAGAAAGCTATCGATCTCTCGTCGATGTTTTTGAAGCAAGGAAAAGTGGTCTCCGTCGCCCGCAGAGAAGGGGAACCTATCCACCACTACGTTACCGGCCGCCCCATTGCCCCAGATATCCCCCTCGTCATTCTTATCAATGAAGGATCTGCCTCCGCATCGGAGATTCTCGCAGGGGCGTTACAGGATAACGGCCGCGCAACCGTGATTGGTAAAAAGAGCTTTGGAAAAGGAACGGTGCAGGAGGTGTTCGATCTTCCCGGGGGAACGAGCGTGCGCATAACGACCGCGCGCTGGCTGACTCCGAACGGCAATGACCTCGGGAAGGAAGGCGTGCACCCGGACATGGAAGTGGAGCGAACGGTAGAGCAGATGCAGGCAAAAGAAGACCCACAGCTGGAGGCGGCGTTGGAGGTGTTGACAAAAGGAAAAAACTGGATAGAACTGTAAGACGATACTCGTGGTAGAAATGCCTGTTTTATGCTAAAATAATAGGACTATGGAAAAAAGACAACGACCACTCTTTTCCTGCAAGGAACGGCGACTCATTGCATTCTGTTCTGAAATCTACAGGTCGCCTGATCAAAGCCATTCTGATATTGAAAAGGAACAAATGAAGCAGATTGAGGGCGGTGGACAAATACAGAAAAGTAATGGAAAGAAGACGGAAAAAAGGGTTAGGCATGCATGGGGGGACAGCATAGTATTAGATCAACAGCCGAACGGAATGAGTGGCCTTGCGAAGTCACCACGGGAGATAAGTCGCGACATGTTTCAAAAATTTCCAAAAGAACAACAAGTGGAAATGCTCATGGACGCTTTTGAGAATCAAGAACTACCTGAGGAAATTGGATGGAGACTGCAGCAGATGGAGACGGTGAAGTCGATATGTTTGGAGGCATTGGCGCAAATCGAAGATGCGAAAGGATTGCTTCATGAAGTGATAAGGCTCGGCGGCAGCGTCACTCGACTCATAGGTCTTGGAAGCGCCACTGACGACATTGAGCAGCGAATGAAGCGGAATATCCTCGAATTTCTGGAGGAGGATTATCCGCGATGTCTAAGTGAGATCATGAGTGGAAAAAAAACGTTCGCAGAGATCGTGGATGGGACACCATGGATCAGACATATCACAGAGCACGCGGCAAGCCATTTCGGGTGGCAACACTACACGCTCGATACCGGCGAGATTCGATCGGGCGAAGACCTTCTCCGCCGTAACGGCAAACTTATAGAGTGGTATCAAAGCACAAGTAATTTCCAAGCTGCCGCACAGGTGGCGACGGAGTTCATCGGTAAAGAGCTCGAGCAAGCAGTGTCAAAAGAGCGAAAAGAAGTACTTCGCTACGAAGCCGGATGCAAAATCGTTGACATGATCGCCCCGCAAAAGCATGCAATGATGCATCCTTCAAAGGAGTTGCTTGAACAGGGGGCAAGGCCGATGACCAGTGCGGAAGTGGACGAGTACACTGGGAATCTTTCACAAATCGAATACGAGCGCAACGTGCACTTTGAGGGGGCGTCACTCGTACAATCTTGGAAATTCTCGGGGGAGAAAAAGAAGATTTTCAATAGCTACAAAGACATTACGGGCGTCGGCTGGGATCTTTCGGATGGAACATGGGATGCTATAACGCGCGAAGTGATCATCAATGCACCGCTCATCGTCGCAAGCGGCGGAGCGGCTAGCATTGCTCGCGCGGGGCTGACCAAAGGGGCATGTGCCTTGGCAGAGAGGATTGTGATCCGTCAGGCCATCAAGGAGGGTGCACGCGTAAGTGCGAGAAGTCTTGCGGAGAAAGGGGCCGAGCGCATGGCCCAGTGGGCGCTGAAAGGGACGCTGCTCCAGAGAAATATCGTCGGTGCCGAACGTATCGGTGCACTCGTGGGAGAGGCGGCGGCATTCGAAATCGCGCACAGCGGACTCACGGGAAACTGGGCGGGAAATCTCCCCGAATGGGGTCAGAGGATTTTCTGGACGAGTCTCACGCTGGGAACACTGCACTACTCCGGAAGGAAGGCAGAAAAACTGTTCCGCACCGGTGGTAAAGAGGTTCTTCTGGGGAAGTACACCAGCAAACTTCCTGCAGGACCCGTACGTAG
The DNA here is from genome assembly GCA_964373065.1 of uncultured Candidatus Peribacteria bacterium. Taxonomy (GTDB): domain Bacteria; phylum Patescibacteriota; class Gracilibacteria; order Peribacterales; family Peribacteraceae; genus CAYJSJ01. The sequence goes on from CAYJSJ010000015.1 coordinate 28,064, forward strand.
CGCAACGGAATTCCTCATAGCGAAAGGACATATAGAAGCTGCGAGCTTCATGCTCATTGGTGCAATCCAAAACGGCGTGATGACCGGCGATATTTCGGAATTCATGGAGAATTTCGGAGAGGAGCTCTTTCATTCGTACGTCACGGTCGATGCTCTTAAGCTTTCGGGTCTCACAAAAGTAATAGTTCCGGGATCGAAAGGGAAAACGTTTGAAGTGCAAATGAAGAGAACGGGGGAAAAGCCGGTAGATTCAAAGGTGAATGAGAGGGGCAGGAACCAGGCACCTGCAGAAATAAAAGTAACTGGACAAAAAAATGAAGTGCAAAAGGAGAACGAACAATTTAGCACCCAATTCAGCACAATTGTAGAAACGTTACGGACTGCAAATACCGAAACATCTGTGGCAACACTGCAGGGCTGTCTTGCGTTCTTCAAACAGCACCAGGGTGAGATACGAAAAGCTCTGCAGGACAATTTTACCTCTACCATGAGTGACCTGTATTATTCATTAAACGATCCAAGTATGGCTGACAGCAGAAATAGTACACGCGAGCAACTTTGTCATGAAATGAGAGATTTATTTCTTCAGATTATGGCAGGAAACAGCGATATTCTCGAGCAGAAATATTTAGATCGGCATACATTACTAGAAGAGAGGACACTGGCGAACAATACACTTGGTAATATGCTGAAGAACGGAATAGGAGAGGTTGCAACGGACATCGTTCTGCGGAACCCCCGGCAGGCAAGCGCTCAGCTCTTGACAGAGATCATACGGTTCAGTGATCGACCGGAGGCGGCACGTGAGGCTGAGAAGATTCTGATTGAAGGGATTAAGAGTGGAACATACGATGCCAGATCACTGAAGCTATTGTTACGAGCAGATGATGACATTCTTCTCTCTGAATCTGATTATGAAAGTGGCCAAAGGATCATTGATGCAGTACTCAAGAGTTACGGACTCGATCCGATTCAATGCAAGAAGGCTTGGGACATTGGATATGCGATAGATTCCACGAAGTATAAAACACGTGAAGCATATTTTGATAGTTTACACGAGAATCGAATCAACGGGTATCTTACGGAATTGGACATACGAACGAGACTTGAAAGGATGGAACCGGGAGCTGTTGCAATGCTAGAGTCAGACATGTTCGGTATGCGCATGTTTGGGCGATATGTCGAAGAATCTAATTTAGGATTTCTAAAAGATGATGCCACACTCAAGTTTTTGGTCGATCAGGTAAGGAATAAAGAAAATACTGAGATACCATATACCCTCATCATCACTGCACGAACAGACCGGAATGGAGCATTGAGACATTTGAATAATTTCCATGAGAACTTTCAATGGACTAAACAGTTTTCTGGAAAGAGGAATCTTCGTTTCATTGAGGTTGGGAGCGTAGGAGAGCTTGCAAGACGCCTGATTCTCCTTGAGAATAAGTATGGGAAAGAACAGAAACCAGCTGAAATAATAATTAACGGACATGGAACAGAGATGCTTATTTGGCTTGCAGCAAATAAGGGTTTCAGTACTTCTACATTGGGGAGAGAGAGAATTCAGCAAAATGCTAAAAAATTTTTCGGTGAACATCCGACTATCATTCTTAATTCCTGCTCAACCGGAAAGAACGAGGGAATCGCACAACAACTTTCATTATTACTCGATGCAAAAGTCATCGCACCGGATCGCCCAGCATGGATTAGCAGCATGTCCGCAACTGCAGGAGATAGGCAAATAGATTTCGCCATTGAACATGGCAGCAGGGAAAACTATGGAAATGTACAAACCATGTACTATGAAAGAGGGGAGTTAGTACAAGCAGTGGAGAACGTAACCATGGGACTGCAATCAGCCGCGGAGACGGGAATCATGGGCGAAGCAAAGAACACTCCGAATTGGAAAGTGGGTGACAATGCAAAATTCCTAGATCCCATCACTTTGAAGAATGGAACAATATTGTCTACAAATACCCCATACCAGATTACAAAAATCGATGGGAATTATTGTATCCTGCTCTGTCACAACGAATTCGTGAAGATTCAGATGTCGAAGCTGCTTCCTAAAACCGAGTCGTCTGCACCTCGCGCCAATCTGAATCCACCGCCACTGCCAAAAAGATCACCACGTGATACACATGAACAACGAAAGGTAGGGGAAGAGGCTAAAATTGAAAAAGTACAGTTATCTAACGAAGAAATCGAAATAATGCGTTATGCAGATGAATACGCCAATTTTTCTCAATCTCAAAAAGATATGCCAGCAGAGTTTGTTGGCAAGTTGAGAGAGTTACAGAAGCGAGGTCTCTTCCTCTTCCAGTGCTACAATGACTTTCGTGTAGATACAGGTTATCCTAAAAGTGCGACAAGAAATCCTCAATATGTAAATGATCTTGGCTATATAATCAATGACGGAGCACCAAAAATGAACCAGAGTGACAATCGAGATTATTTCAAGAACAAGTCTGAAAAAGATGCGGTTGAAGCACTTATTTTAAGACCAATCTATCATTTGAACACAGTAGTAGGAAGAGAGACAAAAATAGTAGAGGAACCAGGTTGGCTTTGGGGTACAAAAAAGGTAAAAAGGGATTTCGTTCGTTTAGGTGATGTACCATTTCCCTATTCAAAAGCAGTCCCCAACTGTACAAGCTCAGAGCAGCTTGTCCGTATTACCTATGAAGTATCGGATAGCAATGTCTATAGAACTAATGTTGTCGAAGATATCCCTGGAGGTAAAGTTTCTCTCCAAGAACAAGATAAGAGTGGCATGCGGGTACCTGTAGGTTCCTATAAAAATCAACAACACGACATTGCTAATGCAAGAAAAATTGCTGAGAAGACTCCTTCTCATATTGGCAGACCTGGTAATCAAGTAGCAGCTTCAGTAGTACTCCCTGAATCAGAAGCTCGTATATTGTATCAATTATTTCAGAATCACCCGGAAATGATTCGTCCGTTTTTCATAGCTGGAACAATAAAGATGCAGACGTTCCACAATCCACCTCCATACAAGAAGTGGGATAAAGTTCAGAGACCGATTCTCTTAAGAGAGTTTTCAGGACCACGGGAGTATAACGACACATTTGTTACAGTTCCTCGATAAAAAGCAGAAGGAGCGCAGCCTTCTTAAGACAAACCTCCCGATACGAAACCCCCTACTACCCCACCAACTCGTCTTCCGTAAAAAACCTCCGTATCTCCACCTCCGCCGCCTCTGCGCTGTCGCTCGCAT
>CAYJSJ010000016.1:0-29436 GCA_964373065.1 uncultured Candidatus Peribacteria bacterium
TCCCCATTTCCCCATTTCCCCATTTCCCCATTTCCCCATTTCCCCATTTCCCCATTTCCCCATACCGCGGCGTCAGCGTCCGTATCCCCGCTTCCACATGTACCGAGGCACACCCGTGGCAGTAGCCTGCGTTGCTCGCCGCCATCGCCGTCGTCGTATCACCATGCACATAGGGGATAACCGTCTTTCCTTTCGCCTGTAGTTCCCCGATCAGGTACCCGAGACGACCAATAATCTGGCTCACGACCTCATGCATGGAGCCGCGAACGTTCAAGTTGAAGTCCGGCACAACGCCAAATTCTTTCAGCATCCCTCCGGAGAGGTTCTCATCAAAGTGCTGGCCGGTGTGGCCGAGCAGTACGAGATGCCCGCGGTTTTTTAGTTCCCTGTAGAGCGGAATCTGCTTGATGATATCGGGCTTCGTCGCAATCAGGATCAAATGAATGTGCTTGCGATCGGAAGGAGCGACCTGATCGTAAAAGCCTTTGGAGCGGTAGGTGATTTCATTCATCCAAGACATAGAATAGCGTTACACTCTCAAAGAAGTCGATCAAAACCCAGCGTAGCTCGAAGAGCGAAATTGGGTGATTTCCTGCAAACAGGAGAGAGCGTATGGCAAACAATCTCCAAAAACCAGCAGGCAAGTGACAATCTATGACCGAAACAAACGCGCTACGAGCCCTATAGGAATGGAAATTGGTGCAATAATTCCACGCGCCATAGTGCCCAATGCGCCGGGCTGTGTACGGCCTTCTTTGTGCCACACTAAATTATGCAGAATGCCTAGACCATATGTTGAGAGTGCGGCTACACCTCCGTATATCCCACCGCCAACTGCAGAGATCCCCGCGGACAATGCAACCATAGAAGCAGAAGCGCCGAGGAAAAGAGTGCCAGCTGCAGAGAGTCCTCCATAGATAGTCGCACCGGCACCGGCACCGACCAGACTCCAATTACGTGCACGTCGTACTTCGGTATCGATATCTATTGAGTGAATTAATGCAGGTATGGAATTATTTTGGGATGCAGATGACATTTGCAAAGCAACAGGCGCCTCGGTTGGTGAATGATCGACTGTATGCATATCCGACGCGTGTGAACGCTCAGAAGATTGCGTCAACGGACGATGTGCATCGTTGCTCGCCTCAGTAAAACTCCGCTCGTCTTTTTGAACTTCTTTCAGAGTACCATTCATCTCATCACCAAATTGATCTTGTATTCCACGAAGCGCAGCTTGCATTTCTTTGGAAGCATTATTTCCCGGATTTCGAGGTACTGCATCCGATTCTGAATCGATTGGTTCACGCATATTTGTGTTTGTTCCTCCTTATATTATAGCATATTTACAACTCAAATGGCAAGGCCGATGAAGAATGGGAAACCTTTCGAGCTACACTCGTCCCTCCTCCACGTTTTTTTCTGTCGTAGACGCCCCCTTGGTCACAACCCCCTCTACAGAAATGATCTCGTGAGAAACCATCTTTTGGCCTTCAAACCGATAGACATACGGCGTACACAGCCCGATCTCGAGTGCTGCAGTCGTATCGGGATCGAGACCTTCGAGATTCTTAATGATCGGACGGAGACTGTTGCCATGTGCAACGATGAGCACCGTTTTGCCGTCGATGAGATGTGGGAGAATAGTGTGCTCGAAATACGACCACGTGCGCTTCTCGCAATCTTCGATGCTTTCTCCTCCCGGAGGCCGCGTACAGTAGCTTCTCCGCCAGAGCTGCACCTGTTTTTCGCCGTGTTTCTGCACGGTCTCGACCTTATTGAGTCCCTGCAAATCGCCGTAGTGCCGCTCGTTGAGTGCTGCATCACCGGTAATAGGCGGCGACTGCCCGAGTTCCCGGAGGATGATCTCGAGTGTTTCTGTCGCGCGCGAAAGCTTGGAAGTGAAAGCGACATCGAAAGCAAATTCCCTCACCGCATGAGCGCAGAGTGCTGCATCGCTCCTTCCGCGCTCTGTAAGGGGAACATCTGACCACCCTGCAAATCGATTTTCCAGGTTCCACTGCGATTGTCCATGCCGGATAGCAACAAGTACCCCCATGCGGAAAACGTAGCATAGCTTCCTCTCTGAAGCCACGTTTGCTACAATCACCGTCATCACAGAATCTTAGACCCTGCCTAACCCTAACCCCACCCCTAACCCTAACCCCACCCCTAACCCTAACCCTAACCCCATGGACATCCGCCACCTCTCCCGCAATCGCTTCCTCTCAACGGTCGGCTGGGGGCTCATCGCAAGCCTTGCCATCGTCAGCATTGCCGCCGGGCTCGGCAGGGCGACGGTGAATCTGCAGGGTGCCCTCATCGATAAACCGGATATCGCCATCTATCTCCTTCTGCCGGAGGAGGGCATCCGCAACGTAGAGCTACTGAGGGAAAATGAAACGGAACGCCACTACCTGACAGAGACGAAAAGCGGTCCGAAGCTTGTCGTATTAAAAAAGGGAGAAACGGAGTGGTATGTCTCCCTCATAGAAAAGCTCCGTGCAGATACTATCCTTACGGAGCCGAGCGCCGATACCGAAGGACAAGCAGAGGAAACCGCACCGTCGCCGTAAGAATTCGTCCGATCCTCCACGGCTCGTGCATCACGCGCCACAGCCATTCAAAACCGAGGGTACGGAAGAATTTGGGAGCGCGTTTGACGACACCGGAAACAACATCAAACGTCCCGCCGACGCCCAGAGCAACATGTACGGAATGAAGCGCATGGAGATGCGTGCCGATCCAGAGATCCTGCTTTGGTGCCCCGTAGGCAACTAGCAACAGATGCGCTCCGGAGTCATTGATACGCGAAATGATCTCCGCGGCATCTTCCTCCGACGGCGATCCTTCGAACGTCCCCGCAATGACGAGACGAGGATTCTTTTTCCGAAGCATATCCCCGGTCCTAACCCCAACCCCATCCCTACCCCCAAGCAGAAATACCGGATGCTCCGAGCCGAGCTTCGTACAAAGTTCCGTCACAAGATCCACACCGGCTATACGTTCGGAAATGCGCTGACCTGTCATCCGTGCAGCCCACAGAAGCCCTGCGGAATCCGGAACATTGAGCGCGGATGTATGGAGGAGTGAACGGAACGCCGCGTTCTGCGCCGCTTCGACGAGCATCTCACTATTTGGCGTCATGACATGATGCTTACCTCCATTGAGCATTGTACGAATGCGATCAATGGCTTGATCCATGGTGACCGGATCGATTGGTACACCCAGTATTGTCACGCGTTGCATACCCCCATCCTAACCCTAACCCTAACCCTAACCCTAACCCTATATTGCTTTACCCGGGTATTTTCCGCACACTTCCGCCATGTCTCAGTATCGCTACTGCACTATCGCCTTCATGCTCGTGCTTTTTGGATGCGCGCCGCTCGTTGAGCGTCAAACGCAGCCGAAGCCCCTGCCGGAACAGTTTGGCTCTCTGTCTTCTGCGTCATCATCAGATCTCGGGGAAGAGGTAAGCGCGCACCAAGTCACAGGTGAGGGGGAGCAAGCAGCCAAGCAAGCAGAAGAACCGGAGCAAACGACGATCACAGAGAGGCTCCTCCCGACGGGGCTCCTTGAAATCGGTGACGCGAATGCTCCGCTGACGCTTCTGCTCTTTACCGAACACCACTGTCGCTACTGCAAAGAATTTCAGAATAAACACTTCGTGACGCTCTATAAAGATTTCATCGAATCGAGGAAACTCAAACTCCAGATCGCCATCTTGCCCCTAAAGAAGTATACGGGAAGCGAGCTTTCCGCCATAGGACTGCTGTGCGCAGCCGCCCAAGGCAAGGGCATCCCCATGCACGAACTTCTCTTTACGCTCGGTGCAAGTAATACAGACACGCTCATGAAGGAGGCAGCGACGCTCAAGCTCGATCAGACACTCTTTGCAACATGTCTCACCGCCCCTGCAACTGCCGGGCTTCTGGAACTCCAGGCATCCCTTGCCCGAAGCCTTGATGTGACGCTCGTCCCTACGTTCTTCCTCAATGGAACAAAATCGGTGGGGCTGCCGTACTACCCCGATCTGAGAGGAATGATTGATGCACAATTGAAGATTGGAGATTGAAGATTGAGAATTGAAGATTGAAGATTGATCTTCCATTTTCAATTTCTTTTGATCCGCACCAACTTCATCCTAGCAGTCGCCCCCGAAACGATCTTCACCTGATCTCTTGCGACACCAAATTCCTTCATAAGAAACCGGACCAACTCCGCATTCGCCTTGCCGCCTTCCGGAGCGGCCGCGATGTCGATTTTTATGCTCTCGTCATCCATGACGGAAACCGCTTGCGTTACGCTGCTGCCCGGTCGAGCACGAACGTAGAACTGTACGGACCCCTTCGATTTCCATTCGGCAATCAAAGTGTCAAACATACGATCATGATAACAAGAGAAGTGGTTAATCTGCTAAAAGCTATCAGCTATCAGCTCAAGTGTTCTTTTCTCCATTCTTCGATCTTCTTATGGTGTCCGCTCAAAAGTACATCCGGAACCTTGAGCCCATTAAACTCTTCCGGCCGCGTGTAGTGCGGATACTCGCGTTTACCTTCGAGTGCGGGAGAAAAGCTTTCTTCCTTCGAAGATTCCTCTTTGCCAAGCACGCCCGGAATATGGCGAGCAACCGCGTCGATCAGTACCATCGCAGGGAGTTCTCCGCCCGTCAGCACATAGTCCCCGACGGAAATTTCCTCATCGATCCATCCCCCCTCAACGATTCTCTGATCCACACCTTCATAGTGTCCGCAGAGAAGGATGATCCATGGGTACTGCCGCGCAATCGCATCGATTTTGTTCTGCGTCAGCTTCTCTCCGCGAGCAGAGAGATAGATGCGGTGCGGACGGTACTTGATGCCGAAGACATCCTTCAGCTTACGCATTCCTTTAAGGCTTTTGCGACCATCCTCCGTCACCTCTTCAATGGCTTTCGCGAGGACATCCACCTTGAGCAGCATCCCCGCACCTCCGCCGAAAGGTTTATCGTCCACCTGCCGGTGATTCCCTATGCCCCAGCGTCGAAGATCATGATAGTGGATCTCCACCTTTTCTTCCTTCTGGGCACGGCCGACGATGCTCTCGGTCAGAGGGCCGCGGAACATTCCCGGGAATAAGGTGATGACGTCGATACGCATAGGGGCTAGGGACTGGTATTGTGGGATGAGGGTACATGAGTAATTCTCCCAGCCCCTCAATACTAGTCCCAAGCCCCTTCGTCCGCATGTCAAAAGCCTCCGTCTTAATTCCTCTCTATAAGCCAAATCCCACGCATCTCACAGAGACGCTCGATTCTCTTATGGCACAGACCGAGCAAGACTTCGAGTGCATCATGTGTGAAGAACCGACGGACATTCGACATTCAACATTCGCTGTTCTCCGACCATACCTCGGTGACAGTCGATTCAAACACTTCATAAACGAAACATGTCTCGGGATCGGCGGAAACTGGAACCGCTGCTTCTCGTACGCCAAGTCCCCCATCATCGCGTATCTGTTCCAAGATGATCTTTGGAACCAAGAGTACCTCGCGACCGCTCTCCGGATTTTTGAAGAAAACATTCATGTCGGCTTCATCTCTATGAACCATCGCTACCGGTATGACGACGATCTTCCGACGATCATGGGGTACGAGGCTCTGCAGAAGGTCAAAACAGATGTGCTTCGCGAAGGCATGTGGAGCGGAATGGAGTTTCTAAAGATGTGGCTCAAGCGAGAGATGCACCCTAACCTCATCGGCGAGCCGCCGTTCGTCGTGATGAAGCGTGAAGTAATGGAAGAAGTGGGACCGTTCCATGAAGGCATGCCGCAATTTCTGGATGTGGAGTACTGGTTGCGGTGCCTGCTCGTTACGGATTGGTACTACGAAAAAAATATTCACGGCGCGTTCCGCGTGCACGGCGATGCGGCGAGTTGCCGGAACAATACATCGGGTGAAGGTTTGTATGATCGTCTGGAGTGCTTCGAGATGTTGATACGAAACCTCGACGGTGAAATGAAAAAACTCGCAATCAAGAGCCGCACTGCCGCAGTCGAAACCATGGCGAAGAAGTTCTTTATGCGCGTAAAGCGCGGGCAAACTGTTGCGACGAAAAGCGGTGGGAGAGTCGTCGTATTCGTGCTTCGTCATCCGTTCCTTGTTATAAAAGCGATGGTGAAGGTGGTGTGGAGGAGATTTATTACACAAACTCCCCCATCAACTTCGTCACGTCCGTAATTTCCGTCTCCTGAACCGCAGTCGTCTTCTTCCCTTGCCTCGGCTTCAGCCTCTCGTAGAAATGCGGGATATTCTCATTTTGATAGAGGATGCCGCAGCTTACGCGCTCTCCCGTATCACACGCGATCTTCTTTGCGGCTTCCAAATCGGAAGGATCATGCCCCTCCGCATTCGCATCAAAGCAATGCTCCAGAAGCCATTGATGTGAGGAGAACTCGTTATAGGTGGGACACGCTTGCAACGTATCCACAAACGCAAAGCCGCGATGCTTTATGGCTGCTTTGAACACCCGCGTCATCTGCTCTATATCTCCGCTCCACGTCCGCGCAACGAATGTCGGCTGCAGAGAGAACACAAACTCCATCGACTTAAGCGTATCTTCCGGAATACCGTTCGGAGAAGTATTCATCGGTTGGTTCTGCCACGTCACAGCACTCGCTTGCCCCGTCGTAAGACCGTAATTGGCGTTATTATGAAGAATGAAGGTAATAGGGTAGTGCGAACGGATGCCATGAACGAGGTGATTTACCCCTTCGGAGAAACTCGCGCCGTCTCCGCCGATGGCGATCACGGGCAACGTGGGATTTGCAAGTTTGGCCCCCGCGGCAAGGGGGATCACACGCCCATGCAGGCCGTGGAAACGGTACCCGAGCATCTTGTCACTCATGTTCCCATGGCACCCGATATCGAAGAAGAGTGCAGCCTTGTGCGGAGGAATGCCGAGTTCCACCAGCGCGCGTTTGAGCGCCGCCATGATGCCGTAGTCCCCGCACCCGTCGCACCACGTGCACTCATGAGCGCAATAGTAATCATGCACGCTGATCTTCTTTCCGGCGCCGGTGGAATCGAGTGGAATAGACATGGTGGGGATAGGGCTAGGGCTAGGGTTGGGACAGTCGGGCTACGAGTTCATTCACAAAGAACGGACGGCCGTCGTACTTCAAAATCTTGTGATCAAAGTCTATGCCGCATTGCATCTTGAGCAGCATCGCAAGCTGCCCTTGGTAGGTGCTCTCCACAAAGATCGTCTTCTTTGCTTTCTTCGTGAGTGCTTCGAGCTTCTCTGTGCGCAGTGGCCACAAATACGTGTAATGCAGATATCCGATTGAGAATTGAGGATTGAAAATTGAAGATTGGATTGCATCTACAATCGCACCCCGGTTACTGCCCCAGCTGACGACTAATGTATCGAGCGCAGGTACGGAATCTTCAATCTTCAATCTTCCATTTTCAATCAAGAATAATTCAGGATCCAGCAGCTTCGCACGCATCGTTTCAAGCTTCAGCATGCGCTTGTGCATTTGCTCTTTGGCGTTTTGCGCTGACTCATCCACCTTCCCTTCCGCATCATGTTCATCGCCCTGCGCACAGTAGGTCGCAGCTTCCGCACCGGGAAGCCAGCGCGGAGAGACACCGCCTTCCGCATGCGGATCGTAACGATCGGAACTTTTGAGCTTCTTGAGCTCCGCCTTCTTTAAAACAAGTTGCCCCCGCCGCATCTTGGCAAGCTTTTGATCGTACTGCGGCTGCATGTAGAGCCCTTCCGCAATCTGCTTGTCAGTAAGAATGATGACGGGCAATTGATATTCTTCCGCAAGATTGAAAGCCTCAGGCATCAGATCGAAACAGTCCTGCGCGTTACTGACGGACAGAACGAGCCGTGGGAACTCGCCGTGTGCTCCGCCAACAGCAAGTAATAGATCACCTTGACCGCTCCACGTCGGGAGCCCCGTCGAGGGACCTTGCCGCATGGCAAGCACCATTGCAAACGGGTTTTCTGTGATGCCGCAAAGCGAAATCGTTTCCGACATGAGGTCGAATCCTCCACCGGACGTTGAAGTGATCGCACGTGCGCCCATGTGCATGGCGCCCGCACAGAGCTCGGCCGCGGTGATCTCATCCTCCGCCTGTTTGACGATCATGCCCGTCTCGTTTTGATGGTGCGCGATGTAATGGAGCAACGGCGAAGACGGCGTCATAGGGTACCCCGCATACACGCGGCAACCCGCATGCACGATCCCGATCCCCATCGCTTCGCTTCCAGTGAGCAGAAGATCTTCTTTTCGCTTGAGGTCGGGTTTCGGAAGCGTGAGTACGATGTCTTTGGCGTTCTCCTCTTTATACTTCTTCCCCTGATCAATGAATTGATAATTCAGTGCGATGATTTTTTCGCCTTTGTGTCCGAACTGCTCTTTGATCATCGCCTTGAGATTTTCGTAATCACGACCAAAGAGCCCCCAGACAACGGCAGTCACAAGCACATTCCCAACAATCGGACGGGAATGGAGTTCTTTGAAGATTTTTTCCATCGGGAGATAGAGCACTCTGATCTTTCTGTCTTCGAAGAGCTTTTTATCCGCATCGCTGAACTTCCAATCGGGAATTAAATAAAGCAAGATACCATTCTCTTTCAAATCAACAAGATCGCGCTTGAGGCCGATGTAATTCAGGCACACCAGAATATCGACCTTGGTTTCGGTACTTTCAATATGCCGATCCGCGATATCGAGCTGATAGCTGCTGTGCCCCCCCTTGATCACGGACATGTACTCGCGGTACCCAAACACATGGTACCCCGCGCGCTTGAGCCCCTTGGCTACTATCTCGCCAACGGAATTGATGCCTTGTCCTTGTGCTCCCGTCACTTTCAGTGAAACACGATTCATGATTGAGAGGTAAGAATATTGCGAGGATGGGACGGAAGGTTGAATGGTTATATTGTTATATTGCTACATTGTTCGCAAGCGAAGCGCTTGTCACATGCCATGCAAACAATAGAACAATTGAGCAATGGGACAATAGAACAATCGTCATAGTTACGAGGAAAAGCAGGTAAGGAGTTTTTCAGCCCATTTCGTAACTTTCTCCTCCTGCCCGAACGGTTCATTCACGATGATGAGCGGCATGCAGCAGGACTTCACCTTCTTGCCAATCAGAAACTGCATGAAGCGTTCGGTGGCACGCGTAGTGTAGTAGTAGCGATCGTCGCCGAGCGTGATCATTGCCACTTTCTTCCCTTCGATATTTGCGTCTTTGCAGCGCTTATCGAGGAACTCGCGCATGTGCATGTTGAGGTACCCTTCCACTGCGTCGTAATTCCACGTTGCAGAAGCAAGCAGTAACACATCACCTTTCAAAAGATCATCACCCTGTGCCTCTTCGGCGCGCTGCTTCGTAATCGTGAGATCCGGCTTCGCGGACTTCAGATGCGCAATAAGCGCATCGATCACGTATTCAGTATTGCCTCCGGTCGACGCGAAGATGATGTGAAGTGAGGACATATCGAATTGCATTGTACTGCCTGGCAGAAATTGAGAAAACAAAGAAATAACGGTACAATAGAACGAAATGAGCCTCATTGAACCAATGTCCATTGCCGTGATCGGCGCAAGTGCCACACCCGGCAAAGTCGGTCATGATATTTTAAAGAACCTCATCGAGGAAGGATACGAAGGTGAGATCTACCCGGTAAATCCGAAGGGTGGGGAAATCTTGGGAAAGAAAGCGTATGCATCGGTAAAGGACATCGGTGCAAACGTCGATCTTGCCATCATCGTCGTCCCTGCAACGCTTGTTCCACGCGTCCTCACGGAATGTGCGGAGAAAAAGATCGGCAACGTCGTCATCATCTCCGCAGGATTCGGAGAAACCGGAACGGAGGAAGGAAAGGATTTGGAAGAGCAGATCAAAAGTATCGCCAAAGGAATCCCCAACCCCAACATCGTCGGCCCCAACTGCCTCGGCATCGTGCGCCCGCGTATAAAGATGAACGCATCATTTGCCGCAAAGCTTCCACCCGCGGGGTCAGTCGCGTTGGTATCGCAATCCGGAGCGACGGCGGTTGCCGTGATGGACGCGAGCGAATCACTCGGTATCGGCTACTCATTTGTAGCCAGTATCGGGAATAAAACCGTGATGGATGAGTGCGACTTTTTAAAAATAGCGATGGAGGACAAAGAAACGAAAGTGATCGGGTTGTACCTGGAAAACATCAAGCACGGACAAGTCTTCCTGCGTGCCGCGACCGAAGCAACGCGCAAAAAACCGATCGTGCTGCTGAAATCCGGCATCTCCGAACGCGGAAGTGCTGCCGCCGCATCGCACACCGGTGCTCTCGCAGGCTCCGATGCTGGTGTGGACGCACTCTGCAGACAGAGCGGGATCATCCGCGCACATACCTCGCAGGAATTCCTTGATCTTCTTGAGGCACTCAGCACGCAGCCGATGCTTCCTTCGGCAAACATCGCCGTCATCACGAACGCCGGGGGGCCGGGAATCCTTGCAACCGATGCTGCAGAGCTTGCGGGTCTGAGGCTTCCCCCACTCGGAAAGAAGGCCGAAAAGACGCTCAGAAAATCTCTTCCGGAATCTGCAAACACCAAAAATCCCATCGATGTCATCGGCGATGCGGGAACCGACCGTTATGTCGCCGCACTCAAAGCCGCTGGTGATGATAAACATATCGATGGTCTTGCTGTACTCCTCACGCCGCAGGTCATGACCCCTGTGGCAGAAATCGCCGATGCGATCGTTGCATGGCGAAAAACGCACACATCGATGCCGATCGTCACCTGCTTCATGGGAGAGGAGCACGTGAAGGAAGCCCGCCTCAAAGTACAGACGGGTGGCGTTCCATCCTTTGAAACCCCTGAACGTGCCGTGCAGATGCTCGCCGCTCTCCGCATGCCCAAATCCCAAGCTCCTAACCCCAATCCTCTAAGAAATGATATTCGCGCTGCAGCCGCCAAGGACATCATTGGTACAGAGAAAGGATTACTTTCTGAAGAAACCATCGAAAAACTCTGTGCCCTCTATGGCATCCCGCTCCCCATGCAGAGCCTTACAACCTCGGAAGAGGAAGCAGTGAAGCTCGCCGAAGACATCGGTTACCCCGTCATCGCCAAAATTTCCTCTCCGGATATTCTCCACAAAACGGATATCGGTGGGATTAAAGCCAATTTGCAATCGGCGAAGGATGTTATCGAAGCGTTTGGCTCTATCATTGAAAATATAAAAAAAATTCCTAACCCTACCCCTAACCCTACTATCCGCGGCATCCTCATCCAGAAGTTCCTCCCTGCAGGCAACGAATTCATCGTCGGGGCTACGAAAGATCCTTCCTTCGGTCACCTCGTGATGGTGGGACTCGGCGGAATCTACACGGAACTCCTGCAGGATACGGCGTTTCGTATAGTGCCGATCAATGAAGATGAAGCATACCGGCTGCTCTCGGAGCTCCACGCGTGGAAAATTCTCCTCGGTATGCGGGGAAAAACACCGTTGGATATCGATCACTTGGCACGGTTGATCGCTACGGTTTCTTCCCTCGTACACGAGTGCCCGCGGATCACGGACATAGACTTCAATCCCGTCTTCGTGCGCGAACATGAAGTGATTGTGGCGGATGCAAAGATTATCATTGGATGAAAACTATGAGGCCAATCGACCATCCGACCTTTTTATTGCACCAGAAGGATCGAACCGATAAGCTTCCCCACAATGAAGCTCGAAACACTCTTCCGTCGGGCAGTGGAACTCGGCATGCAGGCCGATATCCGCGATAAAAAATCCTTTGATAGGCAATTTGCGAAAATAAAAGAAAAGGCAAAAAAGCTTGATGGATGGCAGAAAGAGATGTTTGACGAGGAGCGCACATGGAACCCGTTCCCGGACTGCAGAATCATCAATGGCACAGGAGAGGAGGAGGTGAAAACACTCATGGTCGGTGTCGATATAGAAACTGCAGAAGTGCTTCTGGCAGACAGATTGCGTCAAAATGGTACGAAAATCGACTGCCTCTTCATTCATCACCCGGAAGGACGGGCACTTGCGGACCTCGAAAAAGTGATGCCTATGCAGGTAGATGTTCTTGCTATGCACGGCGTCCCGGTCAATCACTCCGAAGCCCAGCTCAAACCGCGGATGGACAAAATCTGGCGCTCGATCCATGCAGATAATCTCTTCCGAACGGAGCGTGCTGCCGAGCTTATGGGCTTCCCAGCGTTTTGCTGCCATACCATCACCGACAACTTGGTCTGGCGCTATATGGAGAAGGAAATCTGCGCAAAGGAATACGATGATGTCAGCGAAATCCTCGATGCACTCATGAAAATTCCCGAGTACGCCTACTACGCCAAAAAGGGCAACCCGCCGATTATCGTGAACGGGTCGGGCAGCAATCGTCCGGGAAAGATCGTTGCGACGGAGTTCACGGGTGGAACAAACGGCCCCGAAGAGCATCTCATAGCGCAGTCGAAGGCGGGTGTAGGCACCATCCTCTCCATGCATGTCACGGAAAAGACTCTCGAAGCCGCAAAAGAGCACCACGTCAACATGGTTCAGTGCTCCCATATGGCAAGCGACGCCATCGGTATCAATCTGCTTCTCGATAAACTCGTTAAAGAAGAAAAGAACTTAAAAACGGTGGATGTCTCGGGGTTCATCCGTGTGAAACGGAAGTAGAACGAATGTGAAAAATGTCATAAGAACATAACATATGAAAAACGGGGGACTAAATAGCAATCTCAGCTCTAAGAGCCTTGATTTTTTTGTCCTTTTTCACTAGATTCCGCCAGATTCCACCATAGTCTATGTCTCAGGCTAAAACTGATCAATCGGCCAAAAATATCGCATCTGCTACTTCTCCCTTTGAACAGATCCGCATGCTAGAGCAGCGGGAAAAGGAACGAGTAGAAATGGAGATTTCCGCTACTCATAAAGAGAAAAAAGAAGTAGAAGACGCTCTTGCAAAGAAGGAAAAGCAGGCAACGGAAGTACTGAAGGCGAAAGCAAAAGTGGAACTGAAGGCCTACAGCGAAAAGGAACTCACGAGTATTGTCGCATCTGCGCAGAAGGAAGCCGAAAAGGAGTGCAGTGCGCTTGAATCCACATACAAAACCAAGCGCCCTCCCGCTGTTACTTTTCTTCTGGAAAAAGCCAAGAACCCCGATTTCCTTCTCCATACAGAATAATGGCTGTCGTCCACATGCAGAAAGTGGCAATCGTCGCACATCACCACCAACGTGAAGCCCTCATCGCCATGCTCCATGAAGAAGGAGTCCTCGAAATCACTCCGACCGGGCAAGGTTTGCACATTGATCATACGGAAGTGCAGTACAAAGAAGCAGAGGTGCAGTTTTGTATCGATACGCTCAAAAACTTCGCAGATAAGCAAACGCAAGCCGCCTGTGCCAAACTTGTCAAAATCGAAGACATCCTTCACGCCACCAGCAACACCGATGTACGGGGAATTATCGATCTGCTCCACGCACTCGAACAACAAGACACCGAGGCAAGTAGAGCACTGCAAGAAGCACGTGACCTTCGTGCAACATTGGCACCATGGAAATCGCTTCGGGAAAGGCTTTCGCCGGATTCAGAGTCCGGGACTGTTGTACGCATCCTTGGAACCCTGCCCGTCACTGCAGAGAAAAAACTGCGCGACTGCCTGACGCAATCCACTCCGCGCAGCATCTTCGAAAAAATTTCCGGCGAGGAAGGGGGCATTGGGTCGTATCTGGTGATTGTTTGGAAGCGCGACGTGCTCGCATTTGAAGAGCTTGCCACTTCGCTCGGTTGGACCTCCGTCCAGCTTCCTCAACTCGGCGTCACGGTTGCTATGGCACTGGAAGATACACTTGTAGAAGAAAGGAAACAGCACGAACTGCTCGAGACCAATCATAAGAAACGGGAGAAGCTTTCTGTAGAACTGCCGCATCTGCTCCATGTCCGAACATTCATGCGGTGGCTTCACCAAAAACAATTCGCACGTGAATCTATGGCAGCCACAGACTCTACTATCACGCTCCTTGGCTGGATACCGAGCAATGCGTTTGCGATACTGGAAATGAAGCTGAATAAAGTAAGCGCTGCAATCACGATCCTCAAAGTGAAAGCAGATAGCGATGAAACGCCTCCCGTCCTCTTACATAATAGCAAGTTGCTGACCCCGTTTGAGAGCGTGACCATGCTCTACGGCCTTCCGCTCCCCAGCGAAATGGACCCCACGAGAGCGCTTTCCCCCTTCTTTATCCTGTACTTTGCTCTCTGTCTTACGGACGCGGGATACGGAGCTGTGATCGCACTGATCTTCGGAACTTACCTCCTGATAACGCGAAAATCGATCGAAGAAGCGAAACTGATCTGGCTTCTTTTCTTTGGAGGTATCGTGACGTTCATCGTCTCTATCCCCTTCGGAGGCTGGTTCGGATTTTCGCCGGAACAGGCCCCTGCATTCCTCACGAAAATGACTGAGGGAGGACTGATGTTCCGTGGACAGCTCTGGCACTTGGGCAGACAATCGGGCATTGATTTCCTCCAGTACCTCGCGCTGACCCTCGGCATCACCCATCTCTTCTTCGGTATGCTTCTGGCTGGCATGCACAAGTGGATTCATGGAAAAAAAGCGGCGGCATTCTGGATGGATTTCACATCGCATCTGCTCCTCGGAGCCGTCATCCTCTACGCCCTTCGCCCAACACCCTTCTCCCTCTACACACTCTACGGTGCCATCGCAATACTGGTGTGGGGAAAGGGCTACGGTGCTCCAATCATGCTACGTCCGCTCTTCGGACTGCTCGGCCTCATGAATTTCACCATCGGCATGATCAGTAACGGTCTCAGCTATCTGCGTATTTTGGCACTCGGCCTCGTGACCGGTGCCATCGCATCCGCCGTAAACCAAGTGGCAGTGGAGATAGGAAAACTGTTTCCGGTGTGGATTGGTATTCCGGTAATCATACTTATTTTCCTCGGCGGACATACCGTTTCCATCGCTTTAAATACCCTGGGAAGCTTCATTCACTCCGGCCGCCTTCAATTCATTGAGTTCTTTTCTCAGTTTTTTGAAGGAGGCGGAAGGAACTTCTCTCCGTTCCGTCGCTCCATTATTTCCTAACTCTTCTCTTACTTTCTCCCACGTTTTCCTATGAAAACTTCTCTCATCTCTTCGGTACTTGCCCTCGCACTCGTGCCGGCAATTGCATTTGCGCAGGAGCCTGCCGCCACGAGCCTTGCTGGTGCCGTCCAATGGGGTCTGGCATTCGCATTTTTAGGTGCAGCGATCGCCACTTCCCTCTCGTGCATCGGTTCCATTTTGGGCGTCTCCATGACCGGGCAAGCGGGAGCGGGACTTCTGACAGAGAAACCGGAACTCGCCGGTAAAGTGATCACGCTCATGGTGCTCCCCGGTTCCCAAGGGCTCTATGGCATGGTGATCTCGCTCCTCTTTATCTTCAACTACGAAACGGTCATCAGCGGAGAAGTGGCAATCAGTGCTTCACAAGGCATTATTTTGCTCGCTGCTTCTCTCCCCGTCGCATTTACCTGCCTTACGTCCGGCCCATACCAAGCAAAAGTCTGCTGCGCAGGTATGCACATGCTCGCCAAAGACGACAAGCTTACAGGACGTGTCATTACCATGGCAGCTCTGGTGGAAACGTACGCACTGCTCGGATTCCTGATTTCTTTCTTCCTACTGAACTCCTTTAGAGCAGGCATTCTCGGATAACTACTTCTTCTTCCCTAACCCTGCCTACGGCAGGCAAGCCTAACCCTTTCCCTACCCCTAACCCTATCATGTCTCTGCAAGACATCCTCGCCGCCATCACCATCGAATCCGATGGGCGTCTCAGTGATGCACGCACTGCGCATCAGCGCGCTCTCACGCAAATGCGCGAAGAGAGCGAACAAAGGATTGCCGGAAAGCGGCAAGAGGTAGCCGCAAGTAAGCAACGACGTCTGAAGCAACTTACGGCAAAGGCCGAATCGCACGCGCATGCCCAGAAGCGAAACACCATCTTACGGAAGAAAAAAGAGTTGATCGATATGACCTACAGAGAGGCCGTTCGCGCGATGGCGAATCTCCCTGAGAAAGAAGTAGAAGCGCTTCTGCGCGCATGCATCAAGCTGATCAAAGGAAAAGGCTCAATCCATCCGAGTGGAAAGCACGAAAAACTCCTGAAGAAAATCTGCCCCAGCGAACAGTTTCACTTGGAAAAACCTACGAAGGCCGAAGGTGGCTTCCTCTTTGTATCAGAAAAAACAGAGCGAGATTTCACATTCGAACACCTCGTGGAACATGCCCTCCGCCCGCAGACCGAACTTGAACTTTCCCGCTTGCTGTTCTCGTGACGCATCTCCCCGCTCTCCTCGGCCAGCACTTCGCCTACGCTTCCGGACGTACCGGCGTTCTGCAACAGATTCTGCTCACCGCGAGTGACCGTGACAGGCTGCTCGGAGCAAAAGATTTGCGTGAGACCGAAGCGATGCTCACGGAACTCAAGTTCACGGATCCGATCGACCAAGGTCTGAAGAAATCCGATGACATCCTCGCAGCGCTCCTACGCTTTGTCCGCAGAGAAGTGGAGATGATGACACCGAAAGCCAAACTGCCGACGTTTTCCATTCTCTGGCTTGCCGGCGACGCTCCCCTTATTGCGTATTTGCTCAAAAAACGCCACGGTCTTACGTCCGTAGAAAGTCTCCCCCCCCTGAGCGGAGCCTCTTCCTACCCTCTCGGCAGCCTCGATGCACTTATTACCGAAGGAAAACCGTCGATACTGCCTCTGCATCTACAGTCTTTTATAAAGAACATCATCGCCCGGAAATCTCTAACACCACAAATGATCGACGCGTCCGTGTCACAGTACATAGCCGGAGTGCAACTTTCCCTTGCTCAAGTAAGCGGCTCTGCGCTCATTCGCAGATTTGTACGTAACACCATCGACCTGAAAAACATCCGCACCGCCCTTCGTGTAAAGAATGCTCCCGACGCGATCGATCACCTCATACAGGGCGGGAATATTGATCCAAAATCTCTCGTTGGAGACGCAAAGCGTCTCCAAGCTGCCATCGATCGTTCGCCGCTTGCTTACGCACTTTCCGATGCGGTGCGTTCGGCATCCGATGACGCAAACGCATTGGAAATCGCGCTGTCCAAGGTAACAGCAAACGATATCGCCGATATGTGGAATATTCCCCTTTCCATCGAACCGGTTTTTGCATTCGCAGCACTCGCGCAGAGCCAAATTATGTTGCTCCGTGCGATTGTGATCGGCAAACGCGCTGGGCTTTCCCCCCAAGAAATTAAACAGATGCTTCCGCCGTTCATTCCCGCTTCACATTACATGTCTCTATGATGCGTACTCTTCTTTGCTCACCGCTCCTATGAAGTACAAGACCGCCATCATAGGCTCGAAAGATGCCATAGCGGGCTTTTCGCTCCTCGGCATAGATACCGTGGCTGTAGAAACCCCAGCCGAAGCGGTGGAAAAGCTTTTGGAACTCAAGAAGGACACGCGTACGGAAGGGGGACGGGAACTCAATACCTATGCCATTATCTTCATTACCGAAGACCTCGCGGGCGGCATTTCTCCCGATGATGAAAAGAAGCTCGCTCGCGGCGCCTTACCTGCCATTATCCCTCTCCCCTCGCACCAAGGTTCTACAGGATACGGTCTTGAACGCCTGAAAAGAATCGTTGAACGGGCCGTTGGTTCGAATATTCTACAATAATTCTCAATTTTCAATTCTCAATTTCCCTTATGACGAAATCCACCATTACAAAAGTTGCCGGACCTTTGGTTGTCGCAAACGGCATGAGTGAAGCAAAGATGTTCGAAGTGGTCAAAGTGGCGAAGGAGAAACTCATCGGCGAAGTCATCGAACTGCACGGCGATGAAGCCTCTATCCAAGTCTACGAAGAGACATCGGGCATCGGTCCCGGAGAACCCGTGGAACGTACCGGCCTGACGCTCTCGGTGGAACTGGCCCCCGGACTGCTCATGTCGATCTACGACGGTATCCAACGACCTCTGGAACTGATAGAAAAGGAAGTAAAGAGCGCATTTATCACACGCGGTATTCAGGTCCCTGGCTTAAGCCGCTCTCAGAAATGGGAATTTACCCCAACGGTACGTATCGGTGATGTCGTACAGGAGGGTGACGTGCTTGGAACGGTTCCGGAAACGACACTGATCCTGCACAAAGTGATGGTGCCGCCGGGCACCTGCGGAACGATCAAGAAGATCGAGTCCGGAAGTTTTACCATCGAAGACACAGTTGCAGTGATTGAATCAAACGAACGCGCAAATGAGCAAACGAACATCATGATGCTCCAGAAATGGCCCATCCGCATCCCGCGTCCTTCGAAGGGAAAACTGATCCCCAATGAACCGTTGGCAACCGGCATGCGCGTCCTCGATACCCTCTTCCCCATTGCTCGCGGCGGTGCCGGCGCTATTCCCGGCCCCTTCGGGGCAGGAAAGACCGTCACACAGCAATCACTTGCGAAGTTCTGCAATGCGCAGGTGATCGTCTACATCGGCTGCGGCGAGCGGGGCAACGAAATGACGGAAGTTCTCACCGAATTCCCGCATCTTAAAGACCCAGCCTCGGGCGAACCGCTCATGAAACGCACCGTGCTCATTGCTAACACCAGCAACATGCCGGTCGCCGCGCGCGAAGCCAGCGTCTACACGGGAATCACCATCGCAGAGTACTACCGCGACATGGGTTACGACGTCGCACTGATGGCAGATAGTACTTCCCGTTGGGCGGAAGCCATGCGCGAAATGTCCGGACGCTTGGAAGAAATGCCCGGAGAAGAAGGCTACCCCGCCTATCTCGGCTCTCGTACAGCGGGGTTCTATGAACGCGCCGGCTACGTCGAGTGCCTCGGCAGCGAGAATCGCAAAGGTTCACTCACTGTGATCGGAGCGGTATCGCCCCCCGGAGGCGACTTCTCGGAACCCGTGACCCAAAACACGCTCCGCGTTACAAAGGTGTTCTGGGCGCTGGACGCCAAACTTGCATATAAGCGCCACTTTCCTGCAATCAACTGGCTCCAGAGCTACAGCCTGTATGCAGATAACCTCGAAAGCTGGTACACAAAGGAAATCGCCGAAGACTTTGCAAGCAACAGAAAACGCGTGCAGAGCATCCTCCAGGATGAGAGCAAATTGGAAGAAATCGTGCGCCTCGTCGGTATGGACGCGCTCTCCCCGAAAGAGCAGCTCACTATGGAGATCGCTCGTATGATCCGCGAAGATTTCCTCTTCCAGAACGCCTACGACAAGATCGACGCGTATACGTCCCTCGGCAAGCAGTACCGCCTGCTGAGGGCGATCCTCGTCTTCTTAGACGCAGCAGAGAAAATAGTGATGCAGGAGGACTTTGACTTCAAGAAACTCCAGAATCTTCCCGTCAAGGAAGAGATCGCGAAAGCGAGCTTCATTCCCGAGGAAGAGATGGAGGAAAAGTTCACAAATCTCGAAGCGACCATCCGCCTGCAAATTTCCGCTCTTGCATAATAATTTTCCATTTTTCATTCTCAATTTCTCCTATGTCTACCGCCTACAAAACCGTTTGCGATATTTACGGCCCCCTACTGATGGTGGAAGGCGTAGAGGGCGTTACCTACGACGAACTCTGCGAAGTCGAGCTTATAAGCGGCGAAAAACGCCTCGGCAAAGTACTGGAATCCCGCAAGGGTCTCGCCGTTGTACAACTGTTTGAATCGACGCAGGGGGCTTCCACCGAAGGTACCAAGGTGCGCTTTCTTGGAAGAACATTCCAGCTTGGCGTTTCACAGGATATGCTCGGACGCATCTTCTCGGGATCAGGGAACCCCATCGACGGAGGGCCGGAGATCCTCCCCGAGAAAAAACTCGATATTAACGGGAACCCGATTAACCCCGTATCCCGTGAGTTTCCGGAAGACTTCATTCAAACGGGCATCTCTACGATCGATGTGCTCAATACGTTGGTCCGCGGCCAGAAACTTCCGATCTTCTCGGGCGCCGGCCTCCCACACGCACAAATTGCCGCACAGATCGCCCGCCAAGCGCGTGTGCTGAATCCCGAAGAGGTGGAAAAAGGACGGACCTCCGACCTCCGACCTTCGACTGATGACGTCAATGGTCAAATGTCGAAGGTCGATGAGAAGTTCGCCGTCGTCTTCGCCGCCATGGGCGTCACGTTTGAGGAAGCGCAATTCTTCAAAAATGAATTTGAGAAAACCGGCGCACTCTCCCGAGCCGTCCTCTTCCTCAATACCGCCGATAACCCCGTAGCAGAGCGCATCGCCACACCGCGTCTTGCGCTAACTGCCGCGGAATACTTGGCCTACGAACTCGACTATCACGTCACCGTCATCATTACAGACATGACGAACTACTGCGAAGCGCTTCGTGAGATCTCCGCCGCCCGCAAGGAAGTCCCCGGCCGTCGCGGATACCCCGGCTACCTCTACACCGACCTTGCGACCATTTACGAACGCGCGGGACGCATCAAAGGAAAAAGAGGATCCATCACACAGATTCCAATCTTGACAATGCCGGAAGACGACGTAACGCACCCGATTCCCGACCTTACGGGCTACATAACGGAGGGGCAGATTCGCCTCGATCGCGGACTGCACCAAAAAGGTATCTTCCCGCCGGTGATCCCTATGGGATCGCTTTCGCGTCTGAAGGGAAAAGCGCAAGGAGAGGGTGTCACACGGCAGGATCACTCCGGCATGGACGCGCAGCTCACTGCCGCCTACGCACGGGGCGTGGAGGTTCGTGAACTTGCAGTGATCCTCGGTGAATCCTCGCTGAGCGACACCGACAGGGCGTACCTTCGGTTCGCTGACCGGTTTGAAAAAGAATTTATCGCACAAGGTGAGAGCGAAAACCGTTCGATCTTCCAATCGCTCGATATTGGCTGGGATCTCTTGACCGAGCTTCCCCGCTCCGAGATCAAGCGTGTCAAAGACGTATTTATCGATACGTACATGCCGAAAAAGAAACGTGCCGAGGAATTGGTAGCAGCTTAATATTCCACTCTCCATTATCCATTCTCCCTTCCTCATCGTCGGCACCGCATGGCGCTTCTACAGGAAGCAACCCGTACTGAATGAAATAGCCTTTTGGTTCTTCTTTCTCCCATTTGCGTTCCTCGATACCATAAGCGGTCTGGTCGAAACCGTGACTGCTCAGGGCGACAAAACTCCTCTACTGACGATGACAGCGGCAAACATTGTCATAGCTCTCCCCCTGCTCGTGATCGTCTTCTACTGCATCTTCTGGGGGCAGGCGAGCGTCCTTATGGTCGCAAAGCGTATGCTGATTAGTCCGGCAGGAAGGACGAGATCATCCTTCAAGGCAGTGCGTAACGAAGCAAAGAAGTTCATCGCCGCGCTCCTGCTTACAGAACTTCTGCGCTCTGCAATCACCTTTCTTCTCATGCTGCTCCTGATTGTACCGGGCATCATCTACTCCATTCGCACAATCTTCTATGACATCATTATGATTGAAGAGGGAAAGGTGCAGTACGGTCGTCCCCTTCTTCAAAAAAGCAAGAACGTCGTAACAGGAAGAACATGGCACGTGTTTCTTACGGTACTGGGATTTTCCCTCTGCATTTTCCTCCCTGTCGGCATAGTTGATGGAGCCATAGTTCTACTGCTTACTGCGGCGGATGAACGACTGGCAACGCTTGCCATGGTACTGACAGACTTCATCGACGCGTTTGCGAGTATGTTTTTCCTCATCTGCACCGTCTCCCTCTATGCCACACTAAAAAAGACTCCTCTTCCTCAACCCTAACCCCAACCCCATGTCACTGCTCAACGTCAATCCTACAAGAATGGCACTCATGGACTTAAAACACAGACACAAGTCGGCCAAACGCGGCCACAAGCTGCTCAAGGACAAACAAGACGGCCTCATGCAGCATTTCCTTTCCATTATCCGCGATGCAAAAGCACTGCGCATGAAAGCCGAAAGTGATCTGGGGGGCGTCTTTCGGGCATTTCTGATGGCCTCGGCGTGGATGACGGAGTCCGAACTCCGTAACGCCCTCAGTAGTCCTCAGGCAAAGATCACACTCGACGTGGAAATGAAAAACGTCATGAGTGTGAAGATCCCCATCTTTCACATGGCCAAGGAAGGCACGATCAAGTCGTATGGTTACGCAGGAACGAACGCGTTATTCGATACGGCGGTGGAAGCACTCGAGAACGTGTTTGCCATGTTGATCTGTCTTGCAGAGATCGAAAAGCAAGCGGAGGCGATGGCTATAGAGCTCGAGACCACGCGCCGCCGCGTAAATGCCCTTGAGCACAAGATGATTCCCGATCTCGAACAGACCGTGAAGTACATCAAAATGAAACTTGATGAATCAGAACGTGCAGGAATCATTGCAACCATGCGGATAAAAGCGAGCTTGGAAGCGCAGGAAGTTAACGCCTAACACCTTCCAACGCCTTATCGATCTTCACGGGACGGCAATAATTGATGACAAGCGCTGCGATGATGGACCCGACGAGGTTCGACACAAGATCCCAGCCCGTATTTTCGTAGCCGCCGATATTCGTATTGGGAATCCAATGTACGACAAAGAACTCGATAATTTCGTTGAATGCCCCGAGTCCGTTGGCCGCCAAGACAGCAACGACTGTTTCTGCGATATGTGGTTTTGGACCCGTAATAAGCGGCCGAAGAACCTGCCAAATGATCCACGTCGTGATCCCGAATCCGAACCCGTGAATAATATGATCATATTTCAAAACATAAGGAAGAACCCAGAGGTTATACAGCACATACTGTTCTCCACCGATCGGCATCCATGCGGGTATCGGGAGAAGCCCACCCAGCATATGCAAAAGTCCCCAGAACGACAGTGACCAAAGCACACCCGTAGAAAACCGAACATGCCGATGGATATGTAATACCAGAAGACCGATGACGGTGACCACCGGTACATAGAAAACAAACTCCCAGTTGCGAAGCACGATGGAAGTCACGCATGCGACAGCCAAATACACCACCGTAAATCCTATTACCCAACGAAGCGCGGAGGTAGATGCATGTCTTCCCATGCGAAAATAGTATGCTGAGGCTTTGGAAAAGCAAGACGAAGTAACACGCTAGGAAGCTTCTTTCACGATCGCTGCAAACGCCTTCGGTTCATGAATCGCAAGCTCAGAAAGCATCTTACGGTCGAGAGCGATATTCTTCTTTTTCAGTCCTGCGATAAACCGCGAATAGCTCACTCCCTGCCCGCGCACGGCAGCACTGAGCCTCGTGATCCAGAGAGCGCGGAAATCCCGCTTTTTGAGACGGCGATCGCGGTACGCGTTCCTCCCTGCCTTCATCATGGCTTCGTTCGCCTTCTTAAAGCTCCCTTGGCGCATGCCACGGTAGCCTTTGTTGAGCTTGATAATCTTTTTGTGACGCCGGCGGCGGGTGAATCCTGTTTTGACTCGCATGAGTGGGTTGAGAAATCGATGAGATTAGAGGTAGGGGAGAATGGCAGTCAGTCGCTTGTAATCTCGCTTATTGACGACAAGCGTCCGGCTGAGATTCTTCTGACGCTTATTTTTCTGCATGAGGAGGTGATTGCGGCTGTTTCGCTTCATAACGAGTTTTCCCGAACCCGTTTTCCGGATCCGCTTTTTTGCGCCGCTGTGGGACTTCTGCTTCATGAGATTTAGTAGGAGCTTCCGTGGCAGTATATGGAGAAAAATAGCCGATTCAAGGAAAACGATGGATTTCTTCCCCATTTCCCCATTTCCCCATTTCCCCATTTCCCTACTTCCCCCGCTTCGGCCTTACAATTGCAGAAAACATGTTCCCCTGCGATCGCACCTCCTGCTCCACCTCCGACACATCGGAAAGCTGCGTAACGAGCCCCCTCAATTTAGTCTTGGCATAGTCCTTATTCGTCATTTCTCGGCCACGAAGCCGCACAACGAGCTTCACAAGATGGCGTTCACTCAGGAATTCTTTCGCACGATCTACGATACGATCGAGGTCGTGTTTTTCCGTACGAAAACTGAAGCGCAGCATCTTCACTTCCGTTTGCTTATTATGGGATTTCTGCTTCTGCTCCTTCTTCTTCAGTTGATACATGTATCGACCGAAGTCCGTGATCTTTACGACGGGGGGAACGGCCTTGGGAGAGATCTCTATAAGATCAAGCTCCTGTTCGCGCGCCTTTTTCAGAGCATCTTCTATACTCAACGTTTCCGCGGTACCTTCCCCGATCAGGAGTACCGTTGGAACGCGGATTTCCTCGTTGAGACGCGGACGCTTTTCTTTCTTTTTCGGAAGGATATACCTGTTACGTTTTTGCAAGCAGTGTGGGGGAAAGAAACCTGCGTACGGCAAACGTAACACATTCGTAGCCGGTGGTGTCAAGAATGGCACCTATTTTTCTGCGCTGAAAACGATGATTTTCAATGCAAGTGTCTGCCATTTGGGAGCGTTCCCCGGCTGGATGGAAACTTCTTTCAGTGCCATGATCTGCATCGGCCAGAGTTTGTATGTCTGGAGCACTTTGCCGAGATCACTACCGAGAAACCGCTTCACATCACTGAGAAGCGACGTACGTAATACGCTATCTATCGCCTGAAGAACGCCTGAGCTCGTGAAGGAACGCTTGAGTTGCTCTTCGTACGTCTTCGGATCCTCCGCATACCGGAGCACATCGGCTGAAAAGAATTGTTCCAACGCCACGATACCCGACGGATTTTCCTGCTCGATACGATCGACGAGTATCGCGATCTCCTGCTCGCTCAAAAGATCGCTCACCGTCATAAGCCCGGCAAGCCGTATGAGGAGAAGAATGGTACGCAACCCTTCTTCATGAACGGTGAATTCCACCGTGACCGTCCTCGCTTGCGTTCCATCGGAGTCTTGCGTCGGATCACCGATGACGATATCGGACATATGCGAAAGAAGACCGTCACGCTTCAGCGTATCACGCAGAACCTCGAATGTAGCAACGAGTCGGCTGATATCCGTCTCCGTAGGAAGAACGAATACCGCCACTTTTTCCTCTTCGGATCCCGTAATCGTTGCAGCGCGAAGTTCGGTCAGTTCCACCTGTTCTTGGAGAGCCCGCAGGCGAAATTCAAGCTGGGGAAGCTCACGGACAATCGGTACAGACACATCCCGAACATCGACAATCGTACGGATATGGAAAAAAATAAGGAGTACAGAAAGTACCATCAGCCCGCACCCTCCTGCGACAAACAGTACAGCATGGAAACGAGCCGGCATCCGGAGCACAGAGAAGATCATCGGAGGGAAAGCTTGAGGGTAAATGGAGAATAGAATCCACGTTCCGGATGTTCTAAACGCATAAACCGTGAGGATTGCACATCGGCCACCATGGCGATGCGACCGACCTCCTCGACGAACCGTGCGAGCACCGTCATGGATCGCGGGCCGACGTTGCGAATGTCACCTCGTACCTCCGCCGTACCGGCCTCAGCATCGAAGGAAAGAATGGAAAAGAAAACGACATCGCTGCGATCAGGCACAAGCTCCTTTGCTATGCTTGTGAGTCCCGTACGGAGCGTCTGGAAACCGGAGCGTTGTATTTTCAGTGCTTTGATGCGTTGGTACAGATTGTTGTGTACCGGTTGCAAAAACGAGCCGCGACGATCTTCGAGGGTATGTACCTTGCGCATGAGGTCTGCTTTATAATTTTTGAGATCAGCGATGTCTCTGGGCATGCCACCTATCTCCACGGTCGTCAGTTCCGGCACCAGTAAGAACCACGAAAGCGTCAGCAATACCGTGAGCATTGCGGCAAAGAGAAAGAATGGAAATGCGATACGTTTCACGCAGTCCCCCATGCACACCGCTTCTCTTCCGTATCGCGACAAGCCGAAGATGTTTGAAAGCGTTTTCACAGTATTGGTGTTTTCCTTTCATTATAGCGGAAAATGTCATTTTTCTCCATGCCCAATGTTGCATGTTCTAGAAAATGTTCGATAAATACTATTACAAGCGCTCACTGACGAATAAATTCGTCATTTCGCTCAAATGCTCGCCGGCGGTTTAAACCGCCGGCTAACGTTGCAGTAATAAAGGAATTCATTCCGAATGAGCATGTTGAGTCATTATTCAGAGCTTCCCTAGGAGGAAAATACTGATTGCGCTACAATAGACGCATCTACCCCGTCCCCCCTTCACCGTGGAAGAATTGATTGCGAGACTGACGGCGCTCCAAGAAGCCCTACACACGGGGAAGGACTCTCTTTGAGGGACAAGGCATTCCAAAACAGATAGCGGACATCGAGCGCGATACGCAGGATCCGAACCTTTGGAACGACCAGCAGCACGCCAATGCGCTGTTCACAAAACTCAAGGCACTAAAAAAACAGTGGGAACCACTTCATCATCTACGCACGGAAGTTGATGAATTACTGGAAATAGCAAAAGCTGAAGAGGCTAACGAAGCGAACGAAGCTACCATAGCGAAAGAGTATCACCGCCTCCTTGGTCTATGGAAAGACATAGAGACTCATCTCTATTTAAGTGGCGAATTTGATGCTCAAAATGCCTACGTAACCCTGAGCGGCGGCGCGGGTGGAACGGAAGCGCAGGATTGGGCTGCCATGCTGCTACGGATGTATCTTCGGTACTGCGAGCGACAGGGGTGGGACACGTCGCTTGTGGAAAAGACCGACGGTCAGGAAGCAGGAATCAAGTCTGCAACGATCCACGTACGCGGCGAATTCGCCTATGGGCTCCTTAAGTGTGAGCGCGGCACGCACCGGCTTGTACGCCTCTCTCCGTTCAATGCAAAAAATCTTAGACAGACGAGCTTTGCCCTTGTCGAAGCACTGCCGGAAATTACCGAGACAAAGGAAATAACGATCGACCCGAGTGAACTGCGAATCGATACCTTCAGGAGCGGCGGCGCCGGAGGGCAGAACGTCAATAAAGTGGAAAGCGCGATCCGCATCACGCATATCCCAAGCGGGATCATGGTGGCATGCCAAACCGAGCGATCGCAACTCCAAAACAGAGCGCAAGCCATGAACATGCTGCGGGCGAAACTCCTTCAACGAAAACGTGAAGAAGATGAAAAAAAGAAATCCTTAATCAAGGGCACGGTACGCAGCGCCGACTTCGGGCAGCAGATTCGTTCCTATGTGTTGCACCCGTACCAGATGGTCAAAGATCTTCGGACAGATACCGAAACAAGCGACACGGAAGGCGTGCTGGATGGAGATATCCAGCAGTTTATAGATGCGGAACTCAAAAGAGGGGCTAGGGGTTAGTATTTCGGGGTTAGGAAATACGATTGGATCGTACACTTCCATCCCGAAATGCTAACCCCAAATCCCTATCAAAAAGGCCCCACAGGGGGCCCATTTTGATTCGCGAATCAAACAGGACTAAAGGTCCTCCGGGCGAACGGTCTTGCGGCCGTTAGCCTTGGCGCGGTCACACGCCTTGGCAACTGCGGACTCGAGATGCTTGGATGCAGCATCGCCGAGATCACCGGAAGACATCATCCCGTGCTTTTTAACGAGTTCCTTTAGCTTGGAAGCAACAACGTAACTCATAGGAAAGAGTTGGAAGGATGTAAAAACAAGCCGATTGTAAGGGGAATTCCGAACACCTCGCAAGCGCAAATACGCCGTTTTGTGCACAAATTTTGCATAAAAAGGCGATTGACAGAAGTGTGCTTCTTCGAAAGTGGGAAGGACATAAACGACGACAGATCAATAATAATGGCTTTTAAAAGCCAAAATTACAGATTACGACATCCACGACACTTCGAAGAATCTCCAGTTGCCTCATGATAAAAAATCATGTGTTTTCGAAACACGACGGCGGAAGGACGAACCTTGCCATATGTTCGATTCTTATGCGTATGATACCATTGTGTAGGGGAACGCTCATTTCCAATCTCATGGACCGGATCGATCTCGACAAAACGGGCATGCGGAAAAAAGCTCCAGACTGAGGTGGAGACGATGAACAAGTTCAGGCTGATGTTCTTGGAGTGCAAAGCGAGATTAAAATTCTGAAGATGGATGTGCGGGGATACGCGAAGTACGTTCTGAAGAACAAAACGACCGACGCAAAGAGAGAAATTCTGGGATGTCTGAAGAGTCAGCTTAACCTTGCAAGCGGAAAAATTTTGTTAAGTATCTGAAGCGATATTTTCTGCTAGAATAAGCAGCAATGACAATGAACTTACGACCAGCAACAAGGAATGATGCCTCTGCATTTTCAAGTCTTTGGAACACGCAATATGTGCATGACCCTATTACTCTTGAACGTCTATTGTATGTCATTTTTGATGATCCCCATGCAGATCCCGACGGCACTATCCTTGTTACAAATAGCAACGAGGTTTTTGGTTTTGTATCTGGTGTTATTGTTGGGAATGAAGGCTATTTGAAAGCACTTGTTTTTGATGAGAGCAGCAGAGTAAACCAGATATTGCCAAAATGCTTCTCGTTCAAATAGAAGCTTTCATCAGTTCAAAAAAGGGCAAAGTTATCAACGTAGTTCAT
The DNA here is from genome assembly GCA_964373065.1 of uncultured Candidatus Peribacteria bacterium. Classification (GTDB taxonomy): domain Bacteria; phylum Patescibacteriota; class Gracilibacteria; order Peribacterales; family Peribacteraceae; genus CAYJSJ01. Next base: position 28,530 of record CAYJSJ010000016.1, read on the forward strand.
TACCCGGGTGACTATTACTTCTTTCCTGGTATAGATAAAAGATACAAGCGCCTACTCTCTCTTTTTGAGGATCATGGATACAAAGAAAAAGAAGAAACACAGGACATGACTATTGATCTTCAAGCGTTTGATATAAGTGAGCGACAGAAAGAAAAAATAACACACCTAAAGAGTGAGGGTGTTATGATCAGAGATTTTGATAGCAGTTTTATCAATGCATTCAATGCATTACACAGATTCCGAGCAGAGGTGGAACAACCAACTTGGTTTCACGGATGGGAAAAAGGGGGTCAACCAGCAAATGGAGCGCTGATTGCTATAGATTCAAACAATCGACTGATAGGTTTTTGTGAATATCGAATCAACAGAGACAGTGGTGACTTCGGTCCGCTTGCAGTTTTAATGGAATACAGAGAAAAAGGTGTTGGAAGTGTATTGTTGCTGGAAGCCATGTTGCGTTTGCAAAAGCAAGGCGTACGTAACTCGATTGCCACATGGGTTTGGCCATTACGTCTTTACGAGGGCAATGGGTGGAGTGTGTACAGGCGATACGCAATTCTTGAGAAGCGTTTGTAAGTGAGTGGGTCACTTTCGAACCCCATCAATCCCACTCGAAAGTGGGTCGATTCGGCCCAAAACATTCTGGCGGAGGGAGCGGGATTCGAACCCGCGATCCGCCGAGGCGGATACTCGCTTTCGAGGCGAGCGCCATCGACCACTCGACCATCCCTCCGCAGGCAATTCTACAGGCGAAAGAAGGTCATGCATGCCATTCTTATTGGGTTTTTAGAAAAGTTCGAAATGTAGTGCCTCCGCTATAACGAAGGAGAGGAGCACATCTGCATGGGAAATACTCCTAATTCCCCAGTTCCCTAATTCCCTATTTCCCCAGTTCCCTATTTCCCTA
>CAYJSJ010000017.1:0-27519 GCA_964373065.1 uncultured Candidatus Peribacteria bacterium
AATGGCATATAGAATATTATAACTTATATTTGATATTATGTCAATCTCTTCGCCTACCTTCTTCTATTAAACATTTCGTTAATAGCTTTTGCGGCAGCATCGCTCGAATCTTTTGTTTTGGGTGCTTTTTGTGGAGGGAGTTTTTGGGGCTTTCCTTTCTCCGGCTTTCCCTTTGGCGGTTCCTCTATGGGGGCAGCAAGTTCTATTGTTTCTTTGTTTTCCTCCGATAACAAGGGATTAAGTTCCGCGAGATCGTCCAATGTGATCAGTTTTTTGCTGTCATGCAGAGCTATTGCGTATGCAGCCATGTTGGCAACGCATGTGACAAACCTGTTAATTTTCCGTGTGGAGTTTTTTCCGTTTCGTTGAATCGCATCGTTGATGATCCTATGAAACTGGACACTCACACTCTGCATGGCATTTTTACATGCTGTCTCGGTGAGGTCCTTGCTATAAAAGATAGTCCGAATCCTACCTCTTATTCCCTTCGCACCTTCTGTCAGCTCTTCCTGCACCGCCTCCGGAGATTCTATAAACCTTTGCAATTCTTCCGAAAGCTCGTCTGTGGGGTTTGCTTTCACGCTTGCGCACCATTGAGCAAAATCGTCAGGTGATTGCCAATCGAGATCGCTCAGGATGCTCATAACAGTGGCGGATTATACTCCTACTTCTCCATGGGAAATTATCAATTTCGAAGTAAAATGAGTACACTTTCTCCATGGAAAAGCGTCGCAGCGTCGTCATTCTGGATTTTGGCGGACAGTACGCTCACTTGATCGCGCGTCGCGTGCGGCAGTGCGGGGTGTATAGCGAAATTAGAGATCCGATGACGCCGGCGAGCGAACTCAAAGACGTTGCGGGCATCATCCTCTCGGGCGGTCCGCAGAGTGTGTACGATTCCAAGAGTCCCCAAGGGGATCTGAAGATTTTCGATCTGGGTATCCCTGTGCTCGGTATTTGCTACGGACTGCAGTGGATGGTTCATGGGCTTGGGGGAACGGTGGAGCAGGGGAAGGTGAAGGAGTATGGACGAGCAAAATTAAGAATGAAGAATGCCTGCCTGCCGGTCAGGCAGGATGCATTACGAATTACGAAAGATTTGCCAGCAGAGTTTACTGTGTGGATGTCGCACGGGGATGAGGCCATAAAATTGCCGCCAGGATTTGAACGGATAGGAACATCCGATGATTGTAAAAATGCGTTTATAGCAGATGCATCCCGCAACCTCTATGCTGTGCAATTTCATCCGGAAGTTGTGCATACCGAGTACGGACAAAAGATCATCGAGTCGTTTGTTGCTCTGTGCGATGCAACGCCATGGAGCATCACCAGTTATGTTGATCATGTAGGTGCTGAGGTACAGAAGATTGTCGGGGATCGAAATGTATTCATGCTCGTATCCGGCGGCGTGGATTCTACGGTTGCTTTCGTACTTTTAAATATCGTACTCGGACCCGAGCGCGTGCAAGGGCTCTTCGTGGATACGGGACTCATGCGCAAAGATGAAGCGAAGGAGATCGACGATGCATTCAAACAACTCGGCATCAAAAATCTGCGCATCGAAGATGCATCCGACGAATTTTTTATGAATCTTGCAGGCGTGTATGACCCCGAAGAGAAGCGCAACATCATCGGTCGCACCTTTCTGGATGTTCAGAAGCGTGTCAGTACACAGATGGGGCTTCATCTCGAAGACGGTTGGATGCTGGGACAGGGGACCATCTACCCGGATACCATTGAAACAGGTGAGACAAAGAACGCCGACAGGATCAAAACGCACCATAACCGCATCGAAGAAATCCAGAAGATGATGGAGGAGGGACTCGTCGTCGAACCGCTCCGCGATCTGTACAAGGACGAAGTGCGTATCCTTGGCGAGGAAATGGGTCTGCCGCATGAGCTCGTGTGGCGGCATCCATTCCCGGGGCCGGGGCTGGGGGTGAGGATTTTGTGCGCTGAAAGCGAATTGAAGATTGAAGATGGAAAATTGAAAATAGATTACGGGCATACTGCCCTGCCTGTGTTGTCCGTTGGCGTGCAGGGTGATGGACGGAGCTATCGCCATGCACTTGCCCTCTTCAGCGACCGGAAATATCCCGATGATTCCGCGTGGCATCTTGCGACTTCCATTCCGAACGCAGACAAGACATTCAATCGCGTGCTCTTCTGCACGTCGCATGCGTCGCCACCCGCGATCAAGTTCGTCCCGGGTTGCGTCACAAAAAAGCGTGCTGATCTTCTGCGCGAAGCGGATGCAATCGTCCTGTCGTTTCTCCGCGATGCAGATCTCTACGAGAAGATCTGGCAGTTCCCCGTTGTCCTACTGCCGTTTGGAACGGAGGGTGGGGAGTCCTTGGTTCTTCGCCCAGTCGAAAGCCAAGAGGCGATGACGGCAAGCGCCGTAAAGCTCCCGCGGATCTTGCTCTCTGCCATGACGGCGATGCTTCTTTCTCTTGATGGTGTCGACATGGTGTTTTTGGATATGACCAATAAGCCGCCGGGGACGATTGAGTGGGAATAGGGGAAATGGGGAAATGGTGAATACATTTTTTATACAATAACTGTCAATGTCTATTGGGTAACACGTAGGTGCTCGCCTCGTTTCTATAGTAGAATCGTTTTGTTTTCTTTACCTTTCATCATCTCTACGTGGATTCCAAAGTCGATATCCATCAGCTTGTCCTCCCCGAGTACGTCCGTCGCGCTCAGGAGGGGGATACCGAGGCGTTTGCCAAGATCTACGATCTGTTCTTTCTGCAGGTCTACCGTTATACGGCATTCCGCGTTCCGCGGGAGGCTGCCGAAGACATCGTCGCAGACATCTTTGTAAAGACTTGGGAAAAGCTCCACACCTACACTCCTCGCAAGAATGTTCCGTTCGCCGCGTGGCTCTTTCGCATTGCGCGTCATACGGTGATCGATGCCTACCGCACGCACCGCGGGTTCGAGGAAGTGCCGGAGGAACTGGCAGACGGCGATATGTTCAATCGTGCCGACACCAAGCTCGGCCGTGACGAAATGCTCCACATGGTGAATACGGCCATGGATGCCCTACCGGATCGTTATCGTGAAATCCTTCTCCTTTCCTATATGGCAGAGCTTCCCCACGGTGAAATCGGCCGCGTCCTCCGGATGAGCGAGGGAGCGGTACGTATTCTCAAGCATCGGGCGCTCAAAAAGCTCGAAGGACTGCTCCCGGAGAACATACGAGAATACCGTGCCGTTTATGCAGCGTAGATTTATCACTTTATTTGTAACGAAAGCCACATTCCATCGTTTCGAACATTGCACATGCACGACGAATCATTCCTGACCGGCCTACGCAATACCATCCGCCCACGTGCCGGTGCAAAGGCTCGCGTTCGTGCATCTGTGCATGCGAGCATAACGGCTGACAATCGGTTTTTTACAGAAATTGCTCGTGCAGTCACTCCAGATCCGGTGGCGCGCAGGGGGGTTTGGAGCCGCATTGTACCGTTTATTACACTGCCTCATGTCGCCACCTTCGAAAGGATCGCTGGCACGTTGCGGCCGGGCGAACGGTTTCGGCAGGAACTGAAGATGCGCCTTCTCCGCACCATCCGCACTCCCGTGGAGGCGGTGGCGTACAGTTCACAAGTTCTTAAGTGGTCCGCGGCCTTCGTACTTTTCGGTCTTCTTGTACGTCTCAGTCCTTTTCTCTTTATCGCTGCTCCCACGATCGCGCAGTCACAGGCAATGCTGGTTCCCACGCGCGGCGAAGTTTCGGTATCGATCGGCGGACTGTGGCAGAATGTAGAGCGAGATCTTGCACTGGAGCCGGGCATGAAGCTTCGTACGCATGACGGCGAGGCAAGCATTATTTTAAACGATGACGGTGTTGTGCGTCTGGATGCAGAGACGACGGTGGAAATCAATGATCTCACCGATCGATTGGAGCCGGCATCCGACATCGTTTCGAGCATCACGCTCTACGCCGGTCGTATTTGGCTCCAGGGACTCACTTCTCCGCAGCTACGGGGCATCACGGTGACGACGCGCTACGGTCAGGTGACGGTCAACGAAGGCAGCCTCAGTATTGTCCAAAATGACACAGTGGATGTGGAAGTCTACGACAGGAGTGCTACGGTACAGATGAGAGGGGCGCAGACATTTCTGGCAGCAGGCGAACGCACACGCCTTTCTGAAGAGAATGTGCTGCTCGTGAAAAAGATTCCTGCACAGTGGTATCAGTATGCGTGGGCAGACCAGAACCTTAAGCGTGATGCGGTACATCGCCACGATATTGCTCAATTGCAGCATGAGCGAAGAATCGCGCAGGCAGGCATTCTGTCGACATCGCGGCTCTATCCCGTTAAACGGCTAGCCGAACGCATGGATGTTCTCCTGACATTCGGGCAGCAATCCAAAGTGCAGAAGCGTTTGCAACTTGCGGAAACTCGTCTCAATGAAGCTGCTGCGCTTATTTATGAGGGTCACGCAGCCGATACGGAACTTGCGGAATACAGAGAGACGCTCCAGAGCATCGCGGAAAATAACGAAAGCCTTGCAACGTTTCTTGTCGCGCGGGCGATCGCCCAGTCCACCGCGCAAATGGCAGCGGCACTCCCCGGCGATGAATCGTACGTTATTAAAAAGACGGTGCTTGAGACAAGTGCCAATCTCCAAAACTCCGTTGTGCGGAACGAAAATGCGCAAGGATCACTGCTTCTCGACGGCCTCGCTGTCATGTTGAAAGCCGCCGATCAGGGTAATACGGATCTCGTGCGTTCCGTCTGGTCGGATCTCCATCCGTACCTTCTGATCGTGGAAGACGAAAGCATGGTGCTCAGTCCTGCTATGCATAAGGAGGCGATTACGCTGCTCTCGTTCCTTGCGACGTCGCTCCATCTGGCCAACAGCCGCGGCGTCGCTATTGATCCGGAGCTTCTCGACGACATCGCGGGGTACCTGCCTGTGGAGTCCGGTGCTACGGAGGTAGTGCTTCTTTCCGAAGAAGAAATCATGCAGATCGTGCAGGGGATTCGTGAAAGAATCTTTACCTACAACATGACGCAGCCCCGATTGAATCAGTTTATCGCCGAATTACGATTACTCGGAAACCACCCCGATCTGGGACGTATTCTGCGCAGGCTCGCCGTCGTTCTTCCCGAAGGGCCGGAGGAGTTCCCCGAACGCGTGTACAAGGAAATCGTAAAACTACGGTGGGAGAAGACATCCGGAGAGGTGATTTGATGCTTGACGCCGTTTCCGCAGCGTCGCAGACTGGTCGCCAATGTACATTCTTACAGATCTCAAGCCCGGCAGAGCCATTCAGATGGATGGAACGCCGTACCTTATCGTTGCTTCGCAGTTCGGGCGCAAGAGCCAGAGCAAGGCAAACATGCAGTGTAAGCTTAAAAACTTAAAGACAGGTGCGATCATTGCGCATAACTTCCAAGGGAGCGAAAAAGTGGAACCGGCAGATGTGGGATTTCGAAAAGTGCAGTATCTCTACAGTGACCAGACGGGAATGACATTCATGGACATGAATTCCTACGACCAGTTTACCCTTGGTACAGAGGTGGTTGGTGATGCCAAGGATTTCCTCGTAGAAGGCCAGGAATGCAACGCGATGGTGTTTGAAGAGCTTCCCATCGGTATACAACTGCCGTCGACGGTCAATTTGAAAATACGCGAGACGATTCCCGGTGTAAAAGGGGATACCGCAACAGGCGGCACAAAACCTGCAACACTGGAATCGGGATTCACCGTGAGTGTCCCGCTATTTTTGAATGAAGGAGATACGGTGAAAGTGAATACGGAGACGGGGGCGTATATGGCGCGAGCTTCATAAAGGGCAAAACGACTACGGCAAGATCTTACCCGAAGACCCGTAGATCCTTGATCAATTGTTTGATATCACCGAGCTCCAAACGCGTTTCGGCAAATCTGCTATCAATAGCTTCAAATCTTCTATCAATATCTTTAAATCTTCTATCAATATCTTCAAATCGTCTATCAACATCTTCAAATCTCCGATTCATATCATCCTTAAGATCTTTGAGGAGACTTAAGACCAACGGTTGAAATTCCGCCTGTTCCATAGGTGATCAATCGTATACCTTTCTACAGAAATGTGTCAAATTTTTCTTCGCAGAATTGTATTCACCTTCGCAGGATCCGCTTGCCCTTTACTCTCTTTCATCACCCACCCGACGAGGGTGCCGAGGGCAGCCTCTTTTCCGGCTTTGTAAGACTCAATCGCTTTTGGATTTTCCGCAATGGCTTCATCGACCAGATGTTCAATCGCACCACTATCCATAATCTGTTTCATGCCTTTTTCTTCGATGATGGTCGATGCATTTTTTCCCGTAGCCACCATTTCTTCTAAAACTTCCTTCCCTGCATTTCCGGAGATCGTTCCGTCATCGATCCTCTCGATGAGTTCCAACATAGCATCCACACCGGGTCCTTCGGAGATGTCTTTCTCTGCGGCGTTCAAGAATCCGAGCAGTTGTGTGAGAACCACAGAACTAGCCCGCTTAGCGTCGCCTGTTTTCTTTCGTACCGCTTCGAAGAGTGTGCGCAGAGCTCCTTGATCGATCAGTTGCAATGCCTGCTTTGCATCCAGGCCCATCTTCCTATACTCCTCTTTGAGTGCCCGAGGCAGTGCGGGCAGAGCTGCTTGCAGCGATTCGATATCTTTTTTCGTACATTGCAGGGGTGGGATATCGGGTTCCGGAAAGTACCGGTAATCGTCCGCGGTTTCTTTGTCGCGGAGCATGCGTGTCTTTTCTTCATCATCTTGCCAGCCGACTGTAATGTCGCCCTTCAGAGGTCCGTTCGTTTCTTCCCAGAGCTTCCGGAGACGCTTTTCCTCATATAGCAGCGCTTTTTCGAGGGACTTAAACGAGTTTAAGTTCTTGATCTCGCTCCGAGGATTGAGCTTTTTTGAGCCTTTTTTTCGCAGGGAAATCGACGCATCGAATCGCATCATGCCTTTGAACATGTCTGCTTCCGAGGAATTCACGGCGATCAGAATCCTCCGCAGTTCTTGCGCGAATGCTACAGCTTCCTCTGCACTCCGGAGGTCGGGTTCCGTCACGATCTCCATGAGCGGCGTTCCGGCGCGGTTAAAGTCACAAAGCGTCCTTGATCCGCGGTGCGTCAGCTTTCCGGCGTCATTTTCCATGTGCAATCGCGTGATGCCGCAGGATTTGGTTTCTTCCGTGTGCTTCGCTGCATCGGCAACATCGAATGTCACAGATCCGCGGCTTGCGAGCGGGAAGTCGTACTGCGAAATTTGGAACCCCGAAGGGAGATCCGGGTAGAAGTAGTGCTTGCGGTCGAAATGGCTGTGAGCGTTCACGGTGCACCCGAGAGCTAGGGCGGCCTTGATCGCCTTTTCAATTGCTACTGTATTGGGAGCGGGAAGCGTACCCGGGTGACCCATGCACACGGGGCAGATGGTCGTATTCGGGACTTTGCCAAATGCATCGTTATCGCATCCGCAGAACATCTTCGTTTTGGTGTTCATCTGGGCGTGGACCTCGAGGCCAATGATGACTTCTAGATCTTGCATCGGTGTGAGTATATCGGAAGAACGGAGTATCACCGATAATCAACAATCAAGATACCATGTAAGTGGTCGATTTCGTGCTGCACAACGCGCGCATCCAAATCATGCAGCAACCGTTCCTGCTCTCTGCCCTTCTCATCCCTAAAGGCAACGGTGATCTCGACGGCTCGTTCCACATCGACATGTTCCCCGGGCAGGCTCAGGCATCCTTCTTCCATAGTGCATAATTCTTTACTCTTCCAGAGGATCTTCGGATCTACCATAACGTGCATCTTTCCATTGAAGAGCGCGAGGCACACCGCTTTGGAGACATTGATCTGCGGGGCCGCTATCCCGAGACCGCCTGCATCCTTCACCGTATCGCGCATATCTTTGATGAGTTTTATGATGTCTTTGGTGACTTTGCCGACTTTTTGCGATTTTCTGCGCAAGATGGCAGTACTACTGCCTGTGATGATTTGCTGCACGGCCATGCAAAGAGTATTACGTATTATCGCGCAAGTATTAAGGGGAATGCGAAGGAATTTCTCTCTGCCATACTCACGCTTTGCTCCGTACCTCTTTTAGCGATCCTGCGTGTGCACGCAGTTGCTCGGGCGTTTCTATGCGGCCTTGTCGAAGGAGCAGAAGGAAGGCTTCTGCTGTCAGCAAAACATCGGGCAAAGCGCGGTGCCGATCGGCGGGACGAGCAAGCCCCAGCCGCATGGCAAGTGCGTCCAAACTATGTCGGAATTCTTTCGGGTAGAGCGACTGACTGAGTTTCATGGTGCAGAGACATTCCGGCATATCGATATAGCCCCAGCAGAGCTCCTTCTCACTCCGGAGAAATCCCATGTCGAATTCGCAATGATGGGCGATGAGGAGCGAATCTTTCGCAAAATCCAGAAATCGAGGCAGTACCGTTTCGATGGTCGGGGCAGTGCGGACGTCATCGTCGGAAATATTGTTGATCTGCGCCGCTTCCCACGGAATCGTTCGTTCGGGATTCACGAGCTCTACAAAGGGGTTCTCCTTCAGGATTACGCCGTTTTCTATGCGCAGTGCGGCGATCTCTATAATACGGTGTTTACGGGGATCGAGGCCGGTTGTTTCGATGTCAAAAACGGTGAAAGAGGGGAGGGCAGACATTGGATCTTCACTATAGTGGATGCACGATTGGCATTCCAATGGAACAATGGAACAATAGAGTTCTATGGTGCCTCGTACTTGTACCGCACGGAATGTTCTGACGAAGTTGCAAGCTCTGTATAGTCCGCCGAAAACATTTTTATATTTCCGCACGCCACTCGATCTTACCGTGGCAACCATCTTGAGTGCACAGTGTACGGATGCGCGCGTCAATCACGTTACGCACCATATGTTATATCCGAAGTTTTCGACCCCTGAAGATTACGTACGTATTTCACGTCGTGATCTCGAAAGAGACATTCATTCTTGCGGCACATACCGAAACAAAGCGAAGTACATCCAGGAAATGTGCGCGTTGCTCATCAGCCGCCATGGAGGAAGGGTTCCCGATACCATGGAGGAACTCACGAAACTTCCCGGCATCGGCCGCAAAACCGCTGCGATCATCACCGCTGTTGCGTACGGAAAGTCTGAGGCGATAGCCGTGGATACACACGTCATGCGTCTTTCCTTGCGATTGGGACTGACGCGCAAGAGAAATCCCGATGCCATTTCTCTCGATCTTATGGAGCAGGTTCCGAAGAAGGAGTGGGGGAATCTGACGACGCTGCTTATCAGCCATGGTCGGGCGGTCTGTACGGCGCGAAATAGGCAATGCTCGCGGTGCGTTTTTAGGAAGAGTTGCCCCTCGTCTTTAGAGAGAAACAAGCCCGATTTGGCGAAGGATGGATGCGATGATGGATGAGTGGTAGAATGCGTTTCCCATGAACACCGCAGATCTCCAGTACCTGAAGCTCCTCAAAAAGATCCTCGATGAAGGTGTGAAGAAAGATGATCGTACAGGGACGGGAACGCTCAGTCTCTTTGGTGCGCAGATGCGGTTTGATCTCTCGGAGGGGTTTCCGCTCCTTACGACCAAGAAGGTGCACATGAAGTCCGTTATTCATGAGCTTCTCTGGTTTCTCAAAGGCGAGACGAATATCCAATATTTGAAGGATAACGGCGTTTCCATTTGGAACGAGTGGGCGACGCCCGAAGGGGAGCTTGGGCCCGTGTACGGCAAGCAGTGGCGCGACTTTAATGGTGTGGACCAGATACGTGACGTGATCGATGAGATCAAGAATAACCCAAACTCGCGGAGACTGATCGTATCTGCGTGGAATCCCGCCGTGCTTCCCGATTCGCTCGTCTCTCCCAAGGAGAATGCGGCGCGGGGGAAGATGGCGCTCCCGCCGTGCCACTGTTTCTTTCAGTTTTCTGTGCAGAGTAGTCGATTGAGTTGCCAGCTCTATCAGCGGAGTGCTGATATTTTCCTCGGCGTGCCGTTCAATATAGCCTCGTACGCACTCCTGACGCACATGGTGGCGCAGGTCTGCGGTCTTGCTCTTGGCGATTTTGTGCACACATTTGGAGATGTGCATCTGTACCTCAATCATACGCAGCAGGCGCTCACACAACTTGAGCGTGAGCCGCGTTCCCTCCCTTCAATCAAGCTGAATCCGGAGATCAAGAGCATCTTTGATTTTACCTTCGAGGATATCGAAATTCTGAACTACGATCCCCATCCGGGGATCAAGGCGCAGATTTCCGTATAGGAGCATGAAGAATACAGCATGAAGATTTATGATGTATTTGTCCTTCATAATTCATAATCCATCATTCATAATTCTTTCCGTGCTGATTGCTATCATCGCCGCCGCATCGGAAAATAACGTCATCGGCCGCGAAGGCAAACTTCCGTGGCACCTCCCGGACGATCTCAAGTACTTTAAGGAAATGACGGAAGGGCATCCGCTGATTATGGGGAGAAAGACTTTTGAATCTCTTCCCAGACTTTTGCCCGACCGCAGGCACATCATTGTGACGCGCGACCAGACCTATGATGCCAAGGGGGCGGAGGAGGCCTCGTCGCTCGATGAGGCGATCATGTTTGCGGGCAAGGACGGCGCGGAGAAAGTATTCATTATCGGCGGTGGTGAGATTTTCCGTCAATCGATGGACAGAGCGGACGTTGTATATATGACGCGCGTTCATGCCTGGATCGCCGGTGACAGCATGTTTCCCGATGTGAGTCCTGTGGCATGGGAAGAGACGAAACGCATTGAGCACCCGGCGGATGCCAAGCATAAATTTTCGTTCACGTTTCTGACCTATACGAGGAAAGGTCAACTGAAAGTCTAACATCCAATACATCGTTATTTCACTTTCAAGAAGCCATTTTTTTGCTATACTGCCACTTCGATTGCGGATCAGATATCGTGCTTCTGCAGTCTGATTAGACTGTGGGTACTTCGATAAGTTCAGGGTAAACTTCCTTCTCCCCCACACCAGTATGGCACCGGAAACCAGACGATCATCGGCAACGGAAATGAGTGAAGCGCAGGCAGAGCAGCTCATCATGGAACGTAAAACTGCAGCAGCCAAACGTGCAACAACCGTTGGTGCAATGAGCACTGAGTTTAAACGCGAGGTGGATGATGTGCTCCAGAATCCGACTCCTTTGCAGAAAAAAACGCAAAATCCATATGGCGATATCTACGCTAAGGGTTATGGCGAAGGGGTAACCGCATCTGAGGGTGTGGCACCCGAAGCGTTGAAAAGAGTTGCACAAAAGCATAGCAAAGAAATGGAATCAGCCACGCATGGCAAAGAAGGAATAAAGCTGATGAAAGCAGATCCCACGCGTCTTGGCCAAAACAGAGTCGGTGGAGGCGATGCGTCTATGGAGTTGAATACATCCATATTCGAGCAGCTCGATGGTACCGGTAAGGGTGCCGAGAGAATTGAGCACACCTTTCACCATGAATCCGCTCATGGCAAGCAGACAGATGCACCGCTAACATGGCTGGAAGGGCATGCGGAGATCAGCGCGAACGAATCGACAGGCAAGGGTATGGACGATCATCGTGAAGGGCAGCCTGCTTCGGTGTACGGCGAAGGGCAAGATACGGTTGCGCGCGCCACGCGCATCATTGGTCGGGAACAAGTGGAAGAGGGTATGACAAAAAATTTCAATGTCATTATTCGTGAACTTATGGTCTCCAAAGATCCGGAGGCGCAGAAGCTCCTTACAGATATCGCAGCTTCCCCTTAACCAATCAGTTTCAAAAACTCCTCTCGCGTCTTCGGGTCATTTTTTATGAGCCCCTTCATCGCAGATGTTATTGCGCGACTGTGTTGCTTCTCTACGCCGCGCATCATCATGCAGAAGTGTTCGGCTTCAATCACAACCGCGATCCCTTTGGGCTTGATCACACTGTCCAACGTATCGCAGATCTGCTGCGTGAGGCGTTCTTGGGTCTGGAGTCTCCTCGCAAACATCTCTACCACGCGCGCTAGTTTACTGAGGCCAAGAATGTGCTTTTTGGGCACGTAGGCGACGTGCACTTTCCCTGCAAACGGCAGGAGGTGGTGCTCGCAGAGGCTATAGCACTCGATGTCTTTGACGATAACCATGCCGTCGGTTTCGGCCGTAAACAATGCCCCGTTGATCAGTTTCTTCAGATCTGTATCGTACCCCGAGGTCAGATCCTTCATGGCCTGCGCCCAGCGTTCCGGAGTCTTGAGTAATCCTTCGCGAGAGGGATCTTCTCCGAGTTGTTTGAGCATTGATGTGATGAGGTTTTGCATAGCTCATAGCTTAAAGCAATATATTGCCCCTTTCGCATGTTTGATCTAGATTTTTCATCAATAGAGCGTTCCATTGATCCTTGGAACTGCCTTCTAATAACTCACACAGCGGCTCCAGCACAAATCGCCTCTCGTGCATGCGCGGATGGGGGATGATGAGTTGGGAGTTGGGAGTTGGGAGTTGGGAGTTGGGAATGAGAAGAATGTCGAGGTCTATGGTTCTGGGTCCCTTTGCATAGGGAGGGTTTTTGCCGAGTTTTGTCTCGATCGTTTTGAGAGTCGTTTGCAGTTCCTCCGGTGTTTTCTCCGTTTCTATTTTTGCTACCGCGTTCAGAAAATCATCCTGATCTGTCCGGTCGCGTGCGGCGGATCTATAGACCGAGGAGAAGATGATGCTCGGAAACTCCGTACGGAGCAACTTGGCGCAGGCAATCATATTGTCTTCTGCGTTTATGTTGGAGCCGATGCCGATGAAAGCTGGTGTCATGGAAAGTTGCGGTCGGCCACGTGCTCATGTGGCCTAGGGACGCGTAATAGTCACGGATACGTTTTTTGCATCGGGAAGAACGTGCTTTGAGACAGTCACCTCAACCGACGGAGCGCCAAAATCGCCGAGGATCATCTGCGCCGTATCCTCGGCAAACTTCTCTATGGTATTTCTCTCGGTTTTCCCTATGGTTCCGATCGTATTGGCGACTGCGGCGTAGTCGATAGTATCTTCTATCGCGTCCGTTTTCCCCGCCTTCGTTGTATCGAGAAAAATCGAGACGGAGACGAGGAGTGTTTGTTCGTGCGCGCGTTCCGCGTCGGTAATGCCGATATGTGTCGCAATCCGAAGCTCGCTGATGTGTATGCTGTCCACAAAGGCATCATACCGCATGGAGGACTTCTAGGTGTTCACTTCTTCCCAGTCTTCGTAATACGGTGTTGTTTCTTTTTGAGGAGAGGATGGAGGAGATGTCGCCGGTCTGTGCTTTTCTTCACTCCTCCACCATTGGTTCCATAGTATCCGCTGCTTCCCGAGCAGTTCACTCATTTCAGCATCGAGCCTATGAAACTCTCTCTCTAATATCGTAATCGTTTGTAGGATGGCATCCCCTTCCTGCCAATCGCTGTAGTCAGGGTCTTTGATGGCCTGGACAAGCAGAAGCGTATCACATTGGAGGCGCATAATCTCTCCGTCCGGACCAGGAATGGTCGAAACCCTTTCGGGATACGCATCATAGTAATCACCGATGATCTCTTCTACTTTTTGGTCGATGTCCTCAGGGGCACAGCGTGCGAAGTTGGGGATCATGCTGAGGAGTCGGTTGGTCTCTCCGCGAAGATGGCCTATCTTTTCGATAATACTGTTTGCCAATGTAGCAATGCGCTCCAGTTCGGATCCAACCGGATCTATGACAGCATACATCGCAATTGTCTGCGACGGTGGGAGCGAGGCAAGCTTCTTATTACGAGAGGTGACAGGTGCCTTAGGACTTACAGAATCAGCGTGGCATTTTTGTCTGGCGAGTGCTGGTTCCCCAAGCGGGAGGCAACTGAGTGCAAACGTTGCGAGGAGCGCGTTATGGCGCATAGGGCTATGGAAGAAGTTTACTGAGGATGTAGGGTGGGGAAACGCTTGATTTGATCTAGGGCAACATTCCACTGTGCTAATGGAAAATTTTGCGAAACTTCTTTGAAGAGTGGCTCTTTCGTTTCTTCGTCCATAAGAGGATTCCCTGTTTTGGGACAGATACATAGCTTTTTTCCTAGGACAGAGATTCCTTCCGGGAAACCCGTATGACGCATCGTTTCTTGTTCTGCACCCCACATTTTTCTCAGTAGCAGTGACTCTGGTACAGCCCCTGTGTCGTACCTGCGCAAAGTTTTCGGCAGTTCAGGAGTGACACTTGCCCGATGAAACAATTCCGCGAGAACTTTCCATTGGGAGCGGTGGCACCGTTTTCCGTTGCGCTCATCATCGGGATCAATCTTCATCAGAATTTTCGCTAGAGCTTCCTCTGCCTCGGGGTCGCACTGAAAGTTGAGAAGCGGGTGCGTAGCATTGTGATATTCAAGCAGAATATGTCCCGGAACAACGCCTGAGGGAAAGGAGTGCGGTCGCATGTGGACCATCCTTTCATACTCTTCCAGAGAGACTTTTACCCATTCTCTAAACTCTCGTGAAATATCCGGATTTTTTATAGAATCTGCGATTGGCTTCGGAAAGGGATAGAGAAGTGCGAGCGACGCACGCAGGCTTTTCAAGCCTTGTGTTTGGGCTTTTCCTCTGTCAGTGGGAGCGTTAATCCGATGAAACAAAAGGTTGACCGACGACAACTCTGCAAGAATAGCGTTTATTTCGGGGCTTTTTTTATACCAATCCTTCAACGAAGAAATAATTTCCGGCATGTCCACACTCTCGGCTCCAGCCGACCTTGTTGTCAGCACTGCAGCCAAACTAGCAGCTATCCATTCTCGTCTCCCCATCTCGACAGGATGATCCGATTTGTCACGACCGCTCAATGAGCAATCGATTGTATCAAATGTTGAATCAGGAAATAAATCGTGCATGTCTAATGTGGTGAAGGAGCAACATCGTCATCCGTGTTACGCTGCGGGTGGGGAGGAATAGGCATTTTTCCAAGGAGACGTCTTCCCTCTTTCGGTAATGTATCGCGGTCTTTCAGTTCCGGATCATATTGCGTATTACTTTCATCACTATATTCAGATCTTACTTTTCTCAACACTTCACCATCATGCCATATGGTCACATACTTATAATGTTCTTGTTTCCAATCACGCCTAGGAATTTGGTTATGTTTTTTCAGGAGTCTCCAATCGACAACGTATCCTTCAGGGTCTCCTTCTGAACCGAAACAATAAATCACTTGTTCAAAAACACCTTTCCCTTGCTCATCGGCAAATTTATTGATTTCTATTTTGTAGACATGATCTTCGATTACTCCAACACCAATTTCACTGAGCGCTAGCAGGTCTTTGATCTCGGAGTGCTCTCCTTGGGAGCTCGGTAGGTCTATTGTTTCTTCGTCATCGGTACGTGGGCGCAAGGATTCCGCTTTGCAATCTCTGTGGAGGCAATTGAGCGAAACGTCGCTCAACAACTCATTAATTCTTTGTGGAGTTTCACTCTTAAGCGTGTCGATTGTGTGCAGCGCCTCTGCGACCTTCATATGCGCTTCCTTCGCTGAGGAAGTCTCTCCGACTACGAATGAACCGGCTACAATTACAGAAGCAACAACAACAGCCCTCATGGCGCTGCGTGCCCACTTTGAAACGCTTGCGAAACTTTTCCCCACTGCACTATTTACCTTCTCCGCATCAGGAGTGTTACTAGGTGCCACTACTAGAGGGCTCTCTCTCACCTCTGGCATAGTCTATGCTTACACTCCTTTCCTTCATACATCAAGTACACTGCGTTTTGCTCTTCAGGAAGCCTATCCGCAGAAGAGTTTTGTTTTCGCCGCTATCGGTTGCGTCGCGATCCATCGTATCATCCACCGAGTGACGATGATCGCGGTGAACATGGAGATGAGCACACCCGTGCTGAGTGTAATGGCAAAGCCCCGGACGATCGATGTTCCTACAAAGAAGAGGACTCCGCACGTGATGAAGGTGGATACATTCCCATCGCGGATACTGGGCCATGCGCGCTCGAAACCTGTTTCTGCCGCTGTTTTTAGAATTTTTCCCTTGCGTAGCTCTTCCTTTATGCGTTCGAAGATCAGCACGTTTGCATCCACAGCCATGCCGATAGACAGGATGATGCCTGCCAAGCCCGCGAGCGTCAGCACTATATGATTACTGGTAAAGAGGAAGAGGGGGAGCTTTAAGAGCGCAAAGAAGATCAAGGCATAGACAGAGAGTGCGAGGTTGGCAATGAGCCCAAGGAGCCGGTAGTAGAGCACCATGAGCATCATGAGGATGATGGTGCCGATGAGTGCGGCTTTCACGGACATGCGCAGTGCTTCTGCGCCGAGTGTTGCTTCCACTGTGCGTTGACCTGCAAGGTAGACGGGGGCGGGGATGGCGCCGGTATTCAAATCTTGTGCGAGACGGTTTGCTTCATCGAAGTTTTGGGAACCCGTGATCACCGCCGTACCTCCGGTAATTTCTTGCTGCACGGTGGGTGCGGAGACCAGCTGTCCGCCCACGAAGATCGCGAGGCGTTTGCCTACATTCTCCTTCGTAAGTTGCTGAAAGAGCTTACCCCCCTCGTCGTCGAAGGAAATCTGCACGATGGGGATGTTGGTCGTAGGGTCCACCGTCACGGTTGCCGCACGGAAGTGCTTGCCATTGAGGAGCGTGTCTTTCCAGCCTGTGGGGAGCATGGAGAAGAAGACGGTGCGCAGGGTGATAAATTCTTCCAGAGACTGCACTTCGCCTCGCTGCAGCGATCCGATGATCTCGGTGGCGCGGCTTGGTGCGTTTTCCCCTTTGATCGTCAGTGCTTCATAATTTGCTTTGTCCGGTGCAAGAGTAGGGACGGAATCCGTACGGATGATGTGGAACCCGAACTGCGTTTCCACGGGATCACTGATGACTCCGACTGCTTGCGAGGAAACGACCTGTTCGAAAGCGGGGACCATGGTGCCGACGCCGAAGGAGCCGAGGCTTCCGCCGTCTTTTCCGGAGGGTCCGTCGCTATACTGCCTCGCGAGCGTTTCTAGCCGCGAGCCGGCATTCAGTTTATTTTTCAGCTCTTTTGCAAGCGCGAAGGCTTCTGCCTTGCTCCGTTTCACCGTGTCTCCGGCAGAGGATGCTCCTTTGTAGGCTATGAGGATGTGGCTGGCTTCCATTGTCGCTTGTCCTTTGATATATTTGGCGAGGAACAAGACGATGGAGGAGCTGTCTGCCAGTGTTATGGCTTGCAAAGCGCCCGGTTGCATCACGGAGAGAGCCTTTCGAATTTCTTCCGGCACGGTGTTTGTGAGAGGGCGCTCCGTCCACGATGCGTTTGTAAGGGAAGCGTCCTTCTTTGCGAGGATCTCGAATGCTTTCGATGCCTCGTTCACCGTACGGCCGGTTTGCGTGCGTTCCCGCAGCACTTCGGTCAGGAAAATTCCGGGGGCTTCGGTGGTGGCCTGATCCCCCGCACTATCCACGCCGCCGAGCATCACGGATCCGTCGAATTGCTGAATGCCGCTCCGCGGAGTTAAAGACCATACTCCATCCAGTCCTTTGGGCAATGCATCGCGGAAATACCGGTTCTCACGTTGGAATGAAACGCTGATGTCGGCGCTCAAATCTTCGCCTACTTTTTCCAGTGTCTCGCCGGGAGATCTCAGGCGAGTGCGCACCTCCTGCACGTGCGTGCGGACTTGTTTTTCGTACTCCGCTGTCGGTTCGGTGAACTCTTCTTTGAATTCCAGTTGGATCGTTTTACCGACGGTGTCTATACACTCTTGCGTATCTACGACACCCGGGCATTCCACGAGCAGGTGCTTCTCGTCGCCGACGTAGGAGGGTGTAATGATTGCTTCACTGACGCCGAGTGCGTTAATACGCCTCTCGAGAACCGTGCGGATTGCCTCGATGATATTGTCTTTTTGAACTTCGATGCTCGCTTTCTGATTTTGAAGGACGAGAACTTTTTGCGTGCTTCCACCGCTTTTTTCCAGTGCAGTAATTTCATTGTCGAGCGAAATGATTTCTTCCTCCATTTCTTTTTCGGAAATGCGGAAATCGAGCTGTGTTCCTCCGGCAAGATCGAGGCCGAGGTGAAGCTTGGGGGATTGCAGGAATTTAGGCGCCCAGAGGCGCATCTCTTGCGGGAGCGCGAGAATCAACAGGAACACGGCGATCGTTCCTGTAAGTGTCAGCCACATCGGAGTCCGTTTCATCATGGGAGTACGGGGCGGAAGAGCATATGGATGCCTACGTTCATGTCGTCGGCGAAGATGCGGGCAAGCGCGTCACTGGGGAGACCGGGAATTTCGATGATGCGCGAGAATTCTACACTCTCGGTGCTCATGCTCGCCGTCAGTCTGCCGCGGAGAAAGAGCCCGATCGTGTTGCCGTTTTGCTCCGTGAAGATCTTCTGCATTTTCTCGACGCCTTCGTCGGTGAATCCGATCGTCACTCTGCCGGTTCTCCGCACTTCATCCTCCGTAGAACCGATCACCCAGTCGATGTCTTTTTTGGTCACACTCGTTGCACGGAAGCTCCCTGTTTCCTCTACGACGATGTCGCCTTCCTGCTCATCTGGGGCCAAGTAGCGTACTTCAAAATCGAACGGAGCTGTCATTTCTTCATTGAGGGCTTTGCCCGCTTCGGCATTGTCCACTTCTATGGCAATGCGCGTCTCCTCTGTTTCGGCGTCGTAGTCCACGTCGTAGTCGAGGAGGGAACCTTGCAGCCGCGTAAGCCTCCGTTCTATAACGCGCTGCAGTGCGAGGGTCAGGTCTGCCATGCGTTCGCGGTTATCGGTGGTAAATTCCACCGAATAGGTCAATGTCACAGGTCTGCTGCAGGCACTGAGGAGCAGCAGAAAAATCGCAGGGAGGAGAATTTTCTTCATAGAGACCAGAGTTTAGGGGAGGCGAAACAAAATGAGAATGGAAAATAGGGAATTATTGGCGGCGCAAATGCGCGCCTTCCCGGAGCATTTTCCCTTCGAGCTCCACGTTGCGGAGTACGCACCCGCGGTCGAGAATGCATGAAGACAGTACGCAGTCTTCCACGATGCAATCTTCAAAGAGGACGACATCGCGGAGTTCCGAGCGGGAGACAACGCTGCGTTTTCCTACCACGACACTCCCCGAGCATATCGATTGCTCCGTTTCACTTCCTACTTCCTCCAGTACTCTTTCGCCTACAAGCGCTTTTGTCGCTTCCATATACGCTTCGAATGTACCGATATCAAACCACGGCTCATCAAATCTGAAACATTCGATCGGCAGAGAACGCCTGAGCATTTCTTCAAACACTCCTCCAACATTATCAGGGTGCTTCGCTGCGTGTTCAACAATGACAGGCAATACAGAAGCGGGCAAAAGGGAACAACCCGTATTGACCAGTGTAGTCTTTGGGTTCTCCGGCTTTTCTTCGAATGCTTTCACCATCGATTGCTCTGCGATAACCGTGCCGTATTGCGAAGCTTTTTTGTGATCTTGTATGTCGTGCACGGCAAGGAGAGTGACGTCGGGAGTGGCCGCTCGTAGGAAAGCATCAAAAGAAAATCCACAGTAGTTATCACCTGTGACAAGAAGCACGTCATCGCAGATGTGTTCTTGGGAGATCCACTGCGCCGTCGCTCCGAGTGCTCCGAGCTTCTGCTCATCGCTTGTCGTTTCTTCTATAAGAATACGAAGATTGGATCGTCCGTAGGACTTGCTCCATATCGAAAATGCTTCGCGGAACACGGCGTTGGTGCTCACCGTTATCGGTATGTGTTCGGGGATGTTGCGGACGAGGTGCTCTATGAGCGGCACCCCTGCGAGCGGGAGCAGCGGTTTCGCACGTTTTTCCGTGAGAGGCCAGAGGCGGGTGGCAAAGCCGCCGGCGAGGATGAAAGCGTTCATCATCGGAAGAACCACATCAAAAAGTTTTCCCGCGGTCCCACCATCGTCACCGGCAGCCCTTCCAGCGTTTCCACCTTTTCATCGCGTTCCACGATGCCGAGCACCGAGGGCAGCAGCATATATGTGATGCCCTTGGCTCTGCATGCACTCAGGAGATTCAATGATTGTTCCAAATCGCTGCACTGTATGAGGTGGGTAATGCCTTCGTTTAAAACCTCTTCCAGCATGTTGAGCTTGCCGCGGAAGGGGACACCTTCAATCATTTTTTCCGTACTCCCTTTGCCGTCGAGCACGGCCACAGGTTTCAAGGGATTACACGTTTTGCCCAGAGTTGCGATCAGGCTCCTAGATTCCCTCGTGACGCCGATAACCAGGGTGGGGAAGACGGGAGGGTCTCTGCGGAGCATCGCGCGGAGAAATCGTTGGTAGAGCAGATGCCATGCGAAGGGAGCGACGATACTTGCGATGAGGGCATACAGCAGGAGCTTCCTGCTGAAAAAGAGGCCGTACAGAAAGTAGTATCCGAGTGCGAAAAGGGCGGTGCCGACGACGGCCGTATAGGAGAGGTAAGCAAAGTTCCTCACGGTTGCCTGCGACCGCGTGAGTGCGAACGTGCGCGTCGTGAGAAGCACCAAAAGCCATGCGGGGGCGATCAGCAGGCAGACGACCATGTATTGAACAAATGGAAAATCGGAAGAGAAGAAAAAACCTACGCGGAGGAAGTAGGCGAGTGCATATGCTCCGGCGAACACCGCAAGATCTGAGGCAAGCCAGCCGAGCAATACAAGGCGATAACGCACGAGGTTATGCTAAATGGCTGTAGGCAAATAGCAAATGGCAAATGGCTAAAAGCTATCGACTCGCAACCTCGCGTTCCGGGTGCCACACATACGCGAGCTTCGTGACGTCCCATGGCACTTTGCCTTCAAACGGAGCATTACCGGTCGCTATGCGCGGCGCTTTTCCTTCAAAAAGAATATCGCTGAACCACAGGTATTTTTCTTCCAGTGCTGCATTTGTCTTCGCTCGTTCGGCAAATTCTGCGTTTTGCAGGACGAAGTACGCAAATGATTCGGCGAAATCTTCGAAGACATCGTGGCCAGCGTACCCCGATACAAAGTCCTCCGGTCGTGCAGTGCTGCGCTGGATGCTGCTTGTGACCCAGGAGATCTTGTAAAACCCCGTACTCAGATCATCGTTATAGATGACTTCATCACCATCGGAAAACGCGCTGCTTCCTGCAGAGAGCGTTCCTGTAAAGCAGCCGAGGTCCCAGTTGTGTCCGGTTTCGTGGATGAAGAGTGATCGGAATTCTACATCGTTTTTCACCGTACCGTCCAAAATAATCACGCTTTTTCCCGCAAGTCCTCTGCTTGGTTGCTTTTCATAGCGTACGTAAAAGTTTTGGAGCGTTGCACGGCACCGTTTCGGCAATGCCATGAGCACTTCGTTCGCTATTGTTTTATGGACAGTGTTGGCATCTGATTGGTGAATAGCCGGAAGCAAAACAGGTTCAGCCTTGGGAAGCACCGCAGGAGCAGCCGCAGCAGCATTCACAGCGTTACCCCGAAACGTACGCAGACGGCTTTGTCGTGGACGTACCCGTCGCACTACCGATGCGGTATGGCTATCGGTCGTCTCAGCATCGAGTGCAGCAGTATTCACCTGCAAGGAGTGGCTTGCCACAGCTTCGGAACCTGCTATACTTCGCTCCTGCGTACTGAGGAAGACAGACAGGGGTAGCATTACGGTCAAGACGGGAAGGAGTCGTTTCATTCTCAGATGCGTGGAAAAAAGGGAGTATTTATACTATATTTTTAATAAGATGTCAATCTTAGCAGACGAATCTAAATCGAGTTCAGGAGGCCAAAATTCTGCAACATACGCCAAACCGGGCCAAGAATACACGGTATCTATCGACAAGCTCACCTTTGGCGGAGCGGGGCTTGCGCGTATCGCCGGACAGGCGGTATTTGTGCCGGGCACGGTACCAGGGCAGCAGGTGAACATTCGCATTACCAAGAATAAGGGTACGTATCTGGAAGCTTCCGTTATCGAAGTTCTTCGTAAGGCGGTGCACGAAATTCAGCCACGATGCCAGCATTTCCACGACTGTGGCGGGTGTACATGGCAGAACCTCCCCTATAACAAGCAGATCGAATACAAGGAGGACATCGTCCGAGAGACGCTGGAGCACCTCACACCCGTGCCTGAGGAGGTGCGAAAGCAACTTCCCGGACGGGTGCTGAAAATCATTCCCAGTCCGCAGGTATTTCACTATCGCAATAAGCTTGAGCTCAGCTTCGGGTACGCTTCGATGCGCGTGGAGGAAAAAAACGGGAAGCGCATTTACTTGGACGAGAATCCTACGGTCGGTTTCCACCAGCCGGGTAAGTGGGAAACGGTCCTCCCGATTTCGGAGTGCCACCTTTACGACGAACAGATCGGGCTGCTCTTGCAAGATGTGCGGCGTTTTATGGAGGAAACGCATCTTCCCGTGTATAACCCCAAGACCCACAAAGGCATGCTGCGGACGCTGCTTCTAAGGCGCGGCATACAGACGGGAGAGCAGATGATCGCGTTTATCGTCAAGGCGCGGAAGAAAGAGTTGGAACCCCTGTTCCAAAATTTCATGCGCTTTGGGGGCAGAAGCGGGCTGACATCGCTCCTCGTTATAGAAAACCATGGTATGAATGACAAACCGGATGAGCCGAAGGTGCACACGATGGTAGGGGAATCATTCATCCGGGAACGCATCTTCGATCTAGAGTTTGCAATCTCCCCTTTTTCGTTTTTTCAGACAAACACGCTCGGAGCGGAAAAACTCTACCGCGCAATTGCAGAAATGGCGGATCTCTCGCAGCGCGATACCGTGCTCGATGCGTACTGCGGCATGGGGACAATCGGCCAGTACCTTGCCCGTTTTTGCGAGCGGGTAGTCGGTATAGAGTCGCATCCGACAGCCATAGAAGATGCGCTCAAGAGTGCCGGAATCAATCGCATCGGCAATATCAGCTTCTATAAAGGACGCACGGAACAGGTACTCTCCACACAACTCAAAGCCGGAGGAAAGTATGCGTTTTCCGTCATCGTGCTCGATCCTCCGCGTGCGGGGCTCCACCCACAGGCGCGGCAAGCCGTCATCGACCATGCACCGCAGAAGATCGTGTATGTCTCCTGTAACATGGCGACCTGCGCACGGGATATGGGAGACTTCCTGAATGCCGGATACGAGCTTCGTTCACTGCAGCCCGTCGATCTCTTCCCGCATACTGCGCACATAGAGACCGTCGCGGTGCTTCAGCGAAAATAGTTGATCAGCTTCATTTGCTTTATTCGTTTTCCAACTTCCCATGTGAACATCACGCTCCTCGCCGTCGGTTCCATCAAGAAGTCTTGGATCAACGAAGGATGCCGAGACTACGTCGAAAGATTACAGCATGAGTGCTCCTTTCATGTGATCGAAGTTCCTGCAAGCAAAGAGAAGGATCCCCCCAAGCAGGCGGCAGAGGAGTCGCAGAAGATTCTCGATCGTTTGGGAACAATGAAGGGGAAGATATGGGTGCTTGATGAACAAGGCAAAGACATGCCGTCCATGCAGCTGAGTGCCGCTATCGAAAAAGTCACCGATAGGGGAGACTCGCTCATCATCGTCCTTGGCGGTGCATACGGATTGAGTGATGCAGTGCGTGGGCGTGCGGATACAGTCATCACGTTAAGTGCAATGACACTCCCACACGAACTCTGTCGTATCGTTATTCTCGAGCAGCTTTACCGTGCACTCCAGATTTGCAAAGGTACCGGATACCATCATGCATCGGTATACTGACACTATGCGATGCTCTTTGATCCTGATCGGCATGCTCCTCTCGGGCTGTACGGTCATTGCTCCCGCACCTCCTGCAACCACACCTCCTGCAACCCATCAACCGTATTCCGATCTCATCCACATCACATCGCCGAAGCCCGGAAGCAGAGTTTCTTCACCGATTACCGTAACGGGCGAGGCGCGTGGGACATGGTATTTTGAGGCATCGTTTCCTCTGAGGTTAGAAGATGGAACCGGAACGGTGATCGCGCAATCCTATGCGATGGCCCAGGATGAGTGGATGACGGAGAACTTCGTGCCGTTCTTCGGAGAGATCGATGCGGGCTCGTACACCGGCGATGCTGTTTTGGTGTTTATGAACGATAACCCTTCCGGACTTCCCCTACACGAAAAAGAAGTCCGCATCCCCGTAGGTATTGTTCAATAGGCGTTTCAATCACTATTTGGAAATAGATTGTGTACAGTGCCGAATTCTTGCAGAAATCCTTGCTTTCTCTCCTAAAACACATAAAACTATGCGCAGTTCCTTCGGCATTGCTTGTAATCAAGACAGTAAAGAAGGAAACCATTCACTTATTTTCCTTCTTTATAGTATGGCTGATCAACAGATCACTTGCCGCGACTGCGGCGCCTCGTTTACGTTCACCGATGGTGAGCAGGAGTTTTACGCCTCCAAGGATCTAAGCGCTCCTCAACGCTGCAAGGACTGTCGCGCCGCAAAGAAAACTGCGCGCCAAGGTACCCGCGAAATGCACGACGCCGTTTGCGCCGAGTGCTCTGCGGAGTGCCAAGTCCCATTTAAGCCTCGTCCGGTGGAAGAGGGCGGAAAGCCCGTTCTCTGTCGCGAGTGTTTTTCGGCAAAGCGAGCCTAATTTCGCATTGCGCAAAAGCCCTCGGGAGCTGCAAAAGCTCTCGGGGGTTTTTCTTTGCTACTCGAAATTGATTACGATACGAAAACGCTTCATGGTCATGTTCTCGCAGTGTATATCGGCTCTGGACAACGGTCGGCAACGGCGTACTATTGCCCGCTTTCCATGAAACCCCTGTACCAGGCACTTGCGGCGGGCATGACCATTGGTTTGTTCCATGCCCTGATTTTGCTTAAAGGTTGGACGCTCTGGGATATAAGCATCATAAGCGTTTCTAGTCTTTCGGCCGGAATCTTCTTCATTCTCGGTATGATTTTCCGGAGCACCGTTCAAGACTATAAGCAGGCCGACATTGCCATAGCGCAACTGCGGGGAAAACTGCTTTCCATGAATGACATCAATGAAATTGCCGCAGACGCGGAGGCTTCGTATGACCCATCGCATTTTCGCAGAACATTACTGGATGCGGTGAGGACGCTTCGCGGCTACATCGAAAACGGTACGACTCACGAAGAGGCAAACGCCGCGCTTTCGGGCATCCTCCGAGGATCAAAACTTCTTCGGTCGGTGCTTCCTCCCACGCAGACGAATCTTCTTCTCAAGCAACACGAGGACATTCGCCAGCACGTAAGCTACCTCGCGTACCTCAAGCACCACAATTTTCCGATTGTCGGATACGTTTTCCTCTGGTTCTTCGTAGCATTTGTCATCGGGCTTCAATTGTTCTCCGTTTCTGAGTACATTGTTCTCGATATCCTTTTCATCTTTTCCTTAAGTTCCATTCTCGTATTCTTCATAGCATTCATCCACGATCTGGATCACCCATTCCGCTGCCACTTAGCGTGTTTTTCACTCGATACGCGGCCGCTTCTATACACAGAATCGGTACTGGATACCACAGAAAAATCCCTACCCTGTTCGCAATTGCTCGACGAATCGCCGATATCAGCAGCATCTATCCCTCTCTACCAAGTGTGATCCTACCGGTTAAGGGTGCGTCGTTTCACCAGCTCCTCCTTCTCCGCTTTGCTCCATGTTTTCACTAGAGCCTCCCTGCGGCGTGCTTCGTTGAGCGTGTTGAATTTCTCATGCACTATGATCTCCACAGGACGTCGCGACCGCGTGTATTTGGCACCTTTGCCTTCGTTATGCTTCTTCTCTCTTACTTGAAGATCTACGCAGGTGCCGCAGTAGAGGGAATGATCTTTGCAACGGGCAAGGTAGAAGTAGTAGGGCATGTGTGTGAGTATACGGCCTATTGGCGTTGGCAGGCTGTCATTTGTACGTATACCTGCATCTCGTGCCAGTTTTCCACTATGGGACAATGAGTTTCAACCCACGAAATATGGAAAAGTCTTTTGCGTTATTCGTGACAAGAGGTACACCAAGAATCAATGCTGTCTGTGCGATAATGGTATCTGCAAGTTGCGGGTCTTTCAGGCCGCGCTTTGTGCGCTTTCGCAATACCGCTGCCGTTTGCTCAGCGATATTCTTATTCACAGGAATGATCTCTACATTTGCAAGAAACTCTGTAATGACTTTAGCATCATTCTCTGAATCCACACCTACGATAAGCTCCATATAGGAAACTACACTGATTCCGAGACGTTTCTCACCAATCTTCTCAAGGAATGCGGTGTATTTCTCCTCTTTTTGCAGCAAGTAAATAAGGATATTGGTGTCTAGGATCAGATCAATTTGCATGACCGTTACGGAAGCAGTTTATCGAAAATATGTACATTCTTTACTGCAATGGGCTTTCGTAAGCCACGTGTACATTTGGCAAAATTCGTACCTGTATTTGTCGATTTGCGTACTGTCAGTTCCAGTTGTTTGTCTCTACCCACATCGATAACAAGGTAGTGGATAGTACCTGTGAGCAAGTGATCCTTCAGACTCTTAAAGTTTCGGAGGAGCTCGCGCGTGGTGATGCGTTTCGTCCAGCTCATACGGCAATAGTGTAGCTTACTGTATGACAAATGTCAAACATTTTGATTGGCAGCCCCACCCTCCTTCGCTAAAGCTTCTAAAGGGTGTATCGCAGATACATCCGTTCTGGAGATATGTTGGTCGCTCATGAAGAGTGGCTTGCCCCGAAGTAAGCACTTCGTGCTACTTCAAGGCTTGCCATGAAGTTGCTGAAAAACCCCCGAAGGGGTTTTGAAGCATACTTCGTGGCAGCCCGAGAACTTTTTCAAACAGGCGTGTTTGGGGCCATAACAAGACGGTTTGGTGTTCTTACGGCATCAGTGTACGTACTTTCTCATCAATAGAACCGAGTGCAGTCACAATCTCTTTAGACTCCGTTTCTAGGGGGGCTTCTCATCCCGGAAAACATAGGTATTTTGGCTTGTTACAGAGACCGTCGCACATTATTGATGAATTATAATTTTCATATTATTCCATCTTCTGATTTCTGCGTTTCAGCCACCGTATGGGGTGCCCGCTGCGCCGTTTCCAGTAGAGCCATCCGAGTATGCCGACTCCTCCCAACACGACGACGAGCTTCAGAAGAGTCTCTGCCGTGTCGATCCCCTCCATGAGCGATCCTATGGCGGCAAGCCCCGTGTAGCCGAGTAGCATGAAACTAAGATTGCGGACGTAGAAACCGACGTAAGTTGCGATGAAGAACGTGCGCAGGTTGATCTTGAGGATGCCGCAGATAAGCGAGATCGGCGTGCTCGGCATGACGGGAATGGAGCGCAGGATAAGGAGCAGTATTTCATCCTTCCATGACCCCTTGAAGTGCTCGCCAACATGCTCCAGATCCTCGTGCTTAACGCCGATGTACTTCCCAAAGCGCGGGACAGCGATGTCCTCCAGCTTGTCGCCGAGTACGTAGAAGAGCCATGCGCCGATCGTCTTCGCGAGTGTGGCGAGCGCGCAGATCCAGAGGAGATACAGAATGCCGAGTTGCTGCGCAGAGGTGATGCTGCCCGCGAGGGTGGTGACAAGCGGAGAAGGAATGGGTGCGACAATTTCCTCAACGATCCCGCC
>CAYJSJ010000018.1:0-20208 GCA_964373065.1 uncultured Candidatus Peribacteria bacterium
GGCTACGGCCTGCGGACCATAGCCCAGAGGCGACGGTTCGTTGGCAGGCTAGAAAGCGGCTTTTGCTTTGTCCTGAAAATCACGACAGCTCGCAGGTTACTCCTCTGCTATAATCCTTTCCATGAAAATCATCCTCGTCGTCACAGATTCTCATGGGAAGAATCTTATATTTTCCACTGATTCTCTCAAAGCATACTCCCTCGATGAGTCGATCAAGCTTGCCAAGCAGGGAAAGCTGGATGCGGTGCACACAGTAAAAACTGGACGAGGTTCGTACCTCCGAGTAAACCCCAACGCAACCGAAGACGATAATCTCGATTCTCTGTCTATCTCTGCAAATCATCTCTACCTTTCTCTTGATAACTTCACGTGTCTCCATTCTCCAAAGAAGTTCAAGGCATGCGCACATCATCTTGAGCTGCACTTCAGCATGATTGAAGAAAGAGGTGAGCAAGTGATTTACATTGAAGAACATCCCTTGATCACCAAAGAGCAAGTCACTGCGAAGCTCAAGCCGTATCGCAACATTGTCCTGAGTGCTGCGCAGAAATTTTCCATTGATCCATACACGCTTGGAGCCATCCTTATTGATGAAATTGCTCGTGTAAATCCATGGGAAGAAGCGTTGGATAAACTCGGCGCAGCGTTTGTGGGGATCAACACATCCACTGGCATTGCTCAGGTGACAATTGAAACAGCGAGAGAACTCATACAAAAGGAATACTACAATCCCAATCCAAATGACAACAAACTCTCAAAAAAGAACATTGCGAAAACATCGAGGACACATCTTTACACCTACGCAGAACGGGCACGTCATAGCATTTACTTTGCTGCTGCGAGAATCAGACAAACGATTGATCATTGGGCACACAAGACAGATCTGTCCGACCGACCAGAAATCCTTGGAACGCTCTACAGTCAAGGTTTGGGCAGTCCAAAACCAAATCCAGGAGCCAGCGACAGGGGGCTGCAAATCTCTCAAGAATTTTATCCACTCGCAAAAAAGATTCTCAAACCATGAAACTCATTCTCATCACCATTGGAATCGCTACAGCTCTGCCGATTATTCTCCATTGGTCCAAGTATCGAAGAATAGCCAGAATTATCGCAGGAACTGTGTGGGCTTTCTTCGTTGCTCCCCCAGCACTCGTTGTGAGCATGATGAGCTTTCACGCTGTTATGGCAGCACTGGGTCCGCCTTGTTTCATGCCGACGAGTTATCATATTGGTCACATCAGTGCGCTCATGCAAGATGCAGAGATGGGTTGGGGTGATGAAGTCGAGAAAGCATTCGAGCACTTGAAACAGTGCAAGTCAGACAAACAGCACCTTGCAGAGCAGCTCTTGTCCGACAGCGATGGCACTATCGTCGCACTAGGGATGGATGTAGTTGTTGAGGAGTCGTTCTATAATGGTGATGTGCTCCTCAAGAAGCATCATGGTGATATGAGATGGAATTACTATCTTGCAAGCAATGACGAGTATGCGAAGTTCATGCTGATCCTCTGGAAGATGAAAAGAGAAATTCCACTTACTCATGCTGAAAGGGGGACAATCGAAGGATGGTCGGATGAATACTTTGAAAAGGTTGGTCTCACGTCTCCAGCGGAAAGAAAAGTTTGAAATCACTCGATCTAGCTCATTGACAGTCATCACCTTCACATGATCAGCATACGTTGCATCTCGGGTGAGTTGCGAAGTGTCAAAACAGTCGTATCCAATGAAATTTTCAGTCCATGAAGTGTTTCTGCTATCGTCATAGCATCCGCCTTGAGGAGCTGACCAAGTTTGAAATTTGTCGCTCCAGCTACGGTTGGCAAGCCAAGCAAAAGCGACGGATGACTTATGATAGAATGTGCTGCCTATGTGGCACTACGTCACTTACCTGATCATCCCCCCGAAAAACCATGCAATCGGCGCAAAGAAGATCTGCTGGGTCCCCGTGAGGGAGGCGACCGACCAGAAGAAGAGGAAGATAGCGAGGATGATGATGAAGTTGTAGACGCCGCCGACATAGCGCATCCACTCCGCGTCGCCGATGATGTCGCCGATTTTTTCGCGGTACTTGATCATGAGCCCAGCGGCGACCATACCGCAGATTTCGAGAATCACCATGAGCATGGAAGAAATGTAGAATTGAAAGTTTAGCCAATCGCTTTCTCCAGTTCCTTCTTTACGTCTTCTTTGCTCTTGGCTCCCACAAACGTCGTTACAGGATTGCCTCCTTTGAAGATGATGAAGGTGGGGATGCTCATGACGGAGTAATTTCCCGGTGCTTCGATATTTTCATCAACGTTTACTTTTACCATTTTTACTTTACCGTCGTACTCCTTGGAAAGCTCATCGATAATGGGCGACATCGCCTTGCACGGGCCGCACCACGGTGCCCAGAAGTCGACGAGGACGGGAAGATCTGCCTTCAGGACTTCTGTATCGAAATCTGCATCGGTGATTGCATGAGCCATGAATTATTGGGGTGGTAGTGCGAGTTGATTCTATTGATTCGCCGGAGTCGTTGCAAATGAGTTATCGGTTATCCTGCCCCGAAAGTATGTGTTCGGTTATTTTCTTTCCGATCTCTACTGCTGGCTGTCCGTACGGATCGATCCTGTAGAGCTTGCCGAGGAGAATGACTTCGGTGAGGAAAAGGGTGAAGAGCTGGCCCAAATGATACTCGTCGAGTTTTTTTAGCCCAATAGTTACATGCGGACGCTTGGCTGCCGTAAGAGCGCGGCTCGTTCCGAGGTAACACGCATCCAGCAGATCGCCGAAGTCTTTACCGGCTATGGAGTGCAGCGCATCTGCGTCACTTGGTACCGTGAACTTTTCCTTCTCGATCTCCCGAATGAAAATGTGCCATTGTTTCCGCGGCCCCGCCATCCACTGCTGGAGGAGGGAATGCTGGTCTTGGGTGCCGATGGCGGCGAGAGGGATGGGGTTATTCGTCTCGGTTTTTCCGAGACTCTCGGCGATGAGTTGCTGGTTCCAGCGGGCAACGGATTCGAGCCGCTGGCTGTAGGGCATTATGACGCGCACCTTGCAATCGCGTTTGGTATCCAGCAGGAACTGAATGCCTGCGAGCATTGCTGCAGGGTTTTCGTCCGGAGTAATGCTGGAGCAGCTTTCATCCATTTCTTTCGCTCCGCGCACAAATGCATCTACGCTGCCGCCGAGGAGGGCGAGTGGCAAAAGGCCGACCGGGGTGAAGATGGAGAAGCGGCCTCCGACTGCCGTGGGAATCGGGAGCATCCGTATGCCGTGTTCCATGCAAAACGAACGGAGCGTGCCATGCGCAGGATCGGTGATCCCTACGGTGAACTCTCCGGCCTTGGCGCCTCTCGCTTCCTTCATCCGTTTGAAACAATGGAAGAACACGCTCATGGGTTCCAGTGTTTCGCCGGACTTGCTGACGACGACCAGTAATGCGTTTTTCCAGTCGATAATACGGTCATACATTTTTAGAATTGCCGGGTCGATCGTATCGAGCAAGATGAATTCTGCGGTTTCCGGCATCTCGAATGCTTCGCGAATGGCTTTGGGTCCCAGCCCCGATCCGCCGATGCCCACCCAGACGATGGTCTTTATTTTCTCTTCGCTCGCAAACGTTGCTACTGCTTTCACTTTTTCGATCGTGTCAGTGTTCTTAGTGTCCAGCGTCCATGCGTGCTCCCCCTTCGTGCGCTCGCGGAGAAATTCTTCTATGCATCGACGCAGACTTGTGAGTAATCCTGAAAATTCTTGCTCGGCAACTCCGCGACTCGGCGTGATCGCTTTTCCCATGGCGGCGCTGATGTCGAGCTGGAGCATGGGGGGCTAGGGAAATGGGGAAATAGGGAAATAGGGCTAGAGAGAGCGAATGGCTGCTTCTATGCGTTCTTCGGTTGTTTCCAAATCCTTTGGAAGATCCTTTAACGTATGCAGGATGGTGCCGGTGTCGTACCCGAGGGTTTTCAATGCGTCGACTGCGTCCTGATCGTATTCGTAATGCGTCATGCGTAATGCGTCATTCGTGCTCCCAAATATCTCCGGTTGTTTCAGTGCGAGGGATTTGAGATCCACCAAAAGTTTCTCCGCCGTCTTTGCACCGATCCCCTTGATGCCTCGGAGCAGTGTAGGCTCCTGTGAACCGATTGCCTGCATAAGCAGGCTCCGAGGAACGGCACAAAGCTCCAGCGCGTGCTTGGGGCCTATGCCGCTCATGCCGATAAACCGCTCGAAGAGCAAGCGTCCGTTTTCGTCCGGGAATCCGAAGAGATCGAGGCGGTCTTCGCGTACATAGGTGGAAATGTGGAGCGTCGTTTCCTCTCCTTCCTTCAGCGCGTTCCATACGTTGATCGGCACTGAAACCTTGTATCCCACGCCGCCGACGTCCATGGAGAGGAGTTCCTGCCGCATCTTGTGCACCGTTCCGCGGAGATGGATGATCATGGTAGGGGAGTGTAGCAGATCTCTTTGGACCTCGGTACCGCTGCCATGGGTTTTCTGCTATAATGAGGGGAAATGCACACACATATTGCTCTGCTTCTCAAAGCGCTTCATGCTGCGAGGCCATGCGGTTGCCACGTGTGTTCCGGGCGGCACAGAAAGTACCACCGATCGGATCACCGACTGATCGTGATGACGGTGGCGTTGTTACTGGCAGTGCCGCTCAGTGGAGTAGGGTTATTGGGGGCATCCTTGGTAGACAAATACCGTGCGGGAGAAGCGCTCGATTCCGCCATGGACTTTGCAGGAGATGCACAGGTTTCGGGGAGAGGCCTTCCGTACCAGAAGTTGCAAGCAGAGCAAGCGGTGAACACTGCAAAGATTCTCCTTGAAGATGCCGAGCAGCACAAAGCGCAGGCGCGCAGGAAGCTCGTGGAGGCACAGCGCGCAATCGTACAGCTTCGTCGGGAATACGGGATCGATGTGACGGAGAGCGGAGCGTTGCTCACACGTAGAGAGGAGGAGTCTCGGAAGGTCGCGTCCTTTTTTCGTTACCTTTCTCAAACGCGTTCGGTGATGCTCGCTGCTGCCGGGAAAGACATCGGGATGGCACTTGTGCAGAGCCTTCTGACGGTGTCACTCGGGGAGATCACCGATCGTTCCATCCGGTTAGAAGTGTTGGAGCGTGCGCGTCTTCGGGTGTTTACGGTCGTGCTCCGTGCGCAGGAACTTGGTAACAGTCTTCCGTTGCTTGAGCGGGAATACGCGAAGGAACTGGAGGCATATAGACTTGCGTGGGAGGCGTACAGGGATGCACGTAACAGTGTTTCCGCTGCGGAGCAGCGCATCGCGGAGGTCGCACGTATTACCGAAGAAGTGCAAGCGCAGATTACGCGCCTCCAGCGGGAACTTGTCCGCATCGACGCGAAGCTTGTTGCGAAAATCGAGCGAGAGCTGATCGAAAAGGGTCTCATGGCTCCAAAACCAGGGGAGCGCAGCGACGGCCGTATTCGAGGCACGCAAACGTTCCGGTGGCCTGTCGTCGGACGCGTTTCCGCCGGATACCTGAATGCTGCATACCGCGCGTTCTTCGGAGTGCCGCACAGAGGCATGGATATAGTTGCCCCGCAAGGTACGCCCATCGTTTCTGCGGCAGACGGTATTGTGTTTCTTGCCAGGGATGGCGGAACATTCGGTTACAGCTACGTATTGATAGGGCATCGTAACGGCTATGCAACACTCTACGGACACTTAAGTTCCATTGCGGTTTCCACGGGGCAGGAAGTGCAGGGCGGGCAACTCGTCGGTTCGTCCGGTGGCACCCCCGGTACCTATGGCGCAGGTCCCATGACGACGGGTGCACATCTCCACTTCGAGGTCATTTTGAACGGTGAAAACGTCGATCCGAAGACGATTTTGCCGTAACATACGCAGGAACTTTCGATTATGGATGGAGAGTCTCTGGCGTCATCCGTAATTTTTCGGCCCGATCACTACGACGAACTCTCCTTTTTTTGTAATCGATAGAGCTGTTTCCTTCAATGTGCTGACGGTCGTCGTTCTCATTTCTTCGTGCATCTTTGTGAGCTCCCGCGCGATCACGATCCTGCGTTCAGGCTGATCTGTGAGTGCATCGGCGATTTCGTGCAGCGTTTTTTCTATGCGGTGGACGGATTCGTAGAGCACGATCGTGCGTTCTTCTTCCGCAAATGTACGAAACAATGTTTGCCTTCCTTTTTTGAGCGGAGGAAACCCGATGTAGAGAAATTGATTGATGGGGAGACCCGAAGCACTGAGTGCTGCAAGAAATGCCGAGGGACCGGGGATGACTTCGATGGGAATTCCCTCCTTTCTTGCGCGGGAGACCAAGGCGTATCCCGGATCCGAGATTCCGGGTGTGCCTGCATCGGATGCCATCGCGAGGTGCGTTCCGCTTTGGAGCCTCTGGACGATCTCATCCACTTTTTCCTGTGAGCTGTAGCCGTGGCAACTGATCAGTTCCTTTTTTGGTAGTTGCAACAGCTTTAAAAGACTGCCGGTCACTCTGGTATCTTCACAGACGATTGCATCGCATTTTCTCAGCGTTTCAATCGCACGCAGGGTGATGTCGCCCACATTGCCTATCGGGGTGCTGACGATGGAGAGCATATACGATCAGATTGTTGCATTGCTGAATTGTTCGCAAGCGGAACGCAGGCAATCTTTCTCTCAAAATACAGCAATGCAACAGTACAACAATTTCCCATTTATCCTTTCTTCCCCATAATTTTTCGGTATCATCTTTCTGATCTATGAATCCCAAGAAAGGAAGGAACGACGGCGACCAGGAACAGCTTCCCTTTGACGATGCGGATGATCGCGACGAATCGTCCGAAGAGACATCAGAGGAGGGTAGTGAAGACGCAATGCCCGATGCTCCCGCTTCCGATTCACTGCTCCCAAAGCCCAAGCCTCTACTGCAGGGGGGAGAGGTGATCCCAACCGTCGGTCGCTTGGTCGCTCGTCCGATCGTCACGGAAATGGAGGAGAGTTACCTCGATTACGCCATGAGCGTCATTGTCATGCGCGCGTTGCCCGATGCGCGTGACGGACTGAAGCCCGTGCATCGTCGTATTCTGTACGTTATGCATGAACTTGGTCTTCGCAGTACCGCAAAGTTTCGGAAATCTGCCGCTGTCGTCGGCGATGTAATGGGAAAGTACCACCCGCACGGCGATTCATCCATTTACGATGCACTTGCGCGCATGGCCCAGGACTTCTCCATGCGACACCTTCTCGTATACGGTCAGGGTAACTTCGGATCGATCGATGGGGATAACCCCGCTGCGATGCGGTACACCGAGGCAAAGATGAAGAAGATCACCGAGGAAATGTTGCAAGACATCGAGAAAGATACGGTGGAGTTTCGCCCAAACTACGATGGCAGCCGCAAAGAACCTTCTGTCCTTCCTGCAAAAGTACCGAATTTACTGCTCAACGGTACGGTGGGTATTGCCGTGGGTATGGCGACGAACATTCCTCCGCATAACTTAAGCGAACTGATCGAAGCTATCGATCACTTGATCCTCCATCCATCGGCGACGGTTCAGGATCTTCTGCAGTTTGTTCAGGGGCCGGATTTTCCGACGGGAGGCATTGTCTACGATAAAGAGGCAATTACACAGGCATACCTGACAGGGCGCGGTTCCGTGATTGTCCGTGGCAAGGCGGAGATCGAGGAGGTGAAGGGCCGATACCTGATTCGCATCAGCGAGATTCCGTATCAGGTCAATAAGTCCACAATGATCGAGCGTATGGCGACGCTCGTGACCGATAAAGTGATCCAAGGAATATCCGACATCCGTGACGAGAGCGATCGCGAAGGCATTCGTATCATCATTGAGCTCAAGAAGGACAGCTACCCGCAGAAGGTCTTAAACCAACTCTTCAAGCATACGGAGCTCCAGAGTAGCTTTGGTTATAACTGTATAGCATTGGCAGACGGGATTCAGCCGAGGCTCCTAAATCTGCAAGAAATGCTGCAGATTTTCATCGATCACAGACGTGCCGTCGTGACACGCAGAATCACGTTTGACCGTGATCGTGCGAAGGAACGCGCGCATATTCTGGAGGGACTTTCGCTGGCACTCGACGACATCGACAAGGTGATCGATACGATCAAGAAGAGCGCGGACAAGGACATCGCGAAGGAAAATCTCATGAAGAAATTCAAACTCAGCGATCTCCAAGCAGAAGCCATACTGCAAATGCGCCTCCAGACGCTCTCGGGTCTCGAACGAAAGAAGATTGATGACGAACTCAAAGAGAAAAAGAAATTTATCGCTGAATGCGAAGCAATCCTCAAGGACAAAAAGAAGATTGACGAAATTATGCGTGCAGAGTGCCGGACGCTGAAGGAGGCTTTTGCCGATCCTCGTCGCACGACGATCGTCAAGCACCCCGTCGGGCAGTTCAGCGCCAAAGACACCATCCCGAATGCTCCTATGATCGTAGCACTGACGACCGGAGGCTACGTGAAGCGGTTAAGCCCCATGCAGTTTAGAGCACAGCAGCGCGGCGGAAAGGGGGTAAAGGGCATGACGACGAAAGATGAAGATGAAATTTTGATGCTCCTGTATGTCATGAATCATGATGACCTGCTCTTCTTCACCAATACGGGACGTGTGTTTAAGATGCCTGCGTATGAACTTCCGCAGGGGAGCCGTATTGCCAAGGGTCAGGCGATAGTGAACCTTCTGCAGCTGCAGCCGGATGAAGTGATCGCGGCGATCCTCAAATCGGATCTCGCCGATAAATCACATCTTTTCATGGTGACGGAGCACGGAACGGTAAAGCGCACGGAACTTGCGGAGTTTGAAAACATCCGCCGGTCGGGTCTCATCGCTCAGAAGATGCATGGGGACGACAAGCTCAAGTGGGTGCTTGCCACCAACGGCAAGAATGAAATTCTGATCATCACAAAGAAGGGGAAAGCTATTCGCTTCCCGGAAGAAGATGTGCGGGCGATGGGCCGCGCAGCCGCCGGAGTTCGCGGTATAAAGCTTGGTGCCGGCGATATGGTAGTGGAGGCGGGGGCAATCGATGATCCGAAGGTTAGTAAGCTCCTCGTTGTTATGGAAAACGGTCTCGGCAAAATGACGCCAGTTGAGGAGTACCGTTTCCAGGGCAGGGGAGGCAGCGGTGTCAAAGCAGCTCAACTTACGGCAAAGACCGGTGATCTCGTCGGGGGGTGCATCCTCAAGCAGGGCGAGGAAGGGGATCTCTTCTGTCTCAGTAAACAGGGCCAGGCCATTCGTATGAAACTCTCCGACATTCCATCACGGGGACGCGCAACGCAGGGCGTGATCGTCATGCGTTTGAATGCGCGCGACAAGGTTGCGACCATGAGTGTTGTGATGCATGATAAAGAGGGAGAGGTGGCTGTATTTGAAGCTGCCGAGGAAATGCAGGTGGAAGAAGTGGAAGCGATCAAGAAGGAGGAACGCAGGGTCAAACGTGCGGAAACGGTCGGCAAAAAGGTGGCAATGGGAGACGCTCCGGAAAAAAAGTCTTCAGCACCCGCGAAGGGGAGGAAGAAGGGGAAATAGGGAACTGGGGAAGGATGTGGTTTCTCTGATGGAGTGTTGTAAAAAATTTCCCTATTTCCCTATTTCCCTATTTCCCTATTTCCCCTACCATTCGCCCGTTATGAAAAAAGGCATCCATCCGGAAATGCATCAAAAGGCAAAAATCACCTGTACGACCTGTAGCAGTGTCTTTGCGATACCGACGACGCTCCTGGAAATCTCTGTAGAGCGCTGCCGCAATTGCCACCCTGTGTATACGGGGAAAACGCAGCAGGCAGCTACGGGAGGGCGTGTGGAGCGGTTTCGGCAGCGAATGAGCAAAGCCAACCGTTCAAGTGGTGATGCCCTTTCGGCAACTGTAAAGAAAAAAGGGGCTTCGAAGAAGAAATAGCACTCTAGGTCAGAGAATGCTAAAATAGGAGTATGAATGAGCGACAAGCGAGGCTTCTGCAGGCCATTATCGATGAGTTTATCGCAACGGCGCTTCCGGTCGGGAGCAAGCAGATCGTTTCGCACGGGCATTTCGAAGTTTCCGGCGCAACCGTCCGCAATGAAATGCAGATTTTGTCCGAGGAAGGTTTCATCGCGCAGCCGCACACTTCTTCCGGTCGGATTCCCACAGCCCAAGGGTACCGCGTCTATGTTCGAGAATTTCTGAAGCCCGGAAAGCACGAGGTGCTCGTGCGAAAAAAGTTTGATCTTTTGAAGGGCGAGTACTTCAAGCGTAAGGACCAGGAGCGCGTCTATGACGCGGTTGCGATCCTTTCCCGCATGACCCCAAACGTGGTGTTTGCCACCGTGCCGCACAAGGATCGCGTCTTCTACTTGGGACTCTGCAATGTTCTCCGACAGCCGGAGTTTCTCCATGACCCCAGCCTCGCATCTGGTATAGCCGAGGTGCTTGAGGAGAAATTCAGCAAGCTGCTCGCTAAGTTTCCCATAGACGAAACCGTGCAGTACTACATCGGCGATGAGAATGCTTTGGAACAGATTCAGAGCTGTTGCCTTATGGTTACTTCGTATGCGGTACGCGACACCGATGGTGTTATAGGCATTCTCGGACCCATGCGCATGGATTACGGCTACAACACCGCTGCTTTAGATCTTGCGGCGGACTTATTGCGGTCCACATAAAAAAGGTTTCTTAGCGACTTTCTCCGCTCCGCGGTTCCCCATAGTCACAGTTCGTATAGTAGGTGTGTTGCGATGTTTCTCTGCGGTAATCATCGTACTGGCAGTCGCTATAGTTGAGGCTCTCGATACCGTACGAAGAAACGCGTCGGTAGTAATTCTTCTGTTTATCAGGTTTATTCTGGGCGACGAAGCTCAGCACGACACAGTCACCCCATGAGTTTCTGAGTTTGCATTCAAAACCTGGATAGCGGGAGGCATCGAGCCCGCGGTACGGATTTTCAAATTTCCAGACTTTCGGCACCCATTCCCATGCCGCATACGCCTGCTGAGGAGCAAGAGCGGTTGCCAGGAGAATTGTGAGTTCCAAAATCGATGAAAATCGCTTCATGAAGAGGAAAATCCTATGTTCCCCTCCTATCGGTGTCAACGAAGAACCGTGTGTTTTTTCGTGCCGCGAATCAGGTGATGGCTGCAGTTTTTGCTGCAGGATCGCTGGTCGCCTGCTTGAAGGCATTGAGAGCAGATTTGGCCTTCGCTTCCGCAGTATGCGCAGACGATTTCCCTGTCGCCCGGGTCGCCGCAGTGCGGGCAGAGCGTATACCTTTCAGAAGGTTTCAGGCCGCTTCCTACAGAGACCCTGTGGTCGAAGACGAAGCATTCACCCGTCCACTTGCTTGCGGGTTTTGTTGCGAGGTACCTAAGGATTCCTCCGTCAAGCTGGAAGACGTTGCTGTATCCCTGTTGCTCCATTGCGAGGCAGGCCTTCTCGCAGCGGATGCCGCCTGTGCAGTACAGGAGTATTTTTTTGTCTTTCGGTAGTGCCGAGTGTTTCACCCATGCAGGGAAGTCCTGGAACTTCATCAGTCCCGGATCGATCGCACCCTCAAACATACCTATCGCTGTTTCGTAGGTGTTTCGTGCGTCGACGATCACCACATCTTCCTGTTCCATCATGACATCCCATTCCTCCGGTGAGAGGTGATTGCGCTTTCCCTCCGGAACGATCTTCGGATTGCCGAGCGATACGATTTCTTCTCGGATCTTTACAAGGAAGCGCTTGAAAGGTTGCTGAGGAGCTTCGCTCACTTGAAACGGAATTTTTCCTACGATGCGTTCAATCATTGTCATCCATGCCGTGATCGATTCCGCGGATCCAGCCACCGTTCCGTTGATCCCTTCCTCCCCAATAATGGTGAGGCCGCCCATCGAGTAGCGTGTACCGCATGCAGTCAGATCTTCCTGCATTTTCTTCAGCCCTGTCGCAGGAAGGGGAGTGAATGTGTAGAAGGCGGCAATGCTGCAGTGCATAGTGGTACTATAGCAAAAGAAGAGCTTTGCAATACATTGGCATGTGTGATGGGGATGACTTCCGTAATCAATGTGCTTTCTCTGTAAAAAAGGCCACCGCTTACGCGGAGACCTTTTTTACAACCTTCCTCATTCTAATCAGTATCCGTATTGAT
The DNA here is from genome assembly GCA_964373065.1 of uncultured Candidatus Peribacteria bacterium. GTDB lineage: Bacteria > Patescibacteriota > Gracilibacteria > Peribacterales > Peribacteraceae > CAYJSJ01. The sequence continues at coordinate 12,092 of CAYJSJ010000018.1, forward strand.
ACGCGTCGCAATCACGCCCCGTACACAGTACTTTCGTGTGTTCGAATTCGAGGCGATTGTCCCCACGACCGTAGGATCGGTAACCGTCATCATAGTAATTACCCGACTGGTAGCGGTACTTCCGTACCCGGTCATCATCTGTGTCGTAGTACCACCGCCATTGATTGTCGATATAGTGCCTCCGGTCGTAATCGTCGTACGCTCTGTCTCCTTCGTCGAAGTAATCGTTATCATCGTCATCATCTTCGCCGTAGCGGTAGATGGGGTAGTTGTAACGGTTGCTGTACCTATTGTCCCACGGGCTGCGGTTCATGGCGGCAGCGTTATACATAACGTTGAACGGATAGGTTTGGCTGCTTATGAAGGATGATCCATATGTACCGTACGAATGCCCCATACGGTATGGACTGCTTCCTTGGTAGCTCAGACAGCTTCCGCTGATGTCACGGTAGTAGCAGGTGTAGCCGGGGTTATACGTCATCGCCTCTGCCTTGGCCACAAAGGGAAGGAGTGATGCAGAGAGAACCGATCCCAAGAAGATGAGATGTGAACATGTCTTCTTCATAAAAAAAAGAAGGTAAGGAGGGGTAGGGTACTGCAGCCAAAAACAGAATGCAACCACCGTTGAGCAAGAGATGAGTTCACGCTCTTCCGCGCTCTCCCTAATGCAACGCGACTGATTCGTAGTGTGCAGTTCACACATCAGTTCCCATGTCCATTGAGGATGCGGTAGAAAATTTCTGCCATCTCTCCGCGCGTCAGCGGCTGGTTGGGATCGGTGAAACTGGTGGGGAGTCCTCCGCTGCGTGCGAGAGCAAAGACGTAGGGCTTCCACCAAGCTCCTTTGAGGTCATTGGGGGACGTCTTTATGCCGAAGGCTCCTACGACAATCTTCGACGTTTCCGCAAAATTGATGGTTTGCGACGGCTTGAAGCTGCCATCGGGGTACCCCTCAATGAGGGCATTCAGCCATGCGGTACAAATAGGCGGCCAGTACCACGCTTCCCGAGGAATATCGGTGAAGGCGGGCAGAGTGACCGGGTAATTTATCTCCGCCCCAGGGCCATCGCATGCGTCATGGCCGGAATTGCGCCCGAAGAGTGACCGAATGATAATCGTCGTAAATTCCGCACGGTTGATAAATTGGTCAGGGCGGAACGTACCGTCAAAGTATCCTTGTACAATTCCTCTGTTGCGAACAAATTCAATTGCTTTCGCATTCGGGTGCGACGGTGGAGCATCCATGAACCACTCTATTGTTACCCCCGGAAGCTCCCCGTCTTTTTCGGCGGCTTCTCCCCCTTTGAACTGGCAGGGTGCGACGAGATAATTGATCACGGAGCCGTCTTCCGTACATGCGGGAACCGTTTCTCCATTGCCGCAGACATACGGGGCGCAATCTGCGACGGCGGGGGAGGGAACGACACCATTTCCGTCGTACGTACTCAGCCACTCGGTGATATCTTTTCCTTCCGCTACCGAGACGGTACCCGAGCAGAGCCCCGTCGAATACTGTCCTTCGGACTCGCTTGCGAAGATGATGTATCGCGTGTTTTTTTGCAGTTCTATGCCGCAGGTCGCGCTGTCGAGTGCTGTTTCTATGGTTACATAGGCATCGGCCTGCCCCTTCCATACCTTTTCGACGCTGATGCTGAAGGCGCGTATTTTTCCTTCCGTCACTTCCATCGGAATGCCTTGGATGACAAGATCGGCGTTATCGAAGTAGGCGCGGAAGCGTTCACTGGTATTTTCGTACCGGAAACAGGAGCAGGCGAATGCTTGCCTCGGCGCAAACAGCGGCGAGAACATGAGTGCGAGAAGAAGGAGTGTCTTTCGCATAAATGACCGAAGCAGTATAGCGGAAAAAAGCATAGGCAATAGCGGTTGCGGGCTTTTCTCCGATGTCAAAAATGCTTCTTTGAGCGGTGGACATGAGTCCCAGCGCAGGTGGACGTCCAACGCTGAAGGGAACTAATTCCTGCTGCTAGGATCGATCCCGGGGCAGGGGAACTTCCTGCAGAATGCAATGACCTCTTCGTGGAGTGAAGAGAGGAAGGCTTCGTCACTTCTATGCTGTATGGCTTTGAGCATCATATCGACCAGTATTTCAATGTCACTCTCCACCATGCCGCGTGTCGTCATTGCCGGTGTTCCCAAGCGGATGCCGCTCGGTTTATACGGAGGGTTACTATCGTCGGGGACTGTGCTCTTACTGGCGGTAATACCTATGGTGTCCCAGATGTGTTCGGTTTCCTTGCCGTCGATGCCAAACGATTTCACACAATCAACGACCATAAGATGATTGTCCGTTCCATTGGTAACGAGTTTGCATTGCTTCTCCATGAGGCACTTGGCCATGTGCTTCGCGTTGTTAAGAATTTGTAGGGCGTAGTGTTTGTAGGAGGGTTGCATTGCTTCACGCAGTGCCACGGCAATGGCTGCCGTCTGATGCATATGCGGTCCTCCTTGGAGACCGGGAAAAATGCTTCGATCGATGAGGGTAGGGAGATTTTCGATGGTTTTCTCCGGAGCTTTGAGAGGATTACCGGCTATTCCTTTGGTAAGGATCATTGCTCCGCGCGGACCGCGCAGTGTTTTATGGGTCGTGGTCGTGAAAATCTGGAATCCATTGTCCAGAGGGTTTTTGAGAACCCCTGCCGCTATGAGCCCCGCGATGTGGGCCATGTCGGCCATTGCGACCGCGCCTACGGCGTCTGCGATGCGTTTAAAAGCGGCATAATCAAGCTCCCGCGGATACGCCGAGAATCCCGCGATGATTATTTTCGGTCGTTCCTTCTTTGCGACTTCGAGCATTGCGTCGTAGTCAATCTCTCCGGTCTCCACGTCTTTCATTTTGTAGCGCACGAAGTTGTAGAACTTTCCCATGTGTGTGACGGGAGCTCCGTGGGTCAGGTGTCCTCCGTGTGTGAGATCCATGCCCATAATGGTATCTCCCGGCTCCAGCCATGCGGTGTAGACGCCGACATTGGCTGCGGCACCGGAGAGCGGTTGCACGTTTGCATGGTCGCAACGAAAAATGGTTTTCGCCCTCTCAATGGCAAGCGTTTCGATGCGATCGGTGAATTCCTGACCGCCGTAGTACCGTTTGCCCGGATATCCTTCGGAATACTTGTTTGTGAAGGGCGATCCGAGCGCTTCGAGTACTGCGGATGAAACGTAGTTTTCGGAGGCGATCAATTCCACGCCGTCACTCTGACGTTCTATTTCTCCTTTGAGAGCTGCGTAGATATCGGGGTCGCCTTGTTGCAGGTGAGTGTAGTCGGGCATTACGCATCTACTGTAAACTCTCACCATCCAATTTTCCACTTATTTCCATCGCAGTAATTACCGCATCCATCCGCATATCATGTTGCTCTGCGGGAACTTCGGCTACGACCTGACACTGCAGACACGTTCCCCAGAATTGTGTCTTCGGATGGTCATGTTTGTATCCCTCTATCCATTGGTCGTACCCCCCCGATCCACGTCCGAGCCTGCGGCCGCTCCTATCAAATGCTCTTCCCGGTACCAAGACGATCTGCACGTCTTGATCGTGCAATACTTCCGCGTTCTCCGGCGGTTCGGGAATCGTGAATGCGCCGGGAGCGAGATTCCCGAGACTGGACACCTTCTTAAAGATCATGCGTTTTTCCTCTGCTTCATAGACCGGAAGGTAGACCGTGTCGCCACGCGCGATCAGCTTCTGAAGCAGCGATCGGATATCTGCTTCGCTTTTGAGTGGGAAGTATGCGCACACGGTCGATCCTTTCGGAATTTTTTGCAGTATGACGCGCGAGAGGGTGCGCCCTTCCGCATGACGCGCGGTCTCGGACATTTCATCAATGCGTTTCTTGATTGCTTGGCGGAGGAAGGATTTTTCCTCGGAAATGTGCATGTGTTCATTGTAGGGACGGAGCACCGCCACGTCTCTACTCTGCATACACATTTTCTAAAAAATTTCCGCTGCCGCATCCGCCATGTTTACCAACTCTCCATCATCGCATGTGGCGGGTTCCGCGCCGCTGCTCTCCAGAGAGCAGCGCAGTTTCAGCTGCTTTTTGAAATGTTTTTCCAGAATGGCTTCCAGAGCGCGACTCGCTTCCGTATCTCCCACCTTGTCCATATGGAATGCGGATGCGAAGCTGAGAGAAACGATGTTATCGCCTACTCCGGTCACTCTTCCGTTCTTCAGTGACATTTTCACCGAGGGGGGGGAGGCCTCCTTGAGGATGACCGGCCATACTCTTCGTACGGAGTCGAGTGTCACTTCGGGTGCTTCCACGGCTGCATTGCGCAGGCGTAGATCCGTTTCTGTTTCGTCGATCGTTACGGGAGCGGTTTCGGGAACGATTTCCGGTTGCGGCGCCTCATCTGGCATACTCTTGCTCATCTGCTGCTTCTTTGGCATGGAAGCTGCGGATTGCATACCGGATGTTTCACAGAGCGTCAGCAATGCCGATTCTAATACAAGACCCGGAACAGGATGCAGGCGCATATCGCGTATGGCCACGAGGAGAAGATCCATTATATGGAGAATGTCGTTGGTTCCTTCGTTTGCCTGAATACGATCGTGCAGGTTTTCGCGGAGAATCTTCAGGAGCTGTCGTATAAACATATCCAACGGTACTCCTGCTTCTTCCATCTTCCGCACGCCGGCGATCAGATCGCTTTTTGCACGCGCGTCCAGTGCTGCAAACACTTCTTCTACATATTCCCGGCCGGTGGCGCCCGTTCTTTCTTTCACTTCCGCCACGGTGATGTGTGCGAGGGAACGCATTTGATCGAGGAGCGATATGGCATCCCGCATGCCGCCGTTGCTCACCTCGGCAATGGTACGGAGTGCTTCGCGATCCACTTTGATATGCTCCTGATCCGCAATGAACTGCAGCCTGCGTACAATATCGTTATCTTTGATCTGCCGGAACGGGAAGCACTGGCAACGCGATTTGATCGTATCCGGGATTTTATGCAGTTCCGTGGTTGCAAGAATAAAATATGCGTAGGCCGGCGGCTCTTCGAGAGTTTTCAGCAGGGCATTGAACGCCTCTTTTGTCAGCATATGCGCCTCGTCGATGATGTAGACTTTCGCCGAGGCGACAACGGGGGAGAACTGAATTTTTTCAATCAGATCACGTGCGTCGTCTATCTTGCGGTTGCTTGCTGCGTCGATTTCCAGAAGATCAATGGTGTTGCCTTCATCCACCGCTTGTTCAATCTGCTTTTTAAGCTTCGCATCTTCGATTCCACGTGTCATGAGAATCTTTGCGAGAATTCTCGCTACGGAGGTTTTCCCCGTCCCTCTGGTTCCGGCAAAGAGGTACGCGTGTACCAATTTATCATGCTCCGTGGCGCTCTCGAGCGTTCCCACCACGTGCTCCTGGCCGTAGACGTCGGCAAAGACTTTCGGTCGGTATTTCCTATAGAGCGACATGGGACGGTGAGTATATCTGCTTGGTGCACGCTTGTGAATGGGGGAAAATACAGTATTATGGATTTCGTAGCATTTGTACCCTATGAAAAAATCCATCATCCTCGCATGTGCCTGCGCGTTCATTCTCGCCTCCTGCAGAGCCGGAGATACAACCTCATCGCGTACCCCGAAAGGTAATGTGAATGCCGCTGTGCTCGTTGAAGAATTCATCGATTTCCAATGTCCCGCATGTAGAGCGGCCCATGGGCAGATCACCCAGCCTCTCATCGAGAAGTATGGCAATCAGATTCGTTTTGAGATCAAACATTTTCCACTGAGGTCCATTCATCCCTATGCATTGGATGCTGCGGAAATGAGCGAATGCGCAGCTGACCAAGGCAAGTTTTGGGAATTTGTCGATTATGATTATGCAAACCAGCAGGATCTGCATATCAACACGCTCGTACCATGGGCGGAAGCGATCGGTCTCGAGACCACACTTGCGGAACGGTGTTGGAAGTCCCATAGCAAACGCTCCATCGTTCTCTCGGATTACAAAGAAGGACGTGAAAGGGGTGTCTCTGGAACGCCAACGTTTTTCGTAAACGGCACGCAGGTGAAGGCGGGTATGGATACGCTCAGCGAAGCGATCGACGCCGCACTCAGGGGAACGATCATGCGTTTATGATCAGGGGCTGATCTGCGCGAATGCGTAGAGTCGTTTAAGGTCTCTGTCCCAGAGAACAACCGTGCGATAGATTTTCCAGTTTTCCATAGCGGGGACAGGGAAGCTTTGCGCACCCTGCATGGACGCGATTTCTCCCAAATCGATCGCGGTTTCGTCCGGAAATTCCGTGTCGCGCGGATCCACGATCGTTGTGATAAAGATGTGCAGCGATGGGCCGGGGGTCGCGGAAAATTGCGGTGAAACATGGAGAGCATCTTCCGTGAAGAGCACTTCGCCTTCTGCGTATGCACGCATGGGGATGAAGCCCCCTTTGGCACCTTTCCTCTGGGCTGCTCGTGCTTCTCTGGCCACAGCCAACCAGTGTCCCTTCGTTTCGTCGACGATTTTTTTTATGGAAGCGTCTTCCAGTATGGGATCTTCATAAATTTCCAAATCCACCATGGTATCCACCATCTGCTCCGCGTACTGCTCCGCATAGAGAGGATTTGAGAGCAGCGCATTGCTGTCCGGGGTGAAGTACGTTTTTGAACATGCGGCGAGCAGCAGAGCGACGGCGATCGGGAAGAGGCGTTTCATGTGACAGAAGGGAAAATGCCCGCTCATTGTAGGGCGCGTTCCGCTTCGCTCAAGCAAAAAGTTCTCTTAATTCAGAGAGAGCGGCGGCCCAACAGGGCTCCAGAAGAGGCCATGCCTCTGCAGCGTTCTCGCTGCGCGTTTGAAGCGATAGTTCAGGCTTGTGGCTACGTAGGCGTTTTGTCCCGCAGAGACGCCTTCTACAATCAGGTTCGTCCAGTACCAAAATGACCAAGTATATTTATTGCTATCCGCCTTTTCTAGGAAAGAATCTGCGCCACTGCCGCTGAGGAAGACATTTTGCGGCCCGATCCCTTTGTCGCGGATTGCCGGTTGGTGGAACCCGTCGACGTTGGCGTTTTGCCGGCCGTCACCGTGCCCTTTGCCGGAGGGTCTTAGACGCTCTGCCGTTTCTTCGATTGATTGTTGCTTCAGATCTTCTTCGAGGGCTTCTGTCAGGTACCCGCGCTCATGGCACCACGTACGGTTAAAGACCGTGGTCGTGACGCACTGGAGGCAGTCGGCTCCTCTACTGAGAGCTTTTCGGTAGATCGGTTGGAGGCCTATAGGCAAGAGACTCAGGAGGGTTGCGATTTCTTCGTACGCATTCCGTACTTCCTCTCCGCTGCGTTTCGCTTGAAGCTCTATTTTGGAACCTCCGGCAAATGCGCGCAGATATTTTTCCATCGATTGCAGTTCGGCTCTGTCGTCCTCGGTCTTTTTAAGCGTCCATGCCTGCCTGAGAAAATATTCCGCTTCCTCCCAGTCATGCTGGTCTAGGGCGTGGCGGATTTTCCCTTTACGATCTTTGATAGGAGTATCAGGTCCGATATCCTTTTCGTTATCAAGTCTCCACTTTGCACTCTGCACGTACTGTAAGCGTTCCTTGTACGACATCTCGAGGAACTTTTCGAGAGGCATACGTTTGAATCCCTGAGGGTCACGCTTCTGCTCTAGTATCTGGTTTTCGATGTCGTTGTACCATAAGCGCACACGTCGCCAGTCGACAACAAATGCTTTGACCTCTTTCAAAGTACGTTCCCCCGAAATGACGTGATCGAGCCATGGTCCTATTTTTTTCTTGCTTAGAATCTTTTCGTTGGCGGCAGCAATGAGAACGGCGAGCGTATCCCTATGCAATTTCGTCGATTCCTTTGTATTTTTTTCGTGTGTTTTTAGTGCTGCGAGAGCGAAGCTTACCGCATTGCGTTTATCGAGGTAGTGCGCTTCTGCAAAGTCTTTCTGCTCGAGGGCTTGCAGCTCCTTGATCGTTTTGGCATCAACGTTTAGGGTCGTTTTGAGTTCCTTCACTTCTTCCAAATCCATCGAAAGTTTCTTCCAGTTTTCAATGTACTTTTTATCGAAGGACTGCAGAAATTCCATGGTTTCCAGCCAGCTTCCGGAGTGCTGTTTAAGGCGGTCTCCCCATCGCGTGGCAGATGCGAC
>CAYJSJ010000018.1:20308-25016 GCA_964373065.1 uncultured Candidatus Peribacteria bacterium
GCCAGCTTCCGGAGTGCTGTTTAAGGCGGTCTCCCCATCGCGTGGCAGATGCGACCGTTATCCACCCTTTGGACTCCGCTTGCGTAATTTCCCTGAGAAACGCATCGCCGAGTACGCGTGCTTCATTGACGAAGTTCAATGCGTGGCTTTTCATTTCTCTAACGCATTGCAGCTTTTCTCTTTCCGTGATCGCTCCTCCCGCTTCGAGTGCCGTATCGGTGATACCCATCTGAATAAAATCTTCACAGTCGCGTTGTGAGAGTGCATTGCTTCTATCCACTGCAGCCCTTCGGAGAATACTTTCGATGTCGCGCGTCACTTCTCTTCTCTCTGAGCGCAGCTCAGATGCGTGTGTATCGTATCCCTGTTCAAGGTCTAATGTATCTGCCCTCTTTCTACCGTCGATCATTGTGAGGTGCGGCATACGACGAGTATAGAGTAGCGGGTCCACATATTCCCATTCGCATTCCGCACATATTCCATTATTCCAAGTGCGCCGGTGTGGTACGCTACCACCCTATGATCCTCTCCGACCGTGATATCAAGCAGGCCATTACGCAGGGCAGGGTGAAGATCGAGTCCGATCAGCCCGAGCTCTTTACGCACATTCATGCATCCTCGATGGATTTCCGCTTGGGAAATGTCTTCAAGCTCTACGAGCACAACAGATTCCCCATCCTCGACCCCATGAATCCGGATTCGTTTGCGGGGATCATGCGGACGATCACCATCCCCGATGGCGAGAGTTTCATCGTACAGCCGGGCGAGTTTGTCCTCGGCGTTTCCCAAGAGAAAATTTCGCTTCCCGATGACCTCGTTGCGCGCGTGGAGGGCAGGAGCAGCCTCGGACGCCTCGGGATTATCGTGCACTCGACTGCGGGATTCATCGATCCCGGATTTTCCGGCACCATTACGCTCGAAATCAGTAACTTGAATCGTCTCCCCGTCGCGCTCTACCCGGGGATGCGTATCTGCCAGATTGCGTTTGAGCAAATGAGTTCCGCTGCGGAAACCCCGTACCACAGTAAGCCGTTTTCCAAGTATCAGGGGCAGGTATTGCCGGAAGAGAGCCGTATTTCCGCCGATCCGGAATTTCTCAATATCCCGAAGGAACTGCCGATTGATCAGGATGTAGTCCTGCAATCTCACTCGTAGACGTCCTTGCGATGTCCAACGGTCAGTACTATAAGGATAACGATCTGATCCGTCTTCTGCTGAGCGCAAATAATCCGATAATCACCGACGCGGAAACTGTATCTCTCTCCGATACCCTGTAGCTTTTTTGCCCATTGCAACGGGTTCTCTTTCTTCTCCAACGCGTCGAGCTTTTTCAGAAGCCGCTTCTGAACGTTCTTTGGGAATTTACCGAAGAAACGATCTGCATGCCGCGTGAACTCGAAGTGATACGTGCGCTTCATATGCCATGGCGTTTGTGCATCTCTTTGAGCGTATATCCGCCGTTCTCCTTCCAATCCTTTTCTGATGCTTCGAGCTCTGTGAGGAATGCTTCCCGCGTCTGGAGAGGGGTCAACGTGATGTTCGTGCCGTCGAACGTATAGACGAAATAGTGCGCACCAAGAGAATCCCGGTCCGTTTTGGGGAGCGTGAGCTGTCCACGATCGTTCATGGCAACAATGTGTGGGTCCATGTGGAGAGTAGGAAATACTGAAAATCAGATTTTCAGTAATATTGTATTACTGATTCACTCCCATTGCAAGCCCATTGCTCTCTCCTCACTCCCTGAAGTCAGTGAGTCCAACAAAAATTGCCCCTCAATGAGGAAGTGAAGGTGCGGTGAGTAAGGGAAAGTGGGGTCTGAGAGGCTTGATTCTCGATCGTGTTTTCGCTACACCATACACCTTTTTATGATGCATACCTCTACACATTTGTCCGATCAGCCCGATGCTGGTAGTCGATTTCATCGTCGCGATGCACTCAAGATGATAGGAGCTTCCGTATTTCTCGGTGGAAGCAGCGCACTCATAAGAAGCCAAACGGCCAGTGCACTGGAGGCACAGGCGCATTCCGATGGACCGCAACATCCTCAGAGCGAAAGTCATGAGGTTCATTCAGAAGTAGATTCACGTTTGGATTTAGGTACTGCGCTTCCTGTTGGGTTCAATTTTGCACGGCACGTTGTATGGGGAGGTGCAGTGAAGGGAAAGGAGCTTGGCCCGCGGTCGGCCGTAGAGATGAACGCGTTGGCAGGCGGCCGTATTGCGTTGCTCAAGGCCTTTGGAGGGAAAGAAGGCGGGCATCTTGCCGATCATGAATATGAAGAGATTCTGCACAGTCTCGGGCCGGTTCCCATCCTCGTCGGTCTCTCGGATGCGACGACCGCTTGCCTCCGTGTGGATCCCAATCGTATTTTTGCAACTGTTGCAGAGGAGTTTTCGTCGGCTATGCATTATAGCAACGTCGTTCGTCCCGCTTTGAGCGCAGATACGGCTGATTGGAAGCAACACCTCGACAAGGTGAATGCTGATCTTAAGGAGAAAATAGCGGAAGTATCGGCGGTCACCTCGGTACTTTCCCCCCTCGGTACGACGTATTCATCATCACAATTGGCAAATTCCATGAAGGGCGACGTGATGCACATCGTCTACGAACAGTCCTATGCAATGGCTGTTCTGGAAGAGAAATCGCACGGAGTAGTTGTGATTCTTCATGCCGATGACATACATGAGATTGCAGAGAAACGAGCCGATGTACTTATGAACGGAACGTTCGGTTATTCGAAGCTCATGATGACGCTTGCCGCAAACACGCAGGGGAGTTGCGGTATTGGCGATCCTCCGGAGATATACTTTGCCATCAATCATGTTGGGCGACCGGATACCCTAGCAATCGGTCATGGGTTTGGGGCAGTGAATTCGGAGTTCTACACTATACTGCTCAATGCTCTCTGGATGCGGCGTGCCGGTATTTTCGACTCATCTGTTTTGCATGATTTTCTCCGAAAACAAACGACAACAGTGCAGGCAGTTTTGCAGAGCCTGACCGATGGCAAGCTTCGCACGGTGACACTCAATCAAGGACGAGGGGCGACGAAGGAGATCTTGGAGGCACTTGCGGAATTTGACGGTGCGGGAGGAGCGAAGCTCCGCGAGGTACTTCGGTCGCTGCCTCCGGCGAAGTTCCAGGCATCGATTCGCGAGTGGTGCCAAATGAAACTCGATGCCATTGCTGTCATGACAAATCGGTTGGATGAGCTATCGGAATCCTTGCTCGATGATGCGGAAAGTTTTGCGAGCGCGGGTGTATTTACTCGTATGCGTGATGCTTTTTTGGCTGGTGATGTGCGTACAATGCAGAATCTTTTTTCTACCATGGAACGCCAATTGCAGGATGGAAAGGCCGATCGTCTCGCTGGGCTCTTTGAAGATTTTCTTGCAGATGGAACAAAAGTATCTGCTGAGGATGTGGAGAAGGAAGCGAGTCCCGATGAAGAGAGTGACACAACTGCCATCGAGCATGCCAAGCATAGCGCAGTCATCGCAGCCAAAATTGTGCATGAACTTATGGGTCTCAGCCATGAAAATCGTGCGAGCAGATTGAAGGCGGCACAGCAAGAACTTGGTCTGGGAGATGATGCGGACCCTGAGCGCATACGTCAGATTCTTTCGCGTGCCGGTGAAGATACGATTCAGAAGGCATTGGCACAATTCACTAAACTCTCGGGAACCGAAGATGTGGTACCCGGTATTGGTGAAGCTGAAGAAAGCAGTGGTGGCAATCATCACAAGGTTGCTTTGCTGGGACACAGCGCGCGCGAAGTGCTCTTTGCACTCCTCACGCAGATTCCGAGTGTTCCCGCACTTGCGCGTATGGCGAAATTGTTACTACCAACGCTTGCAGGCGTGCACGAAGGCGAGGCGCTCACTGCAAATCACCTCAAGAGGATCGTGATGTTCATAATTCCGATTGAAGCGGGGTTGTCCGCAACTGCAGACAATGTCGCTGCATACCTTTTCGCGGAAGTTGTGCTACGTTCCTTCTTTGCCATGAAGTACGGCGATGATGTTTTTGCACGCTTCCCAATGCTCGAGACGGAGATCGGTGTTATTACCGTGAAAATGGCGGAGCAGGCCGGGTCACTCACCAAAGTCGGCAACGGCCCGAACTTCTCTCAACACACCCCGAAGATCAGACGTATGGAAAATCCGCAGGGCATCGGCATCGATATGGTTCCCATGACCATGCCGGATACGCTGAAAAACGGTTATTCCTGGGTTGCAAACGGCAGCTTCGTCCTTGGATCCATTGCGTACCTCTGGCGTGCTATAGATCGTACGGAGAAGCACATTGTTCTAGCTGCCTAATGTCATCATTGCGGGAAAGGTATCATTCTGCTTTCATTTTACAGTTCCGGTTGGGCGGCTAGCTCAGTTGGTTAGAGCGTTCGATTCACATTCGAAAGGTCACAGGTTCGAATCCTGTGCCGCCCACCACTCTCCCCGCTCATGGTAAACCACCGCCTACAATCTTTTATATGTATCTGAACCTATGCACTCATCCGGAATGAATTCCTGCATTGTTGCGGCGCTCGCCGGCGGTTTAAACCGCCGGCTAACATACTGGCGAAAAGACGAATTCATTCGTCAGTGAACACACATGTCCATAGGCGGTCAGATGATTATTCAGAGGTTCCCTAAGAGCACTACTGTCTCCGTTGATCACCTGCATGATGGCACCCAAGTCCGTTGAC
>CAYJSJ010000019.1:0-1169 GCA_964373065.1 uncultured Candidatus Peribacteria bacterium
GATGACTACACTCACGGCGAAAAGTCTTGCCATACTATGCAACCGGAGTGTACGAAGTATTTCCATGGTGGAGGTGGGAAGAAATTATAGGAGGGAATTCTACTCCAACATGCAACAATGCCGCAATGCCTTATAATGGCATGCAGAACACATAATGTGCACTGTGAGAGAGCATAAGGCAGTTGCCGATACTGGCGGGGCTGACGGGACTCGAACCCGCGACCTTCCGCGTGACAGGCGGACGCTCTAACCAACTGAGCTACAACCCCAAGTGTGCATGCGAGACCTAGTGAATGATCGAGCATCAAGAAACTCTCGTCACCGTGCTCCAACGTTTCTGAGGAATGCGGTATGACGCTACCAGCGCACGCTTTGCAAAACAATCAAAAACGCAGTATTGCTTCTATTCACTCATGTGGCAGAGAGTCTCTTTTCTGCTTCTCTGTAGACCGAATCTCGCTTGCCTACAAGAAGAACCAAGACGATGAGCTTTTCGTTTCGGACGGCATAGACGATGCGGTAATTCCCAATGCGAAGTGAGCGGAGGTTTTTGAGCGTGTGCCGTAGGGGCTTGCCATACTCTGCCGGATTGCGCGCAAGTTTTGTCTCAATTGCTTCCCGTATGACGGCGACATGTTTTGGGTGAATTTTCCTCAGGTCGTTACGAACCTTCGGGTGGTAGGTGACGGAAAACATGTGCAGGGTTACGATTTCTTGGTATCCGTTTCAACCGATTTCCAAAAAGCATCGGAAGCGATCGGCTTCAGCCCTCCACCTTCCAGATCTCGGAGGCGTTTCTCCGCCATCTCCACAAGAATACGATCTTCTTCTGCTTCCAGACCTTGCTCCAAAAGGTCAGTCGCCTTTGTTGTCAGCGGAACACTGTCGCGTTCCGCGAGCATGCGTACGAGGTAGAGTACGTTCTGCGGCAGTGAAAGATTCACCCGTTTGTTGGCTGGTCGCTTGCGTCGCATACTGGAAACAGTGTAACAAGTTTGTAACGCATCGTCAATCTGCCTTTGGGAATCGATTGGCACCTCCATAGCGGGTGTTCTTGCCGTCGTATACTATTTCCACGTGTTGCACCTTCCCCGCAAACATCTCCCATTTCTGATCATCTTCGCAGCCTTCCTCTGCGTGTTTTTCTGGGGGCTCAATCTCGGGTATCT
>CAYJSJ010000019.1:1269-17498 GCA_964373065.1 uncultured Candidatus Peribacteria bacterium
TCATGTATTCCGCGCATTTTTGCGGCGGGTTTCCGGACTACGGAAACCCCGAATCTCTGTACTACTCGCTGCTCCAGTTCCTCGTCCTCTTTCTTGATCTCTGGCTTGCAACGCAAATCTCGATGGCTGTTGCTATGATCGCGGGGTACGCGGGGTGGTACCTCTTCGGGCGGGACGTCCTCAAGCTTCCGTTGCACTTTGCCCATGTACTCGCGCTCATCGTCATCGCGCACGGGTTTTACCTCATGCACATGCTGGCGGGACATGTTTCCTATCAGTCGATTCCGCTTCTCGGGCTTCTATTGTGGCTTCTCTTTGAACGCAGTCCAAACTCCCATGGGCTCCTGCTCCGCCGCGCATGCATGTTCGCCCTCGTCTCCGCATATGCACTCTATAGCGGCGGCTACATCGTCGCCGTTATGGGACTTATCGTCTACGGCATTTTCCTGCCGATAGAACTCGCGGTGCATGCGGGTGCGTGGAGAAGGCGTTTCTTGAGCCTTCTTGAGCGGTCAGTCTGCTTGGGCGCGGCGGCACTTATGCTCGCCGCGAGCAAGCTCGTTGCCGTGTGGAGCCTCATGCGGTTCTTCCCGCATTTTCTTGGGGTGATGCAGGCTCCGGAGGGTGCAAGCGGCCTTGCGTACATGCTCAAGGCCTTCTGGGCTGTACCGCAAAGAGACGCTCTTTTTGTGCCATTCGGCATGCCGGATTGGGGAGCCATCCACGAGTACAGCATGTACATTTCGCCCGTCATTCTACTGGGGCTTCTTTGCGGATGCTCACTCCTCTTCACGGAGAGGCGGGCTCTGGCGCGGCATGGGAAACGCACGCTCGCTATCGCACTCTTTTGCCTCGCACTCGTCGTCTTTTTCGCGGGGCTCTCCCGCGGATATGGGACCATCATCACGCCGTTGCTTTCGCTGTCTTTCCTCCGGTCGTTCAATGTCGTCACGCGTTTTCTCTTTGCATTTTCCCTGTTTCCCATCTGCGTAGGTGTGTGGTGCATAGCGCGGTATGTCCACGAACATGCTGTTCTCCAAACATTCGGCGAATGGATTGCGCGGGGTGCGGCACTGCTCACACTCCTCGCCTTCCTTGCCGCCTACGGACCGCTCCTGCTCCAAAACACGCCGCCGCGCACCTTCGAGTACGACAGGTTGCTCTACTTTCTACAGGAGAACAAAGGGTTCCTCGATCTCCAAGTGACGCACATCATCGATATCCGCGGCCGCGGCCATGCAAGCTTTGTTCCCCTGTTCGCAGGCGGAAACCTAGTATCCTGTTTCGAATCGATCCTCTGGGGTTCACAAAAACCCGATATGCCCGCGCTCACTCCCGGTCCGATGCACTTTACGAAGTCCGGCGAGTCCAATCTTTTCAATCCCGCGTGTTTCCAGTACCCGGAGGCGAATAACTGCAAACCCGGCGACCGCATTGCCAGAGACGACATCGAAAACTTCGAGCGTTTTCTGGGCGGAGAGAAGACGACGTGGAAAATGTCACTCTTGCAGCATGCGGCGAACTGGCTGAGCCTTGGTACGTTGCTTGCTTGCCTCATGGGCATCCTTCCACAGAGCGTGGTGTCTTGCATGCGTCGTCTTTGGTTGAAGCAAAAAAATTCCTGACGAAGCAGGAGGTGTGCTCAGATGCCTTGGAATATTTTCGGTTAGGAAGCAGCTGACACGCGCTTGCGGCGATTATGAGCTCTTTTGCCGGGGGCAACACCATCATTCCGGAGACGCCTTTTCCATTTTTTATGATTCTGAATAATGCGATTCCATTCGATGATCATCGTTTTCGGATTGTATGTGCCTTCCAACCTACCCTCTGTTGATAGCCGGAGTGCAACAACTGTTCTGCCGTCGCTTTGCGCATCACCTTTCCATTGAATCAGACCACTTGAATGTACAAGAAGTTTTCCGTCTTTCATCATTTCTAAGCACTTTTTTACGGCTGTAGCAACAATTTGAGGGTCAGAAATTTTCTTTCCAATGTGTATCTCGATATTCCCGTTATCATGTTCTTTGAAAGTTATAAGTTTGTTATCTATGGAGAAACCAACGACAGGGAATATGCCATTCTTTACTTTCAGATGTTTCGGCCCAAGCATCACTTTCGTTTCTGTACAAAGAGGTTCTTTCGGTTGCGGTGGATTAAGTAAATGCTGAAGTTGTGCGCGTGACGAGGCATCTTCAGTCTCAAGAAATGCATCGAGTATGTCTAATTCTTTCTGTAGATTATTCACGATGTATGTATCGAGGTTTTCATGGATATGCGCTGCCGCATGTGTGAGAATGGTACCTATAGCTTCCAATGCAGCTTCATCCCCTTCATCGAGGAGTTGATAAGAGTTTGTATTTTCAATATGACCGAGCAGTTGAAGGATTTCTACATTCCGCTTATTATTTACGATACCTTCCGATTGTTGTGTGTGTTCATGTGAAGACATCATTCATTGTTGTGTAAGTGTGTTAAATAATATTATACAACAATTTAAATAAGTTGTAAATACTTGAATTCTCCTCTAAAAGGGGTAATTTCACTTCGCTTCCTCACACCGTTATGCCTGAATCCTTTGATCCCAAATTCCACATTCTCAGTATCATCATTCCCGGTATTGCACGGCAATGTGGTTCGGGAGAACTGAGCAGCACCGATCAAAAATCCGTTGAGCAAGAACTTCATCGACGTTTCGATGGTCAAACGGTGACTGGTGAAGAGATCCATAGAGCTGCAACTACGCTTGTGCATCAATATGAAAGCATTTTTCACCCCGCTCGCTGAGTAGCGAACTCAGAGAGGAGGTTTTTTCGTATGCCACTCTGTCGCCTTCTCATACGCGTGTGCGATGCGGAGTATGGTTTCTTCGCCCCACTGCGGCCCCATAATTTGGAGCCCCAAAGGTAACGCAGGCGTACTTCCCTGCGCGGTGGAAAAACCGCAAGGTACGGAGATCGCCGGTATACCCGCCATGACCTGCGGAGCAAGATAAATGTCTTCCAAGTACATAGAAACAGGGTCGCCTTCGTGCGCGCCGATTGTGAACGCGGGAGTCGGCGAAACGGGACCGATGATCGCATCCACCTTCGTAAACGCCGCGTCGAAGTCCTGTTTGATGAGCGTGCGTACCTTGAGTGCTTGTCGGTAGTACGCATCGTAGTATCCTGCGGAGAGCGCGTACGTCCCTATCATAATGCGGCGCTTTACCTCCGCCCCGAACCCTTCGGTTCTGACCTGATGGTAATACTCTACAAGATGGGACGAATGATCGTTATTCTCCATTTTGACCGTGTGACCGAATCGGATACCGTCGAATCGTGCCATATTGGAGCTCACTTCGCACGGGCAGAGCACGTAGTAACAGGGAGTTCCGTATTCCGAGTACGGCAAGCTGATGTCGATGATTGTTGCGCCAAGCCCTTTGAGCACTTCTGCAGCATCGAAAACAGATTGCCGGATTTCTTCATTCATCCCTTTCACAAAGTACTCTTTGGCAATACCGATCTTCATTCCTTTTACGTTTCCCGTCAGAGTTTTTGTGAAATCAGGAACAGGGACGTCACCGGTAGTCGCGTCCATTGGGTCCTTCCCCGCGATCGATTGCAATACAAACGCCAGATCTTCTACGGTTTTACAGATCGGTCCGATCGTATCGAGGCTGCTGGCCATACTCATGACGCCGTACCGACTCGTGCGCCCGTAGGTTGGTCGAATGCCGGCGATGTTACAGAAGGCCGCAGGCTGGCGGATGGATCCTCCCGTATCCGTTCCGAGTGCAAAGATGCTCATATCTGCGGCTACTCCGGCGGCACTCCCGCCCGATGAGCCGCCGGCGACGCGCTCTGTGTCCCAAGGGTTGCGCGTCACCCCGTAGCAGGAAGTTTCGGTGCTTGCACCCATGGTGAATTCGTCGGTGTTTGCCTTGCCAATCGAGATTGCGCCGGCAGCCTTCAGTCTCTTCGTCGTCGTTGAGTCAAAAGGGGGTACGTAGTCTTTATTTCTGAGGACATTCGAGCATGCCGTGGTGGGGATGCCCTCTTCGCAGAAGACATCTTTGGCGAGGTAGGGGATGCCTGCGAGAGGAGAATCGAAGACTCCTTTGGAATCAATCTTTTTGGCTTCGTCTAAGGCTCTTTCAAAATTCTGATGCACAACAGCATGCAAGGTTCCATCCACCGATTCTATCCGCTGGATGCATGCACGCGTAAGTTCCACGGAAGAAATTTCCTTCGCGTTCAGTTTGCTATGAGCCTCTGCAATGGTGAGGGTGTGGAGCGTGGGGAGGGGGGTAGGGATGGAGGATTATCCGTGGGCGGAAGGTGTTTGGATCTGGTGATCTAGAATCGGCAGCGGACTGCATGCGAGGAGCACCGCTGCATCGGTACTATCCTCCTGTGTCAGTCGATCCTCACGGAACACATTGGAAAGACCGGTGGCCTGAGGAGTAGGTTCCACGTTTGTCGTATCCACTTCTGTAAGCTTTTCTACGAAAGCCAGGATGCTTGTCAGTTCTTTGCTATACTTCGTTACTTCCGCATCCGAAAGACTGAGCCTGCAGAGCTTTGCGATATGCCGAACGTCATCTCTGGAAAGGCTTGTCATAATCGAATGGCAGCATAACGAAAATACCAGAAAGGGGTAAGGGAATAGGGATGTGTATGTAGGGTTTTTATTGCTCCTAATCCCTAATCCCTTAATACTAATCCCATATGCAGCTCTCCCGCCTCCGCGGCCGCAAGGTGAATGATTACATTCGTCGCAATGGCAGGCTCTGGAAAGGAAAATCCATGGTGATCCGCTGGATGCCGGGTGCTCCGCGTCATCCGAGTGTCGATCGGAAGGCATCTGCAATCTACTTGGGTACGGCTGCTTCGGCGAAGCTCCACAAATCTGCAGTCAAAAGAAATCGCATGCGCAGGCGGTGTCGCGAGGCTTTTCGCATCGCCATACGAGAGATGAAGGATGTTCCCCCTCTGCAACTCCTCGTCAGCCCCCGCATTGCCAGCCTGCACGCGGATTTTCCCGTGATTCAGGAGGATGTCCGGAGGTTTTTTTCTATCTCCCTTGGGTGATTATGCTAGCATGCGTTGGAGATTTTCATGGTGTTCGGTTTCTTTTGTCTCTTGTTTCTCACATGCTTTTTTCCAACAACCTAGCAACATAGCAACCTAGCAACGCATTCCATGATTGAATCCAAAACTCGCTCCGGCCAACTTCTGCAGTTTTTGGCGATATTTGCACTGGTGTACTTGCTTACGCAAATGGCATTCAAGTACATATTCCCAAGCCAGTTTGACCCAAGCGAACAAAAGTCCGGCATCGTGCTGGAGGCGCAAGACAGTACGGTGAAGGGGGAGCATCACCCCGTCCTCCTTATCCGCAATCATACCGACAAAGATTTGCCCCTTCCCGACCGCTGCCCCATGCCGCCGGTGCATGTCTGGATGCTGGAACGTAATGGTGAAAAGAGACAGCTCCTTACAGAGGAAACGGCTCTGCCGTGCGTACCGCTGACCTTGGTAACGGCGGGAGAAACGGCAACGGTAAGCCTTGCTCCGTGGAAGTATTCTCTCTTCGGCGAGTATGGCCGTTACGAAGTCGCGCTACCCTCGGACCCCGAAATTTCCTCTGCATTCTCCATCTACGAAGCTGGTGTACCGACGCAGATCTTTCGAACATTTATCAGTAAACCTCTGCTCAACGGGCTCGTCTTCATCGCATCGCACATGCCGGGGTATAGCCTCGGTCTCGCCATCATTCTGCTCACCATCCTCGTAAAGCTGATCCTCTTTATCCCCACGCAGCATGCCATGGAGGGTCAGCGCAAAATGCAGGCCGTACAGCCGAAGATGGATGCGCTCAAAGCGAAGTACAAAGACGATCCGAAGAAGATGCAGGAGGCAACCATGAAGATCTGGAAGGAACACAAAATAAATCCCATGCAGTCGTGTCTGCCCATCCTCATTCAATTCCCTATCCTGATCGGGCTTTTCTATACCATCCAAGACGGTTCGGTTTTGGCACTCTCGCGCCATCTTCTGTATGAGCAGTACATCGATCTTTCATGGAGTTTCGGTACGTATTTTCTGGGAATGGATCTCACAAAACCGAATATTGCCGTTATGCCGCTGCTCCTTGTTATTCTGCAGTTTGCGCAGATGAAACTTGCATTTGCCATGAGTGATCGCAAGAAGGCGAAGCAGAGTGAGAAGGTAAAGAAAACAGAGGCAATGAGCCAGCAGGAAGTGCAGCAGCGCGTGATGCTCTATGGTCTCCCGCTCATGATCGGTTTCTTTGCCATCAACTTCCCGGCCGCTGTATCGCTCTATTGGGGAGTTTCCACGGTCTTCGGGATAGTGCAGCAGGTGTATGTGAATAGGAAAGACTTATAGCCGTTTACTGGCTTTCTAGTTGATTGGTTTATTAGAGTGAACGCTGAATGTTCTTTTGAGTTTTGGATCTAATGTTTGCAAATGATGAATTAGCTTGGCGATCATTCTGCATATCATTTTTGTGTGATCCATATGCCGTTTCACTTCTTCAGGTGAAGCATACTGCTCATCAAGGGCATCGTATAAATGAGAGCGCACTTCAGCACAGGATCGTTTAGCATAACCAAGAAATTCGATGAATGCTGGTATAGTCATTGCATCATTCCCTTCAGCAATATTTGCAGATATCGATCGAACTGCACGAGTGATTTGATCAGTGAAGGCATAATCTCTTCTGACGTTCTCTTTCTTACAAATCTGGCGGATAGCTTGGGTCAATTTTCTTGCTTCTTGCCATGCAATAATTTCTTCGAAATCATGAAATTGTGCCATGCGAATAGTTTGATGATTTTGTAATGTCCAAGCTACAGACCAAGAAAATATAAATCGATATAGCTAAAATCACCTCTGAAGAAAGCCAAAAAATACGTTCTATAAAAGAGAAGAACGCTCCAGTAAACTCGTAAACCAATCAACACTATCTCACGAAAGCGAAGCTTGATAGATGCTTTCAATCGCCACATCCAGCGCCGCCGTGAATTCTTCCTCGCTCTGGTCTTTGCGTAAACCTTCCGCGAGCGCTCGCGAAAAGCTGGCAGTCATCCCGTTGTTCTGCGCCAACTTCGCGTTGGCATCGGCGCAGGTATACCCTCCGGAGAGTGCGACGACACGCAGGACGCGCGGGTGCTTGATGAGCAACGAGTAGTAGTTCGGCACGTCCGGCAGCGTGAGCTTGAGCATGACTTGTACGGTGTCGGGCAGAGCATCAAGGGACTTCATAAGTGCTCCCCGCAAGAGCATTTCACACCCCGGCTTTTCCGGAGATTTGATGTTCACTTCCGGTTCCAAGATCGGCATGAGTCCCGATGCTATGATCACGCGACCGACTTCAAATTGTTGTGCGACAATCGCCGAGATACCTTCAGCATTTGCATTGCTAATCACCGAGCGCATTTTGGTTCCGAAGATGCCGTGCTCCTTCGCGCTGAGGAGCCGCGCAGGAAGGCCCGTCATGCTCTTCATACGCTGCACGCCGTTTGCCTCTTCCTCCAGTCCTTCATCCACCTTCAGGAACGGCACAATGTTCTTTTGCTCCGAGAGATAGCGAGCCGTGGGAATGCCTTCCACCGTGCTTTTCATCGTTTTCTCAAACAAAATCGCGCCCGAAATGCGTTCATTGAACGCGGGGTTCACCATCATGCGTGTCCGCATTGCATGCATAAGCGCAAACATCTTTTCTTTGTCGCCACCCCACGCGCTCTCCTCTATACCATACGCAGAAAGTGCCTTTGGTGTGCTGCCACCACTCTGGTCGAGCGCGGCGATAAAACCCTTGCCGGCAATGCGTTTCTTTGCGGTGTTCGTATCCATAGGTGCAGGAGAAATATGCCGGAACACTACCGTGTTTATTTTTGATGAGCAATCAATCGTATTTTCTCTTGCGCTCGGTGTAGTTCTGAGTAGATTGCCTGCAATATGCTCTCAAGCGATAGATTTTCTCCGGTTGCATATCTCGGCGATAGCATCATCAACCACCCGAAGATGCAGGATACACTGGAGATTCTTTTGGCATGTGGGTTTGAAGGGCCGTCTGCAGAACGAATGAT
Source organism: uncultured Candidatus Peribacteria bacterium (assembly GCA_964373065.1). Lineage (GTDB taxonomy): Bacteria > Patescibacteriota > Gracilibacteria > Peribacterales > Peribacteraceae > CAYJSJ01. Next base: position 9,368 of record CAYJSJ010000019.1, read on the forward strand.
CGAAGCGACTCATCACGAGATTCTTGTAGAGCTCAGCTTGCCACAGGATGCGGCGGTGCCGCACAATCTAAATTAGGGAACATCTGAATAATAATCTGACCGCCTATGGACATGCGTATGAGCTGACGAATGCATTCGTCTTTTCGCTCATATGTTAGCCGGCGGTTTAAACCGCCGGCTAACGTTGCTGCAATGCAGGAATTCATTCCGGATGAGCATGTTGAGCGATATTCAAAGCCTCCTTAGAAGGTATATATTTTCTTAAGCAGCGCAATAAAGCACTGCTGGCAAAGCAGCACACTGATTTACGCAGCTCTCCTGCGAAGTGTTGTTTGGCTTTCGCGTTGCGCTTTCCTGTCTTCTTGGACCATGCGAATGGCATGCAGTGCTCCGTTCGTTTTGTCCCATTTTTCACCCTGCGGGCTTTTCGCGAAAGAATGTGCGTCGGGATCGCTGAGAAAATCGAATACCTGTTCGTATGCGTGACGCAGCGTATTGAGGAGGGTTCTAGGGCCACGAAATTCGTCCAAAAAAGCGCGCTGTTTGGCAGCGGCATGTTCGGCAAGAATGCTCAGATCTGCATCAGTGAAAGGCTCTAAGATATGTCGCATGTCTTGAGCCTCACTGCAATCTTCCAAGTCCCCGATAATGAGACCCGGCGAAAAAACCCCAGAGCCGTTCTGGTCTTCATTGGTGCTTGGATTATAGATCCTGAGATGCGGTTGATGCATGTATGCTAATTATAGCATAAAATCTTTAGAGTGCAACTCCTTAGACGAGGAAAACAGATGTTTCCCTATCGACTCCGTCATATTTTGGTATATTCCACGTGTTATTTCCCCCTCCAATTATGCTCGTACTCAGCAGACGCCGCGATGAGTCCATTATGATCGGCAGCGATGTGTCCATTACCATTGTCGAAATTCGCGGGGACAAAGTTCGTTTAGGGATCGAAGCGCCACAGAATGTTACTGTGCATCGGATGGAAGTTTACAATGCGATCCAGGACATGACGAAGCCCCATGTAGAATGGGATGACAAGCCGGATCAACCGGCGCAGTAACGCGGAGAGAGACTGCGGATTTTCGTCCTCTTTGGTGGTACTCTTTGCGTATCGTATTTTTTCCGCTCGTCTCGTGCCCCTGCGATTCTATAACACCCTCAGCAAGAAAGAAGAAGACTTCGTCCCCCTCTGCGAGGGGAAGGTCACCATGTATACCTGCGGCCCCACGGTCTACGGCAGGCCGCACATCGGGAATTATTCATCCTTCCTTATGGCAGATCTCCTAAGGAGATGGCTGGAGGCCGGGCACGGGTACGAGGTGACACATGTAAAAAACATCACCGATGTCGGGCACCTGAGCGGCGACGCTGTTCCCGACGCCGAGGGTAGCGACAAGATCGAACAACAGGCCAAGAAGGAGAAAGTGGATCCGCTGCAGATAGCCAAAAAGTACACGGAGCAATATTTGGCGGATGAAAAGGCACTCAATTTTCGAGAGCCAGCGCACCGCCCGAAAGCCACCGAAACGATTCCCGAAATGATCGCCATGATCGAGTCTCTTCTCAAAAAGGGGCACGCGTATGCAACCGACGACGGCGTGTATTTCTCCGTCGAATCATTTCCTTCCTACGGAAAGCTTTCCGGAAATTCGCTGAGAAGTCTCAACGCCGGTGCGCGCATAGAAGTGAAAGAGCAGAAGAAGCATCCCGCAGACTTCGCACTCTGGAAGAAGTGCGTCGGCGAGAATGCGCATCACATTCTCCGGTGGCACTCCCCGTGGGGCGAAGGGTTCCCCGGGTGGCACATCGAGTGCTCCTGCATGAGCGAGAAATTCCTCGGGTCACCGTTCGACATTCATACCGGAGGAGAGGATCTCATCTTCCCGCACCACGAATGCGAGATCGCTCAAAGCGAAGGAAGCGGCGACGGAACGCCGCATGTGCGCTATTGGATCCACAAGAGATTCATCGATATTGGTTCGACGAGCTCACCACAGGAGGTGCAAAAGATGTCAAAAAGCCTTGGCAACGTGCTCACTCTTCCAGACATCGAAGCGATGGGATTCTCCCCGCTCGATCTTCGTTACTATCTTCTCTCCGTGCATTACAGAACGAATTTGAAGTTTACGCAGAAGGGACTCGAAGATGCACACAAAGCAAGGCGGAAGATCATGGAGTGGATGGGGGAAGTGGAAAATGGAAAATGGAAAATGGAAAATGGACAACCGGATGCCACTGCTCAAGCAGGCTCTGTAGTAACGACGAAATCATTATTTGATGCAGCTATGGATCATGACCTTAATACTCCTGATGCTCTCTCGAGGGTGTTTGAAATTCTCACTGGTTCTCGAGCACAGAAGTGGGTTGACGGTATAGATGAAGATGCATACAAAAAACTTCTTGAGTTTATAAGAGTTATCCGCGATACCTTCGGCTGCTTCGATCCCGAAGAGGTACGCATTCCCGATGATGTTCTTCTTTTGCAAGAGAAGCGTCGGCGCGCACGCGAAGAAAAAAACTTCGCGGAGTCCGATGCGCTCCGTGAGGCAATCAAAAAGCGGGGGTACGAAGTGCGTGACATTGGTGCCGGACAGGAATTACGCAAATTATAATTCGTCATTCCAGATGGATTTGCCATTCGCTATGGAACCTCTGAATAATCATCTGACCGCCTATGGACATGTGTGTTCACTGACGAATGAATTCGTCTTTTCGCCAGTATGTTAGCCGGCGGTTTAAACCGCCGGCGAGCGCCGCAACAATGCAGGAATTCATTCCGGATGAGCATGTTGAGTCATTATTCAGAGCTTCCCTAAGCATAAAAAGATTTTTTGTTTACTATGTGTCATGGACGAAACCGCCGATGTTTTCACATGAAGTACGTTCTTCTTCACGCTATGCACGGTCTGCTTTCTGAAAAAATATATCTATAAAATATTATGTATATTATGCAATATCAATTTTAGTGTCAAAATCATGCAGTGGAACACGGATTTGATGCATTTGCACATCCATCAATCGTTGATTCATGTATGAATACAAGGAGTAATCCCCAAAAAGATGATTGAGGGCTCCTGTAACAGAGTGCCTCCCTGCGCGTTTGGTAGGTTGCACGGATCAGTGCGTACATCTTGCTTTGAAGCATGTGGAACGCTTAAATATCGCTGATCCGCCCCCGCAAATGCGGGGTCTGATCCGTGTACACGCTCTTTAACGCATCGGCACCTTGCCTTTACCTTTCGACTCGTCCAATGGACGTATGGTGTGGAAAACACTCCATAACGGAGGGCAAAGACAATCTTCACACGCAGCCCGCCTCAGGCGGACAGAATGCGTCGTGTTTTTCAAAGTTTACTTCCACTTGCAACCACGGTTTCATGCGCGTGTTCGCTCTTTATATGTAAGGAGAAGAAGTCGCCCTCTTCGGGCGCTACTTTCTCCAACACCGAAGCGTGATGCCGGTAAGAGGAAGAGAAACTTCTTTACAGAACTTCAGACCCCCTCCTTATATGAGGGTGTGATTCACATTCGTCTTTTATTTCTTTTTACACATTTTCCTATGGACTTCTCTCTTCGTTTGAAGAAAGTCCTCGCAGGAGTATCGGTGGCAGCCATCTCGCTCACCCAAGCGGGAACGGTTCTTGCCGCATACAGCGATGTTCCTACGGGAGTGTGGTATGGGGATGCCGTCGGCTCGTTTGTTGACGCCGGCTACCTCGATGCCACACAAGCCAGGTTCCGTGGTGGTGACCCCGCCAATCGTGCGGAATTCGTGAAGCTTGTGGTCGAGCTCAATGGTGGAATTCTTTCCACTCCGCCGGCCGTTGCAAGCTTTAACGATGTCGCAACCGGTGCTTGGTATTACGGGTATTTTGAAGAGGCAGGTAAAGAGGGTTGGGTTCGTGGTGACGGCGACTGCTATGGCAGCAAGCCGTGCTACGCCCGCCCCAGCGCGAATATTAATCGCGCAGAAGCTGCCGCACTCATCGTCCGTGCATTCGGTCTTGCACCGACCGGCGATGCTGCCAGGTTCGTTGATAACCCGAGCGGCCAGTGGTACACCGACGTCATTCAGACGGCGGCAGATCACTGTGTCCTCCAAGGTGACGACGCAACGAAGCGCGTTCGCCCGGGTGACAATATGAACCGCGCAGAAATGGTGGTTATGCTCTACCGTGTCGACCAAGGTCTCACCTACGGTGTGGACTGTGGCAAAGACATGAGTGGCGAGCCGATGGTGACCGATGTTGTCGCTACGTCTTCCACGACGGTCGAAATCGAGTTCAATATTCCGCTCGATCAGTCCACCGCAGAGAATAAAAGCCACTACGCTGTCACCGGCTCTCCCGCACTTCCTATCTCCAGCGCCAACCTGCTCGGTACGAGCACGGTCGAGCTCACGCTCGCAGCAATGGAGCCGTCAAAAAGCTACACGTTGACGGTCACAGATATGATGACCTCCGCAGGCGTTGTCTTTAGTGACAGCGTCGGCTTTACGGGATACACCGCTTTCGTCCAGGGTGATGGAATCTTGGAGCTTTCTCTCGCAGCCAGCAATCCTGTTGGCGACACGGTACCCAAGGGTGCTGTGGGCGTAGTGATGCTCTCTGTAGATTTCTCCGCTTCCTGTGATGATTCTGTCGCTATCGAAAACCTTACCATCCTTCACGAAGGATTCGGTGCGGTCGCAGACATCCAGGGTGTGTATGCAGCAGTGAACGGCGCGCGCGTAACGCGCAAGCGCACGATCGACTCTGAAGACCAGACCTCAGACCTCCGCTTCTCCTCTCCGCTGATCCTTGATCCGTGTGAGACGGTATCGGTGGACGTGGTGACGGACTTCACGTCGACCGCAGCCACATCGGCAGAGCATAACCTCGTTGTTGAGCTTCCTTCCGATGTATTCGGTAACGCCAAAAGCGTTTCCGGCAATTTCCCTCTCAGGGGTAATCGCTTCCGTATCGCCGCAGTGACGAGCGGTATCGTGACCGTTACCTACCGCACCATTTCCCCCGATGAGGTGGAAGTCGGCGATGTAGGTGTCGTGATCGGTAAGTTTGAGGTGTCCGTGAACTCCACGGAAGATCAAACGTTCTACTCCATGACGTTTGAGCAAAATAGCTCTGCTTCCGATGGCGATTTCGTCAACATCGCGGTGCGTCGCACCGATGGAACGATCCTCACCAACACAGTCTCGCAGACCGTCGGTGATTTCGTGACCACCGTGTTCGATCCTCCCTTTACAGTACTTGAGGGTGACAAGATCACGCTCGAACTCATCGCTGACATCGTCGGCGGTGCAGGGGACAGCATTATCTTTCACTTCGAAGAGACGTCCGATCTCTTTGCAGTCGGTTCTCTCTACGGTTACGGCGTGAACGGCCAGCTCTACGGATCGCAGATCGCTCTGCCGACCGAAACCGCCAGCCTTCCTGACACGGTAACCATTGATGCCGGAGAATTTACGATCGGTATCAACGGCCCCGCGCAACAGGAATACACGCGTGACGATAACGACGCTGTGCTCGCGAATGTTGAATTCCAGACCGGCGGTGAAGACATCGACGTTAAAGATCTCTTCATCCTCATTCAGGGTTCGACCAGCACAGGAGCTTCCATGTGTAACACCGCAGCAGACGTTTCATCGAACTGTGGTGGTACCGCACTCACGGCTAACGAAATTCAAGAGGTACTTGAAGACGTCGAAATGCGTAACAAGACCACCGGCCGCACGGTCGATGGCGTACGCCTTACAGGTTCCGCCGATTCTGGTTACGCAACGACCGGCTCGAACCAAGGTACGTTCCAAGTGTACCGCTTCGACGACTTCGTTGTTCGCGGTGATGAACAGTGGGAACTCCGTGTCGACTTCATCGATAACGGCGCAGGTGTTCACCCGAGTAATGGCGACAAGTTCCGCGCGCACATTTGCGGCGAACCGACGCACATTCTTTCTGCCGGCGCTCTGATCACAAACACGACGGGTTGTGACTTCGGAGGCTTGGCAACGTCTTCCACCAGCTATCAAATGCAGGTAGAAGGTCTCTCGACGGGAGACAAAGTCGGTGACGTTCGCCCCCGTGGCAACATTGCCGGTAACTTCCACCAGATCGCTACCGCCACTCTGACGATCGCCGTAAAGGCAATCGGTACGGGTGACACGGCTGTGGAAAACGCCAAGAACATTTTGCTCTTCCGCTTCGAGGCCAGGGCCGGAGAAGCCGAAGACATTCTGTTTACGAAGGCGATCTTCGAATCCGCAACCGGATCGCTTCAAAACGGCCAGAACTACACCCTATGGGTTGATACGGACGGCGACGGCCAAGTGGATACCATCCTCGAAAGTGGTGTCGCTTCGCAGTCATCGCAAGTCACCTTCGGAGATCTCGCAGGCGGCGGATACGTTATCCCTGCCGAAGAGACGGTTATCTTCGAAGTCCACTCCGATATCTCGAGCAGTCTTTCGGATGGCGATTTGGAAATCCGCTTTGATACGGGTTCCACCGTTACCTTCCTAGAGGCCGAAGAACTCGATGATGGCAGTAACTTGAGTAACATCCAGAGGAACGGCACCTGTCTCGACTCTGGCGGTGCTGCTGCCAGCAGCTGTGACATCATCGTGACGACGGTCTACTCTCAGTCCTGGGTGCTACGCTCAGCAGGAGACCTGTTTGTGACGAAGGACTCCGCACCACTCAGAAGTCGCCAAATCCTTGGCGGTACGCTTAGTGAGGCGATCCTCCGCATAGAACTGCACTCCGAACATGAACCGATCGACGTGACGGACATTCAGATTACGTCTTCCGGATCTACGGCTACTTCGATTGACCGCTTGGAACTCTACCGAGACGGTGAATCCACGAAGTTTGCCGAAGCAACGATCGGAGGCTGTGGTAACGATACGAAACTGGGCCACAACCCGACCGTAAAACTGGATGACGACGTGGCTCTTGATACCGTCGGTTCCGGTACCGTGACCACGTTCTGTGTGAACATGGAAAACGGACAGCTCATCATTCCGGATGGCGCAGATGTGGACGTGCTCGTCCGCGCGCGCCTGAAGACCGACCAGCAGGGAGCTACCTCTAACCAAGTGCTTGCTCTGTTCATCGGTTCCGGGTCCATGACTGCATCCGTCCAGGCTCGCGGTGCCGCATCCAGCAACGATCTCGTCATGAGTGACGATGACGGTGTTGGTGAAGGCGAAATCTTTGTCGGAGCAGAAACCGAGAGCAACGACAGAACGAACATCGCCGGCAACAAAAACATCTCCGTTCTGAGCAAAATCACGTCCATCACGAACGCGAACCCCGATGCGAACGGTACGGCTGTGCCGACCGGCATTTCCGCAATCGGTCAGTTCAAGTTCACATCGGCAACGCACAGTAACTCCAAGAATGGAGATAACGATGTGACGCTCTCCGGTGTCGTGTTCAACGTGAACGCTACGAACGTTGAAATAACGAACGCTTCGTTTAAGATTTACAATAAAGCAGATCAAACGAAGACTGTTACTTGTACGGAATACGATTCTGGTGGTGCGGCTATTTCCAATCCATCGTCCGGCTCCATGCTGGTCGAGTGTATTGGCCTCGCTGCTTCTACCCTCGATACAAGTATCGACAAAGGAACGGATTCCACGTTCGTTCTACAGGCAGATATCCTCAACCCGAACAGTGCTTCGTCAGATGGTGGTGTCTCTGTCCTGCAAGTTACTCTCCAGAACTTCGATAGCATCTTGAATACTCCGTTTGGAGCCCAAGGTGCTGTTGCAGGTCGCTCGCATATCCATTGGATTGATAAAGATCAGACCAATACGTACGCAAGCGGTGCTCACTTCAATTGGATTGAGTATCCAGAGACAACTGTCAAATCTACGAGCTACAACAGCTAATGATTTGATCGGAACATCTCTTCCTGCCAAAAATGCAGGCAAAAACCCCTCTTCCGGGAAACCGAGGAGGGGTTTTTTGTATGTACGAGAAAATTTTACATTGTTGTATTGCTGGATTGCTCGCAAGCGAGCACCTGATCTGGATGTCAGCAATCCAACAATGTAACAATACAGCAATCCAACAATCAAACGACCCCCCGCCACACTGCTCGCTTTACCTGCAAGCATCGATAC
>CAYJSJ010000019.1:17598-24131 GCA_964373065.1 uncultured Candidatus Peribacteria bacterium
TCCCCACTTCCCCACTTCCCCACTTCCCCACCGGCCCCCGTGCGATCTCCCACGTGGCAAGGCCAAATGACGTTCTATCGATCACCACGAGTGCGGTGACGGTCAGTTGCCCTTTTTCCTTGAGGCCGTAGAGACGGGTTTCTTTCCCTATCGATTCCACATACTCCTTGCGTTCCAGTGATTGCCAGAAGTTTCCTGCAGGAGCATGCCGCAGCCATGTGTCGTATTCCTGCAGCTCTGCTTGTGTGGTAAGGAGACGAACCATGATGAGGGCTTAGGGGCTAGTAGTATGGGCTTAGGGGAAGCATACCGTTGATGTCCCCAATCCCTAAATACTAATCCCCAATCCCTATTTGGTAATACGTGTTTCTTTCACTACAATGAAACTCTCTCTTCTTCCACCATGGCATATCTCCTCCCCGCCCTTCCTTTCGCCTTCGATGCGCTTGAACCGCACATCGATGCTGCGACCATGGAGATCCACCACGGCAAGCACCATGCCGCCTATATCGCAAAGGTAAATGCTGCGATTGAGGGGACTCCGTACGCAGAGACTCCCGCTGAAAAACTCATCACAATGATCCAGTCTCTCCCACAGGCGATGCAGGGGCCTGTACGGAATCACGGAGGCGGTCACTGTAATCACACGCTCTTCTGGACGGTACTCAGTCCCAAGGGTGGAGGGGAGCCCTCGGGTGCCCTTGCCACGGCAATCAAAAAGGCATTCGGATCATTCGAAGCCTTTCAGAAGGCGTTCTCGGATGCGGCAGGTAGTCGCTTCGGTTCCGGGTGGGCGTGGTTGACGGTAAGCAGTGGGCAGTTGTCGGTTGCCAGTACGGCAAATCAGGATAGTCCTCTCATGGGAAAGGCAATTGCAGGGTGTGCAGGAACGCCGATTCTGGGACTCGATGTCTGGGAGCATGCGTACTACCTGCAGTACCAAAATAAGCGGCCGGACTACATTGCGGCGTTTTGGAAGATTATCAATTGGGATGAAGTGGAGAGGAGATTTCTGGATTGTCGGTGATTGTTAGTGGTGATCGGTTGTCGGTTGTCGGTTGTCGGTTGTCGGTTGTTGGAAATCTGCCTTGGTTCCAGATATCGAGGAGTCACTCTGGTTGGCGCTTACAGCTTGAGTCTTACAAATTCCCCTCTATATTTTGACTTTCCGTTAAAAACCCTTACGCTGCATGGGAATTTGCAGCGGACCCCTGATTGTGTTTTGAGTGCTGCACGCGTGCGTTCTTGTTTTATTTGCCGCCAATTCGTTTATGACTGCAAAGAAAGCCTCTGCAAAGCGAAAAACGACGAAGAAATCCGTCGCGAAGAAGAAAAGCGTCCCCAAAAAAGCTCCTCCAAAAAAGGTCGTTGCCAAAAAGTCCGTTCCCAAAGCGGCAACCTCTGCCAAAAAGACTGTCGCCAAGAAGGCACCGACTGTGCCTTCAAAGGGTGCAAAGAAGGCGATGCTCGGCAAATCGTACGTCATGCAGGTAGGGCAGGATGTCCTTGCGAGGCTCATTCCTCACGTCGTTCCCACAGCAGGAAGAGTGACCGCTGCCTATAAGAATCTTCCCGCGCATCTTCAGCCGATGAAGATCCTGAATGCACGCATGTATCTTGTGGAGGATGAGCACCTCAGCCATGTGGATTCTCTCATCGAAATGCAGATCATCAGTTATCGGTGGTTTCTCACAGACGGGCTCAAGGAGCTTTTGGGGGAGATAAGCCCCATCACCGATTTCTCGGGCAAAAAGATGGAGCTCAGGATTCTCGGGCACTCCTTTGATTCACCCAAATACGATCCAAACACCTGCCGTCGACGCAATTTAAGCTTCGAGGCGGTGATGAAAGGGCACGTCCAGCTCATCAACAAAGAAACCGGCGAAATCAAGGAACAGGATGTCTTCCTCGGTTCCATCCCCCTCATGACGGAGATCGGCACATTCATCGTCGGGGGCATAGAGCGCGTCGTTGTGCACCAGCTTGTACGCAGCCCCGGCGTCTTTTTTTCCAAAATGGCCGATCATCCGAAAAACAATGCCGCAAAGATCATTCCGAAGCGCGGTGTATGGCTGGAAGTGGAAACCGATCGACGGGGGGTCATCTCCTGCAAGATAGATCGGAAGCGAAAAATCCCCGTCACGCAGCTACTGCGCGTGTTCGGCTATGCCAGTGACAGCCAAATTCTCGGTCTCTTTGCAGATGTTCGCGCAGAGAAAGATTTCATTCTTGCAACGCTCGAGAAGGACACCGAACGCTCTGTGGAGGATGCGTACCAAAGTATTTACCGCAAGATCCGTCCGGGTGATCTTGCCACTCCCGAAAACGCCAAGCAGCTGGTCGACAGCCTCTTCTTCGATTTCAAACGGTACGACATGGGCGCCATCGCCCGTTACAAAATGAACAGACGCTTTGGGCTGAAGTCCGGTACCGATGAACAGGATCGCGTGTTTCAGGTTCAAGATTTCGTAGAGATTGTCAAAGAGCTTATTCGTCTGAATAACGGCCAAGGGACGCCCGATGACATCGATCACCTCAGTAACCGCCGTATCCGTTCCGTCGGAGAACTGGTGCAGAACAAGTACAGAGTAGGGTTGGTGCGCACTGAACGCATCGTCAAAGACAGAATGACCGTGATGGATCTGGAAACGGTGACACCGATGCAGCTCATCAACTGCCGCCCGATTACCGCTGCAATGCGCGAATTCTTCGCCAGCTCCCAGCTCTCGCAATTCATGGACCAGACGAATCCGCTCGCGGAACTCGCGCACAAAAGGCGTCTCTCCGCTATGGGTCCGGGCGGACTTTCTCGCGAACGTGCGAGCTTCGATGTGCGTGACGTGCACCCGAGCCACTACGGGCGCATCTGCCCCGTTGCGACTCCGGAAGGACCGAACATCGGTCTCGTCGTCCACTTGGCGGGGTTCAGTAAGGTCAACGAGTACGGGTTCCTCATGACGCCCTATCGCGAAGTAAAGCATGCGGTTCCCATGGACCCGGACAAGCTTGTCGGCCGCATCGTCGATGATACCGTGCGTGACGGTCACAAAATCGTGGTGAAAGAAGGCCAAACGGTCGACACCAAAGCGTTGGCTTCCAAAGTAATTTCCCTCCTGAAGAAGGACGGCCGCAAGGAAGTTCCCGTCCGCGCGTACGTTACCGGCAAAGTGGAATACATAGATGCGGAACAGGAGCGAAGGCTCACCATCGCTCAAGCGCAGAGCGGATTTTCGCCATTCGGAGAATTTCTGGATACCCGCGCTTCCGTCCGTAAGAGTTCCGAGCCGACGTTTGCACACGTACGCGATGTGACGCATGTCGATGTCTCTCCCAAGCAGATTCTCTCGGTTTCCACGGCACTTATCCCGTTTCTGGAGCATGACGATAACACCCGCGCATCCATGGGTACGAACATGCAACGCCAAGCCGTTCCCATCATCTCGCCTGCAGCACCGCTCGTTGGGACAGGTATGGAAGGGCTTGCCGCGCGCGCTTCCGGACACGCGCTGCTCGCCGAAGAGGAAGGAGAAGTGACATACGCCGATTCCAGTGAAATTGCCGTCGTGTATAAAAACGGTCGTAAAACGACGTATGCACTCCAATCCTTCACGCGCAGCAATCAGGGCACCTGCTTCCACATGCGTCCGAAAGTACGCCGTGGCGACAAAGTGCGCAGAGGGGATAGCCTTGCAGACGGCGCTTCCGTCGATGAAGGAGAGCTGGCACTCGGGCGCAACCTCCTCGTCGCGTACATGTCGTGGCAGGGGTACAACTACGAAGATGCCGTGATCATCAGCGACCGTGTCGCCCGTCGGGGATTTTTTGACTCAATCCACATAGAATCCTACGTAACGGATGTCCGCGATACGAAGCTCGGATCGGAAACGGTGACCAGAGACATTCCGAACGTCGGGGAAGCAAAACTGAAAGATCTGGATGCAGACGGCGTGGTGCGTATAGGTGCGACGGTGCATGAAGGAGACATCTTGGTTGGCAAAATTACGCCGAAGGGAGAGACGGAGCTTACGCCGGAAGAAAGGCTTCTGCAGGCCATCTTCGGTGATACGGCAAAAGATGTGAAAGACAGTTCCCTGCGGCTTCCCGGCGGTGCCGGGGGCAAGGTGGTGGATGTACATATTTTCGACCGAACCGAGGGCGACGAACTCCCCACCGGTGTTATCAAACAGATCAAAGTGTTCGTTGCGCAGACCCGCAAAGTGCAGGTTGGCGACAAGTTCGCCGGACGCCACGGCAACAAGGGTGTCGTTTCCCGTATCGTCGCGAGCGAAGACATGCCGTTTCTTGCAGACGGCACGCCGGTAGACATCATCTTGAACCCTCTGGGCGTCACCTCCCGCATGAACATCGGGCAGGTGCTCGAAACGCACCTCGGCTGGGCGTGCCAGAAGCTCGGGATCAAGATAGCAACGCCAGCGCTCGACGGCATCAGTACCGATCAAATTACAGAATTCCTAAAGGCGGCCGATCTCCCGGAAACCGGAAAAGTGCAACTCTTCGACGGTCGCACGGGAGAGCCATTCAGCCACCAGACAACGGTCGGCATGGTGTACATGATCAAGCTTCTGCACCTTGTGGAAGACAAGATCCATGCGCGCAGCGTCGGACCGTACTCCCTCGTCACCCAGCAGCCTCTGGGAGGCAAAGCACAGCACGGAGGACAGCGCTTTGGAGAAATGGAAGTATGGGCACTCGAAGCGTATGGCGCGGCGCACACGCTCCAGGAAATGCTCACGATCAAATCCGATGACGTCATCGGACGCTCTAAAGCGTACGAAGCGATCGTGAAGGGCGAAGTCATCCGCAGGCCGAGCATTCCGGAATCATTCAATGTGCTTGTGAAAGAATTGCAAGCGCTTGGGCTCAAAGTCGATCTCCTCAAGTTCAAAGACGAGGTGGAGCCCGAGGAGCGCGTGACCATAGAAGATGGCGAGGTGGAACCTGTGGAACTGCAGACGCGCGTGGAAGCCGAGGAGCAGGAGGCGGGGGCGGTGGTACCGGAGGAAGATAAAATCGCAGAGCTCAGCATCACCGATGAAGCAGAGTCGGATGAAGAAGTGGAGAAGGGAATCGTGGAAGGCGCCGAAGTGGATGCGTCCGGTACGACGCAGAAGAAGGAAATGGCTGAAGCGGTGTCTGAAGAATCGATGAATGAGGCGTGAGAGGGCTTGGGTTAGGATGGTGCATTTTCCCAATATTTTCTTTTGCATTTTATTGTCCACCGCTTACAATGCATCCGCTCTATGCTTTTGATGCATACCCGCAGGATCCGATTCCGCCTTTCTATGGGCTAAAAGGCCCTATATGCGCGAATTCTGCGGGTGTGCGTAAGCCACCCGTTTTTTATTTCTGGAAGAGAAATTCGTTTGTAAGCATCGTAAACAACGAATTTCCGCACCAGAAAAAACCCGCCGTAGCTCCGCGTTAGGAGCGAAGGTGGGTAAAAGTGGGTTCAAGGAGCGCCATCTGGAAACTGTGAGCAATCCTGCGAACGGTGTCCTGCGACCCTTCACAGCATCGGCAGCCAAGTCATATGAAATTACAATCAAACCATGTGCCGAATGTGGGCAATTCTTGCCCGCGCTAGTCATGAAGTCACACGAAGTGTGTACTTCAAGATTATGGCACGTGAACAGTACAAAACCCTGGAGTACGCACTTTGTGCGACTTCAGGGCATGGAAAAATGTTACTCATGCGCATCAGACGGATGCCTCGACTCCAGAATCCGATGAAGGACGTGGCCAGCTGCGATATGCTTCGGTGAGCCGCTAGGCAGGCGCTACCAGCCGGAGATTTCCGAATGGGGAAACCCATACGAGGTTATGCTCGTATGACTGGGCTCGTTGTTGATTTCCGAAACAGGGATGGGCTAGGGATTTGTATTGCGGGATTAGGGTATTCCCTAACCCCCAGCTACTAATCCCCAACCCCTTTTTACGCGGACTTGAGGTACGAATACCAAGTTCGGCGAAATCAGCAATGAGCCCAGTCGGTCACCTTGTGAACTGAAACATCTCAGTAACAAGGGAATATAAATCAAAAGAGATTCCCCTAGTAGTGGCGAGCGAACGGGGAACAGCCCAAACCCCGTCCCTCACTGCGTTTAGGACGGAAATCCTAAAATCCAAGCACTGAATCCCAAGGAATGCACCATTGATCAATGCAGAAATTTCAAGTTGTGGATATTGAATATTGCATCATTGGAATTGTATTGGGACTTAGGATTTAGAATTTAGGATTTCCCCGAGCGTAGCGAGGGGCGGGGGGTTGTAGGACTCCATAATCGATCAGCGTTTCTTAGGCAAACGACCCTGGAACGGGCGGCCACAGAGGGTGAGAGCCCCGTCGCCGAAAAGAAACCGCTGCGTGGGAGTATCCTGAGTAAGGTCGGACACGTGAAATCCGGCCCGAATCTGGGAGGACCACCTTCCAAGGCTAAAGAGTTCTGGAGATCAATAGCGGATAGTACCGTGAGGGAAAGGTGAAAAGCACCCCGAAAGGGGGATGAAATAGT
>CAYJSJ010000020.1:0-22940 GCA_964373065.1 uncultured Candidatus Peribacteria bacterium
CATTTTCGCCAGCAATGAACACCGACCTCATCGTCACGGTGGCAGCGACAGTACTTCTCTTCTTCGCCGTCCATACGGGCTATGTACACCGTCGCCTCTTTTTCTGGAAGCAAAGGGAACACCACATCATTGAGAGAGCAGATGGCATACTCATGCTGGCTTTGTACGCAAGGCCACAAATCTGCCAAGGATCACGCCGCAGTATGAACTTCATCCAAAATCTGCTATACTGAAGAGAGTAAATGCATTGTCCCCTTACACTATGTCCACTCCTCCCCAGCCACTCACAGAGAGCATCTGCCGTACCTACTGGACGGCTCTTCTCTTTATAGGAGTTGTTGCACTGTTTCTCCCCTCCTTCTCCGCTGGTGCATTCCTCGTCACGTGGTACGTGCTTCTTACGGTTCTGGCGCTCGGAACGCTGGGCATGTGTGGCAACGTGCGCTTCCAGCGCTTGCACCGGCGCTTGCGACCGTTCATCGTTGGAAGGATTCTGCAATGTATTGCAACGCTGTTCCTTGCAGGCGTTGCCCTCGAGGGAATACAGCAAGCGATCATCACACAAGCGTGGGTTCCCTATGGCATGTTCTGGCTGCTTGCGGTTACCATGACATCGCGGTACTACCGCATCTTCCGACTCGCCGCCGACGCGAAGCATAAAGCTCCTGATCGTTGCGAATTTTGCTAACATGAAGAGCCCTGCACCACTCGTTCGGCGCATGCTCTGGATCCTCGGCGGTATCGTCGCCGTCGCTGGTGTTGCACTGCTTGCATACAGTACGTGGCAGTACCAAACGGAGGGCATCGAACAGACAGGTATCATTGTTTGTGAGGGGCAGGATTGCCTGAAGACAGTTCATATCCATGCCAACATCGTCATAGACCTGTGCGGTACATTGGTGACGCTCCCACGGGAGACGGGTCCCCTCAGTGGCCTTCACACGCATAAAGAAAAAAATTATCTGCATTTTCATGACCGTATTTCTCTCGATCCTGTTACGAAGGCAGAGCTTCCGGATCAGCGACTGCGCATCGATGAGGTGCTGCAAGTTTTTGAGCTTGAGCTCGAGAATCACTGCTCTTCCAACGCAAGTGTGGAAGTATGGATCAATGGTGCCATCGCACCCGAGGGAGTGCAGACTCAATGGAAAGACGGCGACGACATCCTCCTGCGCTTCTCACCCTCCTGACCCTATGGAAACAAATCTGAATCTCTTCATCCTCCTCGGTGCTGCGGTCATCGACAGCATCAACCCCTGCGCCATCGGTGTGCTCGTGTTTCTTCTTGCGTACCTGACGCAATTAAAGGTATCGCGTCGCGCACTGCTCTTCCACGGCCTCACGTACCTTGCAGCGGTCTTCCTCACGTACCTGATTGCCGGAGCGTTGCTGCTGCCGGTTATCCAGCAGATGCGCACGTTCTCGGTCAACAGCTATCTCGCTATCGCCGCCATCATCGCGTTCTTCGGCATCCTGGAACTGAAGGAATTCTTTCTTCCCGGCAAGACATCGCTCGTAGGTATCCCCCCGCGCTATGCGCAGATGATCAAGGAGCGTGCACAGCGCATGGCGGGCAACCCCCTCGTCACGTTTAACCTAGGCGTCTTCGTGGCACTCGTCGAGCTGCCCTGCACCGGTGCGGTCTACCTGGCTGTCTTGTCCCTCATGGCGCTGTCGGGGCTGACACTCAGCAACATGACGATGCTGGTGCTGTACAACATCATCTTCATTCTGCCACTCCTTGTGATCCTCATCCTCTTCTGCCAGGGGATGTCCGCCGAAGTGATTCAGCGCTGGCGGGAGAAGAACAAGCCCATGATGCACCTCACAATCGGTCTTCTCCTCCTGGGACTTGCTGCCTGGATGGTCGCCTTCACGATACTGTGAGAAGAAAATAGTTGGAATTCCCTACATAGAGTTGTGCATGAAAAGGACTTTGTGTACAAGACACGTATGAATCTAACGGCAACGAAAAAATCAATACAACGTGGTGGTTCCATCCTTCAGCAGGGCGGGCTCGTGGCGTTTCCGACGGAAACGGTATACGGGCTTGGTGCCGATGCCTCATTGCCGACGGACGCGCACACGGGATACATGATCTCACAAGACAGCGCAGGGAAGATCACTGTCTCCGCTCCCCATGCGGAATTGGAGAAGCCGATCGAGGTAACGAGGTAAGAGTCTGCATTTCATCGCTTCGGCGCATACCGAACCCTGTAACTGAGGGGCTCGAGCGCGAAGTGCTCCGACCGGAAATCCGGACCGGTCACGTAATGGATGCGCGGCTGCGGTGTGCCGACGCCAGTGACGATGTAGAGAAAATAGCTTGGAGTTTCCTGTGAGCGGAGGAGTTCATTGGCGGTGAGGTAAAACACGTGCCCATCGGGGGTTTTCGTCCCCTTCACCTCAATGTGCTTCTCGCTGCCGTCGGGCGCGAACGAGAGGATGTCGTAGCCGAGTGCCATGTCCTGCGACTTAATCTGAACCCTTTTTGCCAGATCATCCCGTCCGGCCGCTTGGAGAGCAGCCACTTCAGCATCACGGACGAGTTCCTCGGCAATTCTGCCAGTCTTGCCGTGCTCCCGCTGCTCGAGGAGCTGCGCGGCTTCATCGTAGAGGACGGGCCCGTTATATCCCGTCTTCCGAAGCGCGGCCTTTTCCACGGGCTGCAACTGCAATTCCTCCGGAATGAGAATCACGGGGCGCACGGACGTCGAGCGCTTCACGAGATCCCTCGACACGATCCAGAGGAAGGAGTGGGCATCGAGCAGATCGACTGCTTCCTGCATTTCCTCTCGGAGAAAGATTTCGACCTGCCCGATGAGTGCGAGAAACGCGCAGTAATTCTCCCACGAGCATTGGTGGGAAGTCGTGAATGTCGGCAAGCCGAGGGCGGCGAACGCACGATCAAAGTTCGTCGGGGAGATCGGTGCGTACTTGCGCTTGTTCTTGAGGAAAAAGAGATACGAGAGCAGCGCGTACCGCTTGCCGGCAAGCTGCACCATCCGCTCGAAAACCGCATGATCCGAAGATGAATCATCATCGTGGAACAAGCGGTAGAGTGTCTGCTCCCATTGTTGCCGGTTTTCTGCGTGCTCCCGTGCCTCGAGCAGTGCCCGGTGTTCGCGGGACGTCTCCCCGTATCTCGGTTGGTATTTCACGATGTTATTGTCTTTGCGCTCGATCGCGGCAATCACCCGTTCGAGGATGTTGCCGCTTCCGATATCCTTCTCCGTCCATGAGGGGAAATCGAGCGTGGCACGCGCTTCCTCGTAGAGACGCCCCTTGTAGCCCTCCTCCCGATCCAGGAAGCCGTAGGAGAAGGAACGCAGCGGTTGTCCGTCCTGCTCCTCCACGTACTGCCGGAAGAGGTTGAAGTGCCGCTCGAGGAGCGTCGGGGAGAGACGGGGGATAGGTATCGGGGAATGATGGGGTGCGGATGCGCTGAATGTCCCCCAACGCTCATGGACCTTTGCCAGTTCTTCGGCGTAGAAAATCAGGGGATCCTTGATTTTCTTCTCGTACAGATGCTCCGCCAAGGAGAAAAAACCGTCTCCGGGCATCCGATCCTCCTGCCGCACGACGACCGCGCTCAGCAGGCCATTGTTAATGCTTTCCTCGGAGAGAGCGCCCAGAAGCGCATGGAGGGCATGCGAGTCGGGCTCCAGATGGACGGCGGTCAGGAGATGCGCGAGATCGGCATAGGTGATCTGATCATGCGTCTTCGCGATACCGATGAGAATCGGACGGATCTCGTCTTTGGCGGCTTCCCATTGCTGTTCTGTGAGACCGTAGTAGGTATTTTTCACGGGAGGTGGGTGTAGATGGTAGGGACGATACCAGACAGTGTATTTCTCTTTCTGCGTCAGAGGAGAGTTCTGTCCCGCTCCGCTTTCCGCAGGAGCTTTTTTAGATCAGAGGCAGGGATGAGCGGACAGAATTGTCCCCATGCCCAGTGTCCACGCATGTGGCCGATCCTGCCGACGATGAAGTAGCCGATGCGATACTCAATGTCGCCTTCCCGAAAAACCTTCCTGCGAGCCAATCTTCCCTCGTACTTGATCTTCCGCAGCCGCTCGATCACGAAGACCTTCTCATCATGATTATGTTGCGGCATGAACGTCCATGCCTCGCGGACGAACCGGTGCCGGCCTTGTCGCCCGATGTCCTTCATCGACACCGCCTTGTCTTTCTCCCGTTCACGCCGAAACTGGGCATCCTTGCGACGGATGAAGTCCTGGCAGCTTTCACAGCGGATTTTGGGGCTCATGCATGTGTATGATAGCGTAGTAGGTGATTGCGCAGTATGCACATTCTGCGCAATGGTGGCGGACACGGAGATCAGGTGGGTTTTTGACAAGAGCAGGCTATACTGGTCATCAATAATTCGTCTCTAAATTTGCATGAATATGGATCTCTCGAATTTCATCAAATACTGCCTGGGCTACATCAAGCTGACACGTCAGCGCCACTTTCTGGCGCAGAAGAAGTATTCCGTAGAGTTGGCCGAGAAGTACCTCGATCTCGTAACGATCCTTTCGGCGGCGGATGAATCACAGCAACTGATCAACTTGGAGGTGTTTTACGAATTCGATCCCAAAAAAGTCCCCGAAGAGCACCGGCAGCAGTATGAAGAGGAGAAGGCCATCGCACTCAAAATCGAGGATATCTATAGCAAGCACATGAACGATCAATTCACGAAGCAGATCAGCCTCAGCTTTGGATACTTTGAGATCGAAGTACCACTCGAGATCGACGGAAATGGGGAGGAGGAAGAGGAGCAGGTCAACGGACAGATGGAAATGTTCGTAGCCAAGAAGATTGATCGGTATCCTCTTTTTTCGCTTGGCGTAAAGATCGAGAAGGATCAGGCAGGGCGCTATTTTCTCGCGGCGGTTGACGAAGAGGTGCAGACGAATCTGAGCGTGCGTGGACTGCTCCACGGGCCGCATCGACCGCAACTCATAATTTGCGATGACGTCGAAGACATGGAATCGGCACGAACGCGGGAAGGACGGGAGAAGACACGTCAGTGGGTCATGGGGGAGTTGCTCCCCACGGGCACGTCACAAACGCGGGCGATCTTTATCGGAAACCTGCTCCATAGGGATGCGTTGATCCCACGCCTCAAACGGGATATTGAGAGCGGGGCGATCACAGGCATCTATCGGCAGTACCCACTCCTAGACGAGCAGAAGCGTTGCCTCTGGCCGGGGAAGTATCCGACGCCGGAATCTATCGATGCCCAGTTCAAGCGTATCGGCGGTGACCATGTCGCCTGGCACCGCGAATTCCTCTTGGAATTCATTGATGAGGGAGGACGCCTCATCTCCCCCGATTGGATCAGGTACTACGATGAACAGCCCCCGGATGGGAAGCTCGTCGACATCGTCATCAGCATTGATCTTGCGCTCAAGCTGACTGCCAGCGCCGACTACACGGCGATGGTTGCCGCGAAAGTCTATGAAGAGAACGGAAAGCGGGTGATCTACATTCAACCCAATCCCATAAATAAGCGGCTCACACACCTTGAAACAATCGAAACCACCAAGCACCTCTTCGACGTTCTCAAGGGCAAGAGGACACCGAAGATCTTCGTCGAGGATGTCGGGTACCAAGGAGCTCTCGTTGAAACACTAAATGATGCAGGCTATCGCGCAGAGGGGTTCAAGGTGCGTAATCAAGACAAGCGAACACGACTCGCACTTGGGACACATCTCATCCAAAGCGGCCAAGTGCTGTTTCCAAGACAAGGGTGTGAGGAGCTGATCACACAACTCCTCGATTTCGGGATCGAACCACACGAAGATTTAGCCGACGCTCTTTCCATGCTCCTGCTTTCCATCCGCATGCGAAGCATGGGGTCATACTACGGGGAGTCGTTCTAAAGAAATTACAAAGGAATATCTGTGAAATTTGCTATGACCGGAAGGTGGTCGCTCACCGATTCTCCGAAAATTACTGATGCATTCCAGGTGGAACAATTTTCGAGTGTTGCATGCAGAGGCGCGGTCACAAACAAATGATCCATCTGGTGAATGATGCCACCGCTCGAATGTCGAAATGTTGGTATCAGTTTGCCGTTGAACATTCGGAGACATTCGGTGAAACCCAGTGCCTCCATCCTGTCGAGTGTTTCACGGTTCCCACTACCGAATGTGGAGTCAAAAGTTTCCGAACTGTTCAAGTCGCCCCCCACGATCCAGGGCACGTCTGCCAAATTCGCTTTATTTAACGTAGCCCAAAGGATATCTGTCACCCACAACCTTGGATTTTGCTTCAATTTTACTGATGAAACATCAATACCTTGATACTTCAAGGCTGCTATCGGCCAAGCGGGGCTATACACAGAAAGAACATTGAGCAGAGGGCCTCCAGTTGGCTGAACGACACCCGATACAAGATTCCCTGCGAAGTATTCAAGTTCCCGATTGACCCAATCGTATTCAGAAAATAACGGCAGCTCACTGATAACTTTCCCTTTCACAAGAATGGCAGTGCCGAACTGTTGTGGCTTCCCGGTTTTCCCCATGGCTGTGTGCAATTTGATATCAAATGATTCTCGAACAGTCTTCGGAATGCCCGACACTTCCTGAAGTAATGCTATATCCGGATTTAATTCCGTCAGAACCCTCCATGCAGCACTGGATTCTTTTGCCCTCCTCATGTTCCAAGTTATGACGCGCATGATAAAGTGATGATGATTGAAGAGTGATCGGAGTAGCCCTCCAAGCGCTCCCTGTGCGAATGCCGGGCATCCGAGAGGTGCGAAGCCAGAGATGGCGACAAGTAGGCGTAGTCCAGCCGGAAGCCGTTGCCTGCCGTGCTCCACCATGTATATCCGCGTTCCAGTCGATGCAGAGATCGCCATGCATCGACATAGCCGATGGAACGCAGCTCCTGCATTTTCTCCGGCAGCGCGAAGGGTGTCCCCTCCGCGTCTTCCGTCAGACCCGTATTGAAATCGCCGATGATCATCGTTCGCCTGTCGCCGTGGCGCGACGCATAGTCGAGCACCCGATCCCAGCACTCCCGTTTGTCCCACTTGTCTCCGGCACCGGGGATATGGGCAGCGAGGAGGTGGAGATCGACGGAGGGAAATTGGAGAGGAAGTAGCCGATGCATGGTGATTGGATCTGCCTCCTGCTGCATATCCATCTTCGATGCCACAAGAATGCCGTTCGTCTTCTCGGGAACGTCCGAGACGATCTGGAAGGCGTAGCCCATGTCTGAAAGCGCCGCTCGTAGGATCAGCTCGCATGTATTTCTCCGGAACTCGGTAAGGACAAGGACATCGGGGTTATGATCAAGGATCGTTTTGATGATGCTGGGCAGTCTCCCCGTCGATCCACCATGCCGGATGTTCCATTCCATGATGGTTATATTTTCGTTATGCCTGTTTTCAGAAGAGAGCTCACCCATATGCCTGAGGCGGGTGAAGATCCCACAAAGGGACGTTCACCTGCGGGCCAGGCATCGGTGTTCAGGTTGCCCATCGACCAACGCTTCCGAGGCGAACGCCCCTTTCTACGTTGGAGATGGGTCGGGTCTTGAGAACCCGTATGTCGAACAATGATGCCTCGCACCCAAAGAATAGCAGAAAAGGGCGCTTCTGGAAGCGTTCACGCTGGATACATGGGAGTTTCGGCGCATGTTTGCACTACCCCCTTCCTTTGTGTTGGGAGGAAAAATTCTCTGGATAGGGAGAAGTCGCAAAAATCAGAGAAAAAGTTTCTCTGAAAATTCTATGTCGCAGTACGCATATTCTGTGCAATAAGAGTTTCCGTCATATCTTTGCAGATCTTTCCCAATCCTTCTGTATTGGAAATCTCTTTTACAATCCTGCTGCCGACAATTATGCCATCTGCTCCAGCATCCGCCGCAGCTCTAGCTTGTTCGACAGTATTGATTCCAAATCCCGCGAAGAGCGGCAAAGACGTATGTGGCCGTATGCGCTGGATCACTAAGCGAATATTCTCTCCCAGAACAGCATTATCGACTCCAGTAACCCCAAGATAGGAGACGACGTAAAGATATCCGTCTGCTATTTCCGAAATTTTCTTCAGACGTTCTTCGGTCGTAATTTCGCTCACGAGGAAAACAGGAGCGATGCCATGCGCCTTCGCTATCGGAACAATTTCGTCGGCGTGTTCCAGGGGCAAATCAGCGATCAGCACAGAATTTACACCACTCTCGGCACAGTCACGGTAGAACTTTTCCTGCCCCCTCTGCAGCACGAGGTTGTAGTACACAAGCAGTCCTATCGGAATGTCTGTATATTGCCGAATTTCTTTGAGCATCTCGAAGCAATGATCAATACGGATACCCGCTTTGAGAGCGCGTACATCCGCTTCCTGTATCACTGGTCCATCTGCAGGAGGGTCACTGAATGGAAAACCTAGCTCCAAAGCATCTGCCCCGCTTTCAACGAGTGTGCGAAGAATCTCAACTGATCGCTTCTTATCAGGATCACCAAGGACAACAAAGGGAATAAAGAGAGGCTTGCCCTTCTTTTGTAGAGCCATTGCATAAGAGTTAGATAGCATGGTTTTGAAGGTAACGAAGTACATGGTCAATATCCTTATCTCCTCTGCCGGAAAGATTGATGAGGAGGATGTCTTCTTTCTTCAAAGAAGAAGCGATTTTCTGTACGGCAGCAATTGCATGAGATGGTTCGAGTGCAGGGATAATTCCTTCCTTTTTGGTGAGCAAGAGGAAGGCTGCAACAGCTTCCTTGTCAGTGATCGAGATGTACTGTGCTCGTTTTATGTCCTGCAAAAAACTATGTTCCGGTCCCACGCCAGGATAATCCAAGCCAGCCGAGATACTGTGAGCTTCCTGGATCTGACCGTCTTCGTCCTGCAGGCAGTAGCTATAGGAGCCATGCAGTGACCCTGGTCGCCCCATACCAAGTGCTGCGCCATGCTTACCCGTCTCAATGCCTTCTCCTGCGGGTTCAACACCCACAAGCTGCACATCAGCATCCTCAATGAATGCTTTGAAGATACCAATGGCATTGCTGCCTCCTCCTACGCATGCACAAACGGTATGCGGTAGCTTCCCATATCGCTCAAGGCACTGCGCCCTTGCCTCGTCACCTATGACTCGCTGGAAGTATGCAACGAGAGAAGGAAAAGGGTGCGGCCCTGCCACCGTGCCGAAGACGTAGTACGTATCCTTACTGTGAGCAGTCCAGTATCGCAGGGCATCGTTGATGGCGTCTTTGAGGCTTTGTGAACCGGAATTGACGGAGATCACTTCCGCTCCAAAGAGTTTCATGCGCTGTACGTTGGGATGCTGTCTCTCGATATCTTTTGCACCCATGAAAATCTTTACGGGAAGATTGAAGAGTGCACCTGCCATTGCAGTCGCTACTCCGTGTTGTCCGGCTCCTGTCTCTGCAATCAGTTCGGCTTTCCCCATGCGTTTCGCAAGAAGTGCCTGCCCTATGACATTATTCGTCTTATGAGCACCTCCATGGAGAAGATCTTCACGCTTCAACACAATCCTGCACCCGAACTCTTTACTAAGCGTGGATAATTCCGTGATCGGGGTCGGTCGCCCTGCAAAATCGCGAAGCAGATCATGCAATTCCTTCTGGAAGGCTGGATCGTCCTTGTATTGCAGGAATGCTGCCTCGACTTCGCTCAGAACAGGAATGAGAAGTTCCGAAACGTAGCAGCCGCCGAATTTGCCGAACTGACCGAGGGTTTTCATGATGAGAGGGCGTGAAGGAATGCAGACATGCGATGGTGATTTTTCTCTCCCGGAGAACTTTCGATTCCACGCGCACAATCAACGGCAAAGGGTTGGATACGATCTGCAGCGACTCTGACGTTCCCTGGGGTAAGACCGCCTGCGAGGAAGAGCTTTGAACGAATATGTATCGGCAAGTGTGCAATTGCATCGAAGTCAGCTTCATTTTCGCCCTCAGCTTTATCAAGAAGCACATAGGCGCAATGCTGCAGTGCATTCTCCAAGACTTTGATATCTGGTATGCCTCGAAAGGCCTGGATCACTGGCACAGAGATATTTTTAAGTAACCCATCATCCAATCTGCCATAGAATTGCACGAAATCGAGATGGAGTATTTGGATGTGCTTCTCAATTTCAGCCGGAGGCTGTTCTTCAAACACACCTACGATTTGTGCTTTCTGTATGCCCTTCTTTAACATTTCAGCACGTTCAAAAGTCACATATCTCGCTGAAGATGGCACAAAGATGAACCCAAGGAAGTCGACTGTAAGAGCCTCAGCAGCTTCGATATCAGCTTCCCGTGTCATGCCGCAGAATTTTACTTTCGTTTTCATGATGCGAAGAGAGAATGGAGATGAGAAGCAGGATCGTTGGCTTTCAAGATGGATGTACCTATCAGGAATCCTTGAACGAAAGGTGCAAGGTGCTTGATACTCTCTCTCGTATGAATGCCACTTTCGCTTATAAGACCCCGAATTCCAGGCAATAGCTTCCTCACAAATGGTGCGAGTTTCTCTGTTGTTTGCACATCGGTCTGCAGCGTGTGGAGATCTCTATTGTTGATGCCGACCAGTACGTGCTTTCTTGTATCTTCTGAAAGCAAATCGAACACTTCTGCAGATTTTTCTATTTCTTCTTTGGAATGCACTTCAAAAAGGACATCGAGATTGAGATCAATTGCATGAGAAGCAAGTTCTACGAATGCAGGTCTTTCTAGAATCGCCGCAATCAGGAGAATGGCGTTAGCTCCGTTGTTCACGGCATGATCGATTTGCCGAGTACTGATAATGAATTCCTTCGCTAGGAGGGGCTTCTCTGTGATCGAGCGCACTTGCTTCAGTAGGTCGAATCCTCCTCCGAAATACTGCTGATCACAGAGAACAGAAATTGCCTGTGCATGTTCGCTATAAAGCTCTACCAGCTTTGGGACATCTTGCCTGCGTAGTAAGTGACCTTCCGAAGGAGACTTCGGTTTGATTTCAGCAATGAGCGCGGGATGCCTTTGTAGGATTGCATCAATAAACGAAGGCCCGGATGCGCGTTTGGGAACGATCTTCGGCAGTAAGGCGATCTCCTGCTTCTTGGTTGCAACAATGGTTTGGAGAATGGATGCGGTCATAGCTGTTTGGTGAAATCCTGATACGAAAGGAAGAGGGCATGTGCAGCACCTGACTCCAGAGTTCTTTGAGCAAGCGAGAAAGCCTCATCAATTTTTGTTACAAGCGGAGTGAGGAGTAGTGCGTGTGCTGCATTGAGTAGGATGAGATTCTTCATTGGTGTAATGCCTCTTCCTTGTGCAAGCTCCAAGAAAAGTACCGCATTTTCCTTTGCAGTGCCGCCTTCGATTTCAGTAGGAAGTGCAAGCGGTACAGACAGAGATGCGGGTGAAAATTCTTCGGTCTCAATGTTTTTTTCTGTAACCCGTCTCACTCTGGTTTCTGTAGTTACAGTCACTTCATCGAGGCCGTCATGCCCAGTGACAACGATTGATCCTATGGAGCCAAGTCTTTGCAGTGTTTCTGCGATGACGGTGGCGTCTTTGTCGCTTCCAGTACCGATCATCTGTAGGTGGACACCTGCTGGGTTACAGAGGGGTCCAATCAGATTGAAGAGAGTCTTCTTGCCGTATTTCTTTCGTAGAGGCGCGATGAATCTGAGCGCGGGATGGTGGAGTCGGGCATAGAGGAACGCAATTCCCAGTTCTTCAAATACACGACGCTCCTGATCAGGATTCAGATCGATGTTCACTCGCAACTCTTCCAAGAGATCAAAGCAGCCACAATTGCCACTTGCTGAACGATTGCCATGCTTGGCAACTTTTCCGCCTGCCGCAGCCACGATGAATGCTGACAGAGAGGAAGTATTGATCGTCTTGAGACCACTACCGCCGGTTCCACAGGTATCTATCGCGTCAGAAGAGAGTGATGTGGGAATCATGCTTTCTCGCAACGCTCGCACTCCATCGGTGAGCAAATCCGCTGAGATGGGTCGCTGCACAAGATCGTTGAATATGGCTTCTCGTTCTGCATCCTCACATTTTTCAGAGAGCAGAGTTTTGATCAGTTCAAATGCCGATTGATTATGAAGAGTCGTAGACATGATCAAGAAGAAGGATAATTCGTAAAATTGTCGTAGGTGCGCTGCAGCAGATAACAATCCGCAAGCACGATTGCCACCATTGCTTCCGCAATGGGAATCACACGGGGAACAATGCAGGAATCGTGACGGCCTCTCTTGGCTACCTCTCCAAGAGAACTAGGAGGCTTCACGCTGATATGCAGAACTAAGTCTTCTCCTGTTGAGATTCCACCGAGAATGCCGCCGAAGTGTTTTCGATCTGAGATGTAGTCGACTCCTTTCATTGCAGCAACATCGAATCCTGATCCGTAGCTGAAACCAGTGACGGCTCCGATGCTCATGAGTGCGTCTGCAAGTCGTGCTTTTATTTTGCCGAAGACCGGATCACCAAGATTGGGAGGAGTGCCACTGACGCGCACTTCAATCAGGCCACCAGTGGAATTGAACTTTTCTTTTAATTCCAATACGTATTCCTCCATTTCCTTTGCAACAGACGGATCGGCGCACCGCACAGGATTCTGCTCAATCACCTCAGAGCTGAATGTCTTGGCTTCATGCGGCCCGATCTTGATGGTATGCCCAATAATCTTTGTATCTATGGGCAGAATCTTCCGTGCGACTGTACCGGCAATGACTCTTGCCACAGTTTCTCTGCCAGAAGATCTCCCCCCTCCTCGATGATCCCGATGCTCATACTTAGCCGCGTATGTCGCATCAGCATGCCCAGGCCTGAAGGCCTTTCGGAGCAGATCGTAATCCTGCGGGCGTTGATCCTTATTTTCCACGATCACCGTAATCGGCATACCCGTGGTCTTCCCTTCAAATACACCGGAGAGAATGATCGGTTTATCTTCCTCCTTGCGTGCGCTCGCCATAGCACTCTGGCCGGGGCGACGCCTTATGAGATCGGGAAGCAGATCGTCCTCTGAAAGTGGTATGCCACTTGGACATCCATCGATGACGACACCGAGAGCGGGTCCGTGTGATTCGCCGAAGGTTGTGATGCGAAAGAAATCGCCAAAGCTATTGCTTGCCATAGGACATTGGGAAAAGAGACTGAAGAAGTTGGCCGTCTTCATTCGATGGTGTGATGCCCGTGAAACATTGGAATTGTCCAAGAGCTTGGTGAAGAAGCATCGGAACCCCGTCATGCGTCTGATACCCCTTTTGTTCGGCTTCTTTCAAAAAGTGTGTGGCTTTGCCATATCGAAGATCAAGCGCATGAGCATCTGGCTTTGCAGTCGGGATTGGGAGAGATACATCGGCATTCACTGCACAAATTAGTACATCAGGTTGTGCTTTCAAGACTGCAGAGAGATCAAAACTTGGAATAGAGAAACTCCTTTCAAGTTCTGATCGCGCTTGTGTGCTCCTGGCGAATACACGTATGTCCTCGATCCCTTTTTTCCTGCACACATGAATCACAGCAGGCACTACGCCTCCTGATCCTAGAATCGAGACGGCAGATCCTTCTTCAAGAAAGTCGTAGCCTTCTCGAATGCCATATTCATCCTTGTTGTATCCCTTGTACTCGCCGTTTTCGCACATGACTGTATTTACGCTTTGCAGCTCTCTTGCCAGAGGGTCGAGATCATCAAGATAGGAAATAATGTCCTGCTTGAATGGTGTTGTTACTGAAAGTCCCTGCACTTTTGCCTGCTTTATAAAGCTCATAGCATCGTCGAGATCATCCGAAAGAAATGCCGTAAAAACAGCATCTACATCATGGGCAGCGAATAATGTGTTCTGTATGAGTGGACTCGCACTCCTCACGTCCAAACTTCCGAGTATGCCAAAGACAAGAGGCTGCTTGCAGTGCGCTGTTTTCTTGTAGAGCGAAAGAGCTATCTGTCCAGGGGCAGCAGATTCACCTTCATCCAAGAATGTGTACGTGAGTTCATTTTGAAATGCGGAAAGCATACGGTTGTAATGCGCTCGCATCCCCATACCGAGAATAATGCGTTTCTGCTCTTTGGGCACAGCTGCATGCAGTTTTTCGAGCGTTGCAAGATCATCGTATGAATTGATCGTCGTAACGATCTTGATGATATCTGCTCCTTCGTCGCGGCATTGCTCTGTCAATTCCAGCAACTCCTGGAGAGAGGGTGTCTTTTTATAGTCGTGAAAGCTACGTATCAGAATTGCAGATGATGGAACGGATAGTTTCTCTCCAAGTGCAAGATCGATGTACGAAGGTTGGAAATTCGTAGTCAGGCTCTCACCAGAGTTTCGCGGAGAGATAATGAGGGGCAATGGCGAATTGAATGCAGGCACATTCGGTGTCAGATCACCTCGAATCTCAAGGAGATCAGCTCCTGCCTCTCTCGCTCGCTTGGCGAACGCCAGTGGGTCGTGTGCGGCCGATGACGGCAGGGTTACAACGAACATAGAGATCGAAGAGAACGAACGGCAGCATCAATGCTGTCGGACGTGGGAAGGCAAAAGTGAGCGACCTCTTGGTAGAGCGGAGTCCTTTTCTTGAGGATCATTGGAACCTCCTGCTCCAGAGGAAGAGCGGTCAAAGGCGGTCTTTTTGCCTTTTTCAATCGTTCTATGAGCTTACCTGATCGCGCCTTCAGGTGAATAACGATTGCCTGCTCTAGCAGCCGTCTCCGTGTAGCCTTCGACTCGATTGCTCCGCCACCAAGAGAGACAACATAACCAGGTTGTAGGCACGCTTGTACGATGCGCTCTTCCTCTTTCCGAAATTTCATCCAGTCATGCCTCTCAATGAACCTTCGTATGTTTCCATGTTTCCGTTCGAAGACACGATCTGTGTCACACGATTTGAGCGACAAAGCATGTGCGAGCGACTTCCCAAGTGTGCTCTTGCCGCAGCCACGCATGCCAACAATTGCAATGGGACGTGGAGAAGAATGAAGACTCTGTAGATCGTCAAAGAAATGCGGATAACTCTTCGATACGCAGCCGGGATTCTTGATACGGATTCCAGAATGCAGGGAACCCAGAATCGCAAAGCAGAAAGCCATTCTATGGTCGCCATGAGGATCAAGAAGAGCACTTCTGATGGTCGATTTTCTGACTGTGACCCCATCTGGGTTTTTCTCGATTCGAATACCCGCCTTTTGCAATTCATTCGTGAGAACCTCCAGACGATCACACTCTTTGTATTGTAGATTCTCAGCTCCACTAATCTTGGTCACTCCGTCTCTGAATGCAGCAAGAACAGCCAGATTCATCACCTGGTCTGGTATATCTGAGCAGTTAATCGTCATAAGTCCTTTCTTCCGCATGTGAACAATCACTTTCGGAAGCATCGCATCTCCTTGAATGGAATGAGGATCGAGATTGGAAAAGGAAATGGCACTGTGTGTGAGCTCAGCGAGAACAAGGAAAGCCCCAGCCGCACTGTGATCCCCTTCGATGTGATAGCTGCGGGGCGTTCTATATTTCGCTGCTTTGGAAACACGCATCATTCCATCCCGCATCTGAACAGGAACACCAAAATCTCTCATTACTTGCCGCGTGAGAGCGACATACGATTGTGAAGGGACAGAACCTGCAAGATTCACAGCTATTCCCTTTTCAAGCATAGGCGCGATGAGCAGCAACGACGTGAGGAACTGGCTACTCTTTTGCACCTTGAGGTTAGCGATTCCACCCAATAATGTTCCCCCTCGCACATGAATAGGCGGACATCCATTTGTATCTTCAATGTCTGCTCCAAGTTCATTCAATGTTGCAACAAGATCGCCGATAGGACGCTTCCGCATGGCATCATTCCCGGTGATCTCGAATTCCCCAGGAACACTGCAGGCGAGAGATGTGAGGAAGCGCAGTGTCGTACCGGCATTTTCACAGAAGAGTTTCTTTGGCTTTCTGTAGCTCCCTTTCTTTGGGACACCTCCTCTAACAATCAAAATGCCCTTCTTGCGGTCGGTGTAGCGGATATCGAAGCCGATAGAGCGTAGATTTGTAACAAGGAGAGCAACATCGTCACAGGGAGTCGCACCATAGATCGTCGTTTGACCTTCGGAGAGGCATGCAGCAATGATCGCACGGTTTGCGTGAGACTTTGATCCCGGCATGGTCAATGTCGCTGCAAATGGCAGCGGAAGAGGAGCCACTGATAGCACGTCAGCATTCATGGGTAAGTACGAAGGAAACGTTCTTCATTCAAAGCGATAATTTCTCCTTTCCCAAACTCTCTGGGCACTGCGATCCTGATGCCCCGGTTGATAACTTTTTTGTCGCTCTGCATTGCGCGTAACAAGGCCTGTGATTTGTACTTCACAGGGATAACTGTTGGCATGTCGATCTCCTCCAGTAGATGTTTCATGCGATCAACACCTTCCGCATCTCCAAGCTGCATTTCTGCGATCATTCCGATGCTCACGGCTTTCCCGTGAGAGATGGCGAAATCCGATAAGGCTTCAACCGCATGACCAATGGTATGACCAAAATTGAGAAAGAGGCGTCTGGCCGTATCCCTCTCATCTTCCTCAACGATTTGTACCTTGAGCTGCACCGCTTTCTCTATACAAGAGAGAATGACTACTGGCTCTCTTGCAAGAATTCTTTCTATATTCGTTTCGAGGTATTCAAAGAAATCCGCATCAAGCATCGCGGCAATCTTGATTACTTCGACAAGCCCTTCACGCAGCTGCGTATCAGGAAGCGTCGATAGCAAGTTGATGTCTACGATGACTGCCTTTGGATGATGAAATGCACCAAGAAGATTTTTTGCGGTTCCCAGATCCACTCCCGTCTTTCCCCCAATGGAGGCATCAACCATGCCGAGCAATGTTGTTGGAATGTGTACGCAGCCAATGCCGCGCATATAAATACTCGCAGCAAAGCCTCCCAGGTCTGTGAGCATCCCGCCACCGACATTGAGCAGAAGCGATTGGCGTGTGGCTCCAAGTTCCAGTAGACGCGACGTTATGCGCTCGACTTCATGCAAGGATTTTGACGCTTCGCCACTTGGAACTGAGATCAGGTATGCATTCTGAAGATGCGAAGCCACATCCTTCGCTACCGTCTCGACTGCTTCATCATGCAGGATGAATAAGCCATCAAAGCTTCCAAAATTTTCAATAAATTGATGAAGTTCCATCAGGATTCCTTCTCCGATATATATGGGAGTGGAAGTGGCTTGAGCCTGTGGATGGTGGAGCGTAATCGTTTTCATGATTAAGAGAGGGTTTTACCAACGGCAAAAGCAACTTTGCGAATGCCTTCCATGCATTCTTGAAGCTGTTCAGGTGAAAGGGACTGTTTGCCATCTGAAAGGGCATCTTCGGGATGTGGATGCACTTCCATGATCAAACCGTCGCATCCCATTGCAACGGCTGCACGCGCGTAATCGGGCACATATTCAGCAACACCTGCAGCATGGCTCGGATCAACAATGATTGGCAGGTGCGTAAGTTTTCGGAGAGGAGGAATGGAGCCAAGACAAAGCGTAAAGCGCACCTCGTTCTCGAAGGTTCTGATGCCTCGCTCACACAGAATCACATTCTCATTGCCGTTTGCGAGGATGTGCTCAGCAGCTAAAAGAAGTTCTTCCAAGGTTGCTGCGAGGCCACGCTTCAGTAGCACGGGCTTTGTAGCCTTTCCCACTCGACGGAGTAGATCGTAGTTCTGCATGTTTCGTGCGCCGATCTGAATGATGTCGCAGTATTCCTCCATGAGATCGATCTGCTCTGGACTCATCGCTTCAGAGACAGTGGCGAGGTCATACTTCTCCGCAGCGCGTTTCAGTAACTTCAGTCCCTGCTCACCCAAGCCCTGGAAACAATACGGGCCGGTGCGCGGCTTGAATGCGCCGCCGCGTATGATCTTCACTCCTTGCTCTTTTACCATCGCTACTGCCTCATCCACCTGCGCTTCAGATTCAATTGAGCAAGGTCCGGCAATAACGACAACTTGATTTGGTGAGCCGATAACACAGTTCGGTCTTATCGTAATCTCCGTGCGCTCCCGTACTTCTTTGGAGGCAAGCAGATATGGCTTCTTCTGTGTCTTTCCCAAAACGAGAGTGTGCACTTTGATAGTTGGCGATTTCTTGGCAACCGAAAGGAAATTACGCAGGATTTCTTTACCGACAGGTGTCCCAATGGACTCTGGATGGAATTGAACACCGTAGAGCGGTAATTCTGTATGTTCAACTGCCATAACAATGCCGTCCTCGCTCGAGGCCGTGATACGAAGTGAATGAGAAACGGTTTCTTTCTCTGCACAAAGCGAGTGATACCGCATAACATCAAATTCCTTATCGATGCCTTTGAAGAGCGCACTATCGCTCTCCAGCCGAACTCTTGAGGATTTGCCGTGGAAAAGCTGCGGAGCTCTAGAGACTGTCGCTCCAAAGTGTTTGGCAAGAACTTGATGTCCAAGACAGACCCCAAGAAGTGGGATGTGCTGCTTGGCGGCAAAGTCGATCAGCTTTTCTGAGATACCGATATCCCGCTCAGTATACGGGTTGCCGGGACCAGGACTGATCACGATATGGCTTATTCTCAGTCTTTCGACTTCATCCAAGTCTATTTTGTCATTGCGATACACAATAGGATTCCCACCGAGCTCCCCTATGTATTGATAGAGGTTGAAGGTGAACGAATCGTAATTATCGAGAATGAGAGTTTTCATGATTTTTGAGGGGAAGTTTTTGCAAGTTTCACAGCAGCAAGACAACTCCTCACTTTGTGAAGGCACTCGTTGTCTTCGTGTTCTGCGATGCTGTCTTTCACAATTCCAGCTCCCACACGAAGACTAATTTTGCCATCTTGGAAGAGCATCGTTCGAATAGTGATGGCGAAATCAACGTTGCCTGCGAGATCGATATAACCGAAGGCTCCGCCGTAGATTCCGCGAGGCGAACGCTCCAGATCGCGGATGATCTCCATTGCTCGTACTTTGGGAGCCCCTGTGAGCGTTCCTGCAGGGAATACGGAGCGAATGGCATCAAGTGGCGTAAGACCCTCCCTAATGCGCCCTGTTACCTCGGAAACGATATGAAAGACATGTGCGTATTGCTCGATATGAAAAGGGTTGCGTACCTCAACGGAGCCAATTTCAGCAACACGTCCCACATCGTTGCGTCCAAGATCCACGAGCATTTGATGCTCACATCGCTCCTTTTCATCATGAAGCAATTCTTCCTGCATGCGTTTGTCCTCTTCCTCATTGCCAGTTCTCTTTCGTGTTCCAGCAATGGGACGATAGAGAATATTTCTTCCATCGATGCGAATCAGAGTTTCAGGAGATGCTCCGACAATTTTCCGCTCAGGCGTTTGGTAGTAATACATGTATGGCGAAGGGTTTATTGATCTGAGTTCTTCATACACACGATCAGCAGGAACATCATTCTCCATAACGAGTTCTTGGCTCAGCACTACTTGGAATACTTCTCCTGCAAGGATCTGTTCCTTGATTTTCTCGACTGCAGTGCAGTAATCCTTGCGTGACATCTGGCGCAAAGGCTCGATCTCATCGAGAGTAGGTAACGGCAATTCTCTCGAATCATCTTTTCCTTTCGCATCATCAAAAAACGGAGAGGAATGGATTATTTCTTCAATGTGAGTGAGATCCTCCTGTGAGTCTTTGTGAGAAATGATGGTGACTTCGTGTTTCTCATGATCGATTTTGAGAAGCACTTCGGGAAGTACAAAGACTGCATCAGGAATTTTTGGATGGGTCGGAAGGTCAATGTCCTCGAATTGCCGCGCAGCTTCATAACTGAGGAAGCCGATGTAACCCATACGAAGACGTTCACCCTCATCGCCAGAATTGATCGTTTCACGGAAAACAGAGAGGGCATCTGGCACTTTCCCATCAGGGACGTATTGAGACCCTCTGACAGCTCCCTGCTCTACCGTAATGACATCCCTGGCACCGAGAGCGAGGAATGAGTAATCATTCGTGCCTTGGCGGTCTACGGATTCAAGAAGGGCGCAGTAGGCACGGCTTAGTCCCAGCTTTCGAAGCAGGAATAGTGGATCGCAGTGCTTGGGCTGAACGGTGGTGGAAGTAAGAGAGAAACGCATTGGAGAAAGGAAATAGCTACAAAAAAAGCCCCTCCGCTCAGGGAAGGGCTTTGGATTCAAGTTTCAGAGCACCCTTACCGCCGAACGGAATTCGTTAGGGTCTGCCACCAACCAAGCCGACAAGAAGTGCTGTACTTATGCAACGGTACAATGGTACACTGAGCACATATATGAAAGCAAGACGATTTCTATCCGTCCCGCCAAAACACTATAAAGAGCTCTACGAGCTCATTGCTGCACTTGATAACGAACAGGAAGTTGAGGCTCTCCTGAAAGATCTTCTGACTCCCCAAGAGCTCGATTCGGTCACAGAGAGGTGGCAGGAGATACAACTGCTGGCAAAGGGGATGACTCAAAGGGATATCGCGGAGAAGCTTGGCATCAGTATCTCCAAAATTACGAGGGGGTCGCGGGCATTGCAGTACGGCACGGGTGGTTTTATGAAGATGCTGAAGAAGATGGGCAAATCGGTTGCTGTTATTCGGTAATCTGATTAAGCAGTATCAACATTCTGTGGAATTTGGAACTGGATAGATCAGGA
This sequence comes from uncultured Candidatus Peribacteria bacterium, assembly GCA_964373065.1. Taxonomy (GTDB): domain Bacteria; phylum Patescibacteriota; class Gracilibacteria; order Peribacterales; family Peribacteraceae; genus CAYJSJ01. The sequence continues at coordinate 20,605 of CAYJSJ010000020.1, forward strand.
TTTTGGCGTGTGTTTGCACCACTCCTTTGTATTGAGGGGAAAAATGCTCTGGATACGCAACGGAGTCAGCGTCATTGATTGGGGTGCCAACGCTTCCGGGGCGATATGACCACTTCCACTCTTATAGCACCGGCGAAAAAGCGGCGGGGAGCCAGCCAGGCGGCTCCCCCCGCGATGGCACATCTCATCCTTGCAGGTGTGCAACCAGATCGATACTGCCTGTACGCGCGTAAATCGTCCGAGGATGACGAACGCCAAGCGCTGAGTATCGACTCGCAGATCAAGGCGATGGAGGAAGTTGCCAAGCGCGAAGGATTGAATGTGACCGAGATCAGACGCGAGAGTCATTCGGCCAAAGCATCCGGAGCGCGACCCGTGTATGCGCGGCTCTTGGAAGATATCCGGCTCGGTAACTTCAACGGCATTCTCACATGGGCACCGGATCGCTTAAGCCGCAATGCAGGAGATCTCGGTACGCTGGTCGATCTCATGGATCAGGGGCTTTTGAAAGAAATACGAACGCACGGCCAACGGTTCAGCAATAACCCGAACGAGAAATTCCTGCTCATGATTCTTTGTAGCCAAGCGAAACTGGAGAACGACAATCGCGGGATCAATACCAAACGGGGTATGAAGACGCGAGCCGAAATGGGATACCGACCGTGCAAACCGCCACTTGGCTATCTGACGATGCGAGCACCCGGCGCATCCAAGAGCCACCTCATCATCGATCCGCTACGGGCGCCGCTCGTGCGCCAGATGTTCGAGAAAGTCGCGGAGGATCATGCGAGTGGGCGCGTCCTCTACCGATGGATGCAGGAAGTCGGATTCCGCACGAGACTCGGGAAGATCGTGCCGCTCTGCATGGTCTACAAAATCCTCCATAACGAGTTCTACACGGGCAGGTTCGAGTACCCCGTAGGTGGTGGCCAATGGTTTAAGGGTGATTACGAGCCACTTGTGAGCAAGAAGCTCTACGACGACGTACAGCGCATCCTTGCGGAAGCCCCGAAGAAGCCGTGGGGTGTGAAGGACTTCGCCTTCGTGCGACTCATGACGTGCGGCAACTGCGGTTCAGGCGTCACCGCCGACGCGAAGCATAAAGCTCCTGATCGTTGCGAATTTTGCTAACATGAAGAGCCCTGCACCACTCGTTCGGCGCATGCTCTGGATCCTCGGCGGTATCGTCGCCGTCGCTGGTGTTGCACTGCTTGCATACAGTACGTGGCAGTACCAAACGGAGGGCATCGAACAGACAGGTATCATTGTTTGTGAGGGGCAGGATTGCCTGAAGACAGTTCATATCCATGCCAACATCGTCATAGACCTGTGCGGTACATTGGTGACGCTCCCACGGGAGACGGGTCCCCTCAGTGGCCTTCACACGCATAAAGAAAAAAATTATCTGCATTTTCATGACCGTATTTCTCTCGATCCTGTTACGAAGGCAGAGCTTCCGGATCAGCGACTGCGCATCGATGAGGTGCTGCAAGTTTTTGAGCTTGAGCTCGAGAATCACTGCTCTTCCAACGCAAGTGTGGAAGTATGGATCAATGGTGCCATCGCACCCGAGGGAGTGCAGACTCAATGGAAAGACGGCGACGACATCCTCCTGCGCTTCTCACCCTCCTGACCCTATGGAAACAAATCTGAATCTCTTCATCCTCCTCGGTGCTGCGGTCATCGACAGCATCAACCCCTGCGCCATCGGTGTGCTCGTGTTTCTTCTTGCGTACCTGACGCAATTAAAGGTATCGCGTCGCGCACTGCTCTTCCACGGCCTCACGTACCTTGCAGCGGTCTTCCTCACGTACCTGATTGCCGGAGCGTTGCTGCTGCCGGTTATCCAGCAGATGCGCACGTTCTCGGTCAACAGCTATCTCGCTATCGCCGCCATCATCGCGTTCTTCGGCATCCTGGAACTGAAGGAATTCTTTCTTCCCGGCAAGACATCGCTCGTAGGTATCCCCCCGCGCTATGCGCAGATGATCAAGGAGCGTGCACAGCGCATGGCGGGCAACCCCCTCGTCACGTTTAACCTAGGCGTCTTCGTGGCACTCGTCGAGCTGCCCTGCACCGGTGCGGTCTACCTGGCTGTCTTGTCCCTCATGGCGCTGTCGGGGCTGACACTCAGCAACATGACGATGCTGGTGCTGTACAACATCATCTTCATTCTGCCACTCCTTGTGATCCTCATCCTCTTCTGCCAGGGGATGTCCGCCGAAGTGATTCAGCGCTGGCGGGAGAAGAACAAGCCCATGATGCACCTCACAATCGGTCTTCTCCTCCTGGGACTTGCTGCCTGGATGGTCGCCTTCACGATACTGTGAAAAGAA
>CAYJSJ010000021.1:0-19826 GCA_964373065.1 uncultured Candidatus Peribacteria bacterium
ACAGATACGCTTTCCTCCTCCGGCATACTCGTTGTGCAATCGCTCACTTCGCGCGGTTCCGGCGCCATCACTGCCGTGGGGGCAGAGTATCAGACCGGTGCCTTCCTCTACGCTTCGGGTGCTTCGGTTCTTGCCCTTTCCACATACCAAGGCACACAGAGCGGAGCTACCGCACACATTCTCTTCGGCTACAGAGACGTCTTCGACGTCGCGCTCTTCCGGGAGGGCTCCGGCGAGGCGGGCAGCGGAGGTCTCGTGCTGAAGACGAAGCAGGTGGGCGCAGATCAGAGCGCATTTACGATCGTCTCCGACCACGGTTCCGAGTACAACAGAGTCTTCCGCGTCACCGCAAGCGGATCGGTCTTCGCAGACAACTCCTTTAGTACCACGGGAGCCGACTACGCGGAATGGTTCAAGGTAGGGCGTGGGGGGTCGGGTGCTCAGGGGAGAGAGATTACTCAGGGCGAACTCGTGTGTATTGATCTCACAGAGAACAATGCAGTCGTTCGTTGTGATCGCGATGCGGACGCCAATGTAATGGGTATCGTCTCCAGCCGCCCCGCATTCGTTGGAAACGTAATCACCGGTGCCGATGGCATCGTTCCTCCGGGGTATACACTTGTGGGTCTCATCGGTCAGGTGCCTGCAAAGGTCATCATCGAAGTGCCGATGACGGCATCGGGCAGCGGTATCATACGGCCAGGCGACAGCCTCACTCCGGCATCCAAACCTGGCTACGCTCGTAAAGCTCTTCCGGGAGAACCGACGGTGGGGGTGGCACTGGAAGGTATGGAAGGTCAGCTCGGTAAGGAAGGTGTTGTGAATGTGCTTATCTCCCGCCGCAACAGTTCCGTCACGGTAGATCAGGTGGAGCAGAAGGTGCTGGAACAAATTGCCGCCATGCAGATAGAAGACGAAGTACGCATCATGGTCGCAAGCGCAGTGGACTCCATCAATCTGGATACAGAGATAGCCGCGCAGGTAAAAGCTGAATTCGGATCACTCAATATCCAAAGCGCCATTGCGAAGCAGATTGCAAATCTTCAGTTGGAGAAAAAGATGCAGGATCTCGTTGCATCGTTATCACAAAGTTCCGGAGCAGAGCTCAATGCATCCTATGCTTCCGGCTCCACCATCTGGAATGTCTACGAGTCACTCAAGCTCCAGATAGAGAAACTGAAGACGGAAGTGGAGACCCTGAGTGGAGCGCAAATCGGACGAAGTCCGAATTACGATTCCATCGCCGTCGAAGGAACCATCCTCTCCGGCGGAGACGCACGCATCGGCGGCGATCTCTTCGTTGATGGAGTGCTCCACACAAGCGATCTCTTCCTCGCGGGACTGCTGAAGATCGACGGTTCGATCGATGTCGGCGGTACGCTCCGCGCCGGTTCCCTCGATCTTGCTTCCGGTGCGACCATCCGCGGTCCTCTCGATATAGAAGGACAACTACTGATACAGGGAAAGCCATTTGATCTTTCTGCGCTCTTTGCGACGGGGGCGACCATGGATCTCAGTCATCTCCTCGTGCGCGATGCGTTGACTATCCTCGGAGACATCACCATCGCAGGTATGGCGGAAATTCTGGGAGATGTTTCAATCGGCGGTAATCTGACGCTTTCGGGGTCACTCACGGTCAACCAAAATCAGGCGGGATACGCCGTAATCGTGAAGACCGGAACTGCAGTCACGGTCACCTTCGGATCGGGGACGTTCCCGAGTACTCCGGTTATCACTGCAAGTGCGGATGACTTTATCCCGTGGCGCGTTATCGGGGTTTCCGGAACCGGATTCACCATAGAAACGCAAGAGTCGGCAGAGCGCGATATCACATTCAGCTGGCACGCCCTCCTCGTCATGGATCCGCAAACAATCAAGGGACTCCCCGGAGGTGCCAGTGCAAGCGATGTGCCGTTCCCGGTGGATGCAAGCGGCATACCTATCAGCAGCAGCAGCATCTGGAATGCCTGTATTCGCAATCAGCAACCGCTCGATCTCACGGGGCAGCCGTTTAACTGCAGTCGTTACCACGATGAAGATCTCTGGACGCACCCCGATCTCCTCGTGCAGTTTATGTGGGATTTTGACCCCGAGAGCCAGATGCGGCTCATAGTACCCAAGGGCTATTATGTGGAGCAGATTGCAGGAGTGGAGAATGTGTCGGATGTCAAAGAAATTGGTGGAGATGCCGATACTATTAAGGATGCTCCTGAGCAGAGTGAAAGCGGATCTCTGGTGCAACCGAATATCGAACCAGAAACGGAGAATATAGGAACGGGCGCCATCCTCAAGGAAGATTCCGGCACAGGTGCGCTCTTGACAAAAGAGCCGGAGTATTCAGAAGAGGAGATCGTAAAAAAAGTAGATGCCTCCGATGCAGACGCATCCGAGAAAGAGGTTATTGAAGAAGAAATCAATACAGAAAATGTAGTTCCATCCGGAACGGGAGCGTTGATTTTGGAAGAAGAGCCTGAACTATCACCTGAAAACGAGTAAGCAAGCACCGGAATAGAGCAAGGGGGCGGATAAGCGAATGATCTTGTCATTGCAATGCAATGATCTTACAATCACCGTACGTTCTCCCTTTACTCTTATGGCAAATAGACGCAGCGCACTGGTATCTCTTACGATCATGTTGCTTCTCGCATTGGTTGCGGTTTCCGAAGTGAAGCGGCAGGCAGTGCTGGCACAGCTACAACAATTGACCGTCCGGTTGGAGCAGGTGCAATTGGGCGGAGAACAAGGGGCAAGAAACCAAGAACTTGCTAAGAAGATCATTGCGGAAGTCCGCGAATTGATTGAGATTCCCTCAGACGTTGAGCCGACCGTTGCGACGATCGTAGACATCGAAGTACTCCGCTCTCGCAATCCTTTTTACGGCAAAGCAGAAAACGGCGATCATCTCCTCGTCACGCGCGACCGTGCTATTCTCTACAGCTCTGCAAAGAAGAAAATTCTGGATGTTGTTCCGGTACAGCTGGAGGCGGCGCAGGCGGCAGGGGGTTCTGCTTCGTAAGGGAACTGGTTTTTTGGCTTGGCTGAGGTGTTTTTAGGATGTAGTGGATAATTGTTTAATTGTTGTATTGCTGGATTGTTACTGAATTATTAGTGTAATTGCATGACGAAATATCTGCGATTGAACGATATTGAAGCGTATACGCTTGCTTTTCACCTTTCCAACGATGTTTGGCAGATAATAAGAACATGGGATAAATTTTCCCAGTGGACGATAGGAAAGCAATTTACCGAAGCAATTGATTCGATAGCGGCAAACATTGCGGAAGGATTTGGAAGATATTCAAAGAAAGACAAAGTAAAATTTTATCGCTATGCCTATGGATCAACTTCTGAGTCTTTAGATTGGAATGAAAAAGCATTCCGAAGAGGGATACTCTCGAAAATACAATATCAAAAAATCTATGCCCAATTAAAAGTCATCCCCAAAAAGTTGCACTCTCTTATTAATTTTACCAATTCCCGACTAACAATATAGCAATACAGCAATACAACCATCGCAGTTCCTTAGTAGAGACCCATCATAGAAGCATCATGCTCCTCCTCGCCAGTTTCTGCCTCGCACTCAGTTCCGGCTACCTCTCCGGTCGGCTCATTGCCAATCATCCATCACCTATAACACTCAGACCCGATACGCGTCCTCCAGTTCCCGTCGTCCAGATAGCAGGTGTGCGTAACGGGCTCCTCCACGGGAAGATCATAGGAAACGCCAGAGTATCCATTGGCAATCAGATATTTACGCAGAGCGGTGTCTTTGCGCTCCCTGCAGGTCCCATCCTTAAAAATGAGATTTCCGTCGTCATCCCCGCGTGGGCGGAGTTCGTTGCATCGAAGAAAGGGAAAAAATACTATGCGGTGGATTCCTCTTCCGGTCGTGGGATCGCCCCGGCAAACCGCGTGTACTATAGATCGCAGAAGGAAGCGGAAGGAGCGGGGTATGTGCGATAATTATGCAGATCTGTGTGCTCGATTGTTGTATTGTTGTATTGCTATGCACCTCTCCGTCGTCCACCCGTGTTTCAACGAAGAAGCAAACATCGAGCATACGGTTTTAGAAACGCTTGCATGGCTTTCCGAAGAGCATATCGATGGGGAAGTGATCGTGGTCGACGACGGTTCCTCCGATCAATCAGGATCGATTCTCCACGCGATGCAGTCACGCGATGCACGTTTGAAGATCGTGAAGCACGACCGTAACCGCGGCTACGGAATCGCCGTTTGTGCCGGGTGCGATGCGGCGACCAAAGACACCACTGCATTCATGGATAGCGACGGGCAATTTCACATCGATGATCTTTCCTCACTGCTGCCGTTCCTTTCTTCAGTAGACTTTGTCGCTGGGCGAAGGCGCAAGCGGGCAGATCCGTTCATCCGTAACCTCTTCGGCAAAGTTCTCGGCATTCTCGTATTCATAACATTCGGGCTCTGGGTGCGCGACGTCAATTGCGGACTCAAAGTCTTTCGGCGTTCCACGTGGCTGAAGATCCGTCCAATCTATGGAACGGAAAAATTCTTTAACGCGGAATTATTCTTGCGTTTGAAACGCGCAGGAATCCCTTACAGGCAGGTGGATGTACCGCATTATCCCCGTCGAGCGGGAAACCCTACGGGGGGAAGCGTGCGTGTGATCGCGGGCATGCTGCGGGAGCTTCTGGCACTCCGTCGCGGCATGCGACTGCACGGGGCTACAACATCATAATCGCAAGAAGCAATGCAATGCATCCTGAAGAAAACAGAAGGCATATGGCGGCGGTGAAGTGTCGGAGGCGCGGGAGAAGCAGCCAAGCGGCACCGACACCGTACGCAAGTATAATGAGCAGCGAGAGCGAGTAGCGAAAATCCTGGGAACTCGAGTACGGATACGAAAAACGGTACGCAAAATGCCCAGCCATCTGAAAAACGCCTATCAACAGCATTGGCAGAGCAAAGGTGCCCCCCGCACACAGAGATCTCCAGAATCCGAATGTCGCAAGACACAGGAGGATGAAGGCAAGGAGTAAAAGAAGAGATCCCGCCCAAGTCCAAGGGAAGGAAAACTCTCCGAACAAGCTCGCGCGAAAGAAGTACTCTAGGAAAAATTGTCTGCGTGCATCGTCGAGCCAGGGGCTATTGAACGGAATATCCAGTATTGAAAGCGGATGGAATGAAAAGAGGTTTTTCCAAGAATTTGCGAGTAGTAACCCGCTGTTTATAGTATCGACATTTGCGACGATCTTCTCCTGCCCATGCCATAGGATGCGCAGGGCAACGTACCAGCCAGAGATTGCCAGGAAGAGAACCGCGCCGAGCGCAGCGGTCGCCATTTTTTTTGCAAATCCAATACGTGGAAATAGGAGCAGGGCAGTCGCCAGAATAGGAAGGAGAAGTATCGCGTTCATTTTGGTAAGCACACCGAAGGCGCATATCGCCACTGCAGAGAGCCAGTACCGCCTCGCGCCGGAGTTCCAGAAGAGAAGCAGCAGGAAAATACCGAGGAAGATGAGGAGCTGTACGAGGACATCATTGTTGATGCGGGAAGCAAAGAACACATTTGTCGGCCATACGACGAGGAGGAGCGCGGCCAGCAGCCGTGTACCGCGTGCGCGAGGTCCCGGAAAGAGGTGATTGACAGTGGCGATGCCGATGAGGAGCGTTCCAAATGATAGAAGCACGCTGAGGATCTGGAGCATCTCTATGGCGTACTCCGGTGGGACAACAGCGTCACCGATGCGTGACCAGAGCGCACCAACGAAGTAATAGAGCGGCGGCTGAAATGATTCCCACCCCGAGTGCAGCGGGGGGATGTTCCAGTGCTCTGCTACGTAACGGATATATTCCACGTGGCCGTCTGCGTCATAGCTCCGTACGGAATACGGTGTGGAGAGCATGTACGCGCTCCGTAGAAGCCCTCCAAAAATCACCAGAAGCAGCTCAGGCCGGGGAATCGGAAACCTCCACATCCGCAGTGCTCCGGCAATGCCAAGGAGAAAACAAGCCAGGAGGAGTGCAGAGAGCGTGAGGATGAGCGGATCGGTAGGGCTTACGACAAAGGAAATTCCACTCTGTCCTCCTGTATTGCTCACCGCAAAGCGAATGATGTTTTCGCCCGGAGAGAGGAGGTTCCCGAGGGCGAAGACTTTCCCGCGCGTGTAATCGCAGAGCGGAAAAAAAGCCGAGTCGATCGCAGTCCCATTGACGAAGAGTGACGTAAGGCAATCATCGGGGATGATGCGAAAATACTCAGGATGCAGCTCTGCAATTGTCATCGTCCATGCCCCTTCGATGGTGCCCGGTAGTTCCATGGACAGAGAAAGAGGCAGCGAGAAATCGCGTGGACTCCCTTCTCCACCGTCCGGTTTCACTGTCGCAGTCCCGATCGCATGCGAAGGTGCGATGATCAGGAAAAGTAGCATGACTATCATCACGCCCGCCGCACCCGCCAAGCATTGCAGGGAGGGGTTCTTCAGGCGGCTGAAACCCGTCAATCTCTTTCGCTTCTTCACGGGGATTCTGGTGGAAGGGGATTTGCCATCAGGTTCTTTTTCTCACAGTTTACACACCGAAGCTCCCAGAGCGGGAAGATCATGCGTTTGCGAAAGGAAACATCGCTGATCGGCTCATAGTACGAGAGAGGCCTATAGAAGTGAAACGAGGCAAAGATCATGAGGCCGCATGCAAGCAGAAGCCAATCCTTCCTGCGTGCATCCAGAGCCCATGCACCGATCTTTTTGAGGTCAAGCAATACATATCCGAGCAGTATAAAACTGAAAAGAAGGGGGATAAAATAATGGTACAGGTACAGCACGCGGTCGATCCGGCTCACCGCGATCATGTACGAAAGCCACAGAAGGCTCCAGAGCATCAGATCATGCCTATGCTCCGGTTTTTTGGCACCGTGTAGCAAAAAAGATCCAAGAATCAGTACGAATGCAAGGAGCAAGCCGATGAGCGAAAGTCCCCAGACGACGGGATTGATTTGCAGTGTGAGGTATTGGTACAGAGATCCATCGGGAGTTTCCCAGCGATAATTGATCGCGCGGGCTCCAAAAGGCCATAGGAAAAAAGGTGATCCGTTTTCATCTGCTTTGCAGAGGTTTAATGGCGGGACACCTGTGCTGTAGTGCTTGAGGAAACGGAGGTTGTCTCTCATCATGAGCGGGAGACTGATCCTTCCTGCACCAAGCAGCGTTTTGTATTCCTCCGATGCCTGGTAATACCCGTTATCCGGCAGAGAATCGACGATACGTTTTCCTATGCTGAAGTGCAGTTGCCAGATGGCGACATAGACGATCAGGAATCCGGCGGTGGAAAGGACGAGGAACTGACAAATTTTTTGGAAGTCGAAGGTCGACAGTCGTAGGGCAAACGTCCGTGACATTTGACTTTCGACATTCGACCTCTTCCGCAAGTGCAGAATCATCACAGGCCATAGTAAAATCATGATCATCGCCAGTGCCTTCGTCCCCATGGCACCTGCGAATGCGATCCCAAGGAGCAGGCTGAGGAGAGGGAACGCATGTCGATGATGCCGGAACCTCAGAACCAAAAGATACAGGGCAATCATCGCCACGCAGAAAAAAAGCATCGTGCTATCGAGCATCGCCGCTCTGCTATGGGTGATCAAGGCGTTATCAAACACATAGAGGAAACTGAGGAGCACCGCCCAGACGGGTTTACGCGTAATGAGCAAGAAAATCAGGTAGAGAAGCGGCGCGATCGCCCACCCTAAGAACACGGGGAAGAATCGGTATCCCTTGAACGAAAAACCGCTCGGGAGTTCCTTTGCATAGTCGGTTCCAATAAATTCGTCATCCGCACCGACATTGGCATTCAAGAGCTTCTCGCCGGCTGCAATCAGCAGTTTTCCGAGCGGCGGATGCGGCTCCATGAAGTAGACGCCGTTCAAATACTTCTGTGCCGAAGCGATATGGTAATTCTCATCCCAGTAGAGAAACGGGGGATTCGTGTAGTTCCAGAAGTATGTAAAAAATGCCATCACCGCAATCAGCAGCCCCAGCAGCACCGATGCTCCCATGCGTTGGTTGCGTGTCTCTGATGCATTTGGCATGGAACGGAGTGTAGCTGATGCATTGAAGGTTTGGAAAGTTTGAAACGTTGGAAGCAAACTTCCCCAACGTTCCAAACCTTCCCAACGTTCCAAACCTTCCCAACGTTCCAAACCTTCCTAACTTTCTTGCAAGAATCAGGTGACTCCCACTGCGCTTGTGGCTATCCTGTAGCCAATACTTCGATTACTCTCTGCATAAATGGCACCTACCCGCGCACGACCTCCGAAGAATCGCAGCTGGATGCTCTCTGCCGTTCTTTTTCTGTCACTGGTGGCAATGTCACTTCTTTCCCTTACGAATCCCGCGCGACTCGGTGATAAGCGGTACGCAGATGCGCCGGTGGTTTCGATCAGCGAAATTACACGCGGTTACAAGACGGGAAAATTCAGTAAGATCAGCCTCCGTGATAACAAAGTTTTTGTGGAAACTGTCACCGGTGCGCTGCTCCAGTCCTATAAAGAGAGCCAGGACACGGCATCGCAGCTGGGGTGGAACGATTCCGAAAATCCTACAATCGTAGAAATCGAAAACCGCGAAGCACAGAACATGCTCATCGCGGTGTTACCCGATGTTCTCTTTCTCATCTTGGTGGTCGGAGGGCTCATCTGGCTTTTCCGTGGCATCGCCCGAAGCCAGAATACCGCCATGTCATTCGGGAAATCGCGAGCGCGCGTGGCAGACGCCAAGCAGGTAAAGACACGCTTCAAGAATGTCGCCGGTATGGATGAAGCGAAGGAAGACCTGGTCGAGGTGGTGGATTTTCTGAAGAATCCGAAGAAGTACACCTCCATCGGTGCAAAGATCCCGAAGGGCGTGCTCCTTGTCGGAGCACCGGGGACGGGAAAAACGCTGCTCGCGCGCGCGGTGGCGGGAGAGGCCGGCGTGCCCTTCTTTTCCATTGCCGGTTCCGAATTCGTCGAGATGTTTGTGGGTGTCGGTGCGTCGAGGGTGCGCGATCTTTTTGCCCGTGCCAAGCGGAACGCCCCGTGCATCATCTTCATCGACGAGATCGACGCCGTCGGCCGCCAACGCGGAGGGGCGGGGTTCGGAGGAGGACACGATGAGCGAGAGCAAACCCTCAATCAGATCCTTACCGAAATGGACGGTTTCGAGCAAGATACAAATGTGATCGTGATGGCGGCGACCAATCGTCCGGATGTGCTGGATAGGGCACTGCTTCGTCCCGGCCGCTTCGATCGCCGCATCTTCGTGGACAAACCCGATCTCGAAGCCAGAGAAAAGATTCTCCAGGTGCATACGGAGAACAAAAAAATGGGCAAAGGCATCGATCTCAGAGCCATTGCCAGAAAGACAGTGGGCCTCACCGGTGCCGATCTCGAAAACATCATGAATGAAGCGGCTATTTTTTCCGCTAAGAGAAAGCACAAAAGCATCGTGCAGCAGGATATCGACGACGCAGTGGAAAAAGTGGCTCTCGGTCCCGAGAAGCGCTCGCGAAAGCTCTCGGAAAAGGAGAAGAAGATCACTGCGTACCATGAGCTCGGGCATGCGATCGTGGGTTTCCTCTGCCCGGAAAGTGACGCTCTGCACAAAATCTCCATCGTGTCGCGGGGCGCGACCCTCGGCGTTACGTGGTTTTTGCCCGATGAAGACCAGTACACGACGAGCAAGTCGAAATTTCTCGACGAGATTTGCGGTCTTCTCGGCGGCCGCGCCGCGGAGGAACTCGTCTTTTCAGAAATCACCACGGGCGCAAGCAACGATCTGGAACGCGCTTCCGCGATTGCGCGCGATATGGCGATGCGTTACGGCATGGGCGGCGACACTCTCGGTCTTGTAACGTACGGCGAAAAGCAGGGGACGCTCTTCCTCGGCGTCGATCCATCATCTTCCCGCAATTACAGCGAAGAACTTGCACGCCACATCGATACGTTCGTAAAGGAAACCATTGCTTCGCAGTATGTTCGCGCTGCCGAGATGCTCAAAAAGCATAGGAAGAAGCTCGATGAGCTTGTCGTCATTCTTCTGAAGCAAGAAACAATGAGTGAGAAGGAATTCAAACATATTTTCCAACCCGAAGCGTGAGAGCACTCTCTCCTCTGGACGGCCGATACCGAGCCGCAGTCGAAGCACTTCACCCGTATTTTTCCGAGGAAGCACTCCACCAAGCAAGAGTGGAAGTGGAGATTCGCTATTTCATGGCACTCGGCGATGTGCTTCCGAAACGCGATTTTCCATCACTGCCTCTGCAGAAGAAAACACTGCTCTGTAACATTATTCAAACGTTTAATGACAACGATGCGGCTGATATCAAACGCAGAGAAACAACAACGAATCACGATGTAAAAGCCGTCGAGTATTGGCTGAAAGATGAGGTATCGAAGATCAAAGGTCTCAAGCCCTATCGTGAATTCATACATTTCGGACTCACCAGTGAAGATGTCAATAATCTCGCTTACGGGCTGCTCATTACGCGCGCAGTGAAGGATGTCTTCATTCCTGCCATGGCAAAGGCAGTGTCGGATATCAAAAAAATAGCTTCCTCTTCAGCAAAAACAACAATGCTGAGCCTCACGCACGGGCAGCCCGCCACTCCAACGACGCTCGGAAAAGAAATGATGGTGTTCGTTGATCGCCTGCAACGTCAGGTAGATCAATTGAAGGCATGGACAATGCATGGAAAATTCGGGGGAGCGGTAGGCAACTACTCCGCGCACAAGGCGGCGTACCCGGATATCCACTGGGAAGCATTCGGTAAAAAGTTCATCACGTCTTTGCATCTTCACCCGCTCACACATACTACGCAGATCAATCCGCATGACGACATAGCGGAACTCAGCCACATCCTCTTCCGATGGAATACGATCAGTATCGGTCTCTGCAGAGACATCTGGAGTTATATTTCCCGCGGCATCTTCGGGCAGAAGATCATCAAAGGCGAAGTAGGTTCCTCCACCATGCCGCACAAGGTGAACCCCATCGATTTCGAGAATGCAGAGGGGAATTTCGGTCTCGCCAATGCGCTGTTTGCGCACTTTGCAGAAAAACTCCCCATCAGCCGCATGCAGCGCGACCTTTCCGATTCCACGGTGCAGAGGAACATCGGCGTGGCATTCGGGTATGTTCTGCTCGCGCTGTCTTCCCAGAGGAAAGGAATGGCGAAGCTTCTATTGAATAAAAAAGTTATTCAAGAAGAACTCGATCAGCATCCCGAAATCCATGCCGAGGCACTTCAAACTGTATTACGAAAACACGGTGTGGAGGGCGCGTACGAAAAACTGAAATCTCTCACGCGGGGGGAGAGGGTGACAAAGGGAGATATTCTTCAATTCATCGGGACGCTGAAGATTCCTCAGCCAGAAAAAGTACGGCTGAAGAAGATGTGCTCCTAAATCAGCGGTTCCTCGAACTTCTCTTCCACCGCGGCAAGTTCCTCTGGCTTCGGAGGCTCTTTGGCGGCCTCGTCCCATCGTTGCAGAAACGCTTCGACATGCTTCTTGGGAGCACAATACTTCTTTCGTGAGATCGCGATGATCTCTTTACTCACATCACTCACAGGTTTCGGAACGTCGATCGTTCGCGCGGAGAACGGCTCGCGAATCTCTCCGTTCACAGACATCTTTATGTAGAACTCGCGGACCCCGAGGTTGATGATGTCGCGTTCCTTGAAGATCGGCTCGAATTCCTTTTCGAGAACCTCCGCGTCCTCCGCACCAACACGAAAGGAAACCATCGACCCAACGTTGCCGAAGACCGTCTGGCGGATCTTGCTGCTCAGTTGCCCCATGTACTGGTGGGCGATCGTCAGATTCAAGTGATATTTGCGCGCCTCGGAGAGAATTTCGTAGAACGTATCTGTCGCGAAGTTCTGGAACTCATCCACGTAGAAGTAGAAGTTCTGACGCTGTTCCTCTGCGATATTTTGCCTGCTCATCGCCGCCTGATAGATCTTCGTGATGATCATAGAACCGATCAACGAGGAATTCTCTTCGCCGAGCAAACCCTTGCTTACTTTCATCAGCAGGATCTTCTTATTATCCATAATGTCGCGAAGATCGAACTTCATCTCCGGTTGTCCGACAACATTGCGGATCATATTTGTAGCAACAAACTGGCCGACTTTATTGAGCAGCGGCGTGATAGCATCGGCATCGAACTTTTCGCTCCAAGCGGCAAACTCCGAAACCCAGAAGCTCTTCACGACGTTGTCATTGATCCTCGCGACGATCTTCTGTCGGTAGTTCTTATCGGTCAGCATTTTGAGAATCGAGAGGATAGACGTGTTGGGGCTGTCGAGGAGGGCGAGCAGCGTGTACCGGAGCACATGTTCCAGACGATCGCTCCAGTTTGTGCCGAAGAGTTTTTTGAAGATGTCGATGATCCCTATTGTGAGTTGCATTTTGTAGGCGTCGTCGACACGTTCCAAGGGGTTAAACGCAATCGGAAACTCCGTATCGGCCGGGTCAAAAAGGATCACTTGATCTTTGCGTTCCGGCGGTACAAAGCGAAGGACGGCATCCACAAGGTCTCCGTGCGGATCTAGGACTGCGACACCGTGACCGTTTTTCAAATCATTCATGATCAGAAGCTCCAGAAGCTTGCTTTTTCCGGATCCGGATTTTCCGACTAAGTACAGGTGGCGTCTTCGGTCTTCGCGTCGAATGCCGAATTCCACCTGATTATTGTGGTAGTTCGTGATCCCAAAAGACGAAACATCCATTTCTCCGGAACGTGGTAAATCTTGTGGTGGGTCGGATTTTCGTGCAAGCACATGCACGATGTGCGGAACAAGATCGGCATTCGGCAAGTGGTAGAGCGTCGCGACTTCTTTTGCGCTCATGATAAAGGTATTTGCGTGTTTTCTCGATTCAAACTTATCGACGAAGGTGGGGCTGGTCGTAATCCTTGCAGCGGAGAAACCGTTGATGTCGGTGTCGGTGAAGTGGTAGAACGCATCGATCACGGCACCGAGCTTTCGTTTGGCAATTTCTGAATTTTTTGCAATGTAGACAAGCCGCATGCTGACGCGAAATGGTTTTGTCTGTTCCTTCTCTGCAGCCAGATCAAATCTCCGTTTGTTGATCCCCTTGAGACCTTCTTTGCGCAGTCTGTCTCTGATCGAGAAGAACTTCTTAATGCGCGCAAACCAGAACCGCCAGCTGCGAAGGAAGTGGAAGTATGCACTGTCGTCCTGCGGCTCCACGACAATCTGCACCCAGACGCGTTCGCCGCTTTCGATCTTACTGATCACCGAAAAAAGCCTCGACATGCTGTCCTCCTTGAACTGGTCATACGTGCGAATGGGGTACACATCGCGTTCCAGGAGCCCGAGTTGTGTTCCGGCGACAGCGTGTTTTTCGGGATCATAGAGCTTCACATAGTCCTTCGTCAGTTTGATCTCCGCATCCGGAAAGATGGAATACACAAGTCCTTCGATCGTTTCCCGGTAGCGATTCTCCACAACGATGTAAAAGTACGTGTACTGTTCATAGCCGAAGTACTCAAAGGAGAATCGTACGCCCGTAACAGTATTTCTAAGGGAGATCAAAAGCTCTTGGAACTTGGGTTCCATCTTCGTATTCCCTTCCGAGCCCTGCGGGATGACGATGTGGAGATGAGAGAGGGGCATAGTGTGCCTATTTGAAGTTACAATACCACATTATTAGGGGCTAGGGGTGAGTATTAAGGGATTAGGGAATGATGGCAACAATGTACCCTATTCCCGAAATTCCAATCCCCAATCCCTAATAGACCTCTTTCAAGTAGCACTCTTCGCAGTAAACCTTTTCTGGGCGGTTGGGTGCGTAGGTTGTTTGGATCGGTTTACCGCAGCTTCCGCAGATGCGACTCCAGAGTTTGCGGGGGTTTCTTTGTGCCAATCGATCGAGATGACGTTGATCCGGTGAACGACGAGGGATCGGCAAGTTCTGTGTGCGATAGAATGCAAGTTCTTGTGGTGTAATACGAAATGGTTTTGCCGTTACTTCACAGATGATCGCCCAGTGAGAAACATCATCGGGAATATCTTTGCTGTTATCCGGAAGGGCGTTGGCGGGTATTGTTTTTTTTGCTTGGACTACAGGAATTTCATTCTCATCCCATGAGGAACCTTCTTTGAGAGCTTGTTCTTTTGTCCGCGGATAATAGAGTTGAGCCGTTGTCTTGTTGTAGCCGAATGTAGAGAAGGCGAATGGATAGAATTTTCCCCATTCATTGGTCTTCATCATATGTTGGATGATCCGGGGAGCCAAGAGTGCATATTCCTCTTGAGAATATTGCTTATTTAAAATGCAGTATTGCTTATTGTGCACGCTTAAGCATCCGAAGCAATTCTTGGAAGCTTGAATGTACCAGCAATAGAGGAGATCAGAACAACTCACGTGAGAATGATGGCAGAAGAGCGCGTGGTACGTATCGTTTCCGGCAATGCAGCATTCGTACGATTCACGCAGATTCAAGCCGTACTGATAGCAGTCATAAATATCTTTGCCACCGGTTACAATTTGATAGAGGAATTTCCCTGTTTCAATATCCTCACAATCGAACGATGCATGCACGTTTTTGCAGTTATTGAGATGATCACCGCTGCAGTTCTCCAGATTATTGCCTTGCAACTCTTTGAATGTATGCTTGCGTTCCAGCTCCTTTCTCCGTGTTTTACAGGAGTCGTATTGAGTGAAGGAACGAAGATCAATGGCGGATATTTTCTCCTAGTAGCCTTTTTTGCTCAATTGTTGATTTTCAAAACAAAACTCTTTTCCGCGAAGCCCGACACAGAGGAAACAATCTTTGCATCCGACACAGTCACGCAAAAACATACTCGATTGGCAGTTATTGCAGTCTTGGCATCCCTTCAGTCCGTAGCACGAGAGACAATCGATACAGTCATAGAGCAACTCGCTCTGCAGATTATAAAAACCATCGACGCACGATCGTACATGCTTGAAACCGTACCCGTAATAACAGTCTTCACAAAAGTCTGCGTGCTGGATGAGGTAGCAGTTTTTTGCAAAACCCGCGTAGTGAATATATTCAGCGTTTTCCACCGTTCCCGCAGTCAACAAATTTTCGACGGGGACTATGGTTTGCAATTCTTTCATTTGATCAAAAAATGGGCGAGAAAAATCAATATCGCGTCCGTAATCGCAGGGGTCCCAGCCGTCTCCGTGCCAACATTCGCGGCAGTACACCGTTCTCTTTTGCCAAGGTGGATACTGCGTTATGGTCCGTTTTTTGCAGAGTGCACACGTCGCCGGATAGAAAAACTGTTCATTGCACAGTGCGAGCCTGTGTCTCTGCCTGCAATCCGGACAATTTACCGGAGGTGGGAGAGGATATTTTTTTCCTGCGAATACAGGTGATACTCTTTCATAAAACTGAAGATCATCATCGGTCACTTCAAATGAAGCTTTACACCAGCCGTTTGCACAAGTCTTTTTCATGAAGAGAATTATGAATTATAAATTATGAATTACGAAGGAATTTCCCGTAATTCTTAATTCTTCCTTCGTAATTCTGTTCAATAGACCTCTTTCAAGTAGCATTCTTCGCAGTAAACCTTCTCCGGTCTTTCCGGAGCAAACGTTGTTTCTATCTGCTTTTCGCACTGATCACACGTGCGATTATAGAACACCCGAGACGGGCGAAGTGTCATCCTCCGGTTATGTCGTTCGTCGGGGTGCAGGTGGGGGACGGGAATATCAAGCTGCCGGTAGAACTCAAGCTCCTGCTTGATAATCTTGAACGGTCTTTTGCTGTTCTCACAGGCCACAGCCCAATTCAGAATATCATCCGGTATCTCGGCAATCGTCTGCGGCAGCTTTCCTGCGGGGACAGTCTTCTCCACGCTGAGTTTCTCATCCTTTACGTTCTTCCAAGTGTACCCCGCAGCAAGTGCTTCTGCTTTCGTTAGTGGAAAGTATTCCTGCGCAATGGTTTCGTTATAACCAAAACAGGAGAAGCTTCGGGGGAAGAACTCGCCCCATTCGTCATGCGATTTCATAAGCTCGATCAGCTTGGGCACAAGAGTCTTATATGCTTCCTTCGAATATTGTTTGTTCAAGATGCAGTACTGTTTTTTGCGCATTCCCACGCACCCGAAACAGTCTTTGCAACTCGTGCTATTGCTGCAGTAAGTCAGATTACTGACATTCGTCGTACATGTTCCGCAAAACCGTAAATTGTAGCCGTTATCTCCGCATGAAGCTGTCCAGTATATTTTCTCGGATTTATCACCCCACGCAGTGTAATCCATTGCGCTTTTAACGCTGAAAACGCGTGCGCAGTACTTGCAATCTTCAAGATCAGTGCAGTCGATACATGAGTGTGCGTTCTTCGATTTGTACAAGTGATCACCGCTGCAGTTTTGTACCTGTTCCATCTGGACGTATTTGTGCGGTTCTTTCAGAAAGAACTCCGTCGCTTTCTTGCGCATTGCTTCCACACCGCCAAACGAATTCAGCCTGAGCACTTCCTTACGCTCTGTATACGTTGTTTCATCCAACTGCTCATTGAAGATCATAAACCGTTTCTGCCGTTGATTCATGCACCCAATGCAATCGCGGCAGCTGATGCAACTCTTGAGGAAGTAGCTATCGCTGCAGTTTTCTGAGTCTATGCAGTAGCGACAACTGTGGCAATTGCTCACATCGATGCATTCATAACAAAGCTCGGATTCATAAATGTTGCTGCAGTCCACCACGTACCGGTTATGGAACACGCGATTGCCGTACATGCAGCGCTCGTTGTAGTCGGTTTCCGTTACAAGGTAACAATCCTTCAAGCACCCCGCGCAGTTCACGTAGTCACTGTTTTGGAGCGTGCCCGGACAGATGAATTGCCCTTGGCGAGGGACGGTATCAAACAAGACTTTCATCTGTTCGAAGAACGGTTTGTTCCAATCGATCTCCAGCGCGTATTTCGTCTCGTCCCATTTGTCACTGATCCATTCATCCGGATGATAGACGGGGAAGACAGTTTCACTGTATGGGGAGATAAAGTCTCTGCCGGTCAGGTCACATTTTCGTTTATACAAATTGCGAGCATTGCGCTCGTTTAAGCGGCGAACGAAACGGCAATGCGGGCACTGCTTTGGGGGATCCACTTCCATATCGGTGTGAAACTTTCGCTCGTCTTCGGGGATTTCGAACAGTGCCGAACAGTGGGTGCAAGTCTTTTTCATCAGGGGCTAGGGTTTAGTATTAAGGAAATTGGGAATAATGGCAACAATGTACCCTATTCCCGAAATTCCAATCCCCAATCCCTAATAGACCTCTTTCAAGTAGCACTCTTCGCAGTAAACCTTTTCTGGGCGGTTGGGTGCGTAGGTTGTTTGGATCGGTTTTTGGCATTTAGAACAGTTTCTATCCCAAAGTTTGCGTGGATTTCTTTTCTGCATCCGTTCATCATGGCGACAACCAGGGCAGAGCTTGGGTACGGAGAGATTCATGCGTCTGTAAAACGACAGTTCCTGCGGGATAATGCGGAAATTCTTCTTGCAAGAGCTGCAGGCAAGAGATTCTTTTGTGATGGTATCACCAACATCAATAATCTTTTCCGGAACGGAATATGTTTGCTGTACTTGTTCCTTTTGATCCGATTCTCTCCACCGCATTCCTTGTCTGGCAGCTTCTTGTTTTGTGAGCGGAAACATTTCAGCTGCCACAGTTTCGTTGTACGCAAAGGGGCTTAGGGAGGCTGGGAAAAATTCTCCCCATTCACCGGTTTTCCTCATAGAATCAATGATTTTCGGCACCAGATCCTCGTATTGTGACTTCGTATACTGCGTATTGAGTATACAATACTCTTTCTTCTTGAGACCAATGCACCCGAAGAGAAAGCGGCATCCATTGAAACACTGGACACAATAGTACGCATCGTTCAGTCCGTTTGCGTTTACGATATGAAATGCAGAGTGTGAAATATTGACGCCACCGCCGATGTATTCGTACACCCACTCACATTCCCCTCCTGCATAAAGATCGTGCGCATGATGAACACCCCAAGGCGCATAAATAACGTTGCGGAGACTCTCACCTTCATTGACATCAAAACAACATACAGCATTGTTACAATGGTAGATGTGGTCACCGTTTGCTCCTTCACTGTGAACGATCTTTGCGAAGAGCTGCGGAACACTCAAGTGTATCTTCTTTGATCTTTCTTTCATCTGTTTTATTACATGTTCGGTAATGGCAAGGTGCTTCACCTTCGTTGCATATTCTTCCACTGTCACCTGTTCATTGAAAATGCAGTAATTTTTTTTCCTGAGACCGTGGCATGCAAAGCACTGCGTGCAACCCACGAGATCGGAAGAAAAAGAGCATTCAGTGCAGTTTTCCAAGTTTTCCGAGAACGTGCACGTGTAGCAGGAATAGCAATCAAAGCATTCGTAACAAAGTTCGGATTTATGAATGAACGAACAGTCGACGCAGTCGTTGCAGTTCTCACACACGTAGGAATAAAGATTGTTTTGTCCATTATCGCTCGCAATGCAGAGATAGCAGTCCTTTAATCCAGAGCAAAAATTATTGTAGACGGAATTTTCGCAGTTGAAGTTGCAGAGTCCCATCTGGGGTGTCTTTCGCCAAAGGGCGTCAAATTGTTCAAAAAAGGTCTTGGAAAAATCAAATTCTCTCCCATAGGACAGGGGATCCCAAGAATCAGACCACCATTCTTCCTGACAAAACACGGGATATTCGCTATCCGGAGCATAAATAGAAATCATATTCTCGCCCGATGCATCGCATGTCCTTTGGTAGAGTGTTCTCTCATTGCGATGTGTCAACCGTCTTTGTGCTCTGCAGTCGGGACATTTTGAAGGCGGCGGAATACCATATTTCTTTCCACCAAAGATCGGTGAAATAGTGTCATAAAACTGAAGATCCTCGTCGATCACTTCGAACTGTGCCGAACAGTGGGTGCAAGTCTTGGTCATGAATTGTTGGAAGGGTTGCTGTTTTTTGCATCTTGCCTTTGCAAAAGCAGCAACTGTAGTCGCACGTATGCTGCAAGAAGATTATTTCGGACTGATGGCATGAGAGAAGGATCATCCAATGGCCAGTATGATAGCAGATTTTCTTAAATAGATTGGCAATTTTAGGATGGCTTCTGTAAGCCATCTTTATATGGTGCCCAGGAGAAGAGTCGAACTTCCATAGGATTGCTCCCACACGCCCCTCAAGCGTGCGCGTCTACCAATTTCGCCACCTGGGCAGGGTAATGAAGAAAGATCAAAGCCTGCAGATTCTAGCAATGGTTCTGAGCATGGAGAAGCCTTTTCTTGCAAAACTCCTGCGCCATTCACACAGCATACGCATCCTTCCGATGCTTCACCGAGAGAACAATGAGCAATGAGATCACCTCGTTTTTGGCATCAACAAGCACCCGATAATCGCCAATGCGAAAGCGATGGGATCCTAACCGTGGATCCTTGAGCCCTCAATCATACCGAGTACCTCTTCTGCAGTATAGGTCTTACCCTTTCGATATGCCGCTCGAGCAGTTGCGACTTCCGCAGCCAGTGCTTCTAGGGAATCCGCGCCATTCTCCACCGGCGTCACATGCGCCACGGGGACGGAATGGCGCATGACGACAAAGTGAACCCCTTTTTCCTGTGCTTCTTTCAAGAATTTCGTAAGGTTCTGCCGGAATTCCCGGATGCTGATCGTGCGAGTTTTTGCCATACGAAAATAGTGTACACAATTGTGACTATAATTGCAACACGGATCTCCGGACTCTCCCTGCGAAGCCAAAATTGCCATTGCCTTCAAAATTTGCTATACTATGAGGAAATGCAAAACA
>CAYJSJ010000022.1:0-13785 GCA_964373065.1 uncultured Candidatus Peribacteria bacterium
TGGTGGGCGATGGCTGACTTGAACAGCCGACCTCGACATTATCAGTGTCGCGCTCTAACCAACTGAGCTAATCGCCCGGAGATGTGAATGACATCCAGCATGCAAATGATAGTATCTTACGATGCGAAGCTGGAAACTGCTTGTCCGCCGTAGTCCGCCTCAGGCGGACGTAGGAGGAAGCTAATCGCCCGAGAATAAAAAGAAAGATCGATCTTCAGAAGGCCTTTAGACTCTGCAGAAGCCTAGAGAGGATACGGTTCCCAAGTCGATGCTTCAACCCGATTTGGGAGATCTTCACTGGTAGACGCTATGATCTCCAATCGCGAGGAGGGCAATCGTCGTGCTGGAATCGTACTCATACACAATGCGATAGCTATAATTTACAGAAAAGCTCCAATATCTACGAAGATGTCCTTTCAACTTGTGTACCCGTAATGAGGGTTGATGCTGGTTTTTCTTAAAAAGCTCTATCTTCTCTTTCGCTTCCTGCTGAAGAGTGCGGGGTAGTTTCTTAAACTGGCGAAGGAAGTTCGCTGTGTAGAAAACTGTCATATGCAGATTTTTTTCATGAGATCATCGATATCGCCCTTCAAACGAGGCTCCTTGCTTGCGCGTAACACAGCATCCACGGCCAAATCCTCTAGGTACTTTTTTAGTGCTTGTCGAAGTGCTTCGGCCTTATTGGGTACTACCCCCTGCGCTATGAGCATCTCGAGTGAGCGCAGTAAATCTTCAGGAAGGGGTACGGAGACGGTTGTCATGGAAAGGGAAGGAAAACTGATATGATATTATCATATGATAATATCATATGCAAGGAGAAATGCACCATCAGACCTATTTCCGCAACCATTCCGTAAACCCTGCAAAGCTGGGTGTATAGGGAAAATCGGACTTCCCGTCCACCACGATATTGCTCACGGTTCCCGTCACGACATCCAGCGTAAAGCTCGCCAATCGGTCTGCCTTTGGCCCGCTGAAGAGAATGTCTTCCACGCGCGCAGTGTTTTGCCCTGTCGCCTCCACGATGGTATGAACTTGAAAGAGCGCGCCAGCGGCGGAAAGTGAAACGTAGGCTCGCTGCTCCACCTCGCTCGGAGAGAGTACGACTGCTGGCATAGGCAAATCCTGCGGAAGGACGACCACCGTGTTCTCCTCCGATGGTACGCGAGGAGGAAGGGGGGAAAGGTCTGCGGTGTCACTCTCCTGCAACGTACGCAGCGCGTCGGACAGTACGACTCCGGGCACATCCAGGCTCTCTATGGCATTTTGCAGCGTTGCACGGAGGTTTTTCGCTCGCATCGGATACCCGAGATCACGGAGCGAACTCACGAGCGGCACATGCGCGGCAACCGCATGCTCTGTGAAGGAAACTCGATCCCCCACCTTCTCTCTGAGCAAAGAGAGCGCTATGCGATGTCGCTGGAAAACAAAATCTGCCAACGGATCTTTGGTGAACGCCGCAAAAGGAAAAATGAGTACGCGCGTGATGAGCGCCTCCACGGAAAATTCCGGATCATCAAGCGCCCAAGCGATATCGCGATAGATCGGATGGAGCGATACAACAAGCCAGAGAGCATCGTCTTCTGCCAAGTGCGAGAGTAACGCCATGCGAACGCCTGTCTCCGTAGCAGGAACAGAAGAAAGAAGGAATGCCAGTACAGTGCGACCGCGTGGAGTCCGGAGAGCCTCTGAAAGCAGCGGCTGCTCGAGCAGTGTAGGCAGAGAATCTGCATCACCTCGTTCCACGAGAAAACGCAGAGCACCGAGGGCTTTCTCATGACGCTTGCTACGCATACGTTCCTCAGAGGAAGGCAGGAGAAAATTGCCGGTAATCGTCCGCTCTCGTGGCAGCGAAAACCGCGGAGAAGGAAGCGGCGGATTTGGAATGGATACCAGAGAAAGATCTTCGAGTTTCCGAAGTATAAACGGTGCGGGAAGTTGCGTTGGGGTACGTGAAGTCATCCAGTTATCAAAACCGGAGCGAAACGGCAGCAGCAGATCCCCCGTGAGCGTCCACTGCATACCGGCGGGCACCACCATGCGTTGCTCGCCGATGGTGACAGCGACAGGAGTTGTGATGGCGGCGACGGTGGTATCTCCCGAAGCCCTTGTCACATGGAACGCGCCGTCGAATGCGGTGAATGCTGTTTCGCCGGCACGGAGACGAATAATGCCATCGGAAGCGAGCAATACCGAACCCTCTTCCAGGGAAATCGCACCGTGCGATTCCGTAAACGATCCGCCCGAGTACAAAACTCCATACACGCCCGAAAGGAGAGAAAACCGCTTGAGTGATTCCGTAGAGATTTGTGTGCCTGTTAACGAAACATTTGAGGAGAGATGCAGTGCTTGACCTGCAAATCCCGCAGTAAGAAGTGCGATGAATACGGGGAGCACAACCATATGCCTGTGGCGCATTCGTTGGATGTGTGTGTGCTGCATGAATCCCTTCATTATACCAAAAATATTGCTCTATGGCGAAGTATCCTCAGGCGACACTATGGATAACGTGTAAGTATTGCTATAAAATAATTCAGCAATTGAGCAATATAACCATCGTCATCATAGTCACAAACAGAAATAAACACCGTAGAATGGCGGCATGCGCATTATTGGAATTGATCCGGGGCTCGCGACCATAGGAATCGGGCTGGCGGAAGGGGTAGCACCGAGGCTGATCGCCGTCGAATGGCTGACCATCGCAACAGCCTCTTCCTCCCCTCTCGCTCACCGCCTGCGAGAGATCGGTGACGACCTTGCTGCATACCTCAAAGAAAAAGAACCCGACATTGCCGTCATCGAGAAACTCTACTTTTCCGTCAACGAAAAGACTGCACTCGATGTTGCTCAGGCACGGGGAGTGATCCTCGCAACAGTTTCTAGGCACGGCATCCCCATCCTGGAACCGACTCCCCCTGAACTGAAGAGCTGCATAGCAGGCGATGGGAGAGCCGATAAAAAACAAATGCAAAAGATGGTACAAATGATCTTCAATCTCGAAGAAATCCCAAAACCGGATGATGCAGCCGACGCACTCGCACTGGCGGCATTCGGAGCGTTCAATGGGAAAAGAATGTCACTCATCGCCTGATATCCTTCGACCTATGACCTATGACCTTCGACCTATCATCTTCAGCCATCATCCCCATTGCCATTACCTTCGCCCCAAACACATTTGTTGGGACATGGGTTCCGGTGATGATCACTTGGTGCCCTTCAAGGGATGCAAGAAGAGACTGCTGATGCCGGTCATCGAGCTCAGAAAACACATCGTCGAGGAGAATGACGGGCTTTTCGTCGCGCTGAATTTCCAGATAGGAAACCTGCAGGAAGAGGAGTGCCAGAACCACGGTGCGCTGCTGCCCACGAGAAGCGAACGTCGCAATGTCCCTGCCATCAACCACGATCTTCCAGTCATCGCGGTGGGGGCCGATGGTCGTTGATTTGAGAATGATATCGCGCTCCTGAAAATGGGAGAGCAAATCGAGCATCTCATTTTTCGCTCCGGCAAAATCCCGGCAATCGCCCTTACGTTCGTACAAAATGTTGGCATCCGGCCACTCTTCACCCAAGCTCCCGAGTTCGGAAGAAAGTGTGCACTGCAACACCTCCGTAAGTTCCAAACGACGAAGCATCACCACCGTTCCTGCTTCGGCCGCTTTCTCGTCCCAGACGGAAAGATCCCCCCGACGGGCAACGCCGTCGGCGATGCTGCGCAAGAGAGAATTGCGTTGCTTTATAATCTTCTGGTACTGCAGAAGGGTTTGAAGATACTGCGGAGATACTTGGCTTAAAAGCCGGTCGAGGAACATGCGACGGTTCTGCGGCGTTCCGGTGAAGAGTTCCAAATCCTGTGGCAAAAAAATGACCGTCGGAAGCACGCCAACCATATCGCAGATCTGCGTACGAACGTCATTGACGTAGCACGCTTTCTGGCGCGTCGGCGAAAGCTGGCTCACGACTTCCAGCATCGTGCTCTGACCGGAATCGGAGGCCACCTCCGCACGCACCCTGTAGTACTCCGCACCCCACGCAATGATGTCTTGTTCCTCCGCATGTTGGCAGGACTTCACCAGGGAAAGGAGTGAAATCGCCTCAAGAATATTTGTTTTCCCCGCCCCGTTCGGGCCAAGAAGTACGAAAACGGGATCGTCGCCGAACGCAATACTATGGGAAGGGTAACATCTGAAATTCTCCAATGAGAGTGAGAGAATACGCATAGGATTAAGAGAGTAGTGCGACGCCGTCTTCAAAGAGCTTCCGAGCAAGCTTAAGATACTGCTTCCGCTTAATGTACTGCGGAAGTTGCTCGAAGTGCACCCACACGAAATCATCGATCTCCTCCCCATCGACATGCACGGACACATCCGAATCTACAGCGGCAAATACGTAGTGAATGCACTGACCCTTTACGTTATCGGGACGGAATCGTCGGAAACTCTTTGGAAAATCGTACTGATACACATGCCCGCACGTGTCGAGCAGAGCGGCATCTATGCCTGTTTCTTCTTTTAGTTCCCGTAACGCCGCCTCAGCAATAGACTCCCCCTTTTCGCACCCGCCCTGCGGAAGCTGCCATGCATCGTTTTTGCGAGGTTTATGCACAAGGAGAAGTTGATATGCGGTTTCGCAACCCGCACGGTCGCACGCATCGACCGGACGCAGGACAACGACGGAAGCGCAATTGCGGTAGATTTCCTCTGGCACACGTCAAAGACTACTGAAGCTTGATCGATACGGAAAGGGGGTGTGCTACGTCGACGAATGCTTTTCCTCTTTGAACTTCACATCCTGCTTACTTTTGCAGACAGGGCAGTACTTCTTCATGCCGTCGACATGCTCCTTCCAAGCTATACCCTGCTTATCTTGTTTATGAAAACGCATAGACCCGAGCCGGTTTCCCGACTTCTTACAGTACATGGCGAAGACTGTGCGTTTACCTCGAGGCATAACAAAGGCAGGATACGGATTTATGGACTGCAATCAAGAAAAAGCCTGAATTTCTGTCTGCTGAACCAATATCTCCAGAGTATATAGTTTATATACATTATATCATTTGCGCAAATGATATACTAAGAGTACATTGCTTAAGCAATGGTCAACATACGCAATCTCGAACAAAAACTCCGTGCGGTAGCCAGCGCTCGACGGTTGGTCATTCTTCATGAACTCAAGAAGAACGGATCGATGACTGTTCGCAAGATCGGAAAAGCGATACGGCTCTCGATCGCGCCGGCATCGCAACATCTCCGTATTTTGAAAGCAGCCGGAATCGTTGAGCACAAGAGACGAGGCAAATTCGTTGCCTATCGGCTCTCCCTTACGCAGGATGAACCGATAAAGGGAATTATCGCAGCTCTTTAAGAAAGGAGCAATACAAGGCCGACAAAGACTGTAGCAAAGCTCCCAAGCTTGAGCAGTACCGATCGGCTGTCGAGGAGTTCTTTGGAAACGTAGCGGGGGAAGAAGCGCCAAAGCATCCACGAAAGGAACAGTACGGTAAACGGTTGGACATTTGCAATAACGGACACCAAGGAAAGCGGCCCCGTCCTGTATGCCTCTGCAACAAAAAACATGCCAAGGAAGAATCCTGTAACCGCAACGGCCGAGAACACAACGTAATGCAGCAGGTTCACGCTCGATGCAAGCACTGTAATATCGCGGCGAAATGAGGGTATGCACCACGCAAACACGAATGAAAGCAGTTCGCGAGCAAAGAGCTGCCAAAAAACGACGGTCATCGTCAACTCTCCGACATCCAGAGCCGCTTTTTGAATCGCGTTGGTCGGTGTATAAAGCGCAGCAATGGCCACAAGGAAAAGAACAGCGGAAACGCCGATCTGGTGATGCCTTAAAGAAAGAAACACGACACCACTCAGCACGAGAACAACGCCAAAAGTTTGCAGGTGTGACCACGTTTCGCCGAACAGAAAAAAACCGATACCACTCAGGAATATCGCAAGGAACGCCCATGCAATATTGATGACAGACGCATCTACGCGATCCAAAGCGATAAAAAACACAAGATCCCCCGCATACGCAAGAATGGAACCTGCAACGATCCACGGAAGCCAAGCCGATTGCAGCGGCACAAAAAATATCGCTGCAGATAAGAGAACGAGGCTAACACAACTCTGTGACCACATGAGCACAAATGGATTCTTGACGAAGTTTCGCACCAATACGGAATCCAATACGACCGGAATCGACCAGAACACAACAGCCAGCAAAGCAAATACAAACCACATGCATCTAGAGTATCTCATTTTTCATTTTCCATTTTCCATTTCTCATCCCATCGCCCCGCTATGCCCGCCACCCTGCAAGTAGGCAAACACGCTATTTGCCGCCACACACCCTTCGCCTGCGGCAGTTGCAAACTGTGCGAAGTGATTACTGCCACTCGTCACGTCTCCCGCCCCGAATACTCCTTCCACGTTTGTGCGCATCGCATCGTCCACCTTCAGGTGTCCCCGCTCGTCAAGTGCGCACCCGAGTGCTTTTGGCAGCGCCACTGCGGGCGTGGAGCCCACTTCTATGAAGACGCCATCGAGCGAAATCGTTTTGGAGCCGTTCCATTCTTTATCGAGCTGAACGCCCGTCACCTTCTCCTTTCCAAGAATTGCTTCCACATTCCGTTCCAAAACAAACTCCACATTATCGCGCTCTTTCACTTTATCCACCCAGTAGGGCTCCGCGCGGAATGCATCGCGCCGATGAATGAGGTAAACCTTCTTTGCCACCTGCGCGGCTATTGCCGCACCTTCCACGGCGCTGTCTCCGCCACCGATGACGGCAACAACTTTACCGCGATAAAAGAACGCATCGCACGTTGCACAGTACGTCACACCCTTGCCTGCAAGCTCGTCCTCACCCTTGGCCCCGAGGTGACGCTTATTCGAACCGGTAGCAATAATGATTGCTTTTGCCTCAAGTATCTCTCCATTCTGAAGTGTGAGGCTAAATCCACCTACCTCCGTCCCAACCTTTTCAACCTTCCCAACCTTTTCCACTCTCCCCACTTTGTGTGTCACGTTTTCAAAACTGAGGGCATGGTTTTTAAATCGTTCCATAAGATCGGGGCCGCGAATATCGATGTCCCCCGGCCAGTTGCCTACTTCCGCCGCGGTCATCCCCATGCCACCTTCCTCCTCGCCGACAATAAGTGTCGAAAGTTTATAGCGAGCAGTGTAGATCGCCGCAGTGTACGCAGCACACCCAAGCCCGATGACGGCGACATCTGTCATATGCTACGAGGTTACGATGCCACGAAAGAGAAGTAAAGGTGGGCTGTACGATACAAGCGATAAAAATTTTCTTGAGTCTTAAAACTTACAGCTTACAGCCACCCACGCACGCTCATCGCTGCGAGTATCCGCTTGATGCCAACCGAAAACGCCGCTTCGCGGTCACTGATGTTTTCCCTGCGTGCCTCGCGACGAACCGCTTTATACGCTTCGAGCATCACATCTTTGAGCCTCTTCTCTACCACGTCTGCCGTCCATTGTTCTCCACTCCTTCCCTGCGACCACTCGAAGTAGCTCACGGTAACGCCGCCGGCGTTAAACAAGACATCGGGAATGACGCGTACATGTTTTTTCTTAAGGAGTAGATCCGCCTCGGGCGTCGTAGGACCATTGGCGAGTTCCAGAATATATTTCGCTTTGACCTTCGTTGCGTTCTTCGCGGTGATCACATTGTCGAGCGCTGCAGGAATCAAAATATCGCAATCAATTTCCAATAGTTCCTCATTGGTAATTTTACGGACGTCATCGAGCTTCATGCGTCCAATGTCACACACCGATCCTTCGCAATATTCCCCCGTCACCGATCCTGTCTTTGCTTTGTACTTCGCAACACGAACAGGGTCGATACCTTCTTTTGAGTAGATTCCGCCTTGGGAATCGGAAACAGCGACAACGATGTACCCCGCTTGGTGAAGAAACTGCGCCATGTGGGACCCCGCATTGCCAAATCCCTGAATGGCGACCCGAAGATCTCCGGGCTCCAGTGCTTCGCGATCGATCATTTCCTGCAGGATAAAAAACCCTCCGCGCGCCGTTGCAGTATCCCGCCCGAGTGACCCGCCGAATGCAAGGGGCTTTCCAGTGATCATCGCGGGGCTGTAGGTTCCCGTCTGCGTCTCGTATTCATCACGCATCCACGCCATAATATCGGCGTTCGTATTCACGTCCGGAGCAGGGCAATCGACATCCTGACCGAGATGATCTTTAAAGGCGCGAATGTAGGCGCGCGAGACTTCCTGAACCTCCGCCTTCGTAAGTTCCTTCGGGTTCATCTGAACGCCACCTTTCGCTCCGCCAAAGGGGATATCAACCACAGCAGTCTTTATGGCCATGAGTGCCGCAAGCGCCTTTACCTCCTCTATATCCGCCTGAGGATGGTAGCGAATGCCTCCCTTGAAGGGACCCCGAGCGTTATTAAACTGAACGCGAAACGCAGGAAATGTCTTCTTGGATCCATCGTGTCTCGTAATCGAAATATCCTTCGTATGAATATATTGTGGTTTCGATAACAGATCGCGAGCCGTGTCATCTACAGAAAGCTTCTGCAGAACCGTATTGAGAGTCGTTTGAAAGCGCGTAAATGGAGTAGAAGCTGCTGCCATGATCGGTAGAAGTGCAGTCTACCATACAATCCATTGTCCTCCATTGAACGAGCGGACAAACAAATGCTACGTGCAAGAGATGCAAAACCCGCACACTTCGCACACCCCATCCAGCAGTTTGTGCTGTGCGTGGAGCGAACTCTTCGTTACCTGCATTGCCCGAACAGGATCGACCTGAATTTTCCGCCAGACGGCAAAGTGCTCCTCTTCGTTGAGGTGCTGATCAAAGTACGCGTGTGCACCATCGGTCTTGAGCCCGTAGAATGTGCAGAGTCCCTCCTTTTTAGATTTTGCTATTGCGGGGAGCGTGAGTTCCATCGCATACATCGCCGTAACACCGTCTTCCAGATCTCCATCGGCGAGTGTTTGCAGATCTGAAACGGCTTCCTCGGTGAGCGCGTGCGGCACATAGGATTCAAGTTCCTTCTCGGTCACGCCAAGACTCCCTACAAACCGCTTCCAGAGTTCTATGTGCTGTGTTTCTTCCTCCACATTTTTCTCGATTTCTTTACTCAATGCCATCATACCCCGCTCTTCGGCACGATCACGTACGCGTGCAACGATGCCCGGAACCGCCTTGACGAGGTGAAAATATTCCTTGGCATATTGTGCAAGTTCTTCGTGTGTCAGTTCTCCCCTATTCCACTTCTGCTTGTAAAAGTAATGCGTAAGCAGGCCGTGCGACGTGATGTAATCATCGAAAAGCTGAAGGGAAACGGTCATAATGCGTAGGGGGAACACCCGTACCGTAAGCGTTGTCATTCCTAAACGCAAGTGAGGCAAGAAGTAACATCTCAACACAGGGCAAGCTCGGTCAATTGACCTTCAAGAGACTCGTTTTATACTGCCGTCATCCCCTTACTTCTATGAAATATCCTTCCGCCACTTCACTTGTTCTCTTCGGGTTTTCCCTCGGATTACTTGCAACAGCCGGTGCATCCTCGCTTGGTTCAAGCGTGTTCCCAGACGTTCCCTCAGGCTCGTATTTTGATGCCGCTGTTGGAGAAATGTACGCCGAAGGGATCATTACAGGGTACCAAAACGGCAAGTTCGGCCCCAATGACTTTGTCACGCGCGGACAAGTCGCCGTCATGATGCAACGACTCAAAAACGATCTGACGGGAGTACCTGTAAGCAGTGCTCCGTCGAGCAGGCGTTCGATAAGTTCATCGAGTGCTTCATCGGCAGATGAAAGCGAAAGTGCATCGAGCTCCGCGAGTACCGCGACAGTCACGCCTACGGAAGCCGGCGCGTTCCGGTTCACGACGGGAAGCTTTAAAGGGAATGAAGATCAGGGAGTCATAAAAATTTCCATCATACGATACGGCGGCGCAAAAGGACCTGTGACCGTGGAATACGTTGCAGAAAGTTCGACTGCCACGAGCGGCAACGACTTTACGGAAACAAAGGGTACGCTCACCTTCGCCGACGGAAAGTCTACGGGCGGATTTGATATTCCCATCATTGATGATAACGAGAAGGAGGGGAACGAAACCATCATCGTGAAACTCAAGAATGCCGGAGGCGGTGCACAGGTTGGCGGCCCCGCACAGGCAAACGTCACAATCGTAGATAATGATGAAGGAAGCGGAACCTCTGCAGACACTGCCAATACAAAAGGGGTATTCACGTTCTCCGCATCGGAATACTCCATCGCCGAGAACGGCGGATCCATAGTCATCACTGTCAACCGCTCGGGAACCGACGGAACAGCATCCGTGAAATTTGAAACGACCAACGGAACGGCGGACCAGTCGTACTACGACCAAAATAACGCCTCACTCGACTTTGCAAGCGGCGAAAGCAGTAAGACCATGACCATCACCATTAAGGATAACAGTGCAACCAACGGCAATAAAACTGTGAATCTGAAACTGAGCAATGCAACGGGCGGAGCAACGATCGGCTCCTTAAATGCAGTAACGCTGATCATCGTGGATGACGAAGTCTCTGCATTCGGCAACGGAAAATTTAAATTGAATGATGACGAATTCGCCGCCACCGAGGGGTCGACGGTCTACGTGATCATTAAACGTATGACCGGAACCAAAGGAGAAGTAAACCTCGATTACGCAACCGAGAACGTCCTCGCGAAAGCAGGCGAAGACTTTACGGAGGTGAAGGGGACGCTGACCTTCAAGGAAGGCGAATCGCAGAAAATCATCGCGATCCCCATTGTAAAAGACACGAAGGATGATCCTCGCGAAACCTTCAAGTTTAAGATCAGTAATGCAACGGGTGGTACGAGTGTGGACCCGCCTTCTTCAGCGACGATTACGATTGAGTAAATGGTTTACCATGAGCGAGTCCCGCCGAAGGCGGACGAATAGAATGGTGCCGGGAGAGGGAATCGAACCCTCAATGCCTTGCGGCACGCGATTTTGAGTCGCGCGCGTCTACCAATTCCGCCATCCCGGCAACGGAGAAATTCTAACACAGAAATGTACCATAACGGAGCTATTCACCCGTCCGTAGTACGCCGTAGCATCAGCGAAGGCGGACGTAGGCGGGCCGCCACCCCGGCATGCGACAATCTTACAGCGATTCCGTTGCTATCGAAAGCGGCGGATGCGCTATGCTGAAGCCTCGCATGAAACCCTACTCCACTTTCATATTCGATTCCTATTCCTTCGATCCAAAGACTGGAGAGGTGCGCCTTCGCTATAGCCTAGATGATGAAATGATGTTCACGGAAATATTGAAAATCCCTCACCCTAACCCCACCCCCACCCCCACCCCCCCGTCCCTCTTCGCCCTGCACCTCATCGGCGGCATCAGCTACTTTAAAACCTGCTGCCCAAAAAAAATCGAGATCCGAAGCGGTTCTCTAAGCGAGGATCAAGCAACGTTCTGGAATACGGTCTACGAAAACGGCCTCGGGGAATTTTTCTACAAAAACGAGATCGACTTCCGCGGATTGATAAAGTTCCCCATTTCCCCATTTCCCAAGTTCCCCATTTCCCAAGTTCCCCATTTCCCCCTACCCCCCAACCCCAGAACAGTCCTCGTCCCCATCGGCGGCGGCAAAGACTCCATCGTCGCTATCGAAAAACTGAGAGCGCAGGGAAAGAACATCACGTTGCTGCGCATGGGGTCGCATCCTCTTCTAGAGGAACTCGTGCACGTTACCGGCCTGCCCTGCATCACCGTGCAACGAAAACTTCCGCGCACGCTTTTTGAAATGAACGAGCAGGGAGCCCTCAACGGCCACGTACCGATCACGGCGTTTCTCTCGTGTCTCTGTGTCTTCATTGCAGAACTGATGGGGTTTGATGAAGTGGCGATGAGTAACGAAAAAAGCGCAAACTACGGGAATGTTCCGTACCTCGGTAAAGAGATTAACCACCAGTGGAGTAAGAGTGAGGAATTTGAAACAATGTTCAGTACGTATATAAAAAACTTCATTGATCCGAACCTCCGGTACTTCTCTGCTCTGCGCGACATGACCGAATTGGAAATTATAGAGGAATTCGTGAAATATCCGAAATACTTCGATAAGTTCACCAGTTGCAATAGGAACTGGAAAATCACTTCAAACCCTACCCCTACCCATAACCCCCGTTGGTGCGCCGCCTGCCCCAAGTGTGCGTTCGTGTTTGCTCTGCTTGCATCAACGCTGAAGAAAGAAGAAGTTTTAAAGATCTTCGGAAAAAATATCTTTGATGATGCGACAATCATTCCGCTCTACAAACAATTGCTTGGCATCGAAGGATTCAAACCGTTTGAATGCGTCGGAACACCCGAAGAAACGAAAGAAGCGTTTACGATGATCGAGAAGCGCGGAGCATTTGCCAATACTCCGGTCATGCAGATGTATTCCACCCAACCCTAACCCCAACCCCATGGACATCCGCTCCCTTAACGGAAAAACTGTCTGCGTCCTCGGGTACGGCAGAGAGGGGAAAGCGATGGTAGAAGCGTTGGAAATATATGCGCCAGAGTGCGAGATCACCATCGCGGACCAAAATCACACATTGAACATTGCACATTGTAAACACTGGAAACAGCTTGGCGAAGGCTGGCTGCAGAACCTTGAAAAGTTTGATGTGCTGATCAAATCCCCGGGCATTCCACCGAGCACCCTCCCCTCCTCACCCCACGCCAGAAAAACAACCTCCACCCAGATCTTCCTCGATTCCATCGACCCACGGTCGACTGTCATCGGCGTCACCGGCTCCAAAGGGAAAAGTACGACTGCAAGTCTCATCCATGCGATATTGAAAGCAGCCGGAAAGACGTCGCATCTCGTCGGTAACATCGGAGAGCCGGCTATAGCGCATATTGGAGATGGAGGTATGAATACATTTTTTGTTCAAGAAATGAGCAGTTTTCAACTGATGGATCTCACCGCTGCTCCGAAGATCGCCGTAATCGTCAGCTTCTTTCCTGAACACCTCGATTATCATGGCTCCCTCGAAGCTTATCTAGAAGCAAAGCGAAAGATCACTGCTCTGCAGACCTCGAGCGATATCGTCTTCTATAGCGACACCAAGTCCGTGCGAGAACTTATTCGGGGTACGAACGCGAAGAAAATTCCAGTGACGGAAAGCGATGCCGCTGTGGCAGTAACACAAACCAAACTGATCGGAGCACATAACCAAAGCAACATCGCGATTGCATCTGCAGTTGCGCGACATCTGTCTCTTGATCCTGTGATCGTTGCTCAGGCCATACAAGCGTTCGATCCCCTCCCCCACCGCTTGCAATCACTCGGCATCTTTTACGGAATCGAATGGGTGGATGATAGCATTTCGACGACGCCGGAATCTACGATTGCGGCAATCCAAGCACTTGCGCCGCGTGTACAAACAATCATCCTCGGCGGCCAAGATCGCGGTAATGATTTCCATACGCTTGCTAAAGTGATCGCTTCCTCCGGCATCGAACACGCTATTTTGATGGGAGAGAGTGGCAAGCGCATCAAAAGTGCACTCAGTACTACCAAAATCACAATCCACCGCGCAACATCCATGCACGAAGCAATCACAGTGGCAAAAAAAACTGCAGAGCTCGTCCCTACCCCTAACCCCACCCCTAACCCCACCCCCCCCATCGTCCTCCTCTCCCCCGCATCCCCGAGCTACGACATGTATGTAAACTTCGAAGAGAAAGGCTCGGCATTTGCCGATGCGATTGCTGGGTGAAGGGGGGTTGTC
>CAYJSJ010000022.1:13885-16788 GCA_964373065.1 uncultured Candidatus Peribacteria bacterium
CGGTTGGCTCTCCATTCCCAACCAGAACTTTCGCCGGTCGGATAATCTTTCCATTCAGTGCATAACCGTTCTCTAAAACTGTAACCACAGTATCTACGGAACCTTGTCCAGTTGAGACCACTTCGTGCAGCATCGGATCAATCGGCTTGCCAAGCGCCTCTATCCGCTCGAGCCCGACGATCTTCAAGTCTGCCATCATCTGCTGTTCCGTTGCCCGTAATCCTTTCACCCAATCATGATCCGTGAGCTCCTCCGGAAGATGTTCGAAGGAACGCTGAAAATTATCGATTGTCGGCAGCAAACGTTCGATGAGCCCCTGCATCGCAAATACTCGCAATTCCACTGCCTCCTTCTCCATACGTATTTTTGCATTCTGGAGATCTGCCTGCGCGCGTGCTGCGATGTCTCTGAGTTTTCGTAGTTCCTCCTGGAGACCCTTTACCTCATCGGAAACCGGTGGATTTGCGTCATCATGTTGCGTCATGTGCAGAGCGAAATATCGTAACACTATAGTGTTGCATTGCCACGACCTTTTCAAGTGCTCTGCAGACCTACACAGAAACAGTACGACAATACAGTACTGCAAGAAACCAAGTTCTATTGGAAGATTTTACAAATTTCTTATAGAGTTTCCCCAATGCTCACGGCATTTCTCTCACTCGCTGCAGGCTTCATCCTTCTCATCAAAGGGGCGGACTGGCTCGTGGGCGGATCATCGTCCATCGCCAAGCGACTCGGCATTTCCGACCTCGTAATCGGGCTGACTGTTGTGTCCTTCGGAACGTCCGCTCCGGAACTGATCGTGAATATCTTCGCAAGTATTCAAGGGAACGCCGACATTGCCATAGGAAACATCGTCGGGAGCAATATCAGTAACATTTTGCTGATACTCGGCATCTCAGCGATCATCGCTCCGATTGCGGTACAGCGCTCCACCATACTCAAAGAACTCCCCTTCTCACTGTTGGCATCCGTCATTTTACTCATTATGGCCAACGACATGCTGATTGACCATTACGGACATTCGGAATTAAGCAGGAGTGACGGTCTCGCCTTTATGGGGTTCTTCATCATCTTCCTCTACTACACGTTCGGCATCGCACATCATGGTATGGATAAAGAAGAACATTCCAAAGCACATAAACCGCTCTGGCTCTCTACTTCACTGTTCCTCATCGGTCTGGTGTGCCTTATTGTGGGAGGCAATCTTGCCGTGAACGGAGCAACGAGCATCGCACTCGCCCTCGGCGTCTCTCAAGCACTCATAGGTCTCACTATCGTCGCCGTCGGTACGAGCCTCCCCGAACTCGCCGCATCCAGCGTCGCTGCATATAAAGGCAACGCCGACATAGCAGTCGGCAACATCGTCGGTAGCAACATCTTCAATATTTTCTGGATCTTGGGACTTTCTGCTGTGATCAAACCGCTCCAGTTTCAGCCCGCAATCAACTTCGATTTGCTCATGGTCGTCGCAAGCACCGTGCTCCTGTTCTTCGTTATTCATAACGGCCAACTCCACCGACGCCTCTTCCTCTGGTGGAAGCAGGAGAAAGATTACATCATCCGTCGCTGGGAAGGAGTGATTCTCTTGGCATCATACGTGGGATACATCGCCTTCATCGTCTACCGTGATCTCGCACTGGTAGGGTAAGGTCAAAAGTCAAAGGTCTTCTTCAGAAGTACTCGTTTCATCACTCGGTAATAACAACGGAAACTTTCATATCTTTATGACCTTGCCCGCACGGAACAGAGCAAAAGCCGCCGAACGTTCCGGCCTTGTCAGTCGGAAGCGTGACACTGATCGTCTGCCCCGCAGCAACTTTTTCGTTGATACCAAGATCAGAAACTGCAAATCCATGTGTTCCACTCGAACCGGTAATCTGAAGTGTTACCAACTCTCCCTTCTTTGCCGTAATCGTTGCAGGACTGGAAGCCCAATTTTCCGCTGTCACCGTATGACGCGCGGAACCTTCACACTTGCCTCAACACCGACATTCGCGTCTGGATTCGCACCGGCGGCAGAGCCGTTCGTTCCGTCACCACCGGCATCTTCCGACTTCGACCCCTTCACCGTACCGTCGTCCTTGCTTTCTGAACCATCGAGTATGAAGGAATTACCGCCCCGTTGCAGAACGTCCTCCATGATGTCACCGCCTGTTCCTTCGTCACTGTCGGCTTCTACTTCCACACGATTATCGTCTCCTATGGCATCATTGTTATTTGCATCGTCCTTTTGAAGAGGTACTGCGCACGCCGAAAGCAGGAGTACGGACAGAAAAACTGGAAAAAACTTCTTCATAATCATAGAGTAGAAATTCCAGTAAAATGGTAAAGTATACGGAATACAAGCGCAATGAAACACAGAAGTTTATTCATGAATTGCGCGCCTGACTCGCACTCCGCCTCTGCCATGAGCGAGTCCCGCCGAAGGCGGACGAGTCGAATGGTAATAAGGGGCGCAGGTGTGAGTTTATTCTGGTGAGGATTCTCTATGAGGAGGATACTCTTTTTATGATGATCTGCCCGAAGTGATTAGTGGCTCGTCATCTAAATTCCCACTCTCTCCGGATCAGCTGTCACTCAAATAGTGACTAAGTTGCTTTTTTAGAAATCTTCGACCTGCTCCGCTCTTCAAAAACTTTTCTCTACCTAGAGCATCCATCTTATTCAGATATGACTCGCAGTAGATGAGTTTCCATTTTTCTTCTCTGGCAGTTGAGACATTCTTGTGTCGATTATGTTCAGCAAGTCGTCGCTTAAGATCGGTCGTGTATCCGATATACCACTTACGGTTCGGTTCGCTTTCGATGAGATAAACGTGGTGCATAGCGATCCAATCTACACTGAAATCGAAGTTGGTGGTTGCGGAAGTCGCGTAAAATCGCCTGTGATGTTTATGGCGG
>CAYJSJ010000022.1:16888-19339 GCA_964373065.1 uncultured Candidatus Peribacteria bacterium
TTTTACGTGGCGGCGCCACGTGACTGATCACAGTTTTACGTGGCGGCGCCACGTGGGCGCGCCTAAGAAGCCACGTAAAGCGACTTCGTCGCCACGTGGCACGTAAAGTCGCTGGCGCGCCTTTACGTGGGCGCGCCTAAGAAGCCACGTAAAGCGACTTCGTCGCCACGTGGCACGTAAAGTCGCTGGCGCGCCTTTACGTGGTGCCACGAGCTGGGATCGAACCAGCGACCTCGGGCTTATGAGTCCCGCGCTCTAACCGTCTGAGCTATCGTGGCAAGAAATGTAATGAGCAAAGCCTCCTTAGAATGACACATCTACGATAGCGAAGACGGAGACTGCCTGCCACCGTCACACTTGTGCGACGTGGCCTGCCCGCCGAAGTCAGCCCAGGCTGACGAAGGCGGGAGCTACCGTGGCACGTATAGAAAAGAGCTACGCCAAAGCGATTATGACGCAAGGATACACACAAACAAAGCAGTTTTGGACCGGAAAATGTTGTAGGATGATGAGTGTCTATGAGAAAAATACTCCTTTGTCTGCATGGCTGGGGGGGCTCCAAAGAATCCTTCACGGAACTGCGTGCAGCGCTGAAGGATACGGATATCGAGATCCTTACGCCCGATCTCCCCGGATTTGGCGAAGAACCGGAACCAAAGAAACCGTACTCCGTAGATGACTACGCAGAGTGGGCTACAAATTTTCTCACAGAGAATGGGAGATTGAAGATTGGAGATGCATGGATGCTGCTGGGCCACTCCCACGGAGGGAGAATCGCCATAAAACTCCTTGCGGAAAAGCTGCCAACTGCAAACTGCAAACTGCCTTCCCGTGCTTTCCTCTGCGCCCCCGCAGGCATCCGTCATCCGCGCCACATCAAACGCATCATCGGCTTGATACTCGCCAAAACGGGAAAA
Organism: uncultured Candidatus Peribacteria bacterium; assembly: GCA_964373065.1. Taxonomy (GTDB): domain Bacteria; phylum Patescibacteriota; class Gracilibacteria; order Peribacterales; family Peribacteraceae; genus CAYJSJ01. The sequence continues at coordinate 17,806 of CAYJSJ010000022.1, forward strand.
ACTCTTCTGCAAATACCCGGTCTCCGATCACTCCAACCGCTCGGAAGAAAGCTTCTGTACCGCCTCGTACGGGTTCATGATTATGAGAGAGCTTCTGATGTAATGCGCCGCACGATGATCAAGGTATCCAGTGAAGATCTGCGCCCCCTGCTCTCAAAAATTACGGTTCCGACGGATCTCTTCTGGGGAACAGAGGACGGCATGACCCCGTACAGAGACGCCAAGATCATGGAGAGAGAGATTCCAAACGCCACATTACACACGTACCTAGGGGTCCATCACCGGGTGCACAGGGATAGAGCGAAGGAGATTGCGGAGGTGATTACTTCACATTCGTCCCTAATTTCACAGGAGGTGAGATAATGCTTATTTTCCTTCCTACTTCATTATAAATAGCTTGAATCATCTGGCGAAGGGTTTTATCTCGAGCAATTGCATATTCATGAATCCTTGGAGGAATGGTGGATTCCTTATCCAACTTGAATCCTTTATCATAAAAATTAGGACGAACGAAATCTACAAAGTCCATTGCCAACTTCTCACCTGGTGCCCACGTTCGAACTAGGTTTTCTTCATCGTCTATATAGTGATACGCCTTATCCGGAGTGCAAAGAAGAATTTGCCCTCCATAACCAATAAAGCAGTAGATAGGACCATCATAATCTGCAGAATTTGGACACTCGAAAACAAATGTACCTATTTTGCCATTCCCATACGAACGAAAAATTTCACTTCCCTTCAGCATGAGTACCTCATCCCCCATTTTAAATTTAAACCCCGAAATATCTTTGCGATCTCCAGTTATGCTATCGAACTCCCAAAGTACTCTCAGAGGATTTTTTTCATCGACCTGCAGGTGAGTCAATGGGTCATTCTCTGCTTCAATGCCTTCGGATGGTTCTGTAATGAAAGAACTATTGGCATTTTCTGTACCTTTACTCCTATCGCCTTTCCTCAAAAGCTCACGATAGCCAAGGAGCGAACCTGCAGAAATAAGACCTATAATGAGTGCTGAACGACGAGAAAGGAGCACTGTATCCGGATGTGAACTCTTCAGGAGACTATGCGTTACAGCGCTCTGATCAATTTCCTTCGTACCATGTTCATGACGCGCACGCGACGATAGCAACTGTGCAATACGAGTTGTGATGGGCAGTTCCTGCTGCTTCAGCAATCCAAATGCTTTCTTCTTCCGAGGAAACTTACGATACTCTGGTAGGCCGACTCTGTCTCCGTAAAGAGCTTTCACTAATACGCCTGCCACATCGGCTGCAGAGGGACGCAGCGTATGTGCCTGAGCGTCTTCAGGTACTTCTCCATCGAAACGTAAGCATTGTTGAAGCATAATCCGAACCTCCTCTGGGAGATCGGACGGAAGATCCTCGAAAGCAGTTTCACGAAGACTAACCATTGTCTTCTCGAGATCAGAACCGCGCCCCGTGTTTCCTGCATTGAATGCATTCCTCCTAAAATCTTCGGGAAGAGGCTTTCCAGCAAAGAGCTCATAGAGCTCTATGGCAATAGCCCAAACATC
>CAYJSJ010000023.1:0-17727 GCA_964373065.1 uncultured Candidatus Peribacteria bacterium
ACTCCTAATTCCCCAGTTCCCTAATTCCCTATTTCCCCAGTTCCCTATTTCCCTATTTCCCCAGTTCCCTATTTCCCTAATTCCCTATTTCCCTACAAAAAATCCCTCCACTGTAAGTATGCACTCTCCACTTCGTCATATATCCTGACAGAGCACACGTCATTATATTTTTCCTTTCTCTCTATGAACACTGCTCAGCGATTTTTCCCTCTCTCCATTCTTGGCGTCATGGCACTCGCGCTTGCACCATTGGCATCGGCGAATGGAATAGGTTTCGGTGCGAGCATGCGTGGACATCTGCGTGACGCTCTCGCCAATGTAGACTCTGAAACGCGCGTCGAGATCAAAGCGGCGTTCGAAGCCTGCCGCGAAAAAAATGCGGACTATCAGGAAGCGGTCATGTACACATGCGCAGAGGCAGTTGCTCTGCAGTACGGATTTACACTTCCTGAACACGGCCAAGGCAAAATAAAAGGTATCCGTGCCCGCATCGGTCACAAGTTCCGTTCATCCATCGAAGAAACCTGCGGCGAACGTGAAGATACCGAGGAGTGGCGCACGTGTGCCAAGAATACACGCGGTGAAGTGCGCAGTGATCTTAAAGAGAATCATCCGAGAATGTTCAAGCGCATGCGACGGCATAGCGGTTCCAGAGTATCTACGGAGCTTCGAGCGGAGCTAAAAGCGTGCCGCGAGCAGGAAACTGCGGAAGCAAAACGAACCTGCATTCTAGAGATTACCACAAAGATTCGCGCTCAGATGCAATCACAAACGGACCCCAACTAAAAATCCAATAGAACGGAATGTTGAGAACGACTCTTATCTGCGGGGGTCGTTCTTTTATGGTCTGATTACCGTTACACTGCCACCATGCACTTCCCCGTTGAACTCAAAGAAAAGTACGAGAAGATCGCTGCGGCAATCGGCCTGAAGCCGGAGGATGTGGAGGAACGCTTTGCCGGTGGCGGCGGGCACGGCGGACAAAAGATCAATAAATCCCAAAACTGCGTGGAGCTTCACCATATACCAAGCAAAACGATTGTCCGCTACCAGCACCACCGGGGTCTCCATAGGAATCGTGTGGAGGCTTGGCAACTCCTGATCCTCAAGGTACAGGAGCACGTGATCGGTGATGCTTCGGAACTCAGCCGGAAGCATCATAAGATCGAGAAACAGAAGCAGCGACGATCGCGTAGAACAAAGCAAAAGATGCTCGCCGAGAAGCACGACCGCAGCGATATAAAAGCATCCCGACGGAAGATTGAGTTATCCGAAGGGCCGACTTAAACGCTCTTTCCCTCCTGCAACCGTTTTGCCAGTGTCCGAAGATACGCTGCAGAAACCTTCATCGTCTTGTACTCACCCGTTGCAGGATCAAACACGCGCTTTTTTTGAATATTCGGACGGAACGTGCGGTTTGTCGCCCTCAGAGAATGGCTCCGGTTATGACCGGTTCCCGTTCTTCTGCCTGTTTTGACGCATTTACGTGCCATTGCGCAGGACAATGTAAAATGAAAAATGTACCATGTACAATGAAATACAGTAGAAAATCGGAGAAAGAATGGAAAACTGGCAATAATGTTACATCAGCATTGTACATTCTACATTCCATCTGATGCTTCCCGGTCTCACCCCCACCTTCATCATCGCAATTTTGATCGCGGTTGCCGTTCATGAGTGGGCACACGCGTATGCGGCATGGAAACTCGGCGATCCGACAGCAAAGTATGACGGTCGGCTGACCCTCAACCCCATCGCGCACTTAGATCCCATCGGCACGCTCCTCTTTGTGCTGGTCGGGTTTGGGTGGGGGAAACCCGTCCCCGTGGATCCCCGCTACTTCAAAAAACCCGTGCGTGACGGGGCGATTGTCGCGTTTGCAGGCCCCTTCAGCAACATCGTCCTCGCGTTTCTCGCGTTCGCTATCGCCTATCTGCTCGGTATCGCAGAGAACGTGATTGCCGGAGGCGCAGGAGGAAACACATCGATTATTGTGGAATTTCTCAGCCAACTTCTCAGCGATATGGTCGTCATCAACCTAGTGCTAATGGCCTTCAACCTCTTGCCAGTCCCCCCGCTCGATGGCAGCAAGATCATCCGCATCTTCCTCCCATACGAATGGGAAGAGCGATACCGAGAGTTCAACCGGTACGGCCCGTGGATGTTACTCGCGCTTATCGTCGCCGGTCGCGCCTTCGGTGTCCCCATCCTCTCCATCTGGATTGAGATCATTATTACGCCGTTCTTAGCATTGATGCATGGACTGATTTGATAATTCCTCTGTTGATAGGTTGATCTTTGGTACCCAACATAGCAACATAGCAACGTACAATCATTATGGGAAAACTAGCTATTGTTGCAGAGCTTTGGGCATTCCTCCGCATCCGCAAGAAGTGGTGGCTGCTGCCGATCATCGTATTGATCGTACTGCTGGGGCTGATACTGGTCTTTGCGCAGGGATCTGTGCTGGCGCCGTTTATTTATACAGTGTTTTGAGCATTGTTGAATTGTTGTATTGTTGAGTAGCTCGCAGCAATACAGCAATCTAACAATACAGCAATATCTCCCCCATGCCTCCGATGAAAATCCTCGCCATCCTCGCCATCTTCGTGATCATCATATTGATCTGTGATCATTACGAATCCAAGTTACCGCATCCGATAAATTTTCTCTACACGTGCTGGAAAAAGTTCTCGCACCTCCTCGGTATCATTATGAGCTTTCTCATTCTGACAATCCTTTGGATTATCGGTTTTGGCACCTATGGCATCATCATGAACATCATGACGCTTCGCGCGCGATGCAAACCGAAACCTGATTCGTACTGGATCGACGTGGAACCTTCAACGACTGAATCTCTCAAGCACCAATTTTAATCCTAACCCTTACCCTATCCCCAACCCTACGTACATTCTCGGCATCAGTTGCTTCTACCACGACTCCGCCGCAGTCCTCTTGAAGGATGGGGAAATCGTCTTTGCCGCACAGGAAGAACGGTTCACCCGCATCAAGCACGATGATGCTCTTCCGGTGAACGCGATCCGAAAGGCATTGGAATATGAAGGTATAACGATGTGTGATATCGCAGCAGTCGGCTTCTACGAAAAGCCGATGCTCAAATTCTTCGACCGCATCCTCAGTACATATTTCAAAACGTGGCCGCGGGGATTTCTGCAATACCAGATGGCAATGAAAGAATGGATGATCACAAAGCTCTGGATCCCCCATCACATCGAAAAAGAACTGAAGTATACGGGTCCGATCTTCTACGTCCCGCACCACAAATCGCACGCGGCGAGCAGCTTCTACTGCAGCGGATTTTCGGATGCGGCAATCGTGACAGCGGATGGTGTGGGTGAGTGGGCAACGACGACCATCGGGTATGGGAAGGGGAAGGATGTGCAACTGAAACAAGAAATCCATTTCCCACACTCGCTCGGACTCCTCTACTCCGCCATCACCTATTACCTCGGATTCAAGGTGAACTCCGCGGAGTACAAAGTGATGGGGCTCGCGCCCTACGGTGAGCCAAAATATATGGAAGAGATGCGGGAACTCATCGACATCAAAGAGGATGGATCGTTTGCGCTCAATATGAAGTATTTTACGTACGAGTACGGACTGCGCATGACCGGACGGGCGATGGAAAAACTGTTTAGGAAACCGACGCGCAAGCCAGAGGGTGCACTCGAGCAATTCCACAAAGACATAGCCGCGTCTCTCCAAATGATCACGGACGAAGCGATGCTCGCGCTCTGCAAGCATGCAAAGGATGTAACAGGCAGCAAAAACCTCTGCCTCGCAGGCGGTGTTGCACTGAACTGTGTGAGTAACGGCAAAATCCTAAAGTCGGGGATGTTCAAAGAGATCTTCATCCAACCCGCCGCAGGCGACGCAGGAGGCGCTCTCGGCGCGGCGATGAGTATCTGGCATACGCTCTATGCCGATCACCAAACTGAGGATACTCCTGACGACCGAAGCCTTGATGAAGGAGGTTCTCCGCGAAAAATCGAACACGTCTTTTGGGGAACGGAATATGCCGATGATGCTATCGAGTCGCTCCTGAAGTCCGAGCGTCTTCCCTACACAAAATTCGGCAGCGACGCAGAGCTCATTGCCCAAAGCGCAAAGCTCCTAGAAGGTGATAACGTCATCGGCTGGTTCCAAGGACGCATGGAGTTCGGTCCGCGTTCACTGGGTAACCGTTCGATCATCGCGGATGCGCGCAATAAAGAGAATTGGCAGAAGGTAAATTTAAAGATTAAGTTTCGCGAGTCGTTTCGGCCGTTTGCGCCCACTGTTCTCGAGGAGCATGTTCAGGAATATTTCGATCTGGATCGCGAAAGCCCGTACATGCTGCTCGTCGCAGACGTTCACCCAGACAAACGATCCCTCATCCCCGCAGTCACGCATGTGGATGGCTCCGCGCGCATCCAAACAATCCGCCGCGACCAAAACCCGAAGTATTACGATCTGCTCAATGCGTTCTATGGTCGCACCGGCTGCCCCGTCATCATCAACACCTCCTTCAACGTCCGCGGGGAGCCGATCGTAGAGAGTCCGAAGGATGCACTCAATTGCTTTCTCCATACGCATATGGATTACCTTGTAATGGGCAATTTCATCCTCGAGAAGTCGAAGATGCCTACAGAGCGTACCTTCAAAAAAGAGGAGTATTTGGAAAAATTTCCACTGGATTAATGCGCAGCACTCCTTTCATAAACATCGGCCTTGCCTTCGGCTCCATCCTTGCCTTCTTCCTGATCATTGAATTCGGCCTCCGTATTACAGGCCTCCAAACCGTCACACCAAACCCTCCGAAGATCTACCAGCGATCGGCAAATTCGGAGATCAGCTACGAACTCAAACCCAATCTCCGCAATGAAAGGGCGTACAAGGCAAAAGTGAGCACAGACTCGCTCGGCTTCCGCCTCAATTACCCTAACCCTACCCCTAACCCTAACACTACCCCCAACCCTATCATCGCCGTCCTCGGCGATTCCATCACCTTCGGCTATGGCGTACATGATGATGAAACGCTCTCTGCCAAGATTGAAGAAGAGCTCAACACCTACCAGCTCATCAACGCCGCAGTCCCCGGATACCAGCTCACGCAAGAAATCGCCGCATACAAAGAAAAAATCCTTCCTCTGAAACCCGAAGGTGTCATCCTCGTCTTCTACTGGAACGATCTCGACGGATTTGCCTCCGGCATTCTCGATGACGATGGTGTTCTACGGGAAGCCGGATGGAAGCCTTCGCAAAAGTCGTGCAGCCCGATCGAGGAGGGGCTTATGGGGTGGATTCCGGGAAAGTGCTGGCTAGACGACCACAGTGCGTTCTACAAAGCATTCAAGAAATCGATCAACTTGCGGCAGAGCAAGGCGGCGCGAGATCTAGAGCGGCAGGAGGCGGCAACGTCGCAGGAGAGCGTGAAAGAAGAAGCCCTCGTTGACTACATACGGCAACTACGGGAATTCTCCCGTATCCTGCCACAGAAGCGCTATTTCGTGATCTGGCCCGATGACCTCTGGCACAGAGAAACGAAGCCGCAATTGATCGACGCAGCGCTGCGTAGTGGATTTGAAGTCGTTGATCTCTATGAGGTCTTTGGCAACGCAGTCCCGACGCTCCCGTGGGACACAGTTCACCCGAGCACAGAAGCGATTGAAAAAGCAGCGAAACATATTGCTACACAATAATCACTCAACTTGCTCATCTGGAATAAATTCCTTCATTGTTGCAACGTTAGCCGGCGGTTTAAACCGCCGGCTAACGCATGGGCACAATGACGAATGCATTCGTCAGCTATTATTTTCAATGTTCAATCCCTGCACGATCCGATCCATTCTCTTCTTCCACGTATGCTCTCGGATGATCTCCAGACTTTTGCTTGCTCGTGTTTTCGCATCATTGGGATGATCAAGGACATCACGAATGGCTCCTGCAAGAGACGATGCGCTCCCCGGACGTGCAAACCGAACGACACTCGCGTCGACAATGTCGCGAATGGGAGGAATGTCAGCGCAGACGACAGGGCGCCCCGAAGCGAGGTACTCAAAGAGTTTGAGCGGCGATGTATCACGGAGGAAATACGGATGCTTCTTTGCAGGGGCGGGGTACACAAGAATATCACAGGCAGCCATGGCTTCGGGAACGCGTTTGCTCGCTATATGTCCCTGAAAATGAAACGATTCCTCTGTCAATCCCGCATGTAACGCTGCTTTCCGGTAACGGATACACCATGCAGCCGGACCCCCCACGACGAAAACAAAAACCGGATACTGTAACTTTTTCAGTTGCATTGCGGCGCGAAAAAGGAGATCGACCCCCTTCTCCACGCTGTCCATGGTGATAAGCGAACCGACGTACCCGATGACCTTCGCATCTGCGGGGAGATTGAAGGTACGCTTTGCAGATTTCGCTGAGGGCAAAGCAGAAAATCGCTCAAGATCCACGGCATCTCCTTCCACGATAGTCTTCTTGGGATCCACTCCCCACGTAACAAGTTCGTTACGCATGGGTGTCGTAAGGCACACTATGCGTTTGCATCGATTACAGAGCCACACAAATCTGCGCCGTCCGTAACGAGGAAGTGTGTGAAGTTCTAAGAGCACCGGTAACCGTGTAGAGAGTAATATGGAGAGAAGATGCGGGGAACGCGTGTAGAGAAGATCGCTTCGATGCTTCGTTAAAAACACGCTCAGAGATGCACGGTACGAACGCATAGTGAAGTAAAACGCGAAACGTCCCGGAATGCACTTGGAAAGCAATGCATCCTTCGTAGGAAGCAAGACCAGAGAGAATGCGCTACGGAGCGCATAGTATTTTTTAAAATCCTGCATCACGTTTCTGCGAATATCCGGAGCGACGAGTGTGACGTCATGCTGTAACTGCGTCAGTGCCTCGCAAACGCGCGCTATCTGATGGCCGTGGGCTTTCTCTGTCGGGAAGCGCGTATGGGAGATGTAGGAGATCTTCATGCAACTGTAGCTTATAGCTTATAGCTTTTAGCTTATAGTGGCATTAGAGTGCTTTTTATATGGAACGGCCTGTCCTGCTCACCTTCGGCTTCCCCGACACAGATTCCCCGCGTTACAGGAATCTCGTCAATGCCTACACGCAGGAAGGGTGGGAGATACAGAAATGCCTGACAAAGGCGCATGGGTTTTTCAGGAAACATCGCGAGCTACTACAGCACTATAAAAAAACCTACCGGCAACCGACAACCGGCTCCTACACTCTCCTCGTCTGCTTCCCCGGCTATTACATCATGCCGCTTGCGTGGCTCCTGACACGGTTTCCCCGCAAGAAACTCATTTTTGATGCCTTTATCTCTGTAAGCGACACGCTCGTTTCCGATCGGAAATTGATTGCTTGGTGGAACCCTCTTGCGGCGATGTACTACTTGGTCGACCTGATCTCTTGTCACCTTGCTGATGAAGTACTGATAGATACCGAGGCGCATAAGCAATTTTTCATGAAGCGATTTTTCCTCAGTAAGAATCGTGTCCGCGTCATCTATGTCGGAACGCGCGACGATCTTTTCTTTCCCGGCCCAAAAGAAGATCTGCTGCCCGAAGGAAAATGCAACGTTCTCTTCATTGGGACATACATCCCCCTCCAGGGAATCGAGACGATCCTCCGTGCGGCAAAATTGCTTGAGCATGATCCGGATATCCTCTTCACGCTGATCGGCAAAGGCCAGACGTATCCTAAGATACGGTCGCTCGCGGAAGAATTGCGCCTCGCCAATGTCACCTTCCTCGATTGTAAACCGCTCGAAAAGCTTCCTTCCTACCTAAGGTCCTGTGACATAGCCCTCGGCATCTTCGGCACATCTGGCAAAGCCGACCGCGTCATTCCACACAAAGTTTACGATGCCGTCGCCTGCGGCGTTCCGGTGATTACGGCCCGAAACAGGGCGATCGGAGAGAGGTTTACGGATGGGAAAGAGGTATTTCTCTGCAAACCGGGAAGTGCAGAGAGTCTTGCAGAAGTGGTCTTACAATTGAAAAACAGGCGATAGTCATCAGTCTGTTCTTTGTTGTGACCTAAAAAGTTTCGCACCGTGATCGCGATATGATCAGTTTTGTGAAATTATGTGCGTAATGACATACTCCAAAAACCGATCCACTCGCAGATACTTCTCAAATGCTTCTCGCGCCTTCCTCTGCATCACCGCAAAGTCTTGAGCGGAAATCTTGGCGTAATGATCGGCGATCATACGATCCATACGACACAGATCGCAATACGGAATACGAACAATAAACTCATCGTAATGAATACGATCTGAAAGCGGCAAAACGCAATCGGTATCAAGCAGCACGGGGATGCGCCCGAGACTGAGTGCTTCATAGAAGCGATACGAATAGTTCCCGTCTCCTTTGATGACAAGCGCATAATCGGATTGCAAGAGATTCTCTCCATACTCTCGCCGCGCCGTTTCGGGATCGGTTGTGATGGTGCTCGCATGTCCGGAATAGCTTTTACGGATGATGAAGTTCGTGCAAATCAGATCGGAAGATCGAAGATGGGCGATTGCCTGCATGCGAAACGTGATGCCCTTGATGCGCGCCCCAAGACTGCGCATACCGATCAGTTTCCCCAAAGAGATACATGCATTTTTGAGAAGAGTAGCGATGCGATTCTTGGCATTTTTATAGTCCGCCCAACCGCAGAACCCGACGACGGGTTTGCCATCATGCTTTGCGCGAACACAGAGTTCTCCCATGAGCAAATCTTCCGCATATGCGGGCATCATCACTTCATTGCTTCGCAGGAAACCCCGATACTGGCTCGTGCGGAAGACAACCGCATGATCGTAAGGAACGGCACTGTCGCTATCCCCATGCCAAAAGACGATAAAAGGTTTCCCAAGGCGTTTTGCAAGTGCTGCCTGTTCTTCGATGTGGACAATATGATCTTTCCGCAGAGAAGGATAATTGTGCGCAAGCACAATGCAATCGGCGTCTTCGGGAGACGTCGTAAGTTCCACGAACGGATCGGTGAGTGTTTTGAATGCATTATTGAGAAAGAGAATCGATCTGCGCTCCTCCCTACCCACATTCGGGTAGAGAAGCGGGACCACAGGAACATCCGGCAAAACCTTCGCGAAAACGCGTTTCATACGGACAATGATAGAGACTCGCAGCAACATCGAAAAGGAAGATGATCGTGGTAATCGCCGGAAAAGGGCTCTATGATCTCGCCGTGAAATCCTTCATCGACCGATACTATCGGCATATTCGCCCTTTTCGTTTTCTGTACGGATGGGCGAAAGATCGCTCCGCGAAGGCAAAGTGTACGCAACGCGCGGAAGAGTGGCGCACCAAAGGGTTTCTGGGTGCCAAACTCGATATATGCGGAGGGAGAAACCCTGTGAATCCGGAGGAATTTCTCAATGTCGATATCGTTGAGTTGCCGAAGGTCGATCTCGTATTTGATATAGAGAAACGCTTTCCCATCCCGAGCGGAGCGATAGCCGAAATTTTCTCGGCAGCGACATTGGAACACCTCAGGAAGGAAGCGAATATGCACGTACTGCGGGAGTTTTTCCGCGTTCTTATGGCGGGAGGGCGGCTCAAGATCATCACACCGGATATCGAAGCGATCGCGCGAGGAGTATTGGCCGGAGACAATCTGGACGATCTTAACCAGCATCTGTTTGGAAAATATAAATCCGAACAGACGGAAGATTACGACCTGCATAAGTGGATGTTTCCCGCCAAACGCCTGATGGAAGCCTTGGAAGACATCGGGTTCCGGGAAGTGGAACAGCTTCCCATGACGGACGATCTGCATGACCCGAGGTACAATTTTCTCATAGCAGCGAGGAAGCCAATGAAGGCATACTGCAAATTCTCTTAGTCCATAGCATACAAAATCCATCCGTCACCCCTGGAAGTCTCCGTAAGGGGTACACCGAGTCTCTCCACATTCCATGCGGGCATGCGCACTGTATTCCATAGCATGTAATTGACCCCGAAATTTTTAAGCGCTTCGGCAGGATTTCTATCAATTTCTCCGCAAGCTTCGTTCACAAGTAGCTCTTCCTTTTGCCGCAGGTCTCCGCCAAATGCAGATACCGCATCGGGGAAAATGAGATGTTCCATAGACGCGATGCCCCTGTCCTCCGAAGCAAGAGGCAGCAGCGTAAGGCAAAACCTGCGCGCGAGTTCACCGTGAGTCATCAAAACATTTTTCAGGTAAATCGAATAGACGATGTCGTGCTTCGTGTGACCCGCGATGAATGCAGAGGTCTGCGGATCGGAAAGAATTCTTGCGCGAGGCAGAGCGTCCAGAATGGGAAGCGCGTCGGCAAAGTGTTGATCGCTCAGTCGATTTTCTTCAAATTTCCACTGGTACAGCACGTAGCGGCCGTCATATGCAATTGCTCCAAGATAGATGAGGAGCGGGATAGCCGCGGCAAAAAGCCATCTGTTTCTCGTCGTCACCGCAAGACCGATGATAACGAGCGCAGCTGCGGCAAGTGAAAAAATAGCATGAGACACGAAGTTAAAAACGATGCCGTGCACGATCTGTTGATTCATGTAAAGCACTGCCGCAAAGAGCATGGTGAATGCCAGTCTGTACCTGCGCAGAGCAGCGTAGTTCCGAAAGAGTGCGACAGCGATACAAACCGCAGCAGTCGCAAAGAGGAAAGAATATGGAAAGGATTCGGGCATATGCCCCGGGTGCATGCCGCTCCGGAAGGATGCGTCGGCATAGAGCGGATGCGCCATCATTGTAAAGTACTGGGCAATTGCCGGCAGGGCTGCTATGACCCCGACTCCGCCACATAAAAGAAGTATGCCTATATGCTCCGTCAGCGACGTTCCAGCGTGCGCACTCTTTCGCCATTTCATGGCAAGCCACTCGAGTAATTCCCAACTGAGGAGGACGCCGAAGAATGCCCACGCAAATGAAAAACCCCAAAAATACGCGCCGACGAGCACGCCAAGTAATCCCCCACCGAGAAGCACCCCCCACCGCTTCCCGATCCACGCATACGAAACGCCAATGAGTGCCCAGAGCATCAGAAGAAAGCTCTCACGCATGTGAATCGGCCGATTGAGGTTATAGAGCTCGATGATGCTAAAGGCCACAGCGCAGCCGAAAGCGACATTTCTTGTACATCCACACAGCCGGAAAAAGAGGAAGAGTGACAAGAAAATGAGCACGGGCGTCACGGAATCCAAAATGATGAAGACATGCGCAGCATCCAAACCCGTTACGGAAAATATGTTTCCTATCCAACGCTCGATGAACGCAAATTGCGTACCCATAAGGCCCTTCTCTCCCGTAAACGCTTCGGCACTCTGCTCGGGACGTCCGGACAGCGATTCTTGGACCCTCGCAAGGTAGACCTGCTCATCGGCATTGAACGTGAGTGGAATGCCTCTGTAGAGGGGGCTTCTGCTGTGGATCCACTGCGGCCCCTGCATGGTAAGAGCGAGAAGTAGTGAGCTTCCTGCGAGGATCAGTGCCCATCTGCTACGATCAGACATAGAGACAGTGTAGTGGGGAAATGGGGAAGTGGGGAAGTGGGGAAGTGGGGAAGTGGGGAAATGGGGAAGTGGGAGGGAATGGGCGCATAGTGTATTCTGCTACCCTAACCCTGCCTACGGCAGGCAAGCCTAACCCTAACCCTATCCGTGCAGTACTTCGAACTCCTCCCCTACGCCTTCAAAAAATTCAGCCTGCTTCGGTCTTTGAGGACGGGACTGCCGACAGTGATGCATTACGCACGCAGAAATCCCCTGCCTCCATCGGAAAAACCAGCCCTCTTCACCATGAATATCATGCCGCCGATGATGACGGTGTGGCATCACTTCGTACGCAAAAATCTCGGCAACACCGTCGACACGATCATTTTTGATTGCTCGGGAACACTCAATCCGAAAGATTTTCCCGGTGCTCGCGTGCAGAAGTTTCTGAATGTTTACGCAGCGACAAAGTCTGATGAATTTCTGTATCACATCGCGCGGAATCGTAAGATCGGCTGGATCTGCGACGACGACATGTTCCTCATGAACCCCCGTACGATCGATACGATCAACGAGGCGTTCAAAGACCCAAACACCGCAAGCCTCAGCTTCCGTCCGCGAGACTGGTGGCACTTTTCAATGGATGGAAAATCGCACGAGCCGAGCGGCAGCTACTGCCTGGCGATCAATAGAGAGATTTACTGCGAGAAAGAAGGCCTGTCTCTGGCTCCGCGCGATGGAAATACCGGCGTTTCGCATATTGGAAAATCTGTCGCCCGATATGACACATTTGATAGAGCAAATGAATTGCTTATAAAAAAGGGATACCGCTGTGCAGTGATTCCGGCAGCCGAGCGTGACACGTACGTCACGGGATTTTCCGCAGTAAGTAGCGCGGCGATGCTGCTGTGGCACTTCCCAACACCAAAGCACATGATGGAGTATTTGGAGACACCGGAAGAAAGATCGTGGAGGGGAAATACATTGTATACCGTGCTCTCGGGGCTTCTGGCGATCTCTGCAATGCAGGAACTGCACGAAGTGATCACGGGGAAACCGTATGTTTTGCGATCGATGCCGAAAAAATCGGATCTGGACCGTCTGCAAAAAGAAAAAACTCCGCTTGTCCGCGCACGAGAAGGTCATGATTTTGAAAATACACTCGCCGTTGCAGAAAGACTGCGGCAGGCGCTGTAGGACTATATCTACTTCCGGCTACCACTCTCGATGTTGGTTGAAGTCTACTTCGTAAAATACCCTTTTGGCTTCACTCTGAGCACCACAAACACCCACACCCATTTAAACCAGTCCCGCCAGTTGATCTTTTTGCCTTCTTGCATCGATCGCGGATGGTAGCTGATGGGAAATTCTTGGATGGCGACGCCGCGACGAAGGAGCATAGCTGTAAGCTCCGGGTCGAAACGAAAATCGTTCTCCTTCAGTGGAAGCGTCGCAAGAAGATCGCGATGCACCATCTTGTAGCATGTCGGCTGATCAGTGAGGCGCGAACCGTAGAGAAGATTGCAGATGAGGGTGAGCAACGAACCTCCGATGAAGTGTCCGATGTGCTTAAATTGCTTCTGTTTTTTTAGCCTACGCGATCCAAAGAGTGCCTCCAGATGATGCGTCTGCGCAAAGGCGAGAAGATCGGGAATTTCCTCCGGACTGTATTCGAGATCGGCATCCTGCACGATCACGTAGGTACCTTTGGCAACCTCGTATCCTTTGCGCACTGCCGATCCTTTGCCACCGTTCACTTTGGTGATCACCGTATCGCCATCACGCGCGAGCTCCCGAAGAATCGAGAGCGACGTGTCGGAAGAGCCGTCATCGACAAAGATCACTTCTGCACTATCCCCGCAGGAATCAAAGACGCGCCGGGTAATCTGCCGGAGCGTGCGCTCCTCGTTATACACGGGCATGACGATGGAAAGACGTAGGGGATCCATAGGGAAGATACGATCTATAGTGTTATATTGCTCAATTGCTCGCAAGCGATTATCGGAGTGGACCATCACGTGTGCTGCATTTCGTACACAATAGTCTCGATGCAGTGTTCCACGTTATGATGATGAACTACCCGTTGCCGCATATCGGCGGCAAGCGCGTCGCGCTCCTCTTGAGGAAGAGCAAGTACTTCGATGACTCTGGAAGCCATGTTCTCCGGAGTCGCAAGGCAACGCGCCGGAAGCAAGTCTGTCGCCGCTTCGCTGGTAGAAACCACCGGGCAACCGCACGCCATCGCCTCTAAAATCGCCTTGTCGAGTCCCCCTTGCGAAGCATGCACAAACACATCCGCACGTTGAAGAAGAGCAGGCATATTGGCAGGTGCTACCCACCCGATATGTACACGATCCGCAACGCCGAGTCTGTAGATCAGTTCATATAGATCATGTTCAACGCCCTTGTCACTTTCGGTCACTGTGCCGCCTGCGATGGTGAGTCGACACTCCGGTGAAAGTTCCGCAAATACGCGCACGATCACCTCATAGTGTTTGATGCCGGTCAATCGTCCGGCAGCGACTATGTGCCCGCGCTCCCGTCGTAAAAAATCGGGTACAAACAGGGTGGTATCGATCCCATGCCCTGTGACGATTTGCTTTCGGGACGGCCACGGAATCCCATGATCGGAAGCCATGAAGACTTTTCGAACACAGAGGAGTGCGACAGCAAGTTTGAAACTTCCCCGTTTGATCTCGTACCAGAGGTACACGGGCTTATGAAAGATACACAACCAAAGCGGTGCGCCGAAGAGTACCCACACAGGCGTCATATGCACGAACACCGCGTCGTACTCCTTTCTGTACGAACAGATCAGTTTCCAGAACGCGAATATTTGAGCGACCTTTCCCGCACCGGATTCCTTGCGCAGACTCCACACCGTGACATTGGGCGGGAATGTAAACGTTCCAACCATTTGACCGATGACGGTGACATGCTCGCAACGCTCGGCAAACGCACAGATCCATTTGTGGAAGAAACCGAGGATAGGATCTGCCGCATCAACCTTTTGCGTAATAATCAGGATATTTCTCATGTGAAAATCGGATAATCAGATAGATCGGGCGATTCCCTTCAAAAAATCCGCATACTGCTTAATGAGCGTACTGCGTTCATAGGTTTGTAGAATTTTCGTTGCTTCGCGAGCGAGTGCCGTGCACATCAGTTCATCATCGAGCAGACGACGAATCTTTGCAGCAAGGTCAACAGAATCACCCGTAGTAAACACACCGTTGACACCGTCTAGTATCACCTCAGGCATAACGCCAACCTTTGTCACGATTACAGGCATACCGCATGCCATGGCCTCCAGGGCGACTCTCGGCCCGCCTTCGCTCGCACTGTTCATCACAAAAACACGCGCAGTCTGTAGAGCGCTGCTCACGGCCTCCTGCGAAGGCAGCCACCCAAGAAACGTCACGCGGTTCTCCAAGTGTAGATGCTGCGTCTTCTCCTCCATGGCCTTGCGCTCTGGACCGTCGCCTATGATCAGAAGCCTGACACCGGGGAGCAGGGCAATAGCATCGATCAGTGCCCCAAGCCCTTTGTTTTTCACGAGTCGACCGCAAAACGATACATCGTACGAAACGGGCGGCTTGTGCTCGGAGCTCACCACGTCTGCATCCAGATAAAAAGACGGTATGGTGTGAATTTTTTTTGTATCGATGCCGAAGCGGATAAGTTCCTCTTCTACGAAGCGGTTAACAACGCGGATGCCTTTGGCTCGCAGGGTGATGCGCGGGAGAATCCACTTGGAAAGTATGCATCCGATCCATTCAGAGAGTGATGCAGCGATAGGCCACCCGACAATGTGATGAATTTCCACCACGTAGGGGATCCCTGTTTTCTTCTGGAGCCGACGTGCGCCGATCCCGTTATAAAACGGCGGATAATCGTGCACGGTCATGACATCGTGATTGTGCTCACATAGAAGCTGCTTCCCGCGACGCACGATCCACGGAATCTGAAAGAGGAGCCTTCGCGGGCAAGGATGAAAGAAGATCTCTCCGCCTTGAATACCGCCGGTTTCTATCCGCTGACCGGACTCGGAGAAGCCGATGGCACTTTCGGCAACGTGCGGGCAGATAACATCGATGCGATCCCAGTGCTTGCGCATCTCCTGCAGCGTATAAAAAAACGCCCCGAGTTTCCCTTGGAGAATGGACCGGTCGCCGCTGATCATCAGTAACTTCATTTGGCGCTCAGTGTAGCAAATAACCGTACGTGCTCGGTAGCAACCGCATTCCATGTTCTCTCTGGAATGACTTTCTCTACAGCCTCAGCGACAAAGCTATACCCCTGCTGTACACGCAGGATGGATGCCACGATCATCTCGGGAGTGGAGAGGTCTGCCGGCACAATGCCGCAGAGAAATTCCGCACGCAGGCCATGTTCTTTTGTGAGAAGAACCGGCAGCCCCGCCGCCCGCGCCTCCAGCGCGGTATTCGGACTCACCTCTGTAAGAGAAGGCAAAACCAAAAGATCGTGCGCGGCAAAAATGTCTTGTTTGTCTTTCCCGGAAACCGGCGCGACGAAACGCACGCGCGCTTCTATACCGCGATGTTCGACATGTGTCTTTATCTTCGCTCCAAGCGGTCCTTCGCCGACGATCGTAAGGACGCAATCGGGGATGTGTGCGACGGCATCTATGAGCGAGAAGAGATTTTTGAATTTGACGAAGCGGCCGAGGAAGAGAAGACGGAAGGGGGCATGGGGGGAGGAGCGGCGAGTTGTCGGCTGTCTGTTGTCCGTTTGCAATGCATTTTCGATCACCGAATGTGGAGGAAGTTTCTTGAATGCCTTTTCATAGATCCCCTTTTGGAACTCTGTAGAACATACAATGTGATCAAATGAATGTAGGAGTCCAGACATGATCCAGCAACCGACAACCGCCAACCGCCAACTCCTCATCACATACCACTCCCGCAAACTCTTTCTCCCCCCGAAATCCGTATACCGCTCCCAGAAGAAATCACCACCAAGCCGGAGCACTCTCTTTGGCTTTTTCAAGCCAGAAAGTATGATGGGGATTCCGCAACTTACCGAAGAAAACGCATAAATGACATCGGCATCGTGCGCGACCTCCCGAAGTCTTTTTGCATACAGAAACCACCGGAGAATGGGTAACGCATCCGATACGTACTCCACACGCCAATCCGATTTCCCGATTTCCTGATTTCCTGATTTCCCATATGTTACCACCCTCACCTCATGCCCCATCTTCACAAGTTCTTCAGCGAGGAAACGCACGTATGTCGCCGGCCCTCCGATTGCAGGAGGATAGATGCCGGTGGCGAGGAGGATATTCATAATGGACTCTTGATATTTTTAAGAGCGGGATTCGTAACCTGAGTATACCGTTGAGTGGTGCGAATGTTGCTATGACCGAGCAATGCCTGCACATACCGGATGTCGGTACCGTTTTCGAGAAGATGCGTGGCAAAGCTGTGGCGGAGCGAATGAAACGTGGCGTGTTTTTGAATACCGGCCATGCCACAAGCTCTATCAAAGACTTTTTGAACGGTACTCGTCGTAAGTTTTCCACCTCTTTCACTTTCAAAAAGATACTGTTGCCCACCCTTCCCCACCATGCATGCTTGTAAGTCTTTTAGTAATTTTTGAGGCAGAATAGTCATACGATCTTTCATCCCTTTCGATTGGCGAATCCATAACACGCTTTCCTGCAGATCCGCATCGCACACATGGATATTCACCACTTCACTCACACGCAAGCCAGCTCCGTACCCCAGTGCGATCATGAGCCGGTGCTTTGTATTGGTGAGTGAAAGCAGTATTTTTTCGATCTCTGCACGGGATAGTATCACCGGCAGTCGGGATGGTGTTTTTGCAAACCGTACTGCAATAGGAGTACTGATACGCAATACGTCTCGATAGAAAAATCGAATGGCATTCAGGTGCACATTCGCTGTTTGGCTAGCAGCTCCGGCATCCAGCTTCGCCAGTAGAAACTTCCGCACATTCTCCGAATCCAGTGTATCTAAATGATCCTTTTTAAAGGAAAAATATGCCCTGAGTGCTCCAAGGTAACTCTTTTTCGTCCGAGGACTGAGGTTTCTTACGCGGAGTTCCTCTTCCGTTCTTTTGAGCAAAATATCCTGCATAGGATTCCTGATAATATACACAGATTTGTTCTTATCAAGTGAATAATCAGGATAATGAGGAGTTGTCCTGAATAACTCGTCCGCCTGTGGCGGACTCCCTGTTCTTCAGGACAACG
>CAYJSJ010000024.1:0-14437 GCA_964373065.1 uncultured Candidatus Peribacteria bacterium
GCTGCCTCTCGGGACGGTCGTCTCGCCCCGGATGCCGTTTGCGGTGAGGGAGAGGTTCTCTGCGACATCGTCAGGCAAGATTTCATTGGTGGTCTGAGATAGATCGCCGGTTGCCGTCCGATCTTTGGCGGGTAACTCAATAATCGGAATCTGAAATTCAGGTATGCGGCTCTCTGCAAGTATCTCGCCCGATGGGTCAATGACTTTGAGATACGAGATGCCGTCTCGCTCTTCTATGACGATGGAGGGAGGAGGAGAATCGTCTGCCATCATTGTCTCTGACAGAGCGGAACGGCCGACAAAATCTGACGACCTCAATGTCGGCGTTATTTGAGAAGCACCACTCGTCTGTCCGGGTATAATCAATTGCCCGCCGTCGGTTACCGCTTGAGATATCCCGAAGCATTGCGGCACAGATTGTCTTTTTTCATCTATTTTCGTCGCAACGGTCGCATATGATGTCTCAAAGAACTCTTGCCAGTACTCAAGCATTGAAATCTTTCTTGCGAGATCGCCAAGCACGCCGCTCTTTGTGTCGCGGGGGTCGGCGCAATAATTAAAATTGTACGAGCCCTTTCCTACCAAAACGGAAATACGAACGAAGACGAGATTTTTTGACTCTTCCTCCACGGTTTTTCTGACGACAACATCACCTGCCCGTGTGAATTGCGTCTCTATTCCGTTTACATAAACTTTAGTCACTGTTTCGTAACATTTTCCGTTGCCGAACGAAAAAGAGACGGAAGCGGTGTCTGGGTCCAATAATCGTTTCGCGGCGGCAGGCATCTTCGCCAAAGCGTCGGCATCGACCAACATAAACTGAGATTGCTTTCGAGACAAATCTGCTTCTAAATTTGCAGTGCCACCGCTCCCAACAACATCAAGACCCGTCTGAATTTCACCAACGGCTTTGACGAACCAATTTTTGCTTTGAAGACGGATAAAATGCAAGAGAGTGCTCAATCCGTCTTTCAAATCACTGAGGGTCTTCGGTCCAGAGAGCGCGAACAGTCCCCCATCTTCATAATCTCCTTTTGTCCTGCCGACAAATTGAGGAGTTCCCTTTTGGCCGCTGCGGCCAACCAGACATTGAGGACTCACCGTGACCCCCTCGTAATACCTCACCTCTACCTCCCCGACCGGAATAATCGCCCATTTTTTGTCGGCGATATCACGCGCAATGTCCGCGACGCTTCGCGATTGATTTGTATCAATCGCTTCTATAGCGGCTTTCGTATCTCGCAGAACCTGGATTTTGGACTGAATAGAAACAATGGATTTTTGCATATCGGCAGATTGATTTCGCAGGGCTTGAACCGACATCAACGCATTGAGGCATTCCGCCGCCTGTGCCAGGCCAGGAAGTGCAGTCGGCTCCACGCATGAAGCAGCCGGCACAAAGCGCGCGCTCCGCGGTATGTCAATGAGTTTGACTCCTTGCGGTATCGCACCGGCGTACACCGCCTCCAACTGAACCCGCCGCGAAGGCGGGACGGGCGGCAAAGATGGCATCGCCGCTTGCGCGAAGACGAAGTCGCCGGCCGCAAACAAGGACAGCGCGAGAAGGAACTGGAATGCTCTGCGGTTATGGTAAAGATTCGCCATAGTGAACTTACCTGCCGAAACAACGTTGGTGCTTCGTCTTGAGCGCCGCGAGGGCATCTGAAGCGGATTTCTCGTCCCGTTTAAATTGCGGTATATACCCCTCAATCATTTTAAGCTGTTGCGTAGCGCCCTTCTTGAGTTGATTGGTCAAGCTGATTCTAAAGCTGACACCAATAAAAGAAACCTCAACATTCTCCGGGTCAAAACACGCGGAAAGTTTCCTATTCCCCAGAATGAGAGTGTAGAAACGCTCGTTGGTATCTTTACCGTTCTTGTCTTTACACGGCTTTTCGCTTGAAAGACTTACCGATACCGTCGTCGGCACGGTTCCTTTTGCCACAAGCCCGGGCATTAACTCTTGAACCGCGCGGCGGTCAACAATCATTCCATAGGGCGCCAGTTCAAGAAATTCCGCCATGACTTTCTTGATGCCCACCTTTCGCTCTTCCGAGGTCTCGGGCATCTTGAGCAATCTGCCCATATCATAGACCAAGCGCGGCAAGTCAAAATTGATGGCAGATGACGCTTTGGCGAATGTTTCGAGATATTCATCGTACCGTCCGACCACTTTGTTGTCCTCAAGTCCAAGAACTTCCCCCGCCCCTGTGCCGCCATTCGTTATCTGGTCTTTGGAGAGCACGCATTGGACCTTAAAGGTCCATGTCCGAGAAGAAATCGCTCTTCCTTTCAATAGACCGCCGACGGGAAGAAGAATACTCTCTCCAAAATCTTCTAACCGTTTGACCGGCGCCATAAGCTCGGCGGTGCGGCGCAGCAATCTTGCCTTCTCCTCAAGAACCGCGATACTGGACGCGGCGGCGTCAACTTCTTCGGCAAATACGACTGCTTTCATCCGTGCGTTTTGGCACACGGCTTCGTCTTGAAGACGCGTAAATGTGTCGGGGTATCGCGTCAGAACCTCTGGCGCAATACAACGGGGAGCGGGACGAACAACTGAAAATTGAGGAGGGGTATTCTGTTCTATGTTCTCAACTCTCGCGGCTTGATCGTTCTCAAAAACAACTCGAGCCCATTGTTCTTGTTCCGCAAAGGAAAGGATGGGAGCAATGAAAAACAACGCGAGCAACAAAAAGACGGAGGAATAGCTCATAATTTTACCACGGCAGAAGCCGCAGAGTGGGAGAAATCTCGCGCAGCGCCTCAAAGATGCTTGCCAACTGGAGGCGGCGGTCAAGCGATGAACTCCCTCCAATCGGGGCAGAGACGGAGGTGCCGTCGGTGAACGAGAAGGTAACGGTGCCTCCGGTAAAGACATTGACCCGCTGCATATAGAGGGTGAAGACGAGCGAGGAACCGATAAACGGTCCCGCCGTCGCGCCGTAAGAGCCGATGACGCGCGCATTGTTATAGTGAACCGCGATGGGGTATAACCCGCTGTTAGCGGTTGACCAGGACTCGCCGAAGATGCTGTTGGTCACCTCAACGGATTTGATGGTCTTTGAGGAAGGGAGCGAGAGAGTCGCGACAATTTGGTGGTCTTGTGCGCCGTCAGGACTCCAGCTCCACGCCCCAGTCTGATCGCCCGCACCGGCGGCGGAACCATTATACGACGCGGAAAGAGTTGGCGGTTCATTTGATGGCGGAGGCGGGGGTGGCGGGGGTGGCGGGGGTGGGGCTGTCGCACTTGCTACCGTAATCGTTACCGAGTCGGTCGCCGACCGTCCGCCACTCCCAACGCAGGTGAATACGATGGTCATTGTGTTGTTTATTATTGCTCCGATATTCTTGGAACCGCTCGGAGAGATGATGGAGAAGCTGGGAGAGGTAGAACAAACTATCGCGTTAGTTGAAGACCAGGAGAGAGTGACTGGCGTGCCTGGGGTGATGGTCGGCGCGTCGCTTCCGTTTGCCTTGATGTCGGCGGTGGGAGCGTCCGGCGCGGACGGAGGAGGTGGAACGGCGGGAGTAGTGGGGGGAGGTGAGCCGACATTTCCATCGGAGGATGGCGGCGTAAGAGAAGACGCGGCGGTTGCGGGTATAGCCGCATTGATGCTCGAGCCGTCAATGAAGACAACGGTAATCGTGCCGCCGCTCCAGCTTTGTGAGACCTTTTGGCCGTAGAGATAAAAGGCGTCAGTACCGCCGTGAGAAGTGGAGATGGGTTGTCCGTACGCGGTGGTCAAGGAGATACCTCCTCTCAATACTGCGAGCGCATAATTTGCAGTATCAGCTGTTGACCACGCCTCGCCGTTGTTATGCCAGATCTTTATTGACCGAATGGTTCGTCCTCCTCCGCTTATCTCCGCTCTGAAGTTCCAGTCGGGGCTGCTGTTGGGAGCAAACTGGCCAATGGCGCCTGCGCGGTCGTCAGAAGAAGAGAGGAGAGTTGCCGAAACGGATGGTTGAGAAGATGAGGCGGGAGGAGTGGAAGGTGGAGGTTCTGAAGTTGGCGTAACGGGAGGAGGCGAAGTGGTGCTTCTCACCGTAATCGTTACCGAGTCGGTCGCCGACCGTCCGCCACTCCCAACGCAGGTGAATACGATGGTCATTGTGTTGTTTATTATTGCTCCGATATTCTTGGAACCGCTCGGAGAGATGATGGAGAAGCTGGGAGAGGTAGAACAAACTATCGCGTTAGTTGAAGACCAGGAGAGAGTGACTGGCGTGCCTGGGGTGATGGTCGGCGCGTCGCTTCCGTTTGCCTTGATGTCGGCGGTGGGAGCGGTAGTGGAAGGAGGCGTCTGAACCAGAGTCTCTGCCGACAGATTCGGCTGGGGCGCCGCCCTATCTCCCGTCGTGATGGCGGCGTTCTTTATGGTCCCGTCGGTAAAAGTTACGAAGATGGTCCCGTCGCTGCTCCATATCTGGTCTTGCGAAACTTTCTGGGCGAAGAGATAGAAGATGTCTGGAGTACTCGCGTTGGAAGTTCTGATGAAAGCGCCATACGAATTGGTAAGTTGTCCGGACCCAAAGATACCGCCGGTGTTTACCACGAGCCCCCAGTTGCTCGTATTTCTCGTTGACCACGCCTCGCCGTTAGGACGGCGAATCTCAATAGACCGAATGGTTCGTCCTCCTCCGCTTATCTCCGCTCTGAAGTTCCAGTCGGGACTGTCGTTTGGTTGAAACGCGGATGACCCGAGCCTTCCCGCCCGGTCGTCGGTTGAAGAGAGAAGCTGTGCAGAGACCCAGGGACCCGAAGAGACGGGCGAGAGCGGAGGAACGATCGGCGTCGTCGGAGCGGTGAGCGTCCCTGAAAGGGCGGAACGACCTGTGTCATTGTCCATAACCGGTTGCGGAGGCGTCTCTCCGACACTCACCGTCAAGCGACGCATATCGGTCTCGCCGGAGCCGGTACAGGTAAGCACAAAGGTCGTGGTTGAATTAAGGCGGCCTTTCAGATAATCCTGCACGGCGTCTGACAATTTCTTTCCCGACGCGGCGAAATCGCACCTCTCTGCATTTTCTGAATTCCATTCAATGGTGAGGCGGGTGCCCGCCTCAACAGAAAAGTTCCTTGCCTGCTGATTTATCGTGAACAAAGTAATACCGACCGTTGTCTCATCTTCTTCAAACCCTTCAAGGGCGAGAGCGGGAACGGCGGCGAGTAAAGAAACCGAGACGAGAAGCCAAACGCGAATGAGTTTTTTCATATCCTTTCATTATACTCCCCGTCCGCAATATAACTATAGAGGATGTGGATAACGACTCAGAACTCCTCAAAGAGCGGGAGAGGGAGAATGATGCTGCCACTGCTATCGTCTTCGCCGCCAACAGATTCAGGACTGCAGACAGAGACAGCAGGGTCACAGACCCGCACGCTGCACGAACCATTGGCGGTACGGTTTGCCGAGTCGGTAATCGTTATCTGCGCCGTCTTCGTTCCCCCTGTTTGATAGCCGTTCTGAAGCGTTACCGATTGCGTGGTGCGACCAGTTAGATTCTCGCCCTGCCATGCATAGCGCGTATAGGGTGCAGTGCCTCCTCCGCCGAATGCCGACCACGTAATGGAATTGCCAACTCTAATTTCTTGCGCGGTCGGCGAATTGCGGCAACTCACCGAGAGCGAACCGCTTGGTTGAGTAAAGACAGCGACGACGGTCTTAGGACCAGTCATATGAATGCGGCAGATTGGGTCGGTCCCCTGACAAGCGTCGCTCCAACCCGCAAAGCGGAATCCGCTCCCCGCCGTTGCGGTGAGAGCCACCCGTGTATTCTTCACATACATCTTACTGCACTGCGTGCCGCAAAAGAGGTCTCCCGAGTCACCTTTGACACTACCCGTTCCCTCTTTGACGACCCTCAGATTAAAGGGACCGGATAATGGGTTGCTTGGTGTGTCGTCGTTGATATTAGGAGGAGGTCCTCCCTGACGACTCACCTGTAACGGCGTACAAGTCAAATCAACCGGACGGTTTCTGGCGTCGGTAATGCGCGCGACTCCATTTTTTGTACCGACAGATGCGTACGATACATCAAGAGAGCCCGAGGTCCCGCTTATATTCTGTGTGCAAGAAGACCCGGGGCGAGAACAGGACGCGACCAATTCACTATCGCCTGTCCAGCGCACCTCAAAGGGAGCTTGCCCCTCTTCTACCCGCGCCGTCCAAGAAACGGCCTGGCCAACGGCCGCTTGAGTCGGGGAGGGGAAACACTGCCCCGTCGGTGCGTCTCCAGGCGGCGGAGGCGGGGGTGCCGAGACCGTTACCGTCGCGCTCTGGGTGCAGGTATCGGTTGCGCCTTGGGTACGGCAGGAGAGTGTATAGTTTCTGTTCGCGGTGAGCGCGCCTGTTAAGATACTGCCTTGAATCTGGTTCCCCGTCTCAAATCCGATGCCGGTGCAACTTGCGGCTTTGACCGATGACCACGAGAGCGTGGCGCTTCCGCCCGAGGTGACGCGGTCGGGAACCGCGTTGAGTGAGGCGGCGCATTGCGTCGGTCCGTCATAGACCTCAACGGTGAATGAAGCGGTGCGCACAGGTCCTCCGCTTGGCGTGCCCGCCACTTCTACGATATAGTTCCCGAGCGGTGTGGCGCTGAATGTCTCAATCAAGAGACGGCTTGAGGCAGTCGGGTTTGCGGGATTGTTGCTGACGATGCTCACCTTCAACCGCGCGGCGGGAGAACTGCCGAAGGCAAGGTTCGTCTCGCTTCCCGTCACGCTCCCCCCGTTATTCGGCGCCGTGATGCGCGAGATGACGAGGGGTACCGACTTGGTCGTTCCTGAGACAAGCGTGCGGGTCGCCGTCGTCTCAATCGTCTGGCTTCGTTTGAGCGCGGTATTGTTCGCCGAGAGGTCGTAGTCAAATGCCGGAGCCAGAGGGGGTGGCGTCTTTACCGTGATGGTAATCGTTGCGCTGCAGTTGCTCGCCTCCGATTCGTCCGATTCGGGAACAACTCCCGCCTGCGCAGTATAGTCTTTGTTCGCGCCGCTGTGGAGACCTTGGTCGGCGCAGAGCCGATAGGAGAGAGTAATCCCTTCTCGGGTACCGGCAACTCCCATCGCCGCCGAAGGAATGACGGCGCGAGTGTTGACTCCGTTCGCCGTGCTGTGTGAGAGCGGACTTGTATTCGGCACGAGCGTTGTCGGATTGCCCGCGTCAGTCGGCAGGTCGTCCCACGCCCCGTTCCCAATCTTCACTTGATAGAGATTCTTGAATGTCCCGTTGGGAGTCGGCGCCGCGCCGATATTTGAGATAGCGCCGCCAAGCATTATGGTGCCCGTGTCGTAGTAGGTGCGCAACTCTCCGGGAACGGGCTCCGTACCCGAGAGCGCGAGAGAGGCGACGAGGTCTGGTCTCGCGGCTTCAGAGACGGGGACAGTCAGCGTGTCCGATATCTCGCCCCCTCCCGCCTCCGTTTTCTTGGTGCACGCGATTCTGAATGTATATGATGGCAGTATGAGCGCTCCCGTCGCGATTCCCGTAAGCGTATGCTGGGCGGGTGCGTTAGCAGCCAATACGGCAACAGGCGTCGGGAGCGTCTTCTCCACGCGGCACGAACCATCAATAACATTGTCTGAAGTCCATTTCAAGACAGGAGTGGCGCCCTTGGCGCGTGTGGGAGAAACGGTACCGCCCTGCACGCCCTTCAGATAATCCACGCCCGAGTCGGTGAGGTAGAGGTCAACCGAAGACTTCGGAACTTCAGTCTCGAGTTTGACGAGTATGGTTACATGGCTGCTGTACCTCGTAACCTTGTCGCTCATTTTGAGAAGGTAGCACTGCGTATACGCAAAAAAGGAGGGACACGGGGCGGGTGTTATGTTGCAGTCTGCATACCAAGAGTCGGTGCAGGCGGGAATGGCCACCGTGCCTTGCGCGGGGGTGATGCCGAGGTGATAGGTATCCGGCTCGGAGTCCTCAAAAGGAAGATACCAGCCGCCCATGGGGGTTCCGAAGCCAGTCATATCCCAAAGCGCTCTGATGTCTTTGCTGGTGCTCATGCTCCCGGAGGTTGTAAAGGAGGACGGCGCGTTCGGATCCGGACGCGCCAAAGTCGGAACGGGCGGTTCGGTAAGTTGAATCGGGTTGCCGTCGGAATCTGTCGCACCGGAATACACGCGGCAGAGATTTCCCCCAATGTCCGAGTTGTCATTCCAACATACTCCCCCTCCGCGCGGTTCGCCGCACAGATTCACCTCGTCCGGGTCGCCCGGCTCGGCGCACGGTTCATCTTTGTCTTCGTATATCTTGCCGAGAGATGCGCAGGCGCTTCCCCAGCATCGCTCTCCTGTGCCCATCTTTTCATACACCCCTTCGAGAGGCACCGGCCCTAGACAATTGCCGGTGCATTCGGTAATGACACTCCAGTTTTTGTACGGGGAGGACAGCCGCGGGACGCTAAAGATGGGCGAGAATGGATGAAAGACGTATGTACTGTAGGCGTTAGCTTGCGTATAGTTGAAATACGAGAAATACAAATTATTCGGCGTCTGACGTATATCAACCCCCGGCATCAGATCCGGACTGGGAGCATTGACCCAGATAGAGAAAGTTCCGGGCCTTGGAGACGGACCGCCGGCCGTGATAGTGATGTCTGCGCGGCAGGAGACTGTATTGTCCGCCATTAACCCCGTGAGCGTGTATTGATATGTTGCCGGACCGGGCAGCGAGAAGCCGCCTGGAGAACCGCTTGAGCGAATCGCGTTTGAGTATGGCTGGACGGTGCCTCCAGAATCGACGAAGACAACGGCTGCGCGGTTAACATTGCCCGCGTCCCAGCGCAACTCTACGGCGCCGTTGTTCGGCACCGATGCGCTCGCGCCCCAAACACTGCTCCCCTGCGGCCGCACCTCCAGAGAACAAGCGGGGGGAGGAGGCGGGATAACGTATCGCATGGTCGCGGTTCTCGTGGAGCCGAGCGGAACCGAAACGGTACAGGTGTTAAAGTTTGTGATAGTACCCGGACAGTCCCACTCGGTAAACTCCGCGCCGAACGAATCTTTGGGAACCGCGGTCGCGGTGAGCGTCGTGCTTATCGGCGAACTCTGGGTAATCGTGTATTCGGTCGTGCGAGTAATAGAAGTCTGGCTGGAAGAAAACGGAACGCCGGTTGACGGATTCCCGTTCCGAATGGATTTCACGATAAGGGCCGCGGTCTGCGTCGGTACTGGCGGCACAATCTCCACCTTCACGAAAGGCGAGCAGTTGCTCTCCTCCAGTTCCGCGCCGTAAAGATAGCTATGTTCGGGAACGGTTCCGGCGGATGGGGAATACCCCGGTATATCGTCAACCGCCTGGTCAACGCATTGCCTAAAATAATAGGTGCCAACCGCCATGCCTCCCGTCGGGAGATGATAATACTGAAGAAGTGAACGATTGCGTTCCCCGGCGGCGACAGGACGAGAGGTGTCGGCGAGGGGCACGGCAACGAAGTCAAGCCAGTCGCCATTCTGAAGCGGGACATCGCCGGCGACATAATATTGATAGAGCGTCTTGAGGTTCCCGGGAGCAGGGAGCGGTCCGATGTTGTTCAGCGACCCGTTGAAGACGAGCGAGGAATCTTGGCGGAAGACCAGGAGCGGCGTACCGACAACTTGCCCTGAGCCGGTAATGACGGGAGTATTGGGCGTCAGATTAGGAAGATCCGGGACAACTTCTACCGTCTCGGTGCAGGAGGGGTCGGAGGGTCGTTGCGTGTTTGATGCGGTGAGGCGGTACTTATACTGACCGAGCACATATGAAGAGACGGGCGGACGGACGACGATGCCGGAGGAAGCTCCTCCGCCGTTATTCGGCGTCAGATTCTCGCTGCCGCTCAGTTGATAGAGAGAGAGGGCGTTAGCGCTTGTCTGCTCCCATCGGAGCTCAATCGGCGAGCCCGTCGGGACAATCACCCTCTCGTTGCGTCCGATGCTCCACGCGCTCGCGGGATTGTTAACGGGACGAACAGAGAGACCGCATGAGACCGAGGGTTCGCTTCCCTGTGCGGTAAAGACAACGACGACGGGGTCGGAGCAATTGTTGTTCTCGTTGGATTCGGGAATCTGCGGCGGGTCGTCAACACAATACATAAATTCATAACCCGTTGCGTTTATATCTGAAGTTGAAGAGAGATAGCGAATGGTCGCATCTTTGTGCTGAAACGGCGCGAGGCCGCCGAAAATCTCGGCGCTTCCGACCTCGGTGAACTTCGTGCCGCTCCCCTGCGGAGACATCTTGAGCGATACCTTAAAACTATCGGTAAAGCTCGCTCCGATATTCTTCGGTTGAACCGTAAAGTCCGCGGCGCCCGCCCGCGGCGCCTCCCACCTGTCTGAAGTAGAGTTGAGAGTCGCTCCTCCCACGACAATCGGCTTCTTCGGAGGCGAGAGCGGCACGAGGTCGGGCAAGACATTGACCGTTACCCACTCGGTGCAGGATTCGGTGCCGTTTGATGCCACCAGCGTGTAGCGATACCAGGGAAGTGTGTGGGTGTTGGGCAACAGATAATTGACGGCGCGCAGATAGACCGACTCAACTGCGTACGAGATGATCGGGCTGCGCCTTGAAAGTTCCGCGGTAGTCGCGCCCGTCGTATCCCATCGCAGGTGCACCGAAGAGTCGTAGGGGACAGAGATTGATTCGTTCAGCCCAACGCTGTCTGTCTGTTTCGGGTCGGTTGCGAGCTTTACCGAGAGGTCGCAGGTAAGGGGCGGCCGTTCAACTGGGGGAGATAATTTGAAATAATACGGCCCGATAATCGCCGTATTGTTATTTTCGTTCGCTCCCTCGTTTACCTTCCCCGTCGCCGACGAATACCCCACCGCGCCATCTAGGTCTTCATCGGCGCCGAGCGCGAAGTACCACGGTCCGCCAGCGCCCGGTCTCCACGAGAGCGAGCCGACGGGGCGGCGCGTGCCCGCCAGAAGGCTGGTCGTCTGGTCCGAGAGATTCGTCACCCCCCAGTCGGTGCCGACGACATTGGTATTTGAGTAATGAAAGACGCTGGTAAAGGAGCCGGGTGCGGGCGCGTTTCCTGCGTTCCCGACGGTGCCCGAGAGGGTGAACTCGCCGTCAACAAGAAAAGCGGTCGCCTCGGTATTTGGACCGAGCACCGCGCCCGAGGGACTCTTGAGCGAGAGTGCGGCGGTCAGGTCGGGAAAGAGTGTCAGTAGCGTAGGAGGCGTCTCAACAAAGACGGTGCAGGTGGCGGTCTGCGCGAGGTCAATGCCCGCGGGCGTCGCGACGGTGGGACGGACGGTGAGCGTCGCTTCTTTTACCCCGCCGGAACGGTAACTCTTCTCCGGCGAGAGCAGAGGACTGTTTGCAGAGACCGTTCGAACGCCTGAATCGGTCGCGCCGGCAGGCGTATAACCGCTCGTCTCATACGCCCAGGTATAGGCATACTCTCCGCCAAGCGGATAGACCGTCGCCACGAAGCGCATCGGCTCGCCTATCAAGACGCGGTCGTCCGCACCCTGCACGGCGCACGAGACCCACGGTCTGACAAAGACCGAGACGAGATTGCTCGTCGCTATCTCGGCAACGGCGAACGAAACACCGCCCAGCGCAAAGCCGGCAAGAGTAAGAATCGCAACGCGAGAGAACAGGTTAAAAAACCGTGCGCCCATTGCGATAAGTGTAGCATAGGCGGCCGCACAAAGAGGTGTGTATAAAGAGGATGAGTATCTCAATCTGCGCGGAAGCGGGCTAAATTATCTTCCAAATCTTTGTATCTCCTCCCCGCCAGCATGCCGCCCGCGACAAACTTCTCTTGCGTAACATCCGCAAGGCAGAAATCCGGCATCTCAAATGCGTTCATTTCTTCAACCGATTGAAACTCAAAATCAATCAGAACCAAACCGGCGAGTTCGCCGCGAAAGACGGTAATCTCCGCGGTATGGTCTTTGTAGGGATAATAGTAGCGGACTTTATCAGATAGTTTCCCAGGCAATGTTGCCACCGCTTCATACTCTTCTTTTGAAAGTTTAATCGTCTGTTCTAACTGCCGCGACGAGTCGTTTCCTTCCATCGGTTCCTTCTTCGTCATCTCGTAAGTGCCGCTGCTCTTTCTCAATCGCAGACGCGGGTGTTCGCACTCTTTCGGGTAATACAAATCAACAATCTCCTTTGACGGACTCTTTTCAAATCCTTTGGGCAGATATTTCGCCAGATATGTCTTTTCAATCTCTATCATCTATTTTCATTCGCTCATAATTGAGGCCGCGACTTTTCTGCAACAATGACCACTCTATGCCGCTTTAATTCTATTCCGTGAGAGATACTGAACTTCTCAGAATACGCGCGGAGATTGCTTTTATCTTTTTCTGAATCAAAATCCTTAAAGATAGGCACGCCTTGCAGAAATAAATCTAAGTTTTTAATGTCGGGGTAAATCTCAGAGTAAAGATAATCTTGAATGAAGATGACTCTAAGGCCTTCGGCCGCTAAACTATCGGTTTTTGTCTTCGCCACAGAAATATCCCACCTGCCGAATCCCTGTCCCCTTCCAAAGATCTCTTCTATCTCTTGGGTATCTTTCTCGCCGATACAGATTTCAAGATAATGTCCGCCCGGCTTCACAACTCTGCCGATTTCAGCATACGGAGACGGCCCTCTACGACTGTAGATGATATCAAAATATCTATCTTGAAACGGGAGTTTTTCTGCTTCTGCTTGTTGGAAAAAGACATTGGAAACCTTCTGTTCCTCTTGGGATTGTTTCGCTTGGGAAAGCATTTCAGAGGATATATCTATCCCGAAGATTTTATAAAACTTTTCTGCTATCTTGAAAGTAAATCTCCCGTCGGCACAACCGATATCAAGAGCTGTCTTATCTTCGCCGCTGTACTTGACGAGTTGCTTAAGAAAAATCTCTTCAGGATTCCCGTCAGGAAAGTGACTCTCGTAAATCGCCTCGGACTTATATCCGCCGAACTTTCTGGCAACTTTATCGTAAAACTCTTGTTCAGAAATATTCATGTTGTCTTTTCATTGCAAACAATCGTATCACAAAATCGTATTTTTTCAAAAATCTATCGGCGTTCAAAATTTAAAAATAAAAAATCAACATAAAATCAACATCCGATGTTGAGAGAAATACGGCCGAGTTCTATGAAAAAGGTGCTCGAGATATTTCGGAGTAATACAGCACAAACTGTATCACTTATTAATAAACTTGCAGCGCATTCAGCCGAGATAATGACTTGTCACTGCGCTGAAAATGACTTGGTCGAGTACTACAAACTCGCAAAAGAATAAGTAGTGGCCGTTACAACCCCCTTACGCATTAAGTGAGGGGGTTTATTTTTTGTAAAGATCCGACATCCGATGTTGAGAGATTGACATACTATCTTTTTTAGCATTTGGTGGCGAGCTCTCCGTTCTTGTTCCGTAAATTTGGCTTGACGCTTCAATTCGCGCCTTTCTTGCTTGGAAAATTCGCCGCTATTTTGGTTATGTAGATTTTCGTTTGACATAGTAAGTTATTGCGATGCCGAAAATAAGACCGAGGAATCCGCCAAGAAGAACACCGCGATAGCTCGATGAGTTGCTTTCAGTTCCCGCAAGAACAGTTAAGAGGAACGAAACCTCGTTTGCTATCTGTTCTCCGTCTTTCTGGAATCGAACGGTAAGCTCGTAATCGCCGCCTTTTGGAAACACATAGGTCATTCCTGTTGATCCGAATTCCGGCCGATAAAGATTGCCGGCAAACACAATGCCCCTTTCTGCGGGAGCTATGCGAACCCATGCGTCAGTGAATTCTACTGCCTCGGTTCTGTCTTTATTCCAGAGCACAAAGTCAAACCGAGCCGGCTCGCCGGCGACAAGGTCAAGCGCGTCAATGCCGACATCTATGATGTAGTTATCCACGACTTTCTCAAGCGATTGACCGAAGCCGTGGCCATACGCCACAGACGCGGTAGCGACAAGCAATGCAATTGTAAGAAGCAAATGTCTCATAAGAGTATAATAAGAAAAATAACAGTGGAAAGAATACCAGAAGCAATGCACCATTCGCAGAGGTCTCGAAGCACGACCAGTTGAATGGCAGTGAGGTAGAGCGAGAGTAGGAACGCAAGGATGCTTGCTCCGGCGACTGCGTTATCGACCAAGGGAAAACCATTCTGCAATAACGCGCCATCAATGCCGTAATATAATGCGATGAGGCCATAATAGATCATACCCAAAACCTCAAGGCGGATGCCCCATAGCTTTGAGTATTCGCTTTCAACCACTTTATTGCAGTTTTCTCCTATAATGCAGACAAGTTTTTCTTGCCGCGATTTTTTATAGAAGATGTAGAACGCAATCGCAAATCCAAGAAGCGCGGAAATTGTAATGCCGAAGTATTGAGTCATGAAAATGAAAGGTGAATTAGCCGCCTGCGGCATTTCCTGTACTGTCCCCCGTTTGTCAGACACCAATCTTGTATGGGGAATTGTACG
>CAYJSJ010000025.1:0-13399 GCA_964373065.1 uncultured Candidatus Peribacteria bacterium
AGTATACACATGCTTATCGTCTTCCCCGCATCCATGCTGCGGCCGGCATCGCGTTTTTTCCAGATGGTTGCAGGGTGACGACAGAGAGTACGGAGTCTTTGCAGTCCACCTCTATGGAGTCTTTCTTTTTTTGCAGCGATGTTGCGATCAGTTTTACTTCTTCTCCGTCTATAGTCATACGCACACCCGGCCAAGGCACAAGTGCGCGCACATGGCGGTCGATCTCTTCAGCAGTCATTTGCGTATCAACGATTCCGCCGGACCGACTGAGTTGCGAGCAGATCGTACTGCTACTCTCGGCCTGCGGCGTTTCCACCAATGTATGTTTCAGTGTGTGTACGAGGAGATTGGCACCCATTGCACTCAGTCGATCGTGCAATGTGCGAAACGTTTCGTCGGCGGCAATCGGCGTTGCTTCACGTGCAAGCACGGGGCCAGCATCAAGTTTGCGCACCATTTTTTGCACCGTAACGCCTGTCTCCGTGTCGCCTGCGAGTATGGCGCTCTGTATGGGGCTTGCACCCCGCCAGCGCGGCAGCAGTGACGCATGCAGGTTGACCGGTGCGATCCGTGGAGCACCGAGAATTTCCTCACTCAGGATCTGGCCGTAGGCGACGACGACAAGATAGTCGAACGTCGATAGTCGAAAGTCCGTTGCATGCTGATCGTCTTTGGACGCATGACATTCGACTTTCGACTGCCATTCCCTATTGATGTTTTCCGGTTGCCATACGGGAATTCCGGCTTCCATCGCGAGTGTTTTAACGGGAGAGGGAGCGATTATTTTCTTTCTTCCTACAGGTTTATCCGGTTGCGTAATGACGAGTTTCATGTCGAATGCGGGATCATCGATCAGCGCCTGAAGTGATGGAACGGCAAACACGGGCGTTCCCGCAACAATAATGGAAAATGGGCGTTTGGACATGGGACCGTATGGATTATATTGTAGAGACGTTCCATTGGCACGTCTCTACAATTACGCCCATGTCCAAACGCCCTAAAATGCTGGCATCCTCCGTCCGCGATGCGATCGCACCCGTTCTCCTACGGTGCCCGCGGGAATGCGGGATCGTTTCCATTACCGAGGTAGAGCTGTCACCCGAGTTTTCGTATGCCACCATCTATGTGAGTGCGTTGATGGAGCCCGACATCGCGCTCGCATTTTTGCAGTCGCAAGTTCCCTCCCTGCGCAAAATGCTTTCGTCGCTTGCACTGCGACGCGTTCCGGAATTGCGATTCCGCATCGATCACCGCTCAGAGAAGGGGAGTCGCATCGATGCGCTGCTTCCCGATATGGAAGAGAGAGGTGACAACTAAACTGCTCGAAGTAAATTCACATCTGGAAAATACTTTCGTGCAATACATGATCGTTGATGAATGTTTCCATTGCGACGTATCATCAACTCCTTATGCTTCGTCGTGATGCCGTTCAACAGAGTGCTTCTCTTCTCTCGGAAGCTTCACGTTTGATCATTGTTTGCCATGCAAATCCGGACGGAGATGCCGTCGGTGCTCTGCTTGGCATGGGGATGCTGCTCGAGCAGGCGTACCCGCATGCGACTGTGTACCACCTCTGCCACGATCCGGTTCCGCCGATGCTCGCATTTCTTCCGAGATCCGGAAGCGTTCATCATGCATTGACATTGCAACTCGGTGATGCGGTCGTGGTCGTCGACAGCGCGGAACCGAAGCTGACGCAGTTCCATGAAACGCACCCGGAGATCTTTAATCGAAGCGTCCCGTGCATCAACATCGACCATCATCCGTCGAACCTAAATTTCGGTACGGTGAATCTCGTCGATCCCGAAGCGGCATCGGCGTGCGAGATCGTTGCGGAATTTGCCTCCGTGCTCGGTTGGCGCCTTACACCGGATATCGCCACCTGTCTGCTGACGGGTATCTACACCGATACGGGCGGGCTGCTCCATAGCAATGTCACCGCGCAGGTCTATCGTACGGTGGCAGAACTACTCCGAGCAGGGGCGCGTCAGCGCGATATCGTGAAGTCCGTATTCCGCACTGCAAAACTCAGCACACTCAAGCTCTGGGGAAGAGTGCTGGAAAAGATTTCCCTGACGCGCGAAGGGGGTGCCGTATCGGCGGTGACCAAAGGGGATTTTGCGGCGACCGGAGCCGATGCAAGTGATCTTACCGGTGCGATTGATTACCTGAATGCCGTTCCCGGTATGCGGTTTTCCATGATTCTTTCGGAGCGGGATGGCAAAGTGAAAGGTTCGATCCGTACGCTCAGGGACGACGTCGATGTCGCTACAATGGCAGGAAAGTTCGACGGAGGAGGGCACAGAAAGGCGGCGGGATTTTCGTTACCCGGAAAGTTGCAACCGGAAGTGCGATGGACGGTGGTGAAGGACGCGGGGGGCGCGGCGGCCGTGGATTAATTGTCAGGGTTGTTGGTTGGCCTCAGCTTCCTGCGGACGTACGTTGTTTGTATCGCCGATCCCCTGCGGAATCAGCGCCTCACCCTTGCGCCTGCTTTCCTCCTCTTGCTTTTGCGCTCTGCGGATAGCGAGGACTTCCTCAGGATTAGTAGTGATGATGGTCTCTTCCTGCGGGCTTGCGACGATCTGAATAGCAACGTGCTTATTGCCGGCGAAAAAGAGCCCCTGTCCAACGTCGGAATTGAGCAGCAGATATTTTTCTCCATCGGTAAGGTAAAAGAGTTTTTGAAGATTATCGACGGCTGTGGGTGATTGCTTCAGGAGGATTTGGAGCGAAGCATTGGTGATGATCGGTTTGCCATACGGAGAGTTTACGAAATCTTCGATGTCTTGCGTGATGGTGGTGACGCCGAGGTAATATTTTCTGGCACGCTTGATCAGCCCGTACAGAAACCGCGCGGAGTCGTCGTGCTGCATAAGGTTCCATGCCTCGTCGACGACGAGGAACCTGCGTTTGAGCTCGGCTCGGATACGGTTCCAGAGGAAGTTGAGGACGATGTACATGGCGATCGGCCTGAGCTGGTCTTCGAGGTCGCGAATCTGGAACACGACCATTTGGTTTTCCACCTCCACGTTTGTCTTCTGATCAAACAGTCCTGCATAGCTTCCTACGGTGTATTTCTGAAGGATCTTTGCCATGTTTTCTCCTCCGGACGATGTCTGCAGCACATCGACGAGATCATGCAGTGTCGGCGGCTCGATTTCTCCTGGGTGCTCTGTCGTCAGACTGATACCCTTGAGTGCGTAGGTGTCGAGTATCGCTTTGTCGAGGATGCCGTCTTCCGCAGGCGTCAGCGTTCCGAGCATGATTTTGAAAAGACCATGCAGAGCGATCACGGCGGAACGGAGGACTTCGCCTGTCAGTGCGTCTTCACCGCGCACGGCTTTCGGCAGATCAAAAGGATTGATACGGAAGGAACTCTGGAGCGAGAGGGGGATAAACGTTCCACCGACCGTTTTGCAGAGGTCTACGTACTCATTTTCCGGATCGATGACGAAAATATCCGTCCCAAACATCATCGCACGCAAAATTTCGAGCTTCACGGCAAAGGATTTACCTGCTCCGGAGGTTGCAAACACGGTAGCGTTGGCGTTCGGCAAGTCGAACCGATCGAAGATCACCAGAGAGTCGTTGTGGCGGTTGATGCCGTAGAGAATGCCGTGGTCGTCGGTTAAGTCGCTGGAACTGAACGGAAAACTCGTCGCGAGAGGAGAGGTATTCATATTGCGGTTTATTTCGAGTTCGTCGATTGCGAGCGGCAAGGTGCTGATCCACCCGTGCTCCATCTGGAAGTACGCCGGTTTGCTGAGCACCAATTTTCCCCCGATGAGCGATTCTACTTCGGTCTGGAGCCGCTTCAACTTTTCTTCATCCTCGGCATAGATGGTGATGTACATACCGAACTGGTAAAGCTTCTCGCGGCCGCGTGCCAGAAGGTCGCGCAGTTCCTCTGCGTCCTGCAGAGCGGCTTCTATGGTGGGGTCGCGGACGATGCCACGTTGTTCCAAGATACGGATGCTTGAGCGCATTTCGGCAACTTTCTTTCGAAGCATTTTCATGATGACCTTGTTGCTCGACGGGTAGATAAATTGAGCAATGTCCATCTGCGCGTCGAAGTTGATGATCTGCCCCAGCCAGTTGGGGAATATATAGTTCGGCCAGTTGTAGACGTAGAGTGTGCGTGCGAACTGGTCATTGAGCACCAATTCCTGCATGCGCACCTCCATACCGGCCGGTGCGATGAGGTCGAGCGTTTTTTGCAGCCCCTGTTCGTAGTGCACGATTGTTTCGTGTTCGTCGCTTGTCAGGCTTCTGCTTTGGGCAGCGCGCAGCACATCTGTTGATTTCTTGTGGAGACCCAGAAGATCATCGATTGCTTGGAGCAGGATCGATCCGTTCACGGGTGCCTTCGGGGGATGACTGGGTGCCGTCATGATGCGATTCGCCAGATACGGCGAAATCCAATAATTATAGCACAAATCTTCGCTCCGTTCAATATGCATCGATTGTCTCAATTCCCTTTACGAAAGAGTTTAGTGGCTGCTTTCCAAAGATTGACTTTCTTGCATTTCATACTTTAAGTGTGCCAACTCAGAGAGGGGATTTCTTTCTTGTGTTCCAGCGTTTGCCGTCTTCGAGGATATTGAAGTCTTCTATGCCAGGTACATCAATGACACGTAAGCCTGCAATCAGAATTTCGCGGTTGTTTTCTATTGCTCGGAGGCGTTCCTGACCGATCTTGAGGAGTGTTTCCATACGGGCGATCATGTCTTTTGTTTGTGCCTCTTTTGCTGAGATTTCTGCAAAAGCGGCATTTCCTTTCGTGAGCTGCTCCTGCAAATCACTCGCCTGCGCATACTGAAGCTCCTTGAGCACTGTTTTTAGCTTCCGATCAATATCACGTGTTGCCGTCCGCTTCTCTTTAGATTCTTCCTGCTGTCTTTCATAGAGTGCTGCAAGCTCTGTAACTTTTTGTTCCAGGAGCCTCGTCGTATTTTTTAGTGTGGAAACGTATTCGTCGATGGTTGCTCGGCGGTCACTACTTCGGTTGAGAAGATCGACGATACTGATCTGTAGCACATCACCCACTTCTCGAAGCAGTGCAAAATTCTCTTCGGAATCGCTTTGGGAGTGCGCCTCGAGAAATTTTCGCATGACATCCATACCGAGAAGTGCGCTTTTTGCTGGCAGGAAAATTCCCTGAGAAAGATACAAACCAGCAAAAATGCCGAGAGGACCGCTCGATCGATTTTGCAGGAAGGATTCCCCAGCGATGCGTTCGAGGGAAGCAATTCCGCTTTTTACTCCGCTTACAGAAATCTCCCGGTTTGTCGTATCCCCTTTGCAACTTGCAAGAATAAGGCAGGGGAGCACTATCGCCATGCATGCCGCTTTTTGGCTTCGCATCAAGATATTGTACAGGTTTTTATGTTGAATCACAATAGAGCGTTTGGGTGCCCAGGTACCGTTCTGTGGTGGACGACCGTGTATACATTTTGTGTTCAAAACATGAGCACTTTCTGTATGCAAGATCAAATAATGTTTTCAGATGGAAAAGTACGAGACCAGTGCTACAGTCGGCTCAGTTTTCTGAGTATATGTTTTGTTCACTCCAATGAATTTTTGTGATGTTTTCTCGACTCACATCGACTGTTTCGAAAGTACTCGAACGTACTTTTCACGTTGAGCACACAGATATTCTCTGGGAACGTCCTCAGGATCCCGATCATGGGGATCTGGCAACGCCTATAGCCATGCAAATAAGTAAACGTATGGGAATTCCTCCACGGGAGGTGGCAGAAGCGCTGTCAAAGGAGCTTTCCCTGCTCAGTGATGTTACGAAAGTAGAGATTGCGGGTCCGGGGTACGTGAATGTCTGGCTGTCTCCGGCTGCGTTCATGGAAGCTCTCGGAGAGACACGCAAAGCGTGCACAGCAAAAATGAAGCGAAAAAAAGAGGCGCCGGTGATCGTAGAGTATTCACAGCCCAATATCGCAAAGCCACTTGGTGCGCATCACCTGCTCACAACGCTCATCGGACAGGGGATAGCGAATCTTTATACGCATCTCGGCTACAATGTCTTAACGTGGAATTACATCGGTGATTGGGGGACGCAGTTCGGGAAACTCGCGGTAGCCGTAGAAAAGTGGGGTGACGGACGCAAGGCATCTTTGTATTCCATCGATGAACTGCTGTTGCTCTACGTACAGTTTCATGAAGAAAGCAAGAAAGATCCTGAGCTGGAAACCGCTGCCAGAGAAGCATTCCGCACGCTTGAGGCCGGAGACAAGGCACTGACCGCCTTCTGGAAGTCAATTGTGAAAACGACAAAGACTTCGCTTGCCGATCTCTATAGGACGCTTCATGTGTCTTTTGATCTGGATATCGGCGAATCGTTTTATCAAGACAAGATGGAGCCGGTGCTCAAGCAAGGGATACAGGCTAGAGTGTTTGTGGAGGGGGAAGAAGGCGCACTCATCGTAAAGTTTTCGGAGGAATCCGGCATGCCTCCGTATCTTGTGCGTAAGGGGGATGGCGCAACGCTGTATTCCACGCGCGATATTGCGCAGATGCGCTATCGCATCGATACCTATCACCCGAAAGAGATTTTGATTGTGACCGATATCGCTCAAAAGCTGCACTTCGAGCAACTCATCGAGACCTGTAAACAACTTCGATGGGAATTGCCAGCGTTTGAGAACGTTCTCTCAGGCAGGATGCGGTTTAAAGACAAAGCGATGAGTACGCGCGAGGGGAACGTCCTGAAACTTGAAGAAGTGCTTTCCGAAGCCGTCATGCGTGCCGAAACGAACATCACCGAACATGGCGAAAACATCCAGGCTGAGAACCCGAAAGAGCTTGCGCACATGATGGGGATCGGCGCCGTTGCCTACGGCATTCTTAGCCAGAACAGAAAGCAGGACATCGTCTTTGACTGGGATAAAATGCTCAGTTTCGATGGCAACAGTGCACCGTATCTGCAGTACACGCACGCACGCGCCCGGTCGGTTGTTACGAAGTCCGGCAGCACCTCGCATGTACCGAAGGTGGAAGTGTTGAGTGTATCCGAACGCTCGCTCATCAATGTGCTGCTGCGATTCGAGCAGGTTTTGGAAGTGGCTAGGGAAAGCCACATGCCCCATATCCTTGCTCATTATCTCTATGAGCTTTGTCAGGCTTTCAACGCATTTTATCATGAGGAACCGATTCTGAAGGCCAAGGAGCCCCAGAGATCGCTGCGGATTTCTCTGACAGATTTGACCGCAACCGTCCTGAAGACTGGAGCAGAAATTCTTACTATTGGTGTTCCCGATCGCATGTAACTATGGCATACTCCCGCTCCCGCCACCGTCGCATGTTCCTACCGAGACCGTTCGTGGCATTTCTTCTGGTTGCGAGTTTTGGCATCCTCTTTGCCGGGTGCGGCAACACTCCGACTGATATCCCGCAATCAGACAGTTTCACATTTACGATGAAAGATCTGGAGAAGGTGAAGGAACTCGTCGGCAATGGTACAGGGGCATTTATCCCGCGTCTGGAAGTAGCTCCAGCAGAGGAGGGGAGCGGTGGGCCTCCGATTATTGATGTCGGCGCAATCGGTAGGTTTAACGCCATTCGCTCCGGAGGAGAAACTGGTGAGGATCTCTTTCGTGTCAACAATGATTTCTTGAATATTCGCAGCGAACCCAAGGTGACTGCTCCGCAGATCGGTCGCCTAGAAAACGGCGATACTGTGAAGCTAAAGGAATTTGTGAATGCTGCATGGGCGCAGATCGAGTTTGCAGGAGGGGACGGTTTCGTCGTGTCGCGCTATATCAGCAAGCTTGTTTCTGAACAGCAGCTGGCTCCGGAGCGAAAGAAATACGATGGGCTGTATTTTGTGGATTTCGGCTTTCTGAACGTACGAAAATCCGCAGATTCCGAGAGTGAAAAGATCGGGGAACTCTCCGGACAATCCTTCGTGCGACCGATTTCAAAGGATGAGGTATGGGCACGGATTCCCTATGGCGAAGGCGATGGGTAT
The DNA here is from genome assembly GCA_964373065.1 of uncultured Candidatus Peribacteria bacterium. Classification (GTDB taxonomy): domain Bacteria; phylum Patescibacteriota; class Gracilibacteria; order Peribacterales; family Peribacteraceae; genus CAYJSJ01. Next base: position 7,985 of record CAYJSJ010000025.1, read on the forward strand.
GTAGCTAGGCAGTACCTCACCCCTTTCCTTCCGAATTTCCTTGTTCGTCAGAGCACATTCCACCTTCCCGTCATTCAGTACCGCCTAGTGGAGGAAGGGCTAATGACAGTCATGCCTCAGCATCTGGCCGCTCTGAAAAAAGAAGGATATACGATCTGGACTGTGCGGGACTTCTCTAACCTTCTCCTTGAACAAGAGAAGCGTGACATTCGTTTGAATCCAAAAACAGTCATTCTTTCGGTTTCCGACATCGCGCCTCAGCAGATAGGTGCGCTCTCCGATATTCTCCGGTCCAGTGGCGTCAAAGCGACGCTTTTTCTGCAAACGAAGCATCTTGGCGACGGTGCCATCGATCAGAAAAACATCGCTACACTTCTTGCCAATGGTCATGACCTTCAGTCAGCAGGCCATACGGGAGATGACCTCCGTTCACTGACGAATGCTCAAGTAGAGCTGGAACTCAGCCAGAGCAAGAAGCTCCTGGAGCAGGCGACGAAGCAGAAGGTGATCGCTGTGGCGTACCCGCTGGGGGGGGTCAATGACCGTATCGCGCGTAAGGCCGCGGATGTCGGCTATCTCCTCGGGCTTTCTTCCGCATCGGACAAGAGCTTTGAGCGTACACAACTTCTTCGTTTGCCGAGTGTCGTCGTCAAAGTATCGACTTCCGCGGAAGACCTGCTTACGCAGATCGCACCCTAAACTTCCTGAGGTTTTTCTTTCTAATACAAACCGTACGGGTACGCCTTACCGAATCTTAAAATTTTGCAGTTGCTCCATCATGCTTTCCGTTCCCTGCTTAGTTACTTCAGAAGCCTGCTCTGCAGCAGTCTTTGCTATTTTTACCATCAATTCATCGCCGTGTTGGTAGAAGTACCAGGAGCCGAGGACGAAGGCGAGAATGGGGATGAGGCTCAGCATGCCACGGAGAAACCCGCCCCATGCTCTTAGTCTGTCTCTTCGGTCCATGCGGTGGAGACACTCAACAATCACATCAAGTTTGTCTTCCGTACTGGTGAGTGGTTCGTTTTTCTTGGGCATAACAATGGAAAGTGAGAATGGAAAGTGGAAAGTGATCGTTAGTATCCACTATACGCTCTCCGTTATCCACTCATTTAGAATCCGCGTTTCCACTTCCTGAGCAATTCAAACGCACGAGTCACGTAGTACGTGCTGCGTAGGGGAACGTCCTTACAACCTATGAGATGTAGCTCTCTTCCCCCGAATCCTGTCTTAAATGTCGTGACACCCGCAAATGGATGGTTGGGAGCGGATGCGATGCCCCAGAAGTTATAGATGCGGTCTCCGCGCCGGAGTGCATCGCGGATTGCCACCCACTGCAGCAGATACGATGCAGGTATTTTCCCGAATCGCTGTGTGCTTGCTCCATGGTGGTAACTCGTTTCACCGAATGCATGGATGTGGATTGATGCGGCGATCACTTCGTTGCGGTAGATCGCCGTATACAGCGTGCATTCGTTTCTTTGAGCAAAGTGTTTCACCTGTGCTCGGAAAAAATCGTTTGTGTACGGCGTGAACCCGTGTCGTTTCCTTGTTTCCTCGTGGAGCCGTATGAACGCGGGGAGGTCACGGATAGGGTCATCTGATGCATGGATCGTGACGCCTTCCTTCTCTGCTCTGCGGATGAGGTTTCGGGTGGTGTTTCGCATGGACATGAGCAGCGTTTGTTCGGGGATCTGTTTGTTCTCTCGTTCGTTTAGCACGTTCCAAGGATCAGGATCACTCAGCGGGATGTACCACAGATGCTCCGCGAGAAGGTGCAGAGGAGACGGGAGTGATCTGGGAATCATGTTTTGACCTTCCTCTCTTACAAATGGACTGATGCGGATGAAACTGCATCCTCGTTTTTTTGCTTCCTCTTTGAGGATATCGATAAGAGCGGGTAGCTCTGCGCTCTGCGCTCTGCGTTCATCGATGATGGGACCATATGGTACGGAAAGGTGCTTGCCACGACGGGCATCTACAACGAGTGCTTGGCAGATCCCGATGATGGCAGCTCCGTCGCGGATTTCCAGTCGCAGTGGCTCCTCACCGATCTCGCGGTATACTTCGCCCATCGTCCACGATTGCAGGAAAGGACGGTACTGCTTTGTGCCGAGGAAGGCGTCCCAAGTTGCCTGATCGGAGGATGTGCGGATGTTCATAGGACTATAGTTACAATGCAATTGTTGTATTGCTGTATTGTCCGCATGCGGGAAACTAGCAAAGCAACAATACAACAATCGAACATGTTCTAAGAAATGAATGTAGACAAAATCGCAACAAGCATCTTTGCTTGTTTCTCCGTCATTGTCGGATGCGTCGGGAGGGTGAGGATCCTTCTGGCAATGCTTTCGGCATTCGGACACGAGCCCTGAACGTAGTCGGCATGTGCTTGGTTTGCATTTCGCGGGCAGACCACGGTGCCCGTCCAGCCATCATCAAGATAGATATTTTTTGCCTTGAGCCTTTTACGTACTTGATCCGCGTCGCTTACGAAGATCGGAAACTTCTGGAGTGGAAAATGTTCGCTGAGTCCGGATGGTGTTTGAAAGTGGTGGCGACTGCTCGCTTCCAGATACAATGTTGTCAGTTTCCTCCGGTGATTATTGATGGTGTGAAACCTCTTGAGCTGAGCGAGTACGAGTGCTGCGCAGGCATTCGGCATCTTCCGAAGGAGAGGACTTTGATACCCGTCTTTCTCGCGCACGGTGATGACCGGTGGCAGTACCCCCAACTTGGCGCAGAGCCAGAGCAGCCCTTTGCCGATACCTATGCGGTATAGCGGCTTACAGATGGCATACAGTAATGGGTACAGAAGGAGCAACTTGATAGAAAGCAGCGGCAGTTCCCTTGCCAAATCCTCTTCGATTCCGAGCACTTCCGCGAGATCAGCGCGTCGTGTCAAAACGGCGCCTCCCGCAACGCCGGATACCGCTTTATCCCGTCCAAAGGAGAGGAGCAATGCATCTGCGAGCATGCCGATACTCTTCGGGCCCGTGACATCGGGGAGGACATGCGCGCAGTCTTCTATGAACAGGAGCCCGTGGCTGTCTGCAATGGTACGAAGCGTTTTGGTATCGGCGACGATGCCGAACGTATGTTGGCAGATGATTGCTTTCGTTCGAGGCGTGATTGCCGATTGTACCGCAGTGGGATCCAGATTGAGTGTTGTCGGATCGATATCCGCATACACCGGTGTGTAGCCGGAGGCGTGAATGGCATTTGGTAAAGCGACACAGGTGAATCCTTGAATAATTATTTCACTACCCTTCGGAAAATCGAGGCTTCTGAGGAGCGCGAGCAGTGCTTCCCTTCCAGATCCAAAGAGTGTGCATTCGGCGTCGAACCAGTGTTTCAATGATGATTGAAGTTGCGATCGGGACTTCCCGCGACGCCATTTCCAAGGTTGCACGAGAAGCTCCAGAGACAGGAGGAGATAGCGTCCGGTCACATGCGGGCCGAAGGTGTGGTGGATGGGGGAAATGGGGAAGTAGGGAAATGGGGAAGTAGGGAAATGGGGAAGTAGGGATTTAGCTTGTGGGGAGGATGCGATTGATTACTTCCTGAGGAAAGCGTCCTACGCAGACGAGGAGGTCGTCTCGTTTGATGCGGGATGTTTTTGTAGAGAGAAGTTCCGTCGGCGATTGAAACCCCAGAGCGAAATCCGATCGTCCTTGTTGTTGTGTAAAAATCACGCGGTGGAAGGTTGCTTGTGCCTGCTCTCCGAGTTCGCGGTGGATTCTTCCGGAGTCGGCACCGAGCTCAATGAGGCCGGGAGTTACGAGGATTTTGCGTTCCATGGGTTGCGCTTTTGCCCACGCGATCGCAGCGCGAAAGCTCTCCGGGCTCGCATTATGCGTGTCATCAAGGACGGTGACCCCGTGTTCCGTACGGAGCGCGAACGTACTGCTTGGAGGTTGAAAACTTCGGAGCTTCTCTGCGATCTCCCGTCTTTCCACTCCGAGCGCCTTGGCGACGGCAGTGGCGAGCAGCACGTTTACTACGTTATGGGTGCCGTGAAGAGGGACAGTAAACGCGGTCTCACCGACGCGGAATCGGATCCCTGCACCCGTCTCTTCGATGTCGAACGCCTCGAGATCCGCATGCCCGCCCGTTCCCACTGTTGTCACGGCGCAGCGGCAACGTTTCCGGAGCGAGCCGCACGCCGTATTATCTCCGTTGAGGAACGCGTGCCCGTCCTCGGGCAAACTCTCCAGGAGTTCCGCTTTGGCATCGCAGAGCTTCTCTTGCGAACCGAATAGCGCGATGTGTTGCGTGCCGATGAATGTGATGACTCCCATCGAGGGTTTCACGATCTCACAGAGCGTGCGGATTTCGCCGGCTCTGTAGGCACCCATTTCCACAATGAGTACGAGATCCAGATCGTGCGCGTGTTTGGGCAATTCCCGTAGTATCCACTGTGCGATGCCCATTTCGGAATTGACGTAGGCGGGGGTCGCGAGAATGTTTTTTCCTCTGAGCGTTTGGGCGATCAGTTCTTTTGTCGTCGTCTTCCCGACGGATCCCGTGATGCCGATCACTGTTGCATGTTCATACATCCTGCAGAGGGCAGTCGCGCGTCGTATGGTGCGTCGTTTCAGAACGGCATCGAGAGGGAGTACCATCAGCCACGACAACAACACTGCATCGGGTTGAAAAAGCACCAGCACACTCAGTGCAAGTGCAGCGAGTGGTATCTCGCGGATGAGCACAGCGGCAACCACGAGGTCTATGCAGAGAGCTAGAAAGAGAATCACAATCGCTTTCCCCGTCCATACGGGGTAGCGTTGCTTCCTGCTTGCCATTTGCGCGATGGAAACGACTGCCAACGCAAGCAACGTACTTTCGCCTGCGTAGGGCATCGTGGGTGGAAACATCGTAATGATGATTCCTGCTGCGATAATCACCGGTCGCACGATTCCTTTTACCTGGCGCCAAAATCCTTCTGCACGAAAGTGCTCCCTGAGCCTATCGATCCGCCACTCCTTTATCTGCCAGAGCGAGGCAAATGTAAGGAGGGGAGAGGCAACGGCTGCAAGCAGGGTCGCGAGGATGAATATCCTTTCCATGGTTCTATTCTAGCTCAAACACAGAAATGGAGTTGCAAACTTTGCGGAGAATGTGATATAATGAAACGATATATTCAAACACACATATGCAATCTTCTCTCACGGTGCGTACACATAGTCTTACAGTCGTTTTTCTGAGTATGGCCGCCCTCTTCGTATTTCTCCATACTACTTCGGGCGAGCGGCTACTGTCGCAGTACTTGTGGTATGACGATGAGGAGTATGAAGATTCCTACGATGAGGATGATTCTTACGATGATGACTTAGATGCAGACGAGTGTACCGATAATCAAGACAATGACATGGATGGCATCATCGATGAAAGTGATGAATGCAATGACGATGA
>CAYJSJ010000026.1:0-10900 GCA_964373065.1 uncultured Candidatus Peribacteria bacterium
CAAGCCGAATGACCCCATCGTACAGGGTGCTGTAAAAACAACGGAAGCATTCCGCGCCCTTGTGCGCGGGTACAGAGCGGGTCTCGACAAAAACTTCGACGAGACGATCCGCCTTGCGGGAGATGCCTGGAACCTGGGTGCGAAAGCCAAGGAACTTGCCCCGGCACTTTCTCAAATCGCTGGCCAAGTGCAGCAAATCGCAAAGGGCATGGCAGACAACGCAAGGTCGCAGAAAGCGGCGCAAAACACCCCGTAGCATGTTTTCTTTCCGTTTAGGAGCGCAACAATCGTGCGAGACTCGGGTTCAAAGCGCAGCGGAAGGGTGCTATGCTCCTCCCCATGCAATTCACTGCAGACGTCACCTCCGGATCCGGTCGAGGGAAAGGGCTTCGATGCCCGACGCTGAATCTGGAACGTACCGCAGTACCGGATGATCTGCCAGAAGGAGTCTATGCCTGCTTCGCGCGGCTGGGCAGCGGCGGCATACGCCTTCCTGCAACCATGCACTACGGGCCGCGACCGACGTTCGGAGACACGCCCTCATGTGAAGTGCACATCATTGATCACGCAGTGTCCATTCCTCCGAGGACACTGACCGTGGACGTTGTGGAAAAACTCCGCGACATCCGGGACTTTGGATCAGCGGAGGCACTCGCGGCACAGATGGAACTCGATATCACGGAAACGCGAAAGCTACTCTGTGTTCCATGCTAAAGATAATAAATGCCCTCATTGGGCAGAGAAATCCCCTCCGCCTGCTTTGGCATAGAGCTAAGGGCATCCTCGCCGCCACGCTGTACAGCTTCCCCGGACGCGCGCTCACTGTCATCGGCATCACAGGAACGGACGGCAAAACGACGACAGTCGGCATGACCGCACATATTTTACGGCACGCAGGCCTCAAAACCGGGATGCTCTCTACAGCACTCGTTTCCATAGGCGAAGGCGATCAAACAAATGCCATGCAAAAGACATCGCCATCGCCTTTCCTCGTTCAGAAGTTTCTCCGCGCATGCGTCCGAAACGGCTGCACGCATGCGGTCGTTGAATGTTCTTCCCACGGGCTGGTGCAGGGAAGGCTTCTTTTCCTCTTCCCGGACATTGCGGCAATCACGAATACTTCCCCGGAACACCTCGATTACCACGGCACCATGGAGCAGTACCGCAAAGATAAAAGCATTCTCTTTCAGATGCTTCGCGGTAAGGGGACAAAGGTACTCAATGGTGATGATGAAACATGTACCTCATACCGATCGATCCCATCGCATCGAACGATTACCTACTCCGTTCAGGGTGGAAAGAGTAGCGATATTTTCCTTTCCGACATGCAAGGGGAGAGACGTGGTTCTTCCGCTACAGTTAGGGCTAAAGGAGAAAGTGAATGTAAGCTTATTCTCACGGTTCCCGGCGAATTTAACTTGGAGAATGCGCTGTGCGCAATTGCATGTACCAAAGATATATGCGAAGTACCCACCGCGTGTGCGGCCCTCAAAACATTTCGCTTGGCGCCTGCACGTTTGGAATTGATTGACGCGGGGCAGTCGTTCCAAGTCTTCGTAGACTTTACGATCACGCCGGCTGCCTTTGAAAAAACACTGTCGACACTCCGGCGAATGGTTGGTGATGAGCATCATGTGCTCGTACTCACCGGCAGTTGCGGAGATCGCATGAGGGAAAAGCGCCCGATCATAGGAAAGATCTGCAGCCAGATCGCTGACGTTGTCGTCATCACCAATGACGAACCCTATAGCGAGGATCCGCAGAAGATCATCGATGAAGTATGGGACGGCATCGATCAATCCGCCTGTGAAGCGAAGCAGATTCCTGATCGCAGAGAAGCAATGCGTTGGATTTTCCGCCAGGCAAAGGCCGGTGACGCAGTACTGCTCTGCGGACTTGGAAGCTACCCACACATTATGACGGCGAACGGGCCCGTTCAGTGGAATGAGCAGGAGGTGGCGAGGGAAGTGTTGAACGAAGAATTAAGAATTAAGAATTATACATAGTACAGTATGCGCGTGAAGAACACTGCATCTCCTACGGCAGTCATCGTCGGCATTGACGAAGCGGGACGCGGGGCGCTTGCGGGGCCCATTGTTGCAGGAGCGTGTCTTTTGATCGACGATCTTAAAACGCACCCTCTCATCCAGGACAGCAAACAGCTGCTTCCCACTGAGCGCGAGGAAGCTTTCGGGTGGATACAGGAGCATTGCACGTATGGCTACGGCATTGTCGAAGGACACGAGATAGATACGATTGGAATTCTTGGGGCGACAGGAAAAGCAATGACCATGGCACTCTCCATGGTTGAAGATGCGATAACCCCGACGTACCTGCTCGTCGATGGCAGAGACAAATTCTGGTTCAACTATCCGCATAGCGGTATTGTCCGCGGCGATGAAACGGAGCCCTGCATTTCTGCCGCATCCATTGTGGCAAAAGTGCTACGGGACAGGCTGATGGTCACGCACGGTAAGGCATTTCCGCGCTATCAATTTGAGGAACATAAAGGGTATGGGACTCCTAAGCACTTTGAGGCATTAACACAATACGGACTATGCCCACTTCATAGAACAACGTTCCTAAGGAAGCTCTGAATAATGACTCAACATGCTCATCCGGAATGAATTCCTCTATTACTGCAACGTTAGCCGGCGGTTTAAACCGCCGGCGAGCATTTGAGCGAAATGACGAATTCATTCGTCAGTGAGCACACATGTCCATTGGCGGACAAATGATTATCAGAGGTTCCCTAAAGAATATCACCGCTGATGCCGAAGAAATGCTGCCAAAATGATTCCTGTAGCAATCAGTGGAATCGTCAAAAGCTGCCCACGCGTAAGGCTTATGAAGCCGATATCGGTAAGGGCATAGGACTGTTCCCTGTAAAACTCAACGACAAACCGAAGAACGCCGTAGAGCATAAGAAACACGGCAAACGTTTCCCCGGGAACCCTTTGTGCACGAATCAGATGCAGTAAGCAGACACATGCAATGAATATGTCTTTACCGGCGGCATAGAAAAACGTCGGGTGCCGAAGCCCCTCCACGCCAGGGATAGCGATAGCCCATGGCACACTCGTAACGGTTCCGTACAGTTCGAAATTGATGAAATTGCCAAACCTTCCCAGTGCAAGGCCTAACGCTGCAGGAACGGCAATGACATCGAGGAATGCAAGAAGCGGAATGTTCTTTTTTCGGAGCAGGAAAAGAAGCACGACTCCTACGCCCAGAAATCCCCCATGCGAAGACATTCCCCCATGCCATACGGCTAGTATCTCCAGAGGATTTTGTAAGAAATATACAGGCTCATAAAAAAAGACGTATCCGAGTCTTCCTCCGACAATTACGCCAAGAATCCCTCCGGAAAGAACAGACCCTATGTCGTCGCTACTGAGTGCGAGATGGCGGTACCGCTGAAGTCGCTGAAGAAGAATATACGCAAGCAGAAATGCCAAGAGATACATGATGCCATACCAATGCACAGAGAAACCGAAGAGCTCAATCGCAACCGCTCTGGATGGAAAGAAAGCAATCATGATGAACAGAGCGAGAGAAGCAACGGAGCGCCGTTTACTTTTTGCAAGCACGGGTCATGCAGTACTCCACCTGCGCGTTCACCGTAGTAATTGTAAAACGCAGGGGAAAGGAAAAAATATACGGCTCCGCTTAGCCCTTGGAGAAGGGTACGCCGATCTTCATCTGTACCGGTAATAAACGATTCCCATTCTCCATAGGACCAACCGGGATAATCAAAGAGACCCGGAGCGCCAACAGTGTGATACGGTATCCACCCCCGAACCCACGGCGACGAGAAATTCTCCAGCGTAATCACCGAAGATCCCTCCGGAATCATGCGAGCCGCATGGGTGATCAAAGCAATGTCCTCTGCACGCACTTGCGGGGTACGGATCATTGCCACCTGGAGTGACATTGCGAGTTGCAACATAACGAACATGACGATAAGCCCCTGCACCAAGCGAGACTTGGCCATACTCCAAACCCACACCAAAGCTTCTGCAGCAAACGGCAGCAAAAAGAAGTCGAGTTGCAGAAAGAATCTGCGATAAAACACCAGACGCAGTACGATGAAGACCAGACTGACGAGCACGGAAAGTTGCCAGAGAGACCCGAATTCCTTCCGGAAACTCCGGAGAAATCCGATGACACCGAGGGATAAAAGAACGACGCTCGTACGTACATAAAACGCCGGCTCCGGGAATGTACCTGCCTGGACTGCATCACCACGTAAGAGCAATAGAGAAAGAAGCGGGCTCCGAATCGCCCGCTCCCACTGCGGGATATACCAAGCAAGCGCGATTATTCCTGTAAGTCCGAAGGCCAACGTGAGCCGCTGAAATCTTTTGTCGCGAAAGTTTTTTGGAATTTGTATCAGCCACCACATGGCAAGTGACAGCGCGAGTATAAGCCCTGTCTGCTGATGCGTTACCACGACCAGAAATGCGGTGGGAATGCAGAGCCATGATGCTCTTTCCAGAAGATGATACGTCAGAATGCAAAAAAGTAGCGAAGCAAATACTTTCCAATACATAGCAGAGAAACCGTCAAAATATGGTTGTGACAAAAGTCCCATCAGAAGAACCGAAGTCCCCACAGTCGCCCCGGATCGCTTGCGTATCACGTATGCAAGGACACAGATCAAGAGAATTGCAAACACGTTCCAAACCCACCCGATAAGGGCGTCGACAGGTAACCCCCAAGCAACAAGCGGCGACAGCAGTAGAAAGAGACCCGGTGGGTACTCCTGCGCCCACGGTAAAAGAACGGGAAGCGAGAATGAACGCAAGCTCTCCGCATAGTGCAAAAATAGATACCGGTACATGCCTGGGTCATACCCGAGCGGTATATCGTAGAGCGCTAGCGGTACGATAAACTTTAGCACAACAGCGGCAACAACTGCCACAGACAGCAGTCTCTGCGTGGTAATCCATGGAAGTGACGTACTCACAATGCGCACAAAAGCAGTGTACGGCACTGTCGTACATGGGGCTAGGGGATGAAACTCACTGCATTTCTGCAAGAATTACCATACGGTCCCGCGTCGTCCCTACAGGATAGCACGTGATAAGCTTAAGAATACGTTCATCATATTGTTGCGCTAAAATTGCCGTCTCTTTTGGAGAAACTATAAATTTCTTTACGACACGATAAGAGACAGGGCTCCCCCGCTCTGAAACAGAAATCTCTTCCCCTATTTCTATATCCGGAAGCTTTGCAAAAAGATTTCCGTACGCGCTTTGCTTCGCCATGGCATCGGGTGGGCTGCTGTGTCCGGCTATGATGAGTGAACCCTTCTCCCCCGGGCCTACGGAATGCGGGTACGCAACTGCACCGTAGCGGAGGCCGACCTGCATCTGCTTTTCCAGAAGCTCCCACGCCTGACGCGACCAGTACTTCATGGAAGGAACGATGACAGGCGCGCGAATACCGATTGCAGGAATGGCGATATTCCACACGTGCGTGAGCTCCCACTGGGAAAATTCTGTATCCATACCCTCATCAACAACACTCAATTCATCTTCGTAATCCGCTACAGGTGCTTGGGGTTGCGTCGGTGAGACGGGAGCCGCGGGAAAACCCTGCGCTTTGGATGTAACGGAAGCCTCTATATGCATCTGGCGGGTACTTGACTCCACGCGCTGTACCGTGCTTGCGATTCTCACTTCCAGTACGGAAAGCGGAAGAACCGCTTCATGGGCAGTGTGAACGTTAAAAAAGTCACGCAGCGCGCTGTCGACTGCACGAACCACATACGCAGGAACAGGTGGCATCGGGAAAGTACGAATGGCCACTGTCCAGAGGGCTAGAGAAAGAAGAAGCGCTAAAAACGCACTAGAAACAGCCTGGAATTGATGTTTGTTCACTATTAGTATTATACTACATTTTATCAATTTATGCAATTTTCTCTGACGCCAACTACAGGTTCCTATTCCTCAATCGGCAAGGATTACAGTATCCTTACGGCATGATCATTCTGGGGATTGAAACATCGTGCGATGAAACAGCAGTCGCCGTCGTGGAGGACGGTCGCATTGTGCTGAGTAACCAGATTGCATCGACAAAAGACCTGTTTGCAAACGCAGGAGGCGTTGTCCCCGAACATGCCGCTCGAAAGCAATTGGAATGCATACTCCCCGTTCTGCATGCCGCACTGAAGACTGCCGCTATAAAACCGCAGAAAATCGACGCCATAGCCGTCACCAAGGGGCCGGGACTCCTCGGGTCACTGCTTGTCGGGACTATAACGTCACGAACCTTGGCTCGACTCTGGGGTAAACCGCTCCTTGGCGTCCATCACACGTTCGGCCATTTGAGTTCCACATTCCTGGGAGACGACACGATCCCCCATTTCCCGATCATATCGCTCAGTGCCTCCGGCGGGCACAGCGATATTTGGTACCGCACAGCACATACGAAAGGCACATTAATCGGTGCGACACGCGACGATGCCGCAGGTGAAGCATTCGACAAGGGGGCCGCCATGCTAAACCTTCCTTATCCGGGGGGGCCTTCCATCGCAAAAGAAGCTCTGCAAGGAAACGACGCTGCATTTTCCTTCCCGCTGCCACTACAGGGAGAGCAAGGTTATGATTTCAGTTTTTCCGGGTTAAAAACCGCACTTAAATATACACTGCGCGATACAGAGCCCCGTCCAAGATTGCACGCCGATCTTGCAGCTAGCTTCGAACGGGCAATTTGCGAGCAACTTCTCGACCGGACACTTCGGGCACTCGCCGATTACCCAGAAACAAAAGAAGTGCACCTCGTGGGCGGAGTATCGGCAAATAGCCGTCTTCGACACATGTTTCTAAACCTCCCTAGGCAAACGCGCATGCGTGTACCCGTGAAACTAGCGTACTGCACCGATAACGCCGCAATGATCGCCGGAAGCGCCTACTGGCTACACAAAGAACTGGGAGAAGCTGCGTACACTTCATTTTTCACTGCATCAACGCTATCACTGGAGTCCTGCGTATCCAAAGTCACAATTAAAAGGCCGAAAACGCAGGCAGGAGTGCCCCAAGGACTAGGCCGATAATTGCGACAGATGCGATTAAGCGCACGAGGGATTTGCGATTCATATCATTGAACGGTAACTCGTTGGGTGTAGGAACTGGCTGTATTGTTCTCTCCTTGGATCTGAAGTTCAACGGTAAATTCACCGGGTCGTTCAAAAACATGATCGATACCACGAGCGATGTCATCAGGATTAGATTCCGCCTGCGCACCGTCGCCGAAGTTCCAGAGTACACTGGTAGGTTTGCCGGATGTACAGTTCCAATCAAAGAGTACGCCGCTAAAGACATTTACTTCCCTTCTGCTCATCGTAAAACACGCTTTGAGTTCGGCAGCACGCACCGTGATCGTTTTGGTCTTTGTCTCTGTTCTGCCAGAGAGCGTGCTGACAGTGAGTGTCACCGTGTATGTCCCGGACTTCGTATACCTATGCTCTTCGCGCGCATCACCGATGCGTTTAGCATCGGGGCCTCCTTCGCCGAAGTGCCAGATAAATCCAGTAATTTCGTCACCGGGAATCGTACTCGCCGAAGCATCGAATGTCACAATCTGCGGAGCGATCGGCTGGATAGGACGCACCTCGAAATCCACGATTGTGGACTTGGGAAGCACCTCCAGCACGATCGATTTTCTCATCACTCTGCCTTCGGGATCCTTGGCAAGAAGAATGAGATTATAGGATCCCTGATCGCGGTAGACCGCATTCAGCGTAGTATCGGTCGAGGTGATCTGCGTTGCCTTCGGAGCCTCCCACCAAAAGTCCACAAGCGGCATCGTAGTTTTGGGCGTCAATGTAATCGCGACCGGTGCTGCTGCAGAAATGCGATCATTGACGATCATATGCGATCCGTCGAAGAAAAGATCAGGAATGGCGAGGTTCTCCACAACCTTTACCACCGTAGACACCTTAGAAATCTGGCCGATCGCATTCCTGCCGGTCGCCTTCACCTGGAACACCCTTCGTGTCTTAAACGTGTGCCCAACTCGTTCGCCGGATTCCTCCGGAGAACCGTCATCGAAATCCCACTTCACATCCTGAAGTGGCTCCCCGCTAGTCATACGAAATACCACCTGAAACGGAGGAGGGCTCTCTAAAAACTCTGGAGTAGTTTCTATGGCAACAGGAAAGGGATTTGGCTGCGGAACTTGGATTTGCAGCGTTCTCACGTAGCTATTTTGGGTCTGATTCAGATAGGAAACGATCACAGAAACCCGATGATCGCCCGTTGAAAGAAAGGTGTAGGACGTTTCCAGCGCCTTTGTGGTCTCGTCGGGAACACCGTCTTCGTTAAAGTCCCACTGCACGTCTCGCACTTCAATGTCTTTTCCCTCCGGGATAAGGTGCGCAACACTGAACTTCACCGGCTCATCGACGACCGGAGTAAACGGCGAATAGGAAAACACCGCCTTCGGAATAACGATTCTCGTGGGGAACGTACGCGTCGATCCGTCACTCAGTGTTAGAATCGTTTTAACCGTGTAGCCACCCTGTCGGTCAAAGAATGCTGTTGCCGAGGGTACGACTGTCTCATCGTCCGTCTTGCCGTCGGCATTGAAATCCCACGAGAATAACTTTACCGAAAGTCCCCTTCGCAACAGCACATGAGCAGCCTGCTCCGCAGAGAAGGATAGAGAAACAGGCGCAACAAGCTCCGTTCCTGCCGGAGGACTTACGATCGTAAGACGCAGCGGGGGTTCCTGGGAAATCCAGAACGGGACAATGGCAGACAGAAACAGCCCAGGGGCTACGAAGATACCGGTGCGCACAAATCCCATCATCCGTAGAGCCCCGAGAGATTCACCTGATTTTCCGATCCGGAAAAAAGCAACGACAGCAATCCCCGAAAGTGCGAGACCAAACACCACTGCAGAAAGGTTCCCAACAGCAACGAGTACATTCCATCGGCCAGACTCATCCGGGAGAACACTGAGGAGAAAAAGAAACCAGAGCACAAACAAGCCGTATGGAATACCGACCAACGTAAGGAGAGCGAATTTCGCACGCGCCAGTATGCCACCTGCGGATGGCGTAGCGACACTTGCCCGGAAATCACCGGAGGGGGAACCGGCGGAAGTTATGCCATCAATGTTTTTCTGAGGGTGATCGTTCATGGAAATCAGAGCGCATTCATCTGACGAATAAAATTGGAAATGTCCTCGTCCGTAAGATCGTCGGGGCCACCGACTGTATCACCACCCATACTGCGGGAATTTGAAGGGGGTGCATAGAGCGCTGCCGGAGTAAAGGATGTAAACTCTTTCGGCGATGCAATCGCAGGAGCACTATTATGACTGCGCAGCGCGATTACTGCTGCGAGCGATAGCATCCCTCCGTCCCCATACGGAACGGATGCGATATTCCACTGGATTTTTTGTAGAAAGTATGTTTGTGCATCAATCCAGAGTTCCCCCGTTGCAACGATACCCTGAATATACTGCAGCATGCTTTCTGCATCAAATGTATCCCCTCTCTCTGCAGAATGTGCGGAGATGTACGCAAGAAGCCTCGCAGTATCCAGAGAAACATCGTAGTGGTAGGTATCTCTTCCATCCAGTGTTTCGATGCCGCGATCGCGCGTGACAGTCACTACTTTCGATTGCGCCTGTAACATGCGCGGATCCTGCGTAATACTCATTGCCCCCGCAGGGGAAACACCTGCTGGAAGCAACCACCAGCGACCTGCAAACCTTTCGACAAGCTCCGGGCGGAAGACGGTACCTTCCGGTTGCGAAGATAGTGCGCGAATATTCAGGTAGACTTCATTTTCGGAAATGACGACTACCTCAGCAGCACCTGCAATGGCGGAAGGCAGAGATGAATGCCCTTCTACTTGCGCCGTTACATCTGCCAGAAACGTAATCTGTTTGCCTGCATTCTGCAATCGCCCATCCATCCGAAACGTTCCCGTAGTAGACCGTATAGCCGATACTGTCCCGAAGCTTCCCTCCGCGGCGTATTCCGCCGACTCAAGCAAAGCAGTAGCATCCGCGGCACGTCGCAAGACTTCCTCGGGAGGAAGCGGAGAGGGTGACACCCGCGTGATGCTGCTGCAATTCGTAAGGAGCGTGACGGAAACGATACCGAGGAAAATCTGTCGCATGCGGTAAGAAAAGTTAGACATAGTGTGCCAGAAAAACCCCGCTCAATCCAGATACGGAACCGCTTCTATGTCGCTCTCTGCCTCTATAACAAATTGGATTGTCCTTCTCCTGCTCGCACGTACGTCTGCGCGCAGATCAAACTTGAGCGTCTGATTTTTTCCGACGGAGAGAGGCGGACTAAACTCGAGCCGCACCCTCTCTCCCTGCATGCGTGGAGCGAGAAAGGTGACTGCCCTGCCACGAAAACTTACGAAGAGGTTTTGCAGATCTGCATCGCTTGCAGAGACAGTAAGTACGCCACCAAGACTGTTTTCCACAAACACATTCACTACGTACATTGTCGGCACAGAGATACCTTGGCTATAAGGGTAGAGCCTGATGACATCGGGGATAAGCTTGACGGTAAAATCCTAAATGAGATTGGCACACAGCCTTTCCCATTCATACATTTTCGAATGACTGGTGTAGAAATCAGGCGGAAAGGTTGCAATGGGGCCTCCTAGCATCATATCTGCATTTTTAGCTTTCCCATCCCATTTGTAGAGTGTTCCATCGGGCATGAGGAAGTACCAAATTGAACCGACGATGAACCACTTCTCCTTCAGCCCTCCCCAGTTGAGGTACACGTTGCCAATATTTGGAAATTTCATACCCTTGATTCTCTC
Source organism: uncultured Candidatus Peribacteria bacterium (assembly GCA_964373065.1). Taxonomy (GTDB): domain Bacteria; phylum Patescibacteriota; class Gracilibacteria; order Peribacterales; family Peribacteraceae; genus CAYJSJ01. The sequence goes on from CAYJSJ010000026.1 coordinate 10,806, forward strand.
AGTTGTACACGCGAGTGTACTTATGGGAACGGAGGACGAGGAGGACAAAGAAGATGAAGAGGACAAAGAAGATGAAGAGGACAAAGAAGATGAAG
>CAYJSJ010000027.1:0-10585 GCA_964373065.1 uncultured Candidatus Peribacteria bacterium
CTCCAATGAGTTCGAAACTATTCAGATTTCTAAAGTCATCCACCAGCCCCAGCCATCAAGTCATTAAGAACAAGACAAAGCGAATGGTGAGTGTCCGGTACCCGAAGGAACGAAGTGACTGAGTGGTACTGGGCCAATTCCCCCCCCCTACGAAGGTCCTAGTTATACGTCAGCGTCAACGAGCCGTTTTTGCTGAGTCCTCCGCCTCTGCCGGAGAAGCTGATCGGTACCGTTTTACCTCCCTTATTCACAGACCCACTATATTCAGCACTTGCCGGAATATTCACGAAAAACGGACTGCACGCCCCCGCCATGGTGCCACTGATCGCGCCATTCTCCTGTCCACTGAATGTTCCCTGTAGAGAGCCATCACACGCCCCGGAAACAGTACCGGTCACGCCTCCACCCTCCAGAGGAATATTCATCGTGACCGTCACGTCATATCCTTTAAAACTGTACACTCCCGTAGCCACCACTCCCTTCGGTTCGGGTTCTTCCAAGCCTCGAAACAGGCAATCAAGAATATCTTCCCCCTTGCAATGGCTGTAGTAATAACCAAGGGCTTCATTGGAGCCGACCATGAGCAGTGCAAGCAAAACAAGCATAAATGCTGCTGCCGCTCCGCATCCTTTCTTTGCCATATGGGTCATTCAATCAGAAGAACAGATAAATATCAATGTGGGGTATACAAGGCAGAAACTGCTCTTTCCCCGTATCCGACAAAAAGGTATAGTCTTCTCGTATGCGTATGAAGATACTCGTGAGCATCGGCTTCGTATTACACACAGTGATCGTTAACATCGGCATGATACCGATGACATTCCCGCAGGGGGTGGAGATCTTGCATGAGGAACACCTGGAGATGATCATGACTCCCGTGGAGATCATGACTCCCGTGGTGCAGATGACTTCTCTGAACTGCAACTACTGCGTTCTTGTACAGAAGATAGAAGCCACTCCTGTAAGTACCGGGTGCTATGGCTTTTGCATTTCTGCAATGAGTGACAGTGTCGCCTCACTGACTTCCGGATCGCCCTTCGCAAAGGCCGTCTCCGGGCCATCGTTGGCGATTCCATCAATTCTCGCCTCCGCCGATGAACGGTTCTCTGATGGAGTGATTTCTCCCCGTGTTACATGGCGACAAGGAAGTGTTGTTCTTATAGAATAAACAGGGGGAACAATCTTCATGGAGCATCCGGTAGGACCGGAAGCTGTTTTGTATCTTTTTCCTTGTTCTGTATGTCCGCAACCAAACAACTCACCGCAACAATCTGTATTTCTGGAATGACATGCGGCAGCTGTGAATTACTTCTGGAGCGCAAGCTGAAAGCTGTGAAGGGTGTGATTGCCGTCGATGTTGATCATCGCACAGGCATCGCGACGATCAAGGCAAGCAAGGACATGCTTCCTTCATCCGAAGCTATCGAGACGATTGTCCGCAAAGCCGGTTACTGTATCTCAGAAGCTCCCTCACGCATCGAGACGTCTTACACGAAGTGGATGGAGATCGGCGGATCGCTCCTCATTATCTTCGCCATTTACAAACTTCTCCAAGCCTTCGATCTCGTTTCACTCGCGCCGTCCACGTCCGGTGCACTCTCCTTCGGTGGCATCTTCGTCATCGGCCTCGTTGCCGGCACAAGCAGCTGCCTTGCGGTGACGGGCGGGATCCTTCTCGCTCTTGCCGCAAAGCACAACGAAATTCATCAAGCGGAAACTCCGTGGGAGAAATTCAGACCGCTTCTGCATTTCAATATCGGTCGTCTCCTCTCCTATGGAGTCCTCGGCGGAATTGTCGGACTCCTCGGGCAATCGATCACGCTCTCGACGAAGATGTCTGGCTACATGAGTATCGCCGTAGCCTTCATCATGTTTTGGCTGGCGCTTACGATTCTTCAAGTCATTCCGAAGGGCAGTTTCCCGATCCGCCCACCGAAGCAGCTCTCGCGCTGGATTCATACTCTTTCGGAAAGTGATCATCCTGCGGCACCGTTTGCCCTTGGGGCATTCACGTTCTTCCTGCCCTGTGGCTTCACGCAGTCTCTCCAGCTCGTTGCACTCGCATCGGGCAGCTTCGTGACAGGAGCCCTGACCATGTTTACATTCGCACTCGGAACGTTACCGTCCCTCATAGGTCTTAGCGCCGTTTCATCGACCGCCACAGGAAGAACGTCCCAGTTGTTCCTGCACTTCTCCGGCGCACTTGTACTTGTATTGGCACTCTCCAACTTCAATGCCGGATTCGCTCTGGCTGGCTTCAATCTAGATTCAGCCTTCAGCGGTCCTCCCACAGCCGTCGGCGCAGCTCCGAGAATGAAGGGTGGAGTACAAGAAATTGCGATGAAGGTCACGCGTTCCGGGTATGAACCGAGCAATCTCACCATCAAAGCGGGAATTCCTGTGAAATGGATGATCGATGGTGCCGGGGCATTCGGCTGTACAAGCCAAATCGTCATTCCCGATCTCGGTCTCACGCAGGCACTTACAAACGGCATCAACGAAGTAAACTTCACAGCTCCGAATCGGGGTCAACTCGCATTCAGCTGCTCGATGGGCATGGTGCGGGGATCCTTTACGGTTCTTTAATCACATTTCCCTCTTTTTTTATGGCACTACAATGGCAAGAAACATCCCCTTCCTCGGCGAACAATCCGTGGTTTGCAATCTCCATGGTTCTTGTGGGATTGATCGTTGGTTTCGGCATAGCCACCGTCATGAAAGGCAACGTCCAAATTCCCAGCCAGAAAGTCGCGCAAGCGCCGTCCGCGCCCTCGCCATCGGCTCCGACACCGCAAGCTCCCACACCACCGCCCGCGGGTCCCGTTCCCCCGATTGACGCCAAAACGGATCACATCCGCGGCAACCTCGGCACAGCGGCCGTTGCAGTCATCGAGTACTCGGATTTCGAGTGCCCCTTCTGCAAGCGGCATCACCCGACGATGCAGCAAATTATAGATACCTACAAGGATGATGTCGTATGGGTCTTACGGCACTTCCCCTTGGGTTTCCATCAGAATGCACAAAAGGAAGCAGAGGCTTCAGATTGTGTGGCAGAACTCGGGGGCAATGACGCCTTCTGGCAATACACTGATGCCATCTTCGAACGAACGACGGCAGGAGGCACCGGTTTCCCGCTCGATCAGCTTGCACCTCTTGCAAAGGAACTCGGCATCGATGAAGGGGATTTCAAGAGCTGTCTCGATAGTGGAAAGTTTGCCCAGCATGTCCAAGATGATATGAGTGGCGGCAGCACTGCAGGAGTGAACGGCACGCCGGGCAATATCGTCTTGAACCTCAAGACCGACGAGAGCCGCATAGTCTCGGGTGCGCAGCCGTTTAATGCGTTCCAGTCCGTAATCGACGCCATGCTCCAGAGTGGCTCGCCGCCACCCGCTCCTGTCGCAGAGCAGACTGCTCCGCAGGGAAGAGTCATTCCCGTCACCGCAGAACTCTGGAAATTCACGCCGAATGTCTTCCAAGCCAAGCAGGGTGAAGTCGTGACGCTCCAAGTCACGGGTATCAGCGGTACGCATGGTTTTTCGGTTCCTGACCTCGGTATCAACCAAACGATTTTCATGGGCAAGACCGTGAATATTCCTCTGCCCACAGATCGAACGGGGACATTTGCCCTCGCCTGCTCTTTCCAGTGCGGATCAGGGCATAGCGATATGACAGGACAGATCGTCATAGAAAACTGAACGATGTCTCCGCTCACCTCCGTGAAACATTTTCATCTTACACCGACGGCGCTCCTCAAATCTCTGCTCATCGCGGGAGGGGCGTTTATGCTGATGGGGACGGTAACCGCTCTCTGGCAGAATCCCTTCTTCACGCGCATGACGCCGACGAGCGGGTATGAGTACTGGCTGCTCACGGCAGAGTCCATCCTTATAGGGCTGTATTTCGCCGTCCCCAAAGCAGTTGTCTCGGGTACATGCTCGACAGTCGGAGGTGTCCTTGGATTCCTCGGTATCGCCTGTCCGGTGTGTAACAAGATTTTGCTTCTCCTCTTCGGATCAGGACTGCTGCTGAGTTACTTCGAGCCTATCCGGCTCTATGTGGGGATCGTCGGCATCATTCTTCTTGCTATTGCAGTTCAAAGAAAGCTCTCCTTCTCGACCATGCAAGCGTTAGCAGGGTAAAATTCCCCTACCTACTATCACCCCATGTACCAGGATAATCGGTCACTCCAAACACTGTTTCTTTCCCCCATCTCTTATGCAAACTATCGTTTCCATTCCCGGCATACATTGCGACTCCTGTGCTGCGATCATTAAAGACGTGGGTTCTGAGTTTCCGTCGATTACAAACATAGATGTAGATACGGAAACAAAAAAAGTCACTCTCGACCATGATGAAAACTTTGACTTCGAACAATGGAAAAGTGAAATTGAATCGATAGACAAAAACTATGCAGTTTTTTCTTCGTTAATCCTATGATCTCCCAGCAAACTACGCTCTCCATCGCAGGCATGCACTGCAGTAGTTGCAGTGCGCTCATCACCCGAAAACTTAAAAAGACTGCGGGCGTTGAGGAAGCGAATGTGAACTACGGCGCGAATAAAGCACGCATTCGCTTCAATCCCTCGCAGATTGACGAACAGGGTCTCATCGCAGCCGTGAAAGCGGCAGGGTACGGCGCTATCGTCGCTGATGAGAAGGATAGGGAAGCAGAGAAGAAACGCAGACTGAAAGAGATCGCCACCTACCGCTGGAAGTTCTGGACTGGACTCGTCCTGAGCTTGCCGATGCTCTACTTCATGGCGCTGATGTTCCTGCCAACTCTCCCGCTCGCGGAGCAGCTCATGCCATGGATGGGAGCAGTGTCTTTCCTACTCGCCACTCCCGTCCAGTTTTGGCTTGGATACGGCTTCTATCGAGGGATGTGGTCAAGCCTGAAGATGGGGACGTTCAATATGGATAGCCTGATTGCAATTGGTACTTCCACTGCCTATTTCTACAGTCTCTATAACTTTCTGTCGCATCTTGTGACCGAGGGAACAGTGATCGGAGAAATGCATGACCTCTACTTCGAAGTTTCCTCGCTCCTCATCACGTTCGTGCTTCTCGGCAAGTGGCTGGAAGCGCAAGCGAAAGGCGCTACTTCGGAAGCGATTCAGAAGCTCATGGGATTGCAGGCAAAGACCGCAAGAGTGCTACGGAATGGAGAGGCTCGGGATGTACCCATTGAAGAAGTGCGATCGGGCGACATCATTTTGGTCCGTCCCGGAGAAAAAGTACCTGTTGATGGCATCGTCATGAAGGGGCTTACCTCTATTGATGAATCGATGCTCACCGGTGAGAGCATTCCTGTAGAGAAGAAAGAGGGTGATCGTGTGTTTGGTGCGACGATGAACGGCAACGGCAGTATCGAGTTTCGGGCAGAGAAGATCGGTGCAGACTCCGCCCTCGGTCAAATCATCCGTTTCGTGGAGGATGCGCAAGGAAGCAAAGCCCCCATTCAAGCATTCGCCGACTGGATTTCTTCCTGGTTCGTTCCCGCCGTGATCGGCATTGCGATCGTCACGTTTGCAATGTGGATATTCCTCGGTGCAGGGCTCACCTTCTCTCTGCTCGCATTCGTTTCTGTGATTGTGATCGCATGCCCCTGCGCCATGGGACTCGCGACCCCTACGAGCATCATGGTGGCGACGGGAAAAGGTGCTGAGCAGGGCATTCTCATCCGGGGAGGAGAGCCGCTTGAGGCTGCGAATAAGATCAATACCATTGTGTTCGATAAGACGGGGACACTTACGAAAGGAAAACCGGAACTTAGGGATATCGTTGCGATTGCCGGCATGCGTCCCGACGAGATTCTGCAGATTGCCGCGAGTCTGGAGAAAGGATCAGAACATTCCCTTGCCGATGCCATTCTCTCGCATGCAAGTAACAATGGAATTCAGACACAGGAAGTCGAGAATTTCCGTGCCATTCCCGGCAAGGGCATCGAGGGAAAGATCGCAGGCAAGAGCTATCGACTCGGCAACAGGGCACTGTTGCAATCCGAATTTGATCGTCTGCCCGCACACCATCAGCAGGCTATTGCGACTCTGGAAAGCGATGGCAAAACTGTGATGTTGCTTGCCGATGAACAAGAAATCATCGGTGCGATCGCCGTTGCGGATACCGTGAAAGAAACCTCCAAAGAAGCAGTGGTGCGGCTGCGCCAGATGGGTCTGACGGTGTACATGATCACGGGAGATAACAGGCGAACGGCGACTGCGATTGCAGGTCCGCTTGGCATCGAGCATGTCCTCGCGGAAGTCCTTCCGGAACAGAAAGCGAGCGAAGTGAAGAAATTGCAGGAACAAGGAAAACGCGTTGCCATGGTGGGCGACGGCATCAACGACAGTCCCGCCCTTGCACAGGCCGATCTCGGGATCGCCATGGGCAGCGGCACGGACATCGCGATGGAAACCGGCGGCATCGTGCTCGTGAAGAATGATCTGCGGGACGTCGTAACCGCGATCAAATTGAGCCGAGCCACGGTCAACAAGATTCATCAAAATATGTTCTTCGCGCTCTTCTTCAATATCATCGGCATTCCCATCGCCGCAAGAGCTTTCATGCACTGGGGGATCATTCTCCGGCCGGAGCTTGCGGGGCTTGCTATGGCATTCAGTTCCGTCTCTGTGGTAACGAACTCACTATTACTGAAGGGCTTCCATCCGCTCAGGCGCAATTGGCTCTCGGACGCGGCACCGATCTTCATGGCCGTCGGATTCACGGCACTCTTCCTGGGCTTTGCCAAACTCAGCAGTGCAACGGTTACTGCAGTGAATCCCGATCCCAATCACTCGCACGCCGACTTCGCAGTGTCTATCGACTCACAGTTGATCGATTTTTCCAATGAAAAGTATATGTCGAATGAGGAGAAGCACCTGAGTAAATACTTTCATCTCCATGATGGCATGGGTACGCTCATTCATCGGCATCAGCCGGGGCTGACACTCGGCGATTTCTTTTCCTCCCTCAACATCACACTGTCGAAAGACTGTGTGACACTCGACGACAGACAGGCACTCTGCACCGAAGGAACGTCGCGCTGGAGAATGGTGGTGAATGGCGAAGAACGGTTACTTGATCCATCATTTGTTTTCGAAGATACGGACAAGATCCTCCTGACCTACAGCGCGAGCGATACCCTTTGGGAAACTGAGTGGCAAAACATGACTGACGATGCCTGTCTGTACTCCCGCACCTGTCCCAGTCGAGGAGATCCACCAACCGAAAACTGTATTGCCGATCCCACTGTCCCGTGTATGGCCCCTCCGGGCACTCTGTAATTTCCCCCCTTTCTTGAATGTGGTGCTGCTCACGCAAAACATTGTTCATTCTCCTCGGTGTTGCCGGTCTCATCGGAATCCTCATCGCCACAGGGAAAGTGAATTCCTATGCAATCCTTCCATTCCTCCCGCTCCTCGCCTGTCCGCTTATGTGCGTCTTCATGATGATGTTCGGACGAAAGTGCGACGACGGAGAATGCCAGACGACACCGGCAAAAAAGCCAACTACTGCCAAACATTTGTAGCTCTCTTCTCCCTCTTCTCATGAAAAGAACTCTCATGACCATCGGCCTCATGTCCCTCCTACTCGCAGGCTGCAATAGTAACTACATTGCGTCGATCAAAGCCTCACATGTCCATGGTCTCGCAGTGGACCCTGGAGACACTCGTCGTCTGTACCTTGCAACGCACAACGGTCTCTATGCTCTCGTAAACGATAAGGAGGTGCAGTGGGTCGGGAAGAGTCTCGATGATTTCATGGGCTTCTCGCCTCATCCCACCGATCCGAACGTCCTCTTTTCCAGCGGGCATCCAAAGAGTGGAGGAAATATTGGTTTCCAGAAATCCACTGATGGAGGCGTGTCGTGGGAGAAAATCAGCAATGCCAACCCAAGCGGCCCTGCAGATTTCCATGCGATGTTCATCCATCCAGCCAACCCCGACCATATCTATGGCTGGTTCAAGCTCAGAGTCCATCGCTCACTCGATGGGGGAAAAACATGGGAAGTTCTCCCGAAACAGCCGCCAGAAGTTCTAAGCTTTGCGGGTGACCCGCGCGATGAGAATGTCCTCTACCTCGGTACAATCGGTGATCTCCTCATGAGCACGGATAAGGGGGAATCATGGACGAGCATGACTGAGCAGATCGGGAATGATGTTGTGTTCGATGTCGAAGTCGATCCCACGACCGGCTCTCTTTATCTTGCCACGAGGGATCAGGGGATTCTGAGGGCATCGAGAGGCATAGAGGGTGGTATTGCGGTGGAACCTGCTGGGAAGCTCTCAGAAGACGATTTCCCCGAGCACCTTGCGCTTGATCCGAGGAACTCACTGACGATCTACGCCTTCAGTAAGGCACACGCTCTCTACAAGTCTACCGATAGCGGGAAGACTTGGAACAAGTTGCTATAACCTTTTTGACTCAATGATCACTGCATACGTATCACCAAGGGCTATGTCACACAGCAGAGCAATCGTTCTGTACCTGTCTGTGAGCTTCGTACTCCATCTCATTTGGGAAAACCTCCAGGCACCGCTCTACGAGGGTTACATTTCCTTCCAGCAACACTTCTGGATCTGTTTCAAAGCGGCATGGGGCGATCTGCTCTTCATGCTTGTGATCTACGTCGCACTGGCAATTGTGCATCGAGACCCGTTCTGGGTTGCGGAGAGATCGGCGTATACGCATCCGGCAACATGGATCATCGCTTTGCTCGTTGGGTTACTTCTCGCAGTGAGCTTTGAACTCTGGGCGGTTTACGTCGATCACCGCTTCCGGTACAGCGAGGCGATGCCTCTGATTCCCATCGTACATATCGGCCTCATGCCCGTGCTGCAGATGTTGCTCATTCCTCTCGCTGTTCTCTTTCTTACTTCCCGTTCCTCACGCTCCGCATGAACCACCGTTCGCTTCTCATCATCGGCACCCTTCCTCGTCTTTACTCTGCTTAGTCGTACAATCCATGCGATTCTCGCAGCGAAAAACCATTGTGCTCCTCTGCCTGTTGTTGGTGTCATCCGCTACGGGAACCATCATTCTAATCCTGAATCGTGAAATACCTTCCGAAATATTGCAGGATCCTGACCCACGCCTGCGCGTAAACAGCGACACAGTGCATTCTTTTGACGATGAGACGAGAAAGGTCGCAGATGAACTCAAAACAGTCATTCGAAAAGTAGATCGGCCTCTGAAGATATTTGGTCTCGGAATGGCAGCGCCTCAGATTGGTTATGACAAAAGAATTGCAGTATTGAAAAATTCCTATGGTGAGTATTTCGTCGTAGTAAATCCTGAAATTGTAGAAGAAAAATGGCACTTCCTGTCGCCTTCTACTTGTTTCAGTCTCAAGGGTATGCATTTTCTTGAACGGCCATTTTGGATGAAAGTAACATACCAAGATCTCAATGGAAATTCACAGGAAATTATACTGCGAGGCCCTAAGGCTGCTGTGATGAAACAGGAGATAGATCACCTCAATGGTATGCTTCTTACCGATTATTAAATATGCATCAGAAACTTATGAGAATTATCACCACTGCACTCTTCTCTGCGGTTCTTGCCGGCACATGGGATGTCTGGTGGCACGGCGCACTCGGAAGGGAGACCTTCTGGTCGCCTCCGCATCTGCTGCTCTATGCCTCCGTGATCGTCGCAATCTGCTCGGGTATGTACGGTTGGTGGTGGATCAGGGAAAAATCATGGATCTGGCTTGCAGTCGTGCTTCTGCTCATTCCCGCCTCCGCGCCGTTCGATGAGCTGTGGCACAGGATCTTCGGGGTAGAACCGGTGAACAGTCCGCTCATCGTCTGGAGTCCACCGCACGTTCTCCTCGCTCTCGCGCTGGTCGGAAGCTTCCTCTTTCTCTTTCACCACTTGCATCGGGATGATGATGTTATTGCCAAACATCTGCTGCAAAGCGTCGCGCTTGCATCGGTCGTGAGTTTGCTCCTCTTTGTAGTTTCGCCGCTGGAGCCGATTGGTCCCTACCATCTCATCGGCTTCTACGGAGCTGCGGTCGGCAGTGGCATCACTGCTATCGCATTCCTTCTAGCTCAGCAATGGATGAATCGTTTTGGAAGTGCTTTCTCCGTGGCAGCATTCTTCATGCTGCTTGCAGCCATGAATTTCGGGGAGAAGCTTTCTTCCGCCGTGAACATTCAGCCGCACGATCACCCTCCAGGATGGCTCATGATTTTTTCCTGCCTCGTCCCTGCGGCACTCATCGATGCGCTCCGTAACAAGCCTCTCTGGCTTCGAGGCGGCCTCGTGGGCGGGCTGCATGCCGGGATTCTCTACGGCTTCTCCTCGCGCTTCTTTGAGCCGCAATTCCAATACGGTACAACGGATATGTGGACGGCGATCATCGCAAGTCTTATCGCCGGAATGATTGCCGGCTTGCTCATCCAATGTCTTCCTCGTCTCCGTTTCCATTCAGCTTCTTCTCTTGCACTATGAAAACCATGTTCCCCCTTCTTTTCATCGGCACACTCCTTCTGTCAGCCTGTTCCCCCAGTATGACCGGTGGTGGTATGCAGCATGGGAATGGCATGATGCGGAACGGTGGCGGGATGATGCAGGG
>CAYJSJ010000028.1:0-6690 GCA_964373065.1 uncultured Candidatus Peribacteria bacterium
GGTTGGCTTTGCCACGTGATCGCGAGCCGCTGCGAGCGATTTTACGTGGCTGGGGAGGAGGGATTCGAACCCCCGAATGCTTGCTCCAGAGGCAAGTGCCTTACCACTTGGCGACTCCCCAATATGTAATGAAGAATGGACCTTCTAAGTGATAGCGATGGGGTTGGCTTGGCGCCTGCCCGCCGGAGCTTTAGCGTAGGCGGGACTCCCCAACAATAGGTCAAGAATACGCGAAAATACCCCGCCTGCGAAGAGGGGCAACAGCAGAAAATATTTACAATCCGGACCACTGGGCGCTAAAGTCGTACGTATGAAAAATATATGCATCGCGGCGATTGGTTCATTGCTCCTCGTGGCATGCGCCTCACCACCCTCCGTTCAAAATCAGAAAAGCCATATGCCCGACACCGGTGCGGAAGAAACAAATCGTTTGCAACAGAAAGCCACGGCTTCTGAACATGCATCGCGGGAAGTAGAGCGATCCAGACCGATCACGGAACGAACGCTCTCGGAGCCGATGGAAGGGATGTTGTATGTGCAATACAGCATGTGGGGATCGCAACCTGCTCTGTATCACCTTGCGTATGACGCAACGGAACCCCGCTTCCTTTCGGAAGGAGAACTGATCAATGCCGAATGGGAAAACGGGAAGGTGTACTTCCTAACGGAAAGGGGCGACATACGCGAAGCAGACCCGAAAACCGGCAATGTGGAGATTGCATTTAGCATGCAGGAACTTGGCAAAGCATGCCAAGGAGACAGCACGGGAGTTCCTTTAGTATCCGATTTTTCCTTTATTGCTTCGAAGCTGGTGTTCTTCGCCGGACCCTGCGGTTACGACCCCGAAACCGGAGCCGCCATTACGAAACTCTATTCTATGGATATGCTTACCAAGGAACCGAAAGAAATTGCCGATGTCACCGAGATGGTGGGGTACGGAATGCGTATATTGCGGGAGCATGTCCCCGAGGGAAAAATCTGGCTCGCAAGCATTTATGTCGACGCGGGATACGGATCGGGTAAACTATACGAAGTCGACTTGGAAACGAGAGAGCATCGGGTCCTATCGGAATTGTCATTTGAGGGTCATTGTGACGACGAACAGTATGGGGACAATACGTGCGACGAAGAGACACTTCGGAAAAATGAAGAATTCGAGCGATACTTCCCATGGACCGAGGTGAAGAAGTGCGGACCATGGACGTGGACTAATGGCTCGGAAATCACCATAACACGCCACGAAGTTTCCATCACGCTGCCGGCGGGCGGGTCGTACGTCACCTGCATCGGGGATGAGTGACACTTTGGGAACCTATCATTTTTTGCAGAAACCCCAGAGCCCCCTTCGGGCATCTTTTGCTTCCTTTTCCAGTGCGAGATAGAGCTCCATCTTGGGATGCGGGAACTTCCTGAAGCTCTTTGCGTACCCTTCAGCAATCAGCAAACCGCCGATGTCTTCCCCGCCAGTCTCCACGTACCGAAGCAGCCTCCCGTAGACGTCTCTGTCATCCAACGTCCCTGTGGTAAGCAGTACGGGTGACCCCTGTACCAACTCCTGCAGTCGTGTGGTTGCCTCCTGAGCAAAGCAGGTACCCCTCTCGGGAGCATCTATGCCGATGATGCGCACATGCTCCCCTATATCATCGGTCGAAGCGAGTATGACAGTGTCACCATCGATGACTGCGGCACTATCGGCGACTGCCGTGTCTGGTATGTGCTCTGGCGGCGATTCCTGATGAATCGAAATTGCAGAAGATGAAGACGGTTCGGAGGGTGTGGAAGAGGAATGATAGGAGACGACGCGTTGATCCTCCTCGTGTACAGAGACACGAAAGAAAAAGAGAAGTGCAACAAACGCAAGCAGCCACGCAGAAACCGTCCCGATTTTCTTTGGATGCATGCGCAACTATTCTCTTGTACCGGACGCCACTGTGTCAACAAGGGAGGGAACGAGAATGAGATCGCAACTTCCGCTGCTAGGGGGGAACGCTCCGCCGAGATATTCTGTCACCTGACGCGCACTATTACCCACAGCGTTGAGGTGGAGGGTATACGCGACTTCTTCACAGAGCACGATGTGCAGTACGGTATCCTTCCGCTTGTGTATATCGGCAATCTCCTTCTGCAACGTATCGACGATGTTCTGTTGCGTCATTGTATCCACAGAAGCTGATCCGAGCACGGAATCGAAGTAGAGCGTCCCATCATCCCCCAACCGAGCGCCGGTAATCATCGTCTTCACGGTAAGATGAGGAAAACAATCGGGTAACACTTTGTCGTGCATGGAATACGCTTTTCCATCATAGAAAACATTAGCAATGCTGCAGCGTGTTTCTCCGACGCAGAGAAATATCTTTTCCGCCATCTTGAGTACGCCCGCGGGTGTGTTGTCCTTTGTGGATACTGTGAGCTGTAACGCTCCTGCAGGGAGATTTTGGACTTCGGGGAGGACGGGTGATTTCGCATGCCGATCCGGAGGAGACTCTTGCAGTGATTCTTGCCGAAGGCAGCCGGCCTCAGAGGCCAGTACGAATCCTGTAAGTCCCGCAAGGAATTGCCTGCGATCCGTGAGCGCGCGCTTAGGAGCGTCCATTGGATGGATGGTACCTTTGTGCTTTGTTTCCACGCAATGCGTTTCTGCGTCAGCGCTCATCGGTGAGGACAGAGCCATCAAACGCATGGAGGGTCACTTCATTTCCACGTGTAATCGTTCCCGCAACTTTTGCTTCCACAGAAGATGCAGCGAGCATCGCGATGGCGCGACCTGTATCACGCGGGTCGACGACCGCGAGCATGCCGTTGCCCATGTTCCATGTGCGGTAAGCGTCTTCCAAGGGTACTTTTCCCATGCTGATCAGATCGTTAAGAGCCTCGTGCGGTGGCCAGAGATCTGTGAGGTGTGCTCCGCAACCGGATTTCTTCAGTATGCGTTTGAAGTTTTCCGCAATGCCTCCTCCGGTAATGTGTGCCAATCCCTTTATATCAATGATGCGTTTCTCTCCGTAGCGTCCGAGGAGCGTGAGCAGAGCGCCGTGGTAGATGATGCTCGGCGTGAGCATGATGTCGCCCCATGTCATCCCATGCTTCCACTGCTTCGCATGCCAATGTTTTCCGTGCGTATCTGTAAGAATCTTGCGGATCAGACTGAACCCGTTACTGCGAGCGACTTTGGAGCGCAGTGCGATCACCCTATCGCCTTCTTTGATCGTTGCCGTGTCGATCACTTTGTCTTTGGCTACGATCCCGACTGCAGTTGCGTTCCAGACGGGGGAAGACACTGCGCCGGGCACTTCGGCAATTTCCCCTCCGGGAATGACGATCTTCTGTTCCACGCACGCATCAGCGAGGCCTTTGAGCAGTGCATCGATCATCGGTTTCTCGACGTGTTCAACATCCAGCGTATTACTGACACTCATCACTTCGGCACCCGTGCAAATGGCGTCATCGATCACCATGGCAAGCAGATCGCGCCCGATCGTATCGAACTTTTCCATGGCGCATGCAAGTTCCATTTTGGATCCCGTGCCGTCGTCGCACTGGACCAAGTAGAAATCTCCCATATCCAGAAGCCCCGCAAACCCGCCGTCTTCGGAAACGGGGGCGCCGATGGTTCCTTTCCGTGAAGCAAACGTCCGCTTGGCATGGTCGTAAGCGCACGCAGAGGCATCGTTTCCAGCGGAGACATCGACGCCGGAATCCTTGTAGGTGGTCATACCGGGAGTATAGGGTTGGGGTTGGGGTTGGGGCTAGGAATTTCCGGAGCAATAGCCTACTCTTTTTAATGTACGCTCTCCAATACGCATGCTTCGCCTCATCCTTGCAATCGTCGCTGCTGTGAACTTTTACGCGGCGTACGTATTTTTCTTTACGCCGGAAGCGATTTCAGGTCTCTATGCGTTGCCGGTCGACGATCTCCACACCTTTTTTGCCATGACGATCGGCGCGCTCGTCTCGGTCTTCGGTCTTGGAGCGCTGATGGCATTCTTCCGCCCGCTCAAGTACGGCGCGATCATTATCATGCTGCTTCTCATGCATTTTACGGTCTTCCTCATTGATGTCATCGTGCTCGCGCGCGGGCAGATGCTCTGGCAGGTGATCGTACCGGAAATGGTCTATTTCCTCATTGTTTCAACGGCACTTGTACGATGGTACCCCACGGAGTCGCAGGAGTCTCAGGATCGAAAAGAGAAAAAAGAAACTCAAGAACGCAAGAAACAAGAAATCCCGGCCAATGCGAACTCCTCTGCGGAATCGCTGGTTGAGGAGAAGGAAGAAAAGGATACAAAAGAAGCTTCGGCCGTAGCAAGAGTTACGTCCAACAAGAACGAAGCTCATGGAGAGGAGTAACCCATCAATGCATCGCAGTCACCTTTACCTTTCGTTTGTTTTTTGAGCCTGCACTGCCCCCGGTTTCCAGAAGAATATTGTGTTTTTCTGCAGCACCATGATCATGCTTTTTCCTCTTTCCGTAGCCGCCGACGCTGTCTCGGACGATAGATCCCTCCTGGAGCTCTATCACGCGGGTATGCAGCGCGTCCACCAGTGTCGCATCGTGCGTGGCGAGCACGATAGTGGTGCCGCTTGCGTTGATCTCTTTGAAGAGTTTCATGATCTTCATGGATTGCGCCGGGTCCACGTTGCCTGTGGGTTCGTCGGCAAGAATGATCATAGGGTCATGGGCTATGGCTCTGCCGATTGCCGCGCGCGCCTTCTCTCCGCCGGAGAGCGATGCTGGTAATGCATCTGCGTGCTTGGAAAGGTCCACAAGCTCCAGAACGAGGCATACGGATTTTAAAATCTCCTCATCAGGAACACCGCACACCTCGAGCGGAAAAGCGATATTCTCTGCAACAGTCCTGTTCTCGAGCAGTTTATAATCTTGGAAGACGATGCCGAGCCGCTGGCGGTAGAGCTGCAGTGCTGCAGGGGGAACCTGCCGCAGATCGACGCCGTCGATCTCGATCGATCCCTTCGTTATAGGCTCAGCTCCGGTGAAAAGATGCAGAAGCGTCGTTTTCCCCGCACCGCTTGGGCCGGTGATACAGACAAACTCGCCCGGATCTACCCGAAACGAGATATCCGTGAGGATCTGCGATTTTCCATACAATTTAGAAACACCTGCGAGCTCAAGCATATCGGAAATGTAGAATGTAAACCGTAGAATGTACAATAGATTCGATTGCTCGTTACGGTAACAATGCTGCTTTTTACATTTTTTTCAGGATCACGTAGATCTCCTTGCTCCTGTCTCTCGAAGCTTCCGCAATGCAGGTCTTCACTTCGTTCCATTCGCATTTGCAGGACCGGATAAATTCATCAAAATCCGCTCCCCGCAGCACTTTGATGACGCATCTCCCTCGCGGTTTCAGGTGCGTTCTTGCAATAGTCAGAACGGCTTGAGAGAGTTCTATGGACCGCCATTGGTCGATGTCTTTGATGCCGCTGGTGTTTGGAGCAAGGTCGGAAAGGATAAGATCGATGTTGGGGATAGGGATAGGGTTAGGGGTAAGGAGGCGGTTTATTGCTTCAAAGTGCGTGATGTCTGCGCGGTAGGTTTCCACTCCTTCGATCGGTTTTATTTCCTTGAGATCGATCCCGATGATTCTTCCGCGTATCGATCCGTTGTTTGTCGTCAATTTCTTCTGCACATACTGGAGCCAGCTCCCCGGTGCAGCGCCGAGATCAAGCACAGTCATTCCCAGTTGTAGCAGTGCAAATTTTTTATCAAGTTCCTCTAGCTTATACACCGACCGCGCACGGTACCCTTCTGCCGCCGCTTTTTTCGACCATCTGTCATTCGGGGTGTAGGGCTTGGGCATAGAGGAAATTGAAGATTGAAAATTGAAATGGAAGAGTACCTCTCTGATGAGAAACGGTACGCCTATTTTCAAACTCCAAACTGCAAACTTCAATCAAATGATCGGTTTCTTCTTCGGGGTTCCCGTACTTCGAGGATAGCCAGCGGGCGTACTGCCTGTTTTTTCAAAGAAGAGCAGTTGCCGCCTGCCATAGGGCTCCGGAAGTGTGTAGGTGTATTGCCCGGCAAGCCGGCAACGCAATACTTCTTTTGCCTTCAGCGATGCATTGATCTCTGACTCTATGTTCATGCTCTTCCATGCGATCACATGCCCTCCCACCTTCGCAAATGGGATGCAGAGCTCCAAGAGGACATTCAGAGGCGCGAGTGCGCGGGCAAGGACAGCATCAAATTTCTGTCGGCATTTTTGGTCTTGCCCAAGTTCCTCCGCTCTGCCATTGATCAGTTTCGTGTTTTTCATCGTGAGTGCATCGGTCATTCTTCCGACCGCGTCGAGCTTCTTTCGGGTGGCATCGAGCCCGAAGAAGCGGCAATCTGGCTTACAGATCGCCAGCGGCAGGAGCGGGAAGCCGCCGCCTGTCCCCACCTCGAGGATGGCACCTCCATCGGGAAAGCACGCAGAGGCTCGAGGAGCCTCCAAAGCGGCGAGCGAATCGAGAATGTTGCCGACCCAGACAGACTCTTCGTCGCGGAACGCAGAGAGATTGATCTTCGTATTTTCTTGCAGGAAAACCCGCGCAAGCTCTTTCAGCTTCTCCTCTTGTTGATGTGTCATCATCTCTGGCAGTATGCATATACTTCGTGAATTTTCAATCTTCAATCTTCAATCTTCAATCTCCAATCTTCAATCTTCAATCTTCAATCTCTATGCC
>CAYJSJ010000028.1:6790-10273 GCA_964373065.1 uncultured Candidatus Peribacteria bacterium
CAATCTTCAATCTTCAATCTCCAATCTTCAATCTTCAATCTTCAATCTCTATGCCGCACGGAAAGCGCATCGCAGAATTACTCATCGACATCGGAGCGGTGAAGCTCAGTATTGATCCGCCGTTTACGTGGACGAGCGGTATCAAATCGCCGATCTACTGCGATAACCGCATGATCTACAGTCACCCGGAGGCTCGGGGTATCGTCGTAGATGCTCTGTGCGAACGTATCCGAGCACTGCATATAGAACCAGATTGCATCGCCGGTACTGCTACTGCCGCAATCGGATGGGCGGCGCTGGTGGCAGACAGACTGAAACTTCCGTTCGTGTACGTCCGTTCCAAGGCGAAAGAGCACGGCGCAAAAAAGCGCATAGAAGGCGATCTGAAACCGGGGCTCGATGTTGTCGTCGTGGAAGACCTCATCTCTACCGGAGGAAGCTCAGTCGGAACAGTCGAAGCGCTGCGCCAAGAGGGGGGAGCGACCGTGAGTGATATCGTCGCGATCTTTACCTACGAACTTTTGGCGTCGAAGGAAAAGGCGCAGGAAGCGCGTGTGAAACTGCACCCCGTTACGACGCTCGGTACTCTTCTGGATGTAGCACTCGAGCAGGGAAGACTGACCGTACATGATTGCAAAAGTATCGGCTCCTTCTCCAGAAGCCCTCAGGAATGGGGAAAATAGTGGTATTGATATAAATCAAAAATTATGATATGATAGTAAGCGAACATGGCAACACCAATAGAAATCACACCGCCGGCGATGCCCGTACAAGTCAGCCCTCCAATTGAGAGGTAAGCGTTAGAATTGCCGTAAAAATCTCAGATCACCCTCATAAAAGAGGCGAAGGTCGGGAATGCGCTCTTTTAGCATAATCATGCGTTCAACACCAAAGCCGAAAGCAAACCCTTGCCATTGTTTTGGATCAATGTCGACGTTCCTGAGGACATTTTGGTGCACCATGCCGCAGCCGGCAATTTCGAGCCACGAGCCTTCGCGGCTTTCTTGAGGATCGCCACGCCAACGCATATCGATCTCCAGCCCCGGTTCAACAAACGGGAAGTACCCTGTGCGGAAGCGAAAGGTGGCATCTGGATCTATAAGCTCGCGCACCGCCTGAATCATGACCGCCTTCATGTTGGCAAGGGAGACATCTTTCCCGATCATGAGTCCTTCAAACTGGTGAAACATGGGGGAGTGCGTTGCATCGGCATCTTTGCGGTACACCTTGCCGGGACAGATCATGCGGAAAGGGGGAGGGTGGTTTTGCATGTAGCGAATCTGCACGGGTGATGTCTGGGTACGGAGCACGGTGTTTTTTACGTTGTTGATCCAGAACGTGTCTTGGGTGTCGCGCGCCGGATGATCTGCGGGGACGTTGAGCGCATTGAAATTCATATCCTCACTTTCTATTTCTGGGCCGGTGGCAACCTCAAAACCCATGCGTCCAAAGACTTCCTCCACCGAGCGTATGAATTCCGGAATCGGGTGGAGATGCCCACGCTCCTTCTTCGGGAGTTCCAATGTAACGTCCATCGCTTCGTCGCAGGAGGCACTGCCGATCTCTTTTAGCCGCTGAGACAGCAACTCTGTCAGTTTCTTTTTCCAAATATTGAGCTCTTTTGCGGCTTCCTTTTTCTCGGTTGCCGGTAAGTTTTTCAGTGCTGTGAGCGCTTGCGTTATGCGCCCCTCCTTCCTCCCGAAGAGTGCGTGGTCTAAGGCATCAAGCTCCGCAGGCGACGCCGCAGAGGATATTTTTTTCTCGTAGGAAGACCAGTCGGACATAGACCTACTGTACCTTCCTTCCCTCTTAGTGTTCCAGTGCCAATTCCAGGAGGACAAACACCCCGTAAATCATCACCATAACCCACCATTGGAGAAGCTGCAGTACGAGAAACAGGAGCACGATCGTTGTTGCAATGCCGAGGAAAACCCCTTGCCGTAGCGCAATAGAGGTCAGTTTTCCCGTGTCCCACGTGTGGTGCGGAACGTTTTTCCAGAGGGCTATGAAGAGGAGTGTCGCGACCGTGCTCACGCTCAAAAGCACACTCCCAAGGAGGGCAAGCACCGCTTGCAGAGGGGCGAGCAGGGGACTGACGCGGAAGAGGACGATCAGGAGCGATGTCGTAGAAAGGAGAGAAGCCAAGGAGATGCCGAAGACTAAGGTATTCATGTATAAAAAATTTATTCAATAGGTGGGTGAATACCGCGTTCGAAGAGATGTGCTTTCAATTTGGCAAAATCATCGACCAGCGCTTGCCGCAGGTTGCCGTTATGGAGTGCTGCTGCAGGGTGGTAGATGGGGAAGATCGTGATGTCATCGGTGAGTTTTTGCGCTGTGCCGTGTGCTCTGGAAATACTGAGACTGGGGTAAAAGTGTCCGAGGCTGTGCCTGCCGAGCGGCACGATCACCTTGGGTTGAATGAGGGCAATCTCGAGCATGAGCCATGGCATGCACTCGGCCTTTTCCTCCGGTGTCGGATCCCTATTCTCCGGCGGCCGGTACTTCACGACGTTGCTTATGTAGGCCTGCGACCGGTTCCACCCGATCGTTGCGATGAGTTCATCGAGGAATTTTCCCGCAGCTCCCACAAATGGGCGTCCGAGTTCGTCTTCCTTTTGCCCAGGAGCTTCGCCGATGAACATGAGATCCGCGTGGGGATTACCTTCGCCGAGCACGGCGTTACTCTGCTTACTGAGCGCGCATCCTTCCCATTCTTTCAGTTTTTCTTGGAGCAGCGGAAGTGTGAGTTCTATGAGAGTAGGGGGTAGAGAGACGGACTAATATTGAGCTTTCACCGCCTTGATCCGTTCCTCCACCAATTTCTTTACCTTCGGATCGGATTCTCCAAAAATCTTTGCAGCCGCGAGTGCGGCATTCTTATAATTGAGCACGGTCATCACGGGAACATCCGAAGGCATCCGCAGGTTGGAATGAATATCCACCATGTATTCCTCCAGGCTCTGAGCTGGCGGGCAATTGATGACAGGGTGAAAGGAGCTCCCGGCAACCACTCCGCCGAGCCCGTTACTCATGCCGACGACCGTGATGATGACTTGGGGCTCCGGATCGGCATTCAATTGTTCGATGATTTCAATCACTTTCTCCGGTACTTTATGCGCTGAGGCAACGATAATTTCTGAAGGAATCGTAAAATTCTTCAGGACGCCTGCGATCTTCTCTGCGTATTCCGTATCGGTCTTGGAGCCGAGGAGAAAGGTGACTTTCATGTGTTTATTGTAGCGGATAAGATTGTTTCGCCAAGAGGGGAGTGATACCCTTTTTCAGCTCTTTTGCATACCGCAACCGATTTCACGTGCGCTCGTAGCTCCCGCCTCCGGCGGGCAGGCCAGCCTTTCCAACCCATGCTGCCATACGAGCTCACACATTGTTCCAATTACTCGTGCGCTCGTAGCTCAGCCTGGATAGAGCATCAGCTTGCGGAGCTGGGGGCCGCAGGTTCAAATCCTGCCGGGCGCACCA
>CAYJSJ010000029.1:0-9046 GCA_964373065.1 uncultured Candidatus Peribacteria bacterium
TAGGGAAATAGGGAACAGATACGCTTTTCCAGTGTTACCGATTCCCCAACAGGTCGAGTTGCCGTACGATTGGCCTCAATGTCGGATATCCAGATCTTTACGGCAAATGAAATTGCTGCAATCCGTCATGCAGGCCATATTCTCGCTGCATGCCTCACGCATGTGGGTGCCCTTGTAGTACCGGGTAGAACGACAAAAGCGCTCGACCGCGCAGCGGAGGAGTTTATCCGGAGTCAGGGAGCCGAGCCTGCGTTTCTCGGGTACCACGGGTACCCTGCCACGCTCTGTACTTCCATCAACGATGAGTGCGTGCACGGGCTTCCGAGTGACCGAAAACTTTTGGAAGGCGACATCGTTTCGCTCGATTGCGGCGTCCTTTGCAAAGGTCTGTATACCGACGCGTGCCGCACGTTTCCGGTCGGGGAGATCTCCAAAGAAGCAGAGAAGCTTCTCCTTGTTACAGCAGAAGCTCTGGAAGAAGCAGTGGACGTGATACGCGCTGGGGTCAAAGTGGGCGACATCTCCTCCACCATCCAAAAGAAAGTGGAAGGCGCAGGGCTCACGATTGTAGCTGCACTCACAGGCCACGGCCTCGGGCGCACACTCCATCAACTTCCGGATATTCCAAACTACGGACGCAAAGGAACGGGGATGGCGATCCCTGCGGGGACAATCATCGCCGTAGAGCCGATCGTTTGCACAGGAAAAGACGGGATCAAGGAAGCCGACGATCATTGGACGATCTCTACGAAAGACGGTTCACTCTCCGCGCATTTCGAGCATACGATTTTGGTGATTGAGAATGGGTGTGAGGTGTTGGCGTGAATGTGTTGTTAGTTGTCGGTTGTCGGTTGTCGGTTGCCAGGTATACTTTGTCCGTGCAGAGCGAGGTTACGTTTATCATCGGCCTTCTCGGTTCGGCAATTCTCGTTTTCGGTTCCGCGCTCCAGGACCGTAAGACGGCGCATCCTGCGCTCTCGCGGAAGAATCAACTTTTTGCAGTGGGGAATGCGTGCATGTTTGTGTACGCGGTCATGGGCTACTTTGCCGGTGGAGCATTGCTGTTCATTCTCCTGCAGATTCTCATTGCGGTGAGTACGGTGCTCATGCTCCTCGATACCGACGATCGGTTTGATGCTCCGTTCATCGCGTGCGCGGCAGCTGCACTCATCGTGTACGCGCTTGTCATAAGCTCAGGGATGCAAACACTTGTCTTCGTCGTCGGCCTTGCGGTGCTTGGAATAGGGTTTGCCCTGAATACCGCTACAGTAAGGCGCAATGAAGCTCTCTGTGTCGGTTCGCTCTGTATAGCGTGGTTCAGCTACCTTGTTCAGGATCAGATTTTCCTGTGGCTGAACGTCTTTTTCGCAGCCTTCTCGTTGCTCAATGCATGGAAGCTAAAAACCGCTGCCCGATGAGGAAAGCAGCCTAAAAAGTATGGTTATAACAATATTTCTTGTCTTTGCAATAGATTCTGAAAGAATCTTGAGTTTTTTCGATCCATAGGGTTTTCAAAGGCTAATTTGCACTGTAGGCTCTTCCGGCTTGTATCCCCGAGCTTTTTGTGTCCAAGGATGTCATTGAACTCGTCGGCGTTGTGGAGGAATCCTTCCCCAACGCAACATTCCGAGTCAAAATCCTCAGTCCACAAGTCAAGGATCATTCGATCCTCTGTACGCTGGCGGGGCGCATGCGGGTACACCGTGTGCGCATTCTGCCCGGCGACCGGGTGAAGGTAGAGATGACGCCCTATGACCTCGAGAAGGGACGCATCTGTTACCGCTACAGGTCGGATCAAAAGATTGATCTTACGACCGGCGAGGCCGCAGCGCCTCCGCCTGTAGCAGACGGGAACGAGCGCTAGTATTTCTTCCCAGCATATTCCCTGTGAAAGTCCGCGCATCCGTCAAACCCATCAGTAAAGAGGATCGACTCGTGATCCGTCGTGCCGGCGTGCGCATAAAAAGGGGGAGGATTTTAGGCGGAAAGAAAGTGCGTCGCATCGTCTCTCCCATCCCTAAGCATAAGCAGCGACAAGGATAATTCTTCATTCTTCATTGTAATGCCCCGCATCGCAGGTGTCGTCCTCCCCGGCAAAAAGCGCATACAGATCGCCCTCACGTATATCAAGGGCATCGGACGGCCACTCAGCAACCGTATTCTGACTGAGCTTGCCATCAATATGGACAAGAAGGCCGACGAACTCAGCGAAGAAGAGGAAGGACGCCTCCGTGTACGAGTCGAAAAGGAGGTGGTGGAAGGGGAACTCTCTCGAAAGGTGTCTCTGGATATCAAGCGTTTGCAGGACATTGGGACGTGGCGCGGATACCGCCACAGGAAGAAGCTTCCTGTCCGCGGACAGACATCCCGTCGCAATGCGCGAACCAAGCGCGGCAAGAAAAAGACCGGTCTCTCCGGACGCGTCACCCTCACGAAGACTTAAAACCACTATGGCACAAAAGGACGTACCCATCGCAGGCAAAGAACCCGAAGCAAAGACAGCCAAGGAAGGTGCTCCGCGTCCCAAGCGTAAGAAAATTAAGCGAACCGTTCCCAAGGCGCGTGTGTGCATTTATGCAGGTGAAAATAACACCATCGTCACGTTTACCGATCTCGAAGGAAATAGGATCGCAGGATCCAGCGCAGGTGCTTGCGGATTTAAGGGCACACGGAAATCCACGCCCTACGCAGCAAAAGTCGCCGCAGAGAAAGCGGCGGAGCTTGCGGCGGGTTTCGGCATAGAATCCGTGCAGGTGGAGGTGCGAGGTCTCGGTCCCGGGAGAGAGCAGGCGATACGGGGGATGCAGGGAGCCGGACTGAATTTCGATGCCATCATTGATACGACGCCCCTGCCGCATGGCGGCTGCCGCCCGAAAGGACGCCGACGCGTATAAATTTTCAATCTTCCATCTTCAATCTTCCATCTTCAATCTTCAATCTTCCATCTTCAATCTTCCATCTTCAATTTCTTCATGAAGTACACAGGTCCCAAAGCAAAGCGCTGCCGCAGGCACGGATCCAATATCTACGGCTCCGACAAGTACGATAAGGTCTTGCAACGCAAGCCCTACGGCCCCGGCAAAGGACCTCGATCGCGGGGAAAGCGTCCGAGCGAGTACGGGAAGCAGCTCCTAGAAAAGCAGAAAGCGCGCGACATGTTCGGTATTTCGGAGCGTCAGTTTCGCAAAATGTATGTCACGGCATCGGCTTCAAAGGGGCAGACGGGCGATATGCTTTTGAAATTACTCGAGTGCAGACTCGATAATGCCATCTATCGCGCAGGGTTTGCTTTCACGCGCATGCAGGCGCGGCAATTTGCCGGACACGGCATGTTCACCGTCAACAGCGTGCGTGTCACAACACCGTCTTTCATCTTGAAACCGGGAGACATCCTGGAAGCGCGGACGAAGGCTAAGTCATCTCCTGTCTTTGTTCCCATTCTCGAGGCGCACGAAAAGTATATGCCTCCCGCCTGGCTGAAGGTGGATTCCGGGAGCCTCAAGGCCGAAGTGATCGGTTCCCCGGGCACAGAAGACTACGAACAGGCAATCGATGTGCGCCAAGTCATCGAATATTATTCACGTCGTTAATCTTCCACTCTTCCTCTTTTCCAATCCCGTTTATGCATATCATTCAGGAAGAAATCGGTCTCCCCATCTTCTCCTCCCAAGGAGCAAGTTCCTCCCAAGGAGGGAGCAAAGGAGACGATTCACACAAGGTCTTTATCATCGGGCCGCTTCCTCCGGGGTACGGCATGACGCTCGGAAACGCGCTCCGCAGAGTATTGCTCTCGAGCCTCCCCGGTACTGCGGTCTCCTCCATACGCGTCAAGGGCGCCCAGCATGAGTATACGACCATCAAGGGCGTTCGCGAGTCAGTCGTTGATGTTGCATTAAACCTCCGTGAGCTGAAGCTGCGGAAATTCAGCAAGGAACCCGAAGTCGTCCTGCTCAAAGGCAAAGGTCCGTGCACGCTCAAGGCCAAAGACCTGCAAGTGTCGTCGGATATCGAAGTCCTCGATCCCGACACAGAAATTTTGACGCTTGAGAAGGGCGGTGAAGTGGAGCTGCAGATAACGGTGGAAAAAGGTGTCGGTTACAGCCCCGCTGCGGAACGCAACAAGAAGAACAATGAGCCGGGCCTCATCCACATCGATGCGGTCTTCAGCCCCGCGGTTCGCGTACGTTTCGACGTGCAGTCTGCGCGTGTCGGCCAGCGAACGGATCTCGAGAAATTGAATCTGGAGGTGAAAACGAACGGCTCCATCACCGCCGATGAAGGCGTGCAATTTGCCGCACAGCTCCTCAAGAGTTACTTCGAGTACTTCAGTTCCTCGGAGAAAATCGTCGAGAGCGACTTCATCGCAGATTTCTCGCGCACCGGCGGCCATGTCGGCAGCGACGAGAGCGACAACGCACCCGTCAAGGAGAGCTACACTCCCATAGAAATCCTCAATTTCTCACCCCGCACATTAAACGCACTCATCAACGCGGGAGTCGGTTCCATAGAACAGCTCACCAAGTGTTCCGAAGCCGCGCTCAGCAATTTCCGCGGGTTTGGTGCAAAGGCACTCGACGAAGTGAAAGGTACCCTCGCAGAACGCGGACTGAAACTTTCCGATGAAGACCTCGAAAAATAGGTATGAGACACCGTCGCTCCCAACAAAGGCTTTCCTTGAAACCCGCTCACGCGAGGATGTTCAAGCGTAATCTCTTAACGTCGCTGTTGCTCTACGAAAAAGTGCGTACGACCAAGAAGCGCGCAGAGGCAGTGGCTCCTCAGGTGGATAAGCTCATCACCTTTGCAAAAAGCAGAGCGCCACACGTTGCCATCAGGAGATTAAATCGCACGGTGACGGACAAAAATGCCTGTAAAAAGGTCATGGAAGTCTTCATAAAGCGCTACGCAAAGCGTTCCTCCGGCCTTACCCGCATGCAGCCGCTTGGTTATAGGCAGGGAGACGGTGCGGAACTTGTGGAACTGAGTTTATTGGAAGGAGAAGAAGTGGCGACTGAGACCAAAGCAAAGGCATCGGCAACGACAGTTGCTTCGAAACCTTCCAAGAAATCTGCCAAAAAACCATCCAAGAAATGAAAACTTCCATGCCAAAGCCGGCAGAACCGCAGTGGATACTCATAGATGCCGAAGGCCAAAACCTCGGCAGGCTGGCCGCCAAGGTTGCCATGATTCTTCGTGGCAAGACCAAGGCATCCTTTACGCCGCACCAGCTCTGCGGCGATCATGTCATCGTCATCAATGCCCGTAAGCTTCACTTTCATCCCACGAAGCACCGGAGAAAGGTGTACGTTAAACATACGGGGTACCTCGGGCACATACAAACACGGTCATTGCAGGATATGATCGATAAGAAGCCGACCGACATGATCAAGATCGCCGTCAAAGGAATGCTTCCCAAAAACCGTCTGGCTCAGCGTATGCTCAAGCGTTTGCACGTGAGTGCCGATGCCACGCACAAACACGAAGCGCAAACTCCCGTATCCCTCACCCTCCCGTAATCATGTCTTCCACTACAGCAAAAAGGCAGTACTTCTACAGCGTTGGTAAGCGCAAAACCGCTATCGCACGCGTGCGACTTTTCGAAGGAGGAAAGGGAGAAATAACGGTGAATACCAAGAAGATCCGGGACTACTTTCCAACAGCACTGCATGTGGAGAATGCCGTAGCACCCCTCCGGATCACCAATACCTTAAAGAAGTTCGATGCCGTTATAGAGGTGGAAGGCGGAGGTAAATCCGCACAGAGCGATGCCGTGCGGCACGGTTTTAGCCGTGGGCTATTATTGTTTGACCCAGGAAACCGTCCAACGCTCAAACGCGAAGGATTCCTTCGTCGCGATGCACGCATTAAAGAACGCAAGAAGCCGGGCCTCAAGCGAGCAAGGCGTGCTCCGCAGTTCTCGAAACGATAACTAAGCGGCCTTCTGCATCTCGCCGCCCTCCCGCACATTCACTCCCATCTTCACGTAGAAGAGCGAGGAGCCTTCCTCGGTATCCAAAATAAACCGCGCATCGATAGTAGAAAGCTGCAGGATCGTCTGGCACATCTTGAGGAGCATCTTCGGAGGAATACCTATCCCCGCCTCCATGCATGTGGCGCAGAGGCCTGCGGCATCCCTGGAGCGTAGGAACTTGTCTCCGGTGTCGACAATCACGCTCCGAAACTCTTGCTGTACGGTGAGTATATAGTTCTCTATATATGGCTCCAAGCTCTCCACAGGCATTCCTTTGAGTTCCGGGAGAACCTCGAGGATATCCAAGTCGGAGTGGATGGCGTGCGCGATGCAGGCGTCTATGGACATATTGGGTGGTGTGTTGGTTTTTTATGATTTCCCCCCGCCAGAGACTGAAAGCCTTTGACGAGGGAAAATCAGATCATTATAGCAAAAATAGCCCGACAAAGAAAGGGGGGTACAGATCATGGAGCCGCCTCGGGGATTTGAACCCCGGACCCTCGGTTTACGATACCGATGCTCTACCACTGAGCTAAGGCGGCGTCTGTTTTTAGAAGGATCATGCTCTACCACTGCCTGCCACTGTCGCACCTGTGCGACGTGGCCTGCCGCGGCCGAAGTCAGCCAAGGCTGACGAAGGCTTGTGAGCTCTAACGGCTTTCTGCAGAATATTCTACGACGTTCTTCCAGCCTTTGGAACTGTTTTTATGGCTTCCTGCAGATATTTTTTCCTCCTCTCCATTTTCTTCTGTTTTGCGCGGTTGCGTCAGCACTTTCGATCCCATACGCTGGCAGTCCATGGTAAAAACGGACAACGCAGCAGCGGCGACAAAGTCGGACATAGAGAATCTCTGGGTACGCATAGATAAACGCTTTGAACAAATCGATATACGCTTTGCATTGATTGATCAACGATTCAATGATGTGGATAGGCAGTTTAAAGAAATTGATAAGCGATTTACACACGTCGATCAGCAATGCAAAGACATACGGTTATTTTTCGAAATCTCCGTCGAGAATATGTATCACGATTTCCGTGGAGCTTTCGATAGCAGAACTACTCAGCACAAAGAAGAGGTTCTTGGGCTGACAAAGCGCGTAGGTGCCATCGAACGCCGTCTGCGATACTCGCGCCAATAAATGAGGAACGATACAGCTCTCATATTTCATTGGCTTAATATCCTTACAAAGAAGCGTTACGATGCCGTAACGCAGAAATTCGGTTCTCTCGATGAAGCACTGTCGCATATCGATCTTTCACTCCTCCGTGCCCTGGGTTGCCGGGAGGAAACGGCCATGGGCACACTCAATCGTCTCGATGCTTTTGATCCAGGTGCCTATGCCGCAGAGCTTCTCAAGCACGCGATCACATTGATCAACTGGGAAGATCCCACATATCCTTCGGCACTCCGCGAAATAGCCGATCCGCCTGTTTTCCTTTCGTACAAGGGCTCCATCGAAATTCTGAATCAGCCTTGCATCGCCTGTGTCGGTACGCGGGAGATGAGTACATACGGGAGGCGTGTCGTGGAACACTTCGTACCACCCTTTGTTCGGGCAGGCCTTACCACCGTGAGCGGACTCGCACGGGGAATAGACGCCGAAGTGGCGAAGCAAACTCTGGAAGCATCTGGAAAAACCGTTGCCGTCCTCGGCCATGGACTCGGGAAGATCTATCCATCCGCCAATGCAAAGTTGTCCGAGAGGATCATACAGGAAGGAGGACTGCTCCTCAGTGAATTCCCCCTCGATCAGGCACCGGAGAGTTTTATGTTTCCTGCGCGCAATCGCATCATCGCAGGGCTCTCCCTTGGAACGCTCGTGTTGGAAGCCGGGGAAGGAAGCGGAGCGCTCATCACGGCGGATCTTGCGCTTGAGTATGGTAGAGATGTCTTTGCGGTACCGGGGCAGATCTTTGACCCGCAGTACGCCGGTTGTCATCGTTTGCTTTCTGAGGGAAGAGGAAGGCTGACGACGACTCCGGAGGAAGTGCTCATAGAAATCGGCATCGTCTCGCCCGTAGAAGCCACCGACGTTCCCTTCGTATCGGAAGATCTTGGGGAGCAGCGGATTCTCCGCGCCCTTACGACCATGCCGCAGTCGGTGTCCGATCTGGTGGAGAAAGCGAGCCTCGATGCGGCGATCATCAACGCAAAGCTCACCATACTCGAGCTTCACGGCGTCGCGAAAAATGCAGGTGGAGGACTGTGGGTGCGTTCCACGCTTGGCAGAGGTGCGAGAAAGCAGTAGAGTTCTTCCTACATTCTCCCTCTCTATGACGATCCCTCTCGGAACGCTTCTGAAAGAAAGTGCGCATGTTCTCCTACGCCGGTGGCAGCCGATCCTTATCGCCGCTGCGGTCATCGCCGCAGTGATGACTGCGGGTCAGATGCTCATTGTCGGAAGCGCTGCAGAGTCCATAGGAAGCCGCATAGGGAGCATGGAGCGAATGGAAGAGCTTTCGAAGCGCATGGAAGCAGGTGATCCTTCGGCATTGGAGGACATGATGAAAGAGATCGGCCTGATGTTTCTCATCTTCATGATCGTGTCATGCGTCGCCTCTACGTATTTCCTCGTATTCGCCCTCAATGAGAAAGAAACATTGCAGAGCGCTCTCCGCAAAGTCCCTTCCGTTCTTCTTCCCCTTATCGGGGTGTGGATATGGGCGTTTCTCCGTTCTTTTGCATGGATGCCCATCATCGGCATTGTGTTTGCCATTGTTATCGGTCCCCGGCTCGCGCTGGCTCCGGTTATACTGCTGCGGGAGAAGAAGGGGATTACCGAAAGTGTCGCTTCGAGCTACACGCGCACGCGGGGCTACTGGGGAAAAATTGCCGGTAACGGCATCGTAGCAGGTCTTTGCATTTGGATTGCCATGCTTCTTCTCGGTATGGTGACGGGTATCGTATCTTTTGGTTCTATGACACTGGGGGTGTTGTTTGCCTCAGTTGTTCAATGGGTGGGGACGGCGTACCTTGCGATCTTCCTCGTGAAACTGAGCGATACTATTCTCGCAAATCCGCTACAGGTACGGGGCGGGTAGCTGGTCGGTTGTCGGTTGTCGGTTGTCGGTTG
>CAYJSJ010000030.1:0-7521 GCA_964373065.1 uncultured Candidatus Peribacteria bacterium
AAATCCCCTCCACTCCTTAAGCTCCTCAAAGCAAATGGCAATCCACGCACACAAGCACGGCGAAGAAAGCAACGATGCTATCCAGCAGCGCTTTAAAAAGCAGGTTCAGAAATCTGGCCTCATGAAGCTTTTGCGCAAGCGCTCACGCTTCATCCGCAAACCAACGCGTAGAATCCTCCGGATCCGCGCCCTCAAGCGCGAAGAGTTTCGGGAGGGAAACAGGAAAAAACAGTTTTACAGCAATATGTGAGGCTTAGCTATCTCAGCAATTCGAGCGCCTTCAGCAACACTGCATCGCGGCCTTCCACTTCGCTCACGCCAATATCCGGGAAGACGCCGATGCCGTCGATCTTCTTGCCGTTTGGCGTAAACCACTCGGCGATCGTCATCTTCAGGCTGCTTTCGTCGGTGAACTGGAGTACCTGTTGCACAGTCCCCTTCCCGAAGCTCTTGGCCCCGACGACGGTCGCACGCTTCAAGTCCTGGAGCGCTCCCGCGACGATCTCAGATGCCGATGCAGAGCCTTCATTTATGAGTACAACCATGGGTACGCTTGCAAGTAACACAGGATCGAGGGACGTCACGGGTTTCGTGTCGTCACTGCGGGAACGCACTTCCACGTACGGCGTGCCTCTCGGCACAAAGAGACTGACGACAGTATCTGCGGCATGGAGAAGCCCTCCGGGATTGCTCCGAAGATCCAGCACAACGCCCTTTGGCGTCTTATTCAGTGCCTGGATGAGACCCGGACGAAGATCCGTATCGGTAATCTTGCCAAACTGCGATATTTGAATGACGAGCACATCGCCCTGCCAAGAGATGGTTGCCTCGGGAACACGAATAACATCGCGGATGACATCCACGTCAAATTCCAACCCGTCGCGATTGATGGTCAGCTTCACCTTCGACCCCTTCGGGCCGCGCACCTTCTCCACAGCGGCGAGGAAATCAAGACCTGCAAGCTTCTCACCATCGACCTTAATCACCTTGTCACCGGCCTTCAGCCCTGCAGCTTCCGCAGGCGATCCCTTGATGGGAGAAACGATTGTGAGCACTTCGTTGAGGTACTCGACCTGCGCTCCGATCCCCGTCACTTCTCCTTGGATCTGCGACTGAAACTGGCGCGCGCGCACGGGACGCATGAACGTGGTGTACTTGTCTCCAAGGCTCCCCACGAGACCCTCCGCTGCCTTGAAAGCCGCTTCATCGACATTGATGTTATCGATATAGAGAAATTCCTTCTGAATTGCACTCCATATGGTTTCCAGTATCTGCGTCTTTGGCAGATTCATGATACGGGTATTGGTCTGCAAGTTGAATTTGATCGTAGGCGGATTAGTCAGAAACTCCTGCGTTTTCGTTTCCTCCGCCCCAGCGAGTTTTCCAAGGAGCAGTTTCGCTTCGCGGCCGGTCAGAAGCCTACGCACACCGAAGAGATCGTTCCTGATCGGCTCCATCCACCCGCGCGCTACTCCCAGACGTACCGCCCGCTCCTCTGGCGTACCGATGCGTGCATCTTTGAATGGTGCAGGTGTTGCGGAATCGAACCCCGTTAAATTCGTGGCGACCCTGAGTGCATCTCCGCGGCTTATTCCCTGGGCCAACACAAGATCAAATCCGAATGCTTCCAGAGCGTTTTTCTTGTGGGCAACGCGAATGAAGGGCTCCAGTCCTTTGGAAACTCTTCGGTACGGAAGATCCTTACGCTGGTCGACCTCCAACCCTTCCAAACCAAGCGCCTGCACTGCGGCTCGGATAAAATCCCCCCTCGTCACTGTAGCATCATCGCGGACTCCCGAAAGATTCCACGAAGCAGCGGCACTGACTACCGCAGGCAGTATGAACAGCAATAGAGAAATGCATATCGCACGAGAAAGACTTCGCATACGTTCAATGAGAAAGAAGTATGCGAATACTACACGGAACCTCATCCGGTCACAATGCAGGCGAAATTTGCAACGTATCCGCCGGTACGAACTCGTCTCTCTCTCTCAGCATCCCGCGTTCCTTCATGTTCTCCTTCTTGTAAAAGAGGACGGAGAGAATCCAGAACCCCCCGACGATATAGAAGAGGGAAGGAATGATCAGCAGGGCTATGTAATGCAGCGGCGATCCGGCTCCTGCTCCAAAAAGATCACCGATAGTTCTCGGATTATTGGGGAGAAGATCCGGCAACGTGACGAGGAAATTAAAGAGCCCGTGCAGTAACACGGCAGAAACGAGCCCGAGCAAAATATTCTCCAACCGATAGGTGTTTTTTTCCGGGATCTGTAGTGCTCTCAGCATCATCGCAGGAATCAGGCGGATCGTACCGTTTTGCTGCTCGTCTTCCAGTACCGGACCTGCAAACAGTACGAGGCCGTAAAAGTATGCGAAGACACCCGTCGAAAGTACGTGAACCATATTCGTGAGAATTGCCCGACCGAGGACATTACCCATGAAGGCTCCCCATTGAGGGGTATCCGGACGCAAAAGATACTCGCGAACAAACGCGAGGAAATAGCTCGGATTCATCACGTTTTCTGCAAATGCAAAACCGATGGCAACGATGATCCCCAGTTGCAGCACGTCATCTATGGAACTGAAGAACGCCGTTCCGCTCTTCTTTAACACCCAGAACTTGGATACTTCTTCTATGAATCCGACGATGAGGAAGGAAATGAGTGTTGCAATGATCGTCGATCGTATGCCGGTAACGGAGACCAAGTTTCCGGTGACAAACGCGTTGGTGCTTCTGGTGAAGCTCTCCGGGACAATGCGAAAGAGGAAGAACTGCAGTTCCACATTATTCCGTACAAGTGCGTCGTAAAAGAGAATCGGCGCAGTGGAGATCATGCCGGAAAGGAACATAAGGACGACAAGGCTAAGGCGCTGGCGATGTTCCTTAAGGAACATAAGGCACCACGTCAGTGCGGGGATAAAGGCGATGAGGGTAGCAAGCAAACGGGCACTTCGCTCCGTGGGAGATTCTAGAACAATCATATGCAACCCAACCCAAAAGACGAACGTCGCGAGCACCGATGCCTTCACTTTGGGGTGCCAAGGGCCGAAGAGAAATCTCCACGCAAGAAGGACACACAGAAACCCGAGTGCCATGAAGAACGGATCTTGGGGCTTACCGGGATCAAAGATCATTGCGTAAAATCCGAGGAGAATGAATGTCACTACGGTGCCGACCGTGAAAGCAAATACGTAGTGCTTTGTCCGCGGCCACAGAAACTGAGCAGCGATGCCGGTGATGCCAATGACTGTAAAGAATACGGCGGCATATGTTGTACCGCTCGGACCTGCAAAGGGTGCTATGCCACCGACCGTCTTCAATGAAAGTAAAAACAATCCGGCAGTGCATGCAACAGTAACGATAATCGCGTGCACCGAAGGCAGATAGGGCTTACGCTTGCGTTTCTCTATTGCCGAGAGCGGCATCTCGTGCGTCTCGGAATGATTGATAATTCCCATCCATATCCTGCAGAGGACGGCACCGATAATCGCAAAGAGTGCAAACATCATGATTGACTTGCCGGATGCGTCGCTACTTGTCCCAAAGAGCACTAGATCACTAGCAGCTCCGGCAACGCGATTTGGCAGCGCCGCGAACAATGCGACGAATGCATACAAAACCCCTGTATTGATAGTTTGTAGCATTTGTTTCAAAGTGGTATTATTATACCACTATTTTGTTATTTTGAGAAGTGTGGAACACATGCGCTATAGCTCACGTGTTTGGCAGTCTCGGGTGTTCCCTGCTAGGCTCCAGTGCGTCAATTCCTAGCCTCCTCCTTTTCATGCCTGCGACTTCTCTCGATCAGATCGTATCTCTCTGTAAACGGAGAGGGCTCATTTTCCCGGGATCAGAGATCTATGGAGGGCTTGCAAACACGTGGGATTACGGGCCGCTCGGAGTAACACTAAAAAACCGCATCCAGAATACATGGTGGGATGCGTTTGTCCGAAAACGAGCGGATATGGTCGGCCTGGAAAGCGGCATTCTCATGCATCCGAAGGTATGGGAAGCGAGCGGGCATGTAGCAAATTTCGGTGATCCACTCGTCGATTGCAAGAGCTGCAAGGAACGCTTTCGCGGCGACAAACTCCTGGAAGAAGCACTCGGTGTGGAATCCGCCGCCGTCCTCACGCTCGATCAGGTGCAACCGATGCTTATGGCAGAGAAGATCCCCTGCCCCAGTTGTGAAAAGATCACTTGGGCCGTTGCGAAGAAATTCAACCTTATGTTTCGCACCCAGCAGGGAGTCATCGAAGGTGAAGGCACGGATCTTTACCTTCGTCCCGAAACTGCACAAGGCATGTTCGTGCAATTTAAAAATATCACCCAGACCATGCGCCCGCGTCTCCCCTTCGGCATCGCACAGGTGGGAACGGTATTCCGCAACGAGATCACCCCCGGGAATTTCACGTTCCGCACCCGCGAATTCCAACAGATGGAGATCGAATACTTCGTAGAGCCCGGAACGGAAGACGAACATTTTGAGCGGTGGAAAACGTCCATGTGGCAATGGTGCCTGGATATCGGGCTCTCTGAAAAACGCCTCCGCATCCGAGAGCATGCAAAGGAGGAACGCTCGCACTATAGCTCCCAAACCGTCGACATCGAGTACCTCTATCCGTGGGGCTGGGGGGAGCTCTATGGCCTGGCTAACCGAAGCGACTTTGACCTGACGCAACACCAGAAACATTCCGGCGAGGATCTTTCCTTTACAGACCCGGATGACCCGAAAAAGAAGTTCCTACCGTATGTAATAGAGCCCACCTTCGGTCTCACACGCACCGTTCTTTCGCTTTTGATAGAAGCATACATGGAAGAAGAACTGGAAGGAGGCGACGTTCGCACCGTGCTTAAACTGCCAAAGGGCATCGCGCCGATCGATATCGCAGTGCTCCCCCTCAGTAAAAAAGAACACCTGACGAAGAAGGCCGAGAGCATCTACCGCATGCTCATCGATGATACGTACCTCACCGTAGATTTGGATGTCACGGGTTCGATCGGTAAACGCTACCGGCGCCAGGACGAAATCGGCACGCCACTTTGCATTACAGTGGACTTCGGGACACTAGGGGAAGATGACGCGCAGGGGAGCAAGGACACCGTCACCGTCCGCGACAGAGATACGCTGAGGCAAACGCGGGTGGCGATTAAGGATCTTCGCAGTACGATTGCAGAGCACTGGAAAAACTGAGGATTGGAAAATTCTCGTCATTTCCTTGCACTCAGAAGTGTTTTCCGCAACCATCTCCCCGCACTCCTCGCCGATCACCGGCGGATCCTCCCCGCGACTGCGGGGCCTGCCGCCACCCGATGGTGAAATGACGCGAAAGAGTTGCATAAGGATTTTCCACCGCACTTCCCTCTTCGGGCACCTCTCCCCGCCCTCCCGCCCTTCCTCATGTCACATTCCTCCATCACCGAAAAGGATCTGCTGGATGCCGCATGCCACCTCGGCCACCCGAAGCCCAAATGGAACCCGAAGATGTCTCGCTATATTTACGGCGTCCGTAGAAATATTCATGTCTTCGATCTGGAGCAAACCCTCAAGCAACTCAATCGTGTGTGCGACATACTCCAGAAAATGCAGGCGGAAGGGAAAACCATCCTCTTTGCTTCCACGAAGCAACAAAGCATTCCGTACATCGAAGTCTTCAACGAAGCGCTCGGCCAACCGATCGTCACGAAGAAATGGATCCCGGGACTGCTCACCAATTGGCAGACCATCAAGAAGCGCCTCAAGCATTACCTCGATCTCCAGAATTCCTTCAAGACGGGGGATGTGGCGAAGTACACAAAGAAGGAACAGCTTTCCCTTCGCAAGGAGCTCACAAAACTCGATATCGCTCTCGGAGGCGTCAGCACCATGACGGGGCTGCCGGATGCGCTGTTTGTCATCGATGCCGTACGCGACATCGTTGCCGTACGAGAGGCGAATACATTAAAAATCCCCGTCTACGGCATCTGCGACAGCAACGCAGACCCCGAGCTCTTCACGGAATGTATTCCCTGCAACGATGATGCGGTGAAATCCATTCGTCTCGTCACAAGCTGCATCCTCGAAGCGATGGGAGGAAAGGCCTCGGAAAAAACCCCGGATATTCTTCCTGCAAAACCATGATTGTCATTGCAGCCGCTGCCGTCGCTTCCCTCCGCGCACGCACGGGCGTCTCCATTCTGGAGTGCAAAAAAGCCCTTGAAGAAACAGGCGGAGACGAGGAAAAAGCGATCGATGTCCTCCGGAAGAAAGGGATCGCGTCCGCCGCAAAGAAGGCGGGGAGAGACCAGAAGGAGGGTTCCGTATTTTTCGCTGAAGATAAGGGGAAAGTCGCACTTCTCCAGTTGGATTGTGAAACGGATTTTGTCGCACGCGACGAGCACTTTCGCGCACTGGGCAATGCGCTGGCCAACGAACTCGTACGGAAGGGTGTGGACGCTCTCAACGCACTTGCCGCGACCAGAATTCCTGAACATGTACAGAAGCTGGGAGAAAATATTTCACTCGGAGACAGCAAGCTCGTAGAGGCTACAGTCTCCGGCGTCTACGTTCATAGCAACGGAAAAATCGGCGTCGTGGTCGGGCTCTCCGGAGGATCGCCCGAACTCGCCAAAGATATCGCCATGCATGCCGCCGCCATGAACCCGCTCTACGTCCGACCCGAAGACGTTACGGAGCAAGCTCTCGTGAGGGAACGAGACATCTGGAAATCCCAACTTGCCACAGAGGGAAAACCTGCACAGATTCTGGAAAAGATCATGCAGGGGAAAGAGAAGAAATTCCGCGAGGAAAATGCGCTCCTGACCCAAGACTTCGTCAAAGATCCGGGCACACTCATCAAAGACCTCTTAGATGGTGCCGATATCACCGCCTACGAGCGGCTGGCGATTTAGTCGGCTGCAGAGTGATGCATACCGGAGAGCACTGCTCTATTGGGCAGAACCCAAATTCTCGAGAGCGCAACACTATTTTGTATCGGAGATTGCGCGTTCTCCTATACTTATCATCGATCTTGTCCCGATTGGTGTTCTGTACAAATAGTTTAAATTATGATATAATAATATTCGTATGACCCAAACAGCCGACATTCTCGTAGCCGAAGACGACGCAGTGCTCCGCGAAGTCTACATGAAGAAATTCACGCTGTCGGGCTATATGATCCGCACTGCCCAAAACGGCGAAGAAGCTGTGGCGGAAATCCAGAAGAAAGCTCCCGATATTCTGATCCTCGATATCAACATGCCCGTCCTCGACGGGTTTGGCGTCCTGCAGAAGTACCCGCGGACAGCGCGGAGCTTTCCGGTTATCATGCTCACAAACTTCGGCGACGAGAAGAACCGTCAACGTGGCGAAGAGCTTGGTGCTGACGATTATTTCATCAAAAGCGAAATGACAATCCGGAAACTTCTGGAAATGGTGGAAACGCTCCTGAAGGCCAAAAAATACTGGGGTAATGCAGGAAATACGGAGCAACACGCATGATGCACAAGGATGACATGCACCTCTGCTTTCTCTGCATAGT
>CAYJSJ010000031.1:0-6661 GCA_964373065.1 uncultured Candidatus Peribacteria bacterium
AGCCAAAATTGCCATTGCCTTCAAAATTTGCTATACTATGAGGAAATGCAAAACAAGAAGTCCATTCTGGTCGTCGACGACGATGAAGCTCTCGTAGGAGCTCTCCAAACCAAATTCTCCGATCGGGGCTATGCGGTCACGGTTGCCAAAGACGGCACGGAGGCGATAGGGCTCATCGAAGAGCAGGTTTTTTCAGTGATTCTCACCGATATCCACATGCCAAATGCCAACGGTTTTGCCGTGTTAGATCGCCTCAAAATGACACGAAATGCGCAAACTTCTGTGTACGTTATCACGAATCTTGGGAGTGACCAGTACTGCGAAAAGGCACTCGCACTCGGTGCCAAGCAGTGCTTCATAAAGTCGCTCATGTCGCTCCGCGATGTCGTAGAAATAGTGGACAGGGCTACGGAGTAAATACGGTGCGATGAGGAAAGTACTGTGACGGGATTGTTTTATGGTTTCATCATCGTAAGAAATTTCGCTTCGTCGATAATCTTTACACCAAGCGTGTTGGCATCATCGTACTTACTTCCGGGGTCTTTGCCCGCAAGCACGTAATCCGTTTTCTTACTTACGGATCCAGACACTTTTCCTCCGTGTTCTTTAATCATTTTTTTGGCATCCTCCCGCGCAAGCGTCGGCAGCGTTCCGGTGAGGACAAAGGTGAGTTTCGCAAAGGTCTGGGCTGCATGGCTCCCCTTCGGTTGCAACGCAAGCACGCCGGCATTGCCGAATGTATGCAGCAGTGCCCGGTTATCTTCTTCATTGATCCATGCGATGAGTGACGCGCTTACTACGTCCCCGATACCGTCGATTGCGGCGAGGTCTTCCGTCGTCTGTGCGTGCAGAACTTTTACGATGTCGTCCATGTGCACTCCGTTCACGTGTACGGATTCTTTTTCCGCTCCGAAGAGTGAGGTCTGCGATCCGCGCGCATCTTCGCGTTCGATCGTCATCGTTCTCCCCGGCCATTGGAGCCTGCGTGCGAGAATCTCGGCCGTCTCGCGCCCGACGTGCCGGATGCCGAGGGCAAAGAGGAAACGGTCGAGCGGCACGCGTCTCGCATGCTCGATGGACTGCAGGAGGTTCTCCGTTTTTTTCTCTTTGAACAGTGGCAGGTTGATCAGATCGTCATACGTGAGAAAGAAGATATCCGCCGGATCAGAAATCAGTTCCTGCGCAAGAAGCTCCTCCACCGTTTCCTTGCCGAAGCCTTCGATATTCAGCGCGTACCGCGAGACAAAGTGCTCGATCTTCTCCTGCCGGACTGCACCGCATTTGGCGTTCGGGCAGCGGTGAACGGCTTCCCCTTCGGGTCGAACCAGATCTTGCCCGCAACTCGGGCAGTGCCTCGGGAAGTGGAACGGTTTCGTGTTCTCCGGCCGCAAATTCTTCAGCACTTCCACGACCTCGGGGATAATGTCGCCCGCTTTCTGCACGATGACGGTATCGCCGATCCGCACATCCAGCCGATTGATTTCATCCTCATTGTGGAGTGTTGCTCTGCTCACCGTCGTTCCCGCAACAAGCGTGGGAGTGAGGTGCGCTACGGGCGTCATAGCCCCCGTTCGTCCAACTTGTAATTGAATATCCAGTACGCGCGACGTCTTCTGTTCGGCAGGAAACTTATACGCGCGCGCCCAGCGCGGCGCCTTGGCGGTGGATCCGAGGTCGCGTTGCAGGGTTTTATCGTTCACTTTGATGACGATGCCGTCGATGTCATATGGGAGCTTCTCGCGCTTCTTGCCAAACTCTTCGTACATCGCTTCGATGTCCTTCAAACTCTTCACGATCCTAGTCTCCGGGTTCACCGGCAGTCCGATCTTTTTGATGAACGCGAGGACATCCTCTTGCGTTTTGATGGCGAGGCTTTCCTCGGTGGATTTCCCCAGCCCGTAGCAGAAAATGCAGAGGTGTCGCTCCGCTGCAATCTTCGGGTCCAGCTGCCGCACGCTCCCTGCGGCTGCGTTGCGTGGATTGGCGAACTTTTCCCCTTCGGGCAGGGCTGCGTTGATGGTCTTGAGCGCGGCTTTCGGGAGGTAGACTTCGCCCGAAACTTCGATGGTGGGAATCTGTTTCTGTATATCGATTGCAAACGAAAGCGGGATCGCCTCAATCGTCTTCGCCGCATGTGTCACGTCTTCTCCTTCCACGCCGTTGCCGCGTGTCACGGCGCGCACGAGCCGGTACGTTCCTTCTTGCTGCAGATCATAGACGAGCGTGATATTCAGTCCGTCGATCTTGAGCTCCGACGTAGAGGTGAAGTGCGCGGTTTTTTTGCCGAGCGTGCGTTCCATCTGATCGATCCAATCCGTAAGGTCTTCGTGGCTAAAGGCGTCGCTGAGCGATTCCTTCGGCGTCAGGTGAGTGATCTTCGGCAACCTGCCATCGAGCGGAGCGCCAACGCGTTGCGTGGGGGAGTCTTGTGTAATGATCTCCGGGAATTCCTTCTCGAGAGCGATCAGCTCCTGCTTGAGCGCGTCGCGGACGGCTTCGGAGACTTCTTCCCTGTTCTCTATAAAGTAGGCTCTGTTGACTCGGCGGATCTCTTCGCGGAGCTTTGCAGCCCGTGATTTCGCTTCGGAACTCTTCATAGAGAAAGTATAGTGGATGTTTGCGCGTATTGCCCAGAGAGGAGCGATTGATCAAGGGGGACGTCAGCCACGATCATCGGAGCCACTGATGCACCAAGTGCATCCATAGTACATTTTTCAAATTCCGCAGTTGATTCTCTCTTCAAATCCAGTAAATGTGCGCCACATGATGACGATTACAGACATCACAGAGCAGCTCGAAAAGCTCGACCAGGAGATCATTAAGCTCTTTGCAGAGCGCACACACCTTTGTGCCGGTCAACCCATTTCCATTAATGATGAGATGAACATGCTTTCGCTGTGGCTGGAGGAGGCGGCGGAAAAGGGTCTCGATGAAGGGAAGGTCGAGAAGATCGCAAAATTGGTGATAGCACTCTCGCGGGGAGGGACGGAGGAGTAGCGGAAATTGAAAATTTCATCCTCTCGCCCACTCGTATGTTTCTTTGTCGATTGCCCCGTTCTTATACAGTTCTTTCGCGCACTTTTCGAACGTAATCATGCCGAGATCTCTGCCCGTCTGAATGACAGAAGTGAGTTCCGGCGTGCGATTGTCGCGGATGATGTTTGCGACTGCGGGCGTATTGATGAGCACTTCGCGCTGCGCGATGCGTCCGCCCTTCGTGCCGGCTATGAGTCGCTGCGCGACGATTGCGCGGAGTGAAAGCGAGAGCTGCGTGCGTATCTGCGATTGCTGGTGCGGCGGAAACACATCCACGATGCGGTCGACCGTTTGCGCGGCATTGGGGGTATGGAGCGTTGCAAACACCAAGTGCCCGGTTTCGGCAAGTGTGAGGGCTGCAGCGATCGTTTCAAGATCGCGCATTTCGCCTACCATGATGATGTCCGGGTCCTGCCGGAGCACCCGCTTGAGTGCCTCCGGAAACGAGAGAAAATCGCTCCCGAACTGACGCTGGCGTATGAGACCTTTGTCGCTTTGGAAAATGAATTCAATCGGATCCTCGAGCGTGATGATGTGCCCGCCTCGCTCCGTGGCAATGTGCTGGATCATGGCGGCGAGTGACGTGGATTTCCCGGCTCCTGTGGGGCCGGTGAAGAGAATCAGACCCTCCTTATGGCTGCAGAGGTGCTCCACGTCGCCGAGACCGATCTCCGCGAGCGTCGGGATGTCCGTGGAGATGATGCGTACGGCAAGCCCGGGGTTCCCGCGTTCAAAGTGGCAATTGATACGGAGCCGTATGCCGCGTTTCGTGCTATAGCTGCTATCAATCTCTTTCTCCTCCGTAAACGTTTTGTATCGCGCACCGTCCATGAGGGATTTGATGAACTCCGTCACCTTCGCCATGGTGCATACTTCTTTTCCTTGGGCTATGAGTTCTCCGTCGATGCGAAACATGATGGGCGACCCCACGGCGATGTGTACGTCCGAGGCACCTGCCTGTTCTGCCTTTGTAAAGAGAGTATCTGCGGTTTGGCTCATTCCTCTTAGTATACCTGATTTTGCCTTGGAGTTCTAGATGCTGATGGAACGGGTTTTGTGGCTCTTTGTTGCTATTATTTTGTATTATCACGGAATAGAGGGTACCGAAGGTGCCGACGTAGGCAAGTGACTGTGGCAAGGTGATGGTATGCACGTTCGCCCCTATCAAAAACTCATTGTTTGGAGAGAGGCACATGATCTTTGCGTCCTCATCTATCGAGTGACATCGACATTCCCTCATGATGAACGTTTTCGCCTCATTGATCAGATGTGCAGGTCATCTTCCAGCGTTCCAACGAACCTCGCAGAAGGAAGTACTCGAGCGACCAAAAAAGGGGGGAAGTATTTTTACAATATTGCATCAACATCGCTCGAAGAATTGCATTATCAATGCCTATTGTCACAAACTCTAGATTATATCACTGTTCAGCAGTTCGAAGCATGTGATGATCGTATACAGAGAATTAGCTATTTACTCACAAAATTGCAAATGAGCTTACAATAGGGCACTTCGGCGCCCTCTGTACCTTCGGAACCTTCCAGACGTTCCGCCCCTCGGAAGAACGCCCAGATTTGGCTTAAATCGGCCATTGGAGTAGCATACTGTGTATTCGCGGAATCATCGTTTGTAAACTACCTTTTACATTCGGTTTTTTATCGCTACACTTAGCGGTTGCATGACCACCCTCCCCGCCAGTATAGAGGCATATCTCCTGGAATCCGGATTTACTTCAACCGAGATCTTCGTTCTCAAACGCCTGCTTGAGGGGCAGGCTCTTACGCTCCGCGAGCTTGCCTCCAAGACTGGGAAATCGACCGGTGTGCTCGACCAGGCCATGCGCAAGCTCACCGAGAAAGGGATCATCAGCAAAGAGAATATCAACGAGTCTACAAAGTTCACACTCAGTTCCCTGGAAGCCATCCAGTGTTGGATCGCCAAGGACACCGAGGAGAAACATGCAACCATCCTGCGGAAGAAAGAGAACTTCGATGCCTTCCTCGCCACCATAACGAAGCAAAAGAATAGACCGGATATGGAGTTTTTCGATGGTGTCGATGGCATCCAGAAGTCGTTTGAAAAACTGCTTGCCATGGAGAGCCGCGAGTGGCTGCAGTTTATCCCCGCACTCGTGCCGGAAGGCGAAGATCTCCTGAATATGCATCGCATAGACCTTTTCCGCGATCGTCGCCGCCGCAAAATCTTCCTGCGTGTCATCGCTCCAGATACTCCTCTCGGTCGCAGGTACAAGAGCCGAGATGTCTTCGAGTACCGTAAAACCTTGCTGATACCCGAGAAGGATTTCCCCGTCTCCTTCGAGAAGTTCATTGTGGAAGATACCGTCGCGTGTCTCAATACAAGTGATCTGAAAGGAAGCTTCATCCGTTACCCGGCACTCGCCGATGAGCAGCGGAATTTCTTCGAGATGATGTGGACGAATGCGGGCGCTGCACCCATGGGATCAGTTCCCGCAGCGTCGAAGATAGATCCGGAGGTTGCGGTGGAGACGCAGGTGCTCTCCGGGTTGCGGGAGTTCTTTATGAGTAGGAAGAGCCTAGTGACACTGGCTGTACTGGGGGTGATTGCGGCAGGGATGACGTGGGGGATGTATGTGAATAATGCGAGGTTGAATGTGGAGAGAGTGCGAGAAAAAGTTTTGGCAGTGGCAACGACCGGTTCTCAGATTTTTAACGAGGCTGATTTGCAGTTGTTGCATAGCAGCGAAGATGTAGCACGTCCCGAATATAAAAAAGTTGTGCGATTGCTCGACACGATTCGAAAGGAAAATAAGGAAATAACGTACGTGTATATCATTCGTCCGACAGGGCAGGGAAATTTTTATGAATTTGTGGCTGACTCTTATGGCTTGCATGAAACATACGATGCCAATGGTGATGGAATCATTGACGATGCAGATGAGATTCCTCTGCCGGGAATGCCCTATGATGCATCAGAAATTCTTGCGATAGTAGAAAATGGTTTGCAAGCCCCCGTAGCGGTAAAAAAACCAATTTCCGATCAATGGGGTACATTCATTTCAGGTTTTGCGCCCATACGGGATGTGAATGGGAACATAATCGCAGTATTGGGTGTAGATAAATGGGCTGATGATGTAACTGAATTGACCTTAGAGTCATTTTCGCCCGTATTGGTTTTCCTAGGGATTTTCTTGGTATTCGTTGCAGTGCGCTTGGTGGCGTTTCATCAGTCGCTTGCGAAGAAGATTTTGCAATTGTCGAAGACGAAACAAGCACTGAGTTCGCTTGCTGTATGCTCGTTTATTGCGCTTTTGGTCACATTTGGGATGTATCAATATACTTTAAAGTTGATGAAGGAGGAGATAGGGCAGAGGTTGATGTCGATTTCAGCGACTGCAGTCGCACAGATCGATGCTAAAGATTTGGAACCACTCAGGTTTGTAAGGGATATGGAGAGGCCAGAGTATCAGAGGGTTTTTGAAACATTGAACGAAATACGTAACAATAACGAAAATATTCGATGGGCATATATTTTTAGAAAAACAGAATTGACTGGAATATTTGAGTTTGTTGCTGATGCTGATACAAATTATAATTTACCAGATTACATAGATTTTAATAATGATGGCCTACTCACTGAGGATGAAGA
>CAYJSJ010000032.1:0-6523 GCA_964373065.1 uncultured Candidatus Peribacteria bacterium
GCAGTGACAACAGAGGAGCCAAACACAAAACCGGAAGTAGAAGCGGCACCACAAAGGAAACCCAAGAAAGGAAACACTGATGAGAAAAATGAGAAGAGTGAAAGGGAAGGCATTGATCTTGAGGAATTGAGATATAAACAAGATTGGGCACAAAATATTGAAAAGAGAGCAAAAGCTCTCGGTTACGATATTACTGTTTCAGTAAACGAGACTGATGGAACAATGAAAATTGTCTCGAAGAAATTAGAGAATGAGAACAGGGCTGAATTAAAAAAAATTGAAAACTATGCAAAAAAGCGTGATATGAGTGTAGAACAAATCAGTGGCGGTTTAATCGTGGATATTGTAAAATGGGATACTGATAAGGGGTACTTCGGAAATGCAAACCCTGAAGCTATACAGAAATTTGAAGCGGAGAGTAATGATTTGCTGGTCGGCGTGCCTCCGAATGAAAAAAGCACAGCTTAACTTGTGTAGATTCTTTTAATACATACATGACAAATCCATACAACCATCGGTTACAGAAAACAGAATCCGAACATCGGCTGGTCTTTTTTGCGGGTCCAAGCGCCTCGGCGGAAACGCCGCAAAACTTATCGGAAGCTACAATAGTAGAACTCAATGCATTGAAAGCAGCAATAGGGGAAGAGGCATACAATAGAGCACTGGAACTTTCCGATAGTTGGAAGGAATTAAAAATTCCCGAAGTGGAGATTCAAGCATCTCTCAAAGAAGTTACCAAGATGGGTAAGTCTGCAGCCTCGCTTTTACTTGCTACAGAGCGACTGGCAGACGAACTTGGCCATGATGGGCTAAAAGTTCTTGCAGAAGCATA
This sequence comes from uncultured Candidatus Peribacteria bacterium, assembly GCA_964373065.1. Classification (GTDB taxonomy): domain Bacteria; phylum Patescibacteriota; class Gracilibacteria; order Peribacterales; family Peribacteraceae; genus CAYJSJ01. The sequence goes on from CAYJSJ010000032.1 coordinate 836, forward strand.
TCAACTGCTTCAGAAGGGTGATGCCGAAGCTGCAAGAGCTCATCTGGAAGCAAATCTAACTGACGAAGACAAAGCTGCCTTTGGTCGAGCGTTCAATACTCCAATTTTCAAGGCTTTTTTCACAGCTTCCGAAGTACTGAGTGGCAATCCTGATCCGACCAGTAAATTTGTAGAAGGCATCGGTGGTGCCATGAAGAAGCTTGCCGAAGTCATAGCGCCCTTGCTTGTAGAACTAAAGAAACTCATGGAGATCCTCATGCCGATCATCCGCGATTTCCAGAAGCAGTTTGATGAAATCTTTCATCCGACGCCGGATGCAACCATCGCAAGTGAAATAAAAAACAAACAAAATCTACCCGCGCATAAACGGAGGACTGTTAGTGAGCTCAAGACGCTCGATGAAAATCAAAAGAGCTTGGATGGGAATATCAAAAAGAAAGAGGATTCATTAAAAAAACTACAGACTGAGAGCTTAGGTATTACTGCCACAACAGAAGCAGAAAGACTCACTAAAGTTGCTCAATCCGATGGCCAAATTAAAGCTATTGAAGCTGAACTTGAGACTATGAAGCAACAAAGAGAAGCAATCCCTGCAGAGCGTGAGAAATTGCTCGAACGTCTTGCCGCTATCAATGAGCAGATGGGGCTTCCTCCAGACGATCGATCGACGCTTACGACGAATACTCCTCCGCCGAAGGTAGAGGCAGGAGACGCGGAAAAAGGGAAGGTGGAAAAGGAGGCCAAGCAGAAAAAGCTACTGGAAGAGGCAACGGAAAAATTCGGTGCTCTCAAAACAGCGCTTGAAAAAAGTGGTGCAAAATCTAGTGAGGATGAAGTCCAGACACTTGTCTTGGGTCTTAAAGAAAAACTATCTGCAATGTCTTCAGAGACTCTCAGTAGCTTTCTTACAGGCGCACAATTTATTAAGAATGCTACAAATAATCTCATTTCGGAGCGAGATATATCAGGTTTCACGCTCAAATTTACGAATGCCGAGAATCAAGATGAAAGAATATTCGAGGTGGTAGACACATCACAAGATACATAGTTTCGCTTCACACAAGACGTAGCTGGCATCACAATGATGCTAGTTTGGCCGAGGTGGCGAAATGGCAGACGCACCAGCCTTAGGAGCTGGCGGGAGCAATCCCATGAGAGTTCGAGTCTCTCCCTCGGCACCATTCGATTCGTATTTCACTGTGTGAAATACTCACTCATGGTAAACCATTCGAAGGCTGCCTGCCCGTAACCTGCAACCATCACCCCTCCTCATTGCCAGGAAATACTATCTGCGTCCCGAGGATTTCTTTCTCCTTCTCCTCAGCCTTCACACGTTTGTGCGCGGCATCCTTTTCCACTTGCCGTTCCAGCGTACGTTCGCTTTGTAATACATTCTGTTTTTTTCTGCGTTCCTCCATATCGGCTGTGTCGCGCATGCGCTTCGCCTTCTTCTGCGTTTCGAGAATTGCCGTATTTGCTTCCACTTCTATAACTTGCGCCATCTTCCGGTACTTTTCTTGGATATTCCCGTGTTCTCTACGTTGCGTTTCCTCCACTTTCCGCACCGCCGTTTGCCTTTGTAATGGGGCAGCGATGCTCTCTGCTTGTGCACGTTCTCTGGCAATCCGCTGATCCAATCGATCCTCTTCCATGCGTTCTTGCATTTTAAGCTTCGCTTGTTTTTCACGTGCTTCCAAGCGCGCGGCTTCTCCCCGTTCCCGTTCGAAGATATCCGCCTTTCCACGTTCCTTACGGGACATCTGTTCTACGTTTCGCTCGTCACGGCGTCGCTTCGACTGGGCTTCTTGGATCGCCCGTTTCGCCTCTCTACCGGCATCCTGCTTCATGTTCTCTTTGGTCTCCTCCGCTGAGCGCTTTCGTTGCTCATTGAGCATATTCCAGCGATTTTTGTCGCTCAATTCCTTTTGGTACTGTAAGTTGTGTTTCCGTTCCTCTTCACGTTTTTTTGCAGTCTCCTTAAGATGCGCAGCTTCCGCATCCTTCTGTTTCCTAAATTCCGCGTACGCGGCTCCTTCCTTCTTTCTCCGTGCGCGAAATTCCTGCGTACGGCGTTCGCTCTGTTTCACCTTTTTCTCCTCTTCTCCAATCTGTTTCTCCGCCCACGTCTTCGCTTCCGCTTTCTTTACCGTATCCTGCTCTTTTTTCTGCCGCTGTGTTTGACGTATCCGGTCGCTTTGCATGCGACCCTTCTCCCCTATCCGCTCGATTTCTCTGCGCTTGGCGTCCTTCGGATTTTTCTTATTTTTCACGCGGGCAAAGCGTACCAAAGATCGACCTTTTCAACTAGGGAAGCTCTGAATAATGACTCAATATGCTCATCCGGAATGAATTCCTGCATTGTTGCGGCGCTCGCCGGCGGTTTAAACCGCCGGCTAACATACTGGCGAAAAGACGAATTCATTCGTCAGAACACACATGTCCATAGGCGGTCAGATGATTATTCAGAGGTTCCCTAGAGGATGATGCGCGCAAACCCAGCCGCAATGATCGCAATAACGAATGATGCGAGGCCCCACTGCCAACCGAAAGTGATTTTCACTTTATCTCTGGACAGATAGACCTCATCGAGCTTTTCTCGGTCGCCACGAATCTCTGTGCGCAGATCTCGTACTTCAAGCTTCACATCACGAATCTCTTCTTTCAACTCTTGACGTGTACTCTGGATTTCCCCCTTCATCTCTTGGCGCATTTTCTGCAGTTCTTCTTTGAATTCCTGCCGTGTACTCTGAAACTCTTCTTTAAATTCCTGCCGTGTACTCTGCAAATCTTTCTTCATCTCTTGGATCAATGAAAGAATCAGTGATTGAAATGCCAGTTGTTCCATGGTGTACATTCTACCACCCCTTCTTTTTGTGAGTCAACTCAATGATCGAGAATTTGGATATGCAGCTCTTTGAGCTGCTTCTCCGGCATGGCGGCAGGCGCACCGAGCATGAGATCCTTTGCCTTCTGATCTTTAGGGAACGCGATCACTTCGCGGATGTTTGGTTCACCGGCGAGAATCATGACCACACGGTCGATGCCGTAGGCAAAACCGCCGTGCGGAGGAGCTCCGTACTCGAAGGCTTTCAGCATGTGCCCGAAGCGCTTCTCTTGGTCCTCCTTGGAAATACCGAGGAGATCGAAGACTTCCTGCTGAAGCTTCCTGTCGTGAATTCGTATAGAACCGGAACCAAGCTCGTAACCGTCGAGTACGAGGTCGTAGCAGATGGCATGGATGGAAAGCGGGTCGCTCGCGCGCTTGTTCCACTCGTCGATGTTCGGCGTTGTGAACGGGTGGTGAGAGAAGGTGATGCCGCCGTCTTCGCCTTCCTCACAGAGAGGAAATTCCGTTACCCAGAAGAGTGAATGTACCGAGGTATCTATCAAATTGAAGCGTTTGGCTGCTTCTGAGCGGATCTTGCCGAGGCTCGCGCAGACGATGCGGAACATATCGGCGCCGAAGAAGAGGACATCGCCTTTTTTCACCCCTGTGGCCTTCTGCAGTTTTTCGAGGAATCCATCTCCGAAAAATTTCAGCAGCGGGGACTGCGGCCCGTCCTCTTTATAGAGGATGTATGCCAGCCCCTTTGCCCCCTGTTCTTTGGCAAGTTCCGTCCAGCGGTCGATCTCGCTGCGGCTCAGCTCCGCACCACCCGGAACCCTGAGCGCACGCACGGTTCCTGTTTTGAGGTTGAGAGCATCTTCGAAGACTTTGAATCCGCATCCTTTGCAAAGAGCGGAAATATCGACGATCGGCAGATCGTAACGGAGATCAGGTTTGTCCGATCCGAAGTGATCCATGACGTGTTGCCATGTGAAGCGCTCCACCATTCCGTTTTTCAGAGGCTTCGTACTGCACTCTTTCAGTATCGCTTCTATGGAACCTTGGATCATCGTTTGGACGTCGCTCTGGTCACAGAAGCTCATTTCGAAGTCCAGCTGCATAAACTCCGGTTGGCGATCGCCGCGCTGGTCCTCGTCACGGAAGCACCGTGCGATCTGGAAGTAGCGATCCAAGCCTCCCACCATACAGAGCTGTTTTAATTGTTGCGGACTCTGGGGGAGGACGAAAAATTGTCCCGGGGAGAGCCGCGAGGGGACGATGTACTCGCGTGCCCCCTCGGGAGTGCCTTTGATGAGGCACGGCGTGTCTATCTCTATGCATCCTTGGCTATTGAAGTACGAGCGGATAATCTGAAAGATCTTCGACCTGAGGAGGATATTTTTCTGGAGGCGTTCACGCCGAAGATCCAGGTAACGGTACTGGAGGCGGAGCTCTTCGCTCACGTCTTTCATCTGATCGATTTCAAACGGGGGCGTGGCGGCCTCGTTGAGTATTTCCACTTCTTTGACGATCACCTCTACGCTTCCTGTGGGGTTATCTTTCCTCTCGGCACCTTCCAATCGCTTGCGAACCTTTCCCGTCACTTTCAGCACCCATTCGGGGCGCACGGTTTCCGCTTTCTTGAAGAGATCTTTCTGCGCGGGGTCGAAGACGATTTGTGTGAAGCCGTAACGATCACGGAGATCGACGAAAATAAGGCCTCCGTGGTCGCGACGCCTGTGGACCCAGCCGCAGAGGGTCGCATCCTTTCCGGCATGGCTGGCATTCAATTCTCCGCATGTGTGCGTTCGCATCATAAGTCTGGGGGAGTATAGGGTTAGGGATAGGGTTAGGGATAGGGCGGTGGAGCCCTATTTAAACAGCTTCGTCAGCTCCATCTTAAACTCCTCTGCGTCCTTAAATTCCCTGTGCACGGAGGCAAAGCGGATGTAGGCGACCTTGTCGAGTTTTTTAAGTTCCTTCATGACGTCGTTTCCTATCGTGGAACTGGCGACCTCTTTTTTGTTGCCGCCCCACTTCTCTTCCAGCTTCGTGAGCATGGTATCCACTTTGTCCTCTGGGACCGGTCGTTTGGTGCAGGCAACCCAAATGCCGCGTTCGAGTTTCTCGCGCCGGTAGGGTTCCCGGGTGCCGTCACGCTTGATGACAATGAGTGTAGAGAGCTCCTGACGCTCGAATGTTGTTAAACGGTGGCCACACTTGGTGCATTCCCTTCTTCTTCTGATTGCGCGACCTTCCTCGGCAGTGCGGGAGTCTACAACAGCAGTATCTTCGAAGCGGCAGCGGGGGCAATGCATACTATTCATGAGAGGCAAACCTGCGGTTTTCCTCTCATGGGCTCACCTTTCCCTTGAAGAGGATACGCTCCAGGCGGGCAAAGCCCGCCTTCACACTTAGTATATGCGGAAATTGAAGCATGCCTCAAAATATTCTACGTTTTCCACCGCATAGGGCGATTTCTCGGATTGTTGATGGATGCGGTGCTCAAAACTACTTTTCCTGCGGGGGCTGCTTCTTCGCAATTTCAGCGAGCCTCTTTTGCAAAGGTGCGCCAATTTTTAGAATTTTCGAATCCGCTTCCACTTGCTTTTGAGCAGCCTCTGTTCGTTCTGGGGTGGCGCCATATCCACCGGCAGGAGGAACATCTTCTATCGGTCGGTTTCCTAACTTAAACAACATAGAAAAATTGGGGAAAAATAGATGCCACGTTGTAGACAGTTCCCCTGTAGAAGTCAAGGGTCTAAGAGGGGGGTTTGGGAGTGGGGGAATGGGGAATGGAATACCGGGGAAGTGGGGAACTAGGGAAGTGGGGAACTAGGGAAGTGGGGAACTAGGGAAGG
>CAYJSJ010000033.1:0-6062 GCA_964373065.1 uncultured Candidatus Peribacteria bacterium
AACGCAGATGCTCGCGGGAAGCGTCTACAAAATGTATAAGATGATGGACCGCGCCGAGCAAAAGAAGAAATACCGCTCCATTCTCTCGGCGCGCGAACGGCTGGTAAAAAATGGGTTGCTGCGCTGGAACAAAAGATTTCTTGAATTAACCGCGAAAGGGAAAGAAAAATTGCGCGAGTGGGGAAAATGCGAGTACAAACTTCCCCGTCCTGAAAAATGGGACGGCAAATGGCGCATGCTCATCTTTGATATCCCGGAAAAACAAAAAGGGTTGCGAAACAAAGTCCGCGCCACCTTGCAAGCAATCGGTTTCAAATGGCTTCAGGATAGTGTCTGGGTGTATCCGCATGACTGCGAGGACTTTATTACGCTTCTGAAAGCTGATTTTAAGATTGGGAGAAATTTACTGTATGTCATCGCTGAAGCGATAGAGAACGATCGCGGACTCCGCGACTACTTTGAAGTGTACCCTTCGTAATGTACCCATATCAATATAGCGCGCGGTCGCATATTATATTGATAGGCGCATCGTTAGACTTTCACAGAGAATAAGAGAAGGATATGTGGCGGGTCGCATCATCTATGAAATCAAAATGAAATTTTATATGGCCTTTGGGTAAGATATCGGCAACGCGGTTGGCCCATTCTATGAAGACAAGGTTGTGAGGGTCGGCGAGAAGTTTTTCAAACCCAAGTTTGCGTAAATCTTCTCCGCTGTTCAGACGATAGGCGTCAAGGTGAACTAAAAATTCAAAGCGAAAAGCGAAAAGTTTATACGATTTCATAATTAAGAAAGTCGGGCTGGCGACTTTTTCTTTTACGCCGAGAGCTCTTGCAACAGCTTGCACGAAGGTCGTCTTCCCCGCCCCGAGATTCCCATACAGCCCGACAACGGTCGCGCGGGCAGGCAGAGGAGTTAGGCTGCGCGCGTACTCGCGCGCGGCTGCTTGAAATTCTCCCAGATTTTTCGTCTCTAGTCGTATCATTGGTATGCATTAGTATATTGGTATTGTCCCTATGCTACAATACTCGTATGACCTTGCAGATTGATGACGAAAAAGAAGAAAGGGAACTCCGGGAGGTGCGCTCAAGCGAAGAAGAGGACTTGATAAAACTTCTTGCCGAGAAGCATAGCCTCCCCTATATTGACCTCATACCGCTCCCTGTTGAGACCGGCGCTCTCCGCGTCATCTCTGAACAGGAAGCGCGAGCGGCGAAGGTAGCGCCTTTTTCTCTGAACGGAAAGAAAGTGGCGGTTGCACTCTTCTCTCCCGATGCCGAGGCGACCAAAAATGCCGTCGCTTCAATCCAAAAAGCGGGTTTTTCCCCCACGCTCTACATGGCGGGAACGCGCTCGTTGGAGAAGGTGTGGAAGCATTACCAAGAACTCTCGCGGGCGAGCGAGACGCGCGCGGGCGAAGTGGAGCTTGGCAGCGGAGCCATCGCGGAGATTGCGGCGAGCGTGAAGACGCTTGAAGCGGCAAGACCACGGATTACCGAGGTGCTGAACGGAAAAGCACAGAATCGCATCTCGCACTTCGTGGAGATTCTCCTCGGCACCGCGATCGCCATTGACGCGTCCGATATTCATATAGAACCGGAAGAGAAGAATGTCCGCATCCGCTTTCGTCTTGACGGCATCTTGCAGGAGGCGCTTTCTTTTGACTTTGATACCTATCGTCTCCTCAACTCGCGCATCAAACTGCTCGCCGGTCTTAAACTTAATGTGAGGGCGGAAGCGCAGGACGGCAGATTCAGCGTCAATCTCAAAGACACGGCAATTGAGGTCCGTACCTCAACTCTCCCCGGCGCCCACGGCGAGTCAATCGTGATGCGGCTCCTCAACCCCAAGTCAATCTCGGTGCCGCTTGAGAATCTGGGCATGCATCCATTCCTGCTCGCCATAGTGAACGCAGAGATTACGAAACCAAACGGCATGCTTTTGACTACCGGACCAACCGGGAGCGGTAAAACGACGACGCTTTACGCTGTGTTGCGCAAGATTCATACGCCGGGGGTCAAGACCATCACCATTGAGGACCCGATTGAGTACCATCTCGCGGGCATCGTGCAGACCCAAGTTGAGAAAGAAAAGCATTATACCTTCGCCTCGGGACTGCGAGCGGCACTCCGTCAAGACCCGGATGTCATCATGGTCGGCGAGATTCGCGATGAAGAAACGGCAGAGATTGCGATTAACGCCTCGCTCACGGGGCACCTCGTCTTCTCAACGCTTCATACCAACAACGCGGCAGGCACCTTCCCTCGTCTCATTGACCTCGGCGTCAATCCTAAAGTCATCACCTCCGCCATTACACTCGCGATGGCGCAGCGGCTCGTACGAAAACTCTGTCCCGAATGCAAGAAAAAGACCGCACTGTCTGAAAAAGACCGCGCGCACGTTGAGGCGATTCTCCAGACCCTGCCCGCTTCGCTTCAGCCAAAAGAAAAAGAGACCTATATGGCAGTGGGGTGCGAGAAGTGCAATAAGACGGGCTACAAAGGCCGCATCGGGGTCTATGAAGCGATTCGCACCGACGGCGCCATAGAAAAGATCGTGCGTGAAAATCCGAGCGAACGAGAGATTGAGGCCGTGGCGAAGCCGCAAGGCATTCCCACGATGATGCAGGATGGGATCTTGAAGGTGCTCGCGGGCATCACTTCGTTCGAAGAACTGGGACGCGTGGTTGACTTGAACACGGGACAGTGACGCACTGACTTCTCCACATTGCGCGGCTGGGCGTAACAGGTAGCATACAATTCAGATTCCTCTATTCGTATGTGCGACAGTCAGAGCGTCGCAATCCCGCTTCAGCGGGATATTACATTCAAGAAGATGAATCTCCGGGTCATCGGACTTTTAATACGGGTACTAAAAGTTAACAGAACTCCTAAGGAGCGTGCCAGAAATCCAACACATCCTCGGAGGAATGTTGGAATCCGCGAAGCGGAGTGATGGCCCGAAGATTCATTCTCTTGAGTCGGAGGACTCTGGAGGTGTATCCTAGCATAGATTGACTCCAATGTCAATGACTTCTTTTGCCTCGCCTCATTTACAATGAGAGAGTATGGCGATACAGAAAAAAGAGCCGAAGACGGCACAGAAAGAACTGGGCGACTCTTTGTTAGACAAAACTCTGCGTCCATCGCTCTGGGACGAGTATATCGGGCAGATCGACATCAAAGAAAATTTGCGGATTCTCCTGCAGGCGGCGAAAGAACGCTCCCATACTCCCGAACACCTTCTCTTCTATGGACCGCCGGGACTTGGCAAGACGACGCTTGCACATTTGATTGCCAAAGAGATTGGCGCGCAGATAAAGATTACTTCAGGACCTGCGATTGAAAAGGTCGGCGACCTTGCCTCAATCCTCACCAACCTTGAGGGCGGCGACATTCTCTTCATTGACGAGATTCACCGCCTCCACAAGCAGATTGAAGAGATACTCTACCCCGCGATGGAGTCGGGGCGCTTAGACATCATCATCGGCAAGGGTCCATCGGCGCGCACCGTCCAGCTTGAGATACCGCCGTTCACGCTCATTGCAGCCACCACTCGCATCTCAATGCTCTCTTCCCCGCTTCGCTCCCGTTTTTCGGGCGGCACCTTTCGGCTTGAATATTACAGCAACGGCGAGATTGAGCAGATTCTCTCGCGCTCGGCAAAGATACTCGGCATTGCTGCAAAAGAGGGGGCGCTTAAAGAACTCGCGATACGAAGCCGCTTCACGCCGCGCACCGCGAACTATCTTTTAAAGCGCGCGCGGGACTTCGCACAGGTAAAGAAGAGCGCGCTTACCAAAGAATCGGTGATGGACGCGCTCAAACTCCTCGGTGTTGATACACTTGGTCTCCACCATTCCGACCGCGCGCTTCTCACGGTGCTCATTGAGAAGTTCGGCGGCGGCCCCGTCGGGCTCAACACGCTCGGCGCCGCGCTCTCTGAAGAGGAAGCGACGATAGAAGAGGTGCACGAACCCTATCTCATCCAACTCGGGCTTCTTGAGCGCACCCCGCGCGGCAGGCGCGCTACCCCGAAAGCGTACGAGCACATACAAGGGGTTAGGCAGACGCTGATATAAGAAATCTGTTATCGGTATACCTCGTGGTCGCCAATTGCGTGCAGGACTACTTCACCTTTTGAAAGGTACGAAAAGACAATTCGGTGTTTATAATTCACCGAGAAACTAAACCTGCCCCGAAGCGGGCCGTGTAGTTTATGAACTTTGAGTTGCTGGTGATTGGCGGAGTTTTTAAAGAGAGCAATCTTTTCTAATGCCTCCTCTTGGAGCATCGTAGGTAGTGTGTGAAGTTGCCGTTGGAAGGCGGGGGTGTAGGCGATGTGCATGTTTACTGCCTAATTTTTCTGGCGAGAACACGCAAATCGCCTCGGAGGATTTTACCTTCCGCTACTTCCCGTTCCGACTGTAACACCGCCTGAACCGCTTCCTCCTCGGCAAGACGGTGGAGCGCGCGGCGCACGACTGCCGATTTATTCGGAGAACGGCCATGCTTTATTTCCCCGTCTATAAACGCTTCAAGTTCGGCGGGGATTGGAACGGAAAGAGTGGTCATATTTGTATGATATTACAGTATGATAGTATCATATACTTCTTGAAACGGAAGTCAATAAAAAAACGCCTGCATTGCTGCGGGCGTTGTGGCGACGATTCTCTCGTCTTTTCTAGTTTCCTCGGCGACAGATTCGGATGTCGTGGCCGAGGGCGTTCAGCATCTCACGGAACAACCCGATTGCTCCATCCGTGTAGCCGCTCATTTTGAGCGAGCCACGAAGATGGTCCCAGTTTTCCTCCCGCAAGTTGGTGCCGGGGAGCCGGATGTTAAATTCGGCGAGCCGCTCCTCCAACCTACGGAGTGCCTTCTTGCCAAAGCCGCGATACTTTAGCAGCTCGGCTTCGCTCTTCTCCATAACCGCACCGACTGTCTGAATCTCCGCTCTCTCAAGTGGAGAAACATACAGTTTGGGGAGGAGGTCCGCAAGAACAATCTCCAAAACCTTTCCAGCCGCAATGGCCTCTTTCACGCGGCGCGCGCATTTAATTTGTTTCCGCGCTTTCGCAACGAGAGCGCGAATGTTGTTCGGCGTGACGCGGCACTGAATGGCCAATTCGGCAACCTCCTTACCTTCGGCGAGAAGCGAGCAGATCCGTTTCAGTCTGCCCTCATTGAGCAGGCTGATTTCCTCGGGTGTAAAGGACTTTCTTTTTTTCATCTCTTTTTTCCTTTCTTTTTCTTTGTTTTTCAATCCAGAATTGCTCCGCCGAACATTGACTGGTCACTGACCACGAGTTCGGCTTGCAATTTCTCTGGAAGCGACTGAATCGTCTTCAGCGCGTTCGGCGAAATCGCGTCCACACGGATGTTAGAAAATCCGCGTGCAAGACAGCGGCGGACAGCGGCTCCAAGCACCGCCTTTCCAAGTCCCTGCTGCCGATACACCCGAACCGTGTACAAGCCGACAATGGTCGGTGTGCCTTCGTTCATCTCGCCTTCAGGCGCGATAGTGGCAAGTGCGGCAATTTTTCCGTCAACTTCTGCAATGACCGCTTCATCGCAACAAGACAGTCGGTCTCTGCAAAAAAGAATCGGAAACCATGCGTCCTGCCAAATCGGTGGATGTGTTTCAAAGAGAAGCCGTACGGCTTCCCGCGCATTAATTATTTTAGTATTCATAGCGCCCTGTCGCCGAATGTTTCGGAAACAAAACGCTATGAACACCGTTACAAAGAACTATTCACTCTACGGATTCACTACCTCGACAAGCTCGGTACTGAACCTGATGAAATGTAGCTCTGTGTTGAATTCTTGCTTAGCGTCTGATATGCTTACCCAATGACTTATGATACAAACACCTTAATAGCGAAACAGTTGCGCTTACCTGAAACTCGTCCGTCAAAACGGCTTTTGGATGCGGTAGGCGTTCTTAAGGGACGCGGAGCTGCGGCACGCAGAGAGATCAAGGAAATGCGTCGCGAGTGGGACAGACGAGTGTACTGTCCCCCGTTTGTCAGACACCAATCTTGTATGGGGAATTGTACGCT
>CAYJSJ010000034.1:0-5945 GCA_964373065.1 uncultured Candidatus Peribacteria bacterium
ACAATTTGACACCATCCTCTTCTCATGATATACCAAACATATATCTCTCCCTCTATGTCAGACCGGCATCTGCTATATTCAGCCAAAAAGGGAGCGTTGCTCGTCCTGTCTTTTTGTCTTCTTTTTTCTTCCGTCCTTCCCGCGCTCGCCGCGGAAGAAACGCCGCCAGCCACTGAGAGCAAAGATGCCACGAGTGAAGACACAGCCAACGTCTCGTATACCGAGTCGTCGGCAGCCGCATCGAGCGCGGGGTTCCTCGGGAGCGCCAGCACACTGGTCACCGGATCACTCCCTGGCGCAGAACCAAACGCGGTCAATTTGTCTGGCTCTCTTGCGTCGAAAGCGCTGCGCAATCGCCTCAACGCGACCACAGACCCGCAATCCGGCGCCCTCACCTATGCCTATCCATTCGTCCTTCCCCCGGGACGCAATGGCATGACGCCAGAACTCGCGCTCGGCTACAACAGTCACCAGCGCAATAACGTGAATATCGCGGGATACGGATGGACCTTTTCTATTCCCACTATCGAACGCACGGCCAACGCAGGCATAGAACAACTCTATACCAATCCTATTTTTCTTTCGTCTCTTGCCGGAGAACTCGCGCCTGTGTCTTTCGCTCTTCCCTCTAGCGCTCCCTTTGGCGTCTATGGCGCTCGATACGAAACAGGAAGTTTTCTCACCCATGAATATATTGCTGATCCGTCTCTCGGTGATTATTGGCGTGTGACCGACAGACAAGGCATGACCTATCTCTTCGGCAGAACCTCTTCTGCACGTCTCAGCGCCCCTGCTTCCGCAGGAACGACGCTCTCAGGCAAAACGGCCAAATGGTATCTCCAAGAAATGCGAGATCTCAACGGCAATGCGATGGTGTACGCGTACGAGACGATTGACACCATGATCTATCCCAAAACGATCACGTACACACAGAACGACCCGGATGGATTTTTCGGACCAACAGAGGGAACAGCAGGCATATTTTCCGTGCAGTTCGCCTATGAGAATCGTCCGGACATGAGTGAAGATTACTCCTTTGGATTTCTCTTAAAAAACACCAAGCGACTTACAACCATAACCACAACGATCAATGGAAAGCAAGCGCGCGTGTACACGTTTTCCTATACCAGCGGTGATAACACGGTGCGATCCCTCCTGTCTTCGATCACAGAAACAGGCAGTGATGAAACCGGAAAAACTTTGTCGCTTCCGCCCACCGAGTTTACCTATACCAAACATCAAAAAGGATGGATCAAATACTCGCCCTTTTCCACTTTTTTTATTCCAAATGTCCCTGCCCCATATTATTTCGCAAATTCAAAACCACTCGACAACGGCATGCGATTGTTTGACTACAATGGCGACGCGCTCACAGATATGGTGATAAGCAATGATCCGGATGGCTCTGCCGTAAAGAAGGCTCCTCTTCCACCCGGATCATATTTTGGGAGTATCTTTTTCAATACGAACAAACTCGTGGTAGAAAGCACGGTTCCATTCCTCAGCGGAGGAAATGATTTCGGTGTTCGTTTTGCCGATGTGGACGGTAACGGGCTTATGGATATCCTGCACGGCAAAGTGAGCTATAATGGCATGCTCTCGAGCGCCGTGTATCGCACCAAGGGCGGCAGCGCGCAATGGCTCGTGGATGGGAGCTATACCCTTCCCGTTGTTTTTTCCAAAGATCTTTTTGATCCTGAATACGGTGTTTCTATTCCGCGCGATATGGGGGTGCGTGTCGGCGATATCAATGCCGATGGGCTTCCCGATCTCTTGCAATCATACAAAAAAGTCGTCTATCCATACGAAACAGAAGAACCGCAGATCACCAAAGTGTTTCTGAACAATCTCTCGACCTCGTGGAAAGCAGAGAATCCAAACGCGCCAAAAGGATGGACCGATGTGACCAACGCGCCATACCAGATTCCAGGCAATCTCCTGTTCAATACAAAGGAAGATTCATACGGCGTGTACATTGTGGACATCAACGGAGATGGGGTCAGTGATTTCCTCAGAGGTGGATTCGGTCCGAAAGGAGAGGTGGCCTCTGATATCTTTCTCAATGCCAATGGCGGCCAGTCGTATGTCACCTCAACAAGTTTTTCTTTTGGAAAAGGAGGATTTTCTGGTGACGGCGCACGACTCACCGACCTCAATGGCGACGGATTGACCGATCTCTTGAGCATTGTGTACTACACCAATGAAGCAACGGCTCGCATAAACACAGGATCATCCTGGATCATCGATTCTTCATTTGTCGTGGATCCTGCCTTTGCGGTAAACGATTTTCCGACCAATGTGCAGATCGCTGACATAAACGGCGATGGACTCGAGGATATCATTGGTCACAAATATATCTCTGGTGAAAGCACATGGTTTCTGTACCTCAACAAAGGGCCGGTGTCAGATCTTCTCTCAACGATCAAGACAGATACTGGCGCGAACATCAAAGTGACCTACACCAATTCAGCGCAAGAAAAAACGCCAGAAGTCACCATTGCGAATCCGTCTCTCCCGTTTGGTTTGACCGTGGTCAAGACGATCCAAACAATAGATGGCCTTGGCAATACCGCCTTGTCTGACACCTACGCGTACGCAGGAGGATATTACCGATATGAATCCCCGATTGAAAAAAAATTCGCCGGGTTTCAAACCGTTTCCATCACAGACGCACTCGGGAACCAAACGATCCAGTATTATCATCAGGGCAATGCGTCAGCCACAGAACTGGGAGAATATCTCGATGACAAAACGAAAATCAATACCATGTACCGTGAAGATCGTCGTGGTCCATTGCCAAACGACCTGCTGTTTTCGCGTCGGCTGTTCACCTGGAGCAAAGCGCCGCTCCCGAGTCTGGCTGCTTCCAGAAACTACACGTACCTCGCCAAAGAGATCACGCAGATGTGGAATGGCGGCGGATCGTCCAAAGATACGGCGACTGCATACACGTATGATCTCTCAAACGGAAACCGTATCACGACGACAGAATGGGGACAGGTGCAATCAACACTTGATGGCGCTTTCACGGACATACAGAATCCAGGAGACATCCGCGTGACCGAACGATCGTATGTGACGAACAACGTTGCCTTGTCTTCCTTGCAAACAAAAGAAACGCTGTTCGGCGATCTTGCAAAACAAATCATACTCAAACAAACAAAGGTTATCTACGATACAGCGCCATTTGGGTTTGCGATCAAAGGGAATCCGACGAGCGTGTCAGAGTGGATCAATAGCGCCACAGAGGCGGTCACGAGTCAGACCTATGACGCGTTTGGACTCGCGACCAAACGCGTAGACCCCAATGGCAACACAACCACTTTCACCTATGATAACAATCATCTTGCGCCAGCCATCGTCACGAATCCAAAAGGGCAGGCAACGCAATTCACCTATGATCTGTCGTCGTCGCAGGTCGTGTTTGCCACAGACCCGAATGGCATAGTGCGCCAGACGGTATATGACCCGCTTGATCGCATGATCGAGGAGCGAGGGACTGATGACAATGCCACGAGCGGATCTGCCCTTATCCTCATTCGAACAAGAACGTATGGCGACGCCAACGTTCCGCGGTTTGTGAAAGATACTCTGTGGCTGAACGCCGCGACCAGCGCCGAAACCTACGCATACCTCGATGGTCTCAATCGAGTTGTGCAAACGCGCGTGGAAACAGACACGCCAAACACGTTTTCTGTTCGCGATACTCTCTACACGCAAACAGGAGCCGTATCAGCGCAATCCTTGCCATATTTTTCCACCGGTTTTTCCGCGACACCACCCGCGTCCCCCATTGCGTCCAAATACCTCTTTACCTTGTTCACCTACGACCCGCTTTCCCGGCCGCTCACGGAACAAAACGCGGTAGGAACAACGAAACGCACATACGCAAACTGGGATGAAACCGTGATTGATCCAAAAGGGAATATCAAAAAATTCCAACAAGACGCCTATGGTCGCCTTGTCAGCGTGTGGGAATTCAACGATGAATCTGATATCCAAAAACTCTACACCACCACCTACACGTACAATGCAAGAGGCGATCTTGCCACGATCACCGATGCCCTCGGCAACAGCCGAAATTTCACCTACGATGGCCTGTCTCGCAGGCTTTCTGCCGAAGATTTGCACGCGCCGTCTGATCCCCTTTTTGGCGTATGGACCTATACGTATGATCTTGCAGGAAACATGACATCGAAAAAAAATCCGGCAGGACAAACCATTTCCTTTTCCTATGACTCGCTGCATCGAACGCTCCTCGAAGACACGCTTTCCACCGCTTTCCCTGATATCTCCTATACCTACGATTTCTGCCAACAAGGCATTGGAAGACTCTGTCTCGCTGTTGCCGCTTCATCTGGAAATCCTTCGGTTTCAACCGCGTTCGCCTACACCAACAACGGCAAACCAAAATCAGAAACGACAACCATTGCCCCGCTTCTTCCGCAGACGATGCATTTTACTTATGACCGACAAGGAAATCCACTCACCGTGACCTATCCGGATGGACTCATCGCAACAACCGAGTACAATGATGCGGGGTTCAAAGAAGCTCTCTCTGTCATCACACCCGCCTCTGCCCTGTCAAAACCCATTGTGGTCTCAGTCGATTATGAACCCACCGGGCAGATCGAAAAAGAAATATACGGCAATGGCATGATAACGGAACGATTTTTCAAACCAGGAGAAGTGTATCGTTTGAAAACACAGACGACCACACATGCGTCAAAAACGCTTCAAGGATTGAACTATCAATACGACGTGATTGGCAATATCACCGAGATCACAGAAAACGCGTCTCCCTTGTCCATTCCGCAGACATTGACGACCTCGTCAAGCTCGATCATCCCTGCCGCGACCAAACCAAAAGGGGATCTCACCAATGATGGCATTATTTCAATGGCAGATGTGTCCTGTCTGCGCGACGTCATATCCTGGGTCATGTATTCTTCCAAAGATACGCCGCTTCCGAGCTGTCTTTCTTTCACAAAAGGCAACACCATAAGCCAGGTCCTTGCAACCGCGGACATGAATTGCGACACAGCCATCACTGTCGCGGATGCTTCATTGCTCGCCACATCTATCACCGAAAAAACACTCGGACCATCCGTGGACGCAAACAGCAACCTGATTGCTGATAGCTGCGAAAAACCGTCCGCGATGTCCATCACATTCACGACGACCACGCCCATCCTGATTGCAACGAACAAAACATCGTCTTTTGAATACGACAACCTATCCCGATTGGTTGTTGCAAACAGCGTGCCTGTTCTCGCGCCTGCCGGCGCTTTGACGCCACCCAAGATCACAGAAACATACGCCTATGACGCGATAGGCAATATCACCAATACGTCTGCCATGGGGGCCTACGCCTACACTGGAAAATCGAACACAAATTTCGACACAACATTCGCCAACCCCCATGCCGCGACCATGATCGGGACAACCCCAGTATCGTATGACAAAAATGGCAATGTCACGCTTTCTTCCAAAAACACCTACACGTATGACGCGTTTGGCCGTCTCACCCAATCATGGAACGCCAAAAACAACGTTTCCCTTGCTTATACCTACGACCACACTGGCGCACGTGTCTCCAAAAAGAACACAAACACCGGATTCACTGAATACGCCATCAATCAATACACAGACGTGACGCCATCTTCCACCCAGAATCACCTCTACTTTGGCCAAGAAAAAGTCGCGACCATCACGTCGTACACGGCGTCAGCGCCAGAGGCTCCGATGCCGCCACCCATGCTCGTTTACCATATCACCGATCACCTCAACAGCGCTTTCATAGACATGAAAGAAGATGGAACCATCCTCCAGCTCTCGAGTTACCGTCCTTTCGGCTCTAGCATCGGAACCTACACCGCTCCATCGTACGCCAACTCCTACCAATTCACCGGCAAAGAACTGGACGAAGAAACGCGGTTGTATTA
>CAYJSJ010000035.1:0-5207 GCA_964373065.1 uncultured Candidatus Peribacteria bacterium
GGATGATGATGCCAGAGCCGAAGGTGACTTCATCATTGAGGGTGGTAACGCCTTCCACGATGAGCTGACCCGATGCGGTCAGGAGTCCGAGGTTAAAGAGATCGAGCCCACCCGCATCACCGGCCGCACGGTCACCCGTACTCGTGAGTCCCAATGAATCGTAAATACCCAGTGTCGGACCTGCTGCTCCCGTGGCACCCGTTGCGCCGGTAGCACCCGTTGCTCCTTGTTCACCCGTACCACCGCCACCCCCGCTGCCTCCCCCACCCCCACCGCCGCGCCCGCTGCCTTCCGATCGTTGACTGTTGTAACCGCTTGCAAGCGCTTCCACATTGCTCTGATTCATAAACGTCCACTGCGGAACTCCGTCGACAATCATGAGCACTTGCCCGTCACGACCGAGCCCTATGCCATCCCACATGTTCGGCGCAGATGCAAAGATCATTCCCCCAATCGGAGCATCGGGGGCGCTGCCGTAGAGCGGAAAATCTTGTGCCAATTCTCCCTGCGGTAACCGTGCGATGCGCTGCGCGCGACGTTGTAATACATTCCAAAACAGTGAAGAAAGGGTAGATGAAGGCTGATGTTGATCACCTGTCTTACCACGAATCTGTACTTTCTCATTACTCGTCTGTGACGCTGTTTCAACACGTTGTGTCATCGGTATGTTTGGTGCTTCTTTTTCTCGTACTGGAAAGATCGATACGATCGGCTTGATCACTCGATCAATGACAGTGTGTATCTTGGAAGCGCGTACGACCCGTCGCTCCTCCACCCGTTTCACAAGTTCTGCGAGAGTATCTGCCGAGGACTTTCTGTACGACACCGCAACGTTCCCTACAAATGACGTTTCTTCCTGCTGGACATAGAGCGGGTAGACCTTCCCCCCGACGACCGTTCTGATCGATACCAATGAAGTGATGTGATCTGTCGCAGTGTGCCCGCTTCCCGTCTGGAGCTGCCTGCTTATTTGCGCGTTTAAAAAACGCAATCCTTCCGGCTTCGGCCCCATGGAGAAAAATGCAAGGAGTGCGACCAGCACGGAAGCAGCGCCAAGTAACTGGCTCTGGCTTGCCATCGTACTGCGGTGAAGCTGCTGCGCGCTCAGAACGTCTGTAAGCACCGCCTGCAATCGCTCCACCTCCTGCGTGTGGTTTTGCTTTTTGGCAATCGCAAGTTCGGTTCCCGCTTTTATGAGACGCGCAGTCTGCGCTCTGGAGTATCCGGTTTCCCGTTGAATGTATTCCCGCACTGCGCCTTTATCTTCCCGCGAGAGCGATACGTAATTGAGAGACGCAAGAAGTTCTTCGATCCACCGCTGCCTGGATGCCTTGTCGAGCTCGGTGATTTTTCCCCCTCCAACCGAAGATCCAGAGATAGCAAAGCGGATGTCTTCGATCGAACCCGGCAAAAGGTGAGAAATGTTCTGTGACATGGTTGAACTGTGTATGTCTTTGAGCCTCAGGCTCATTTCAGAATTTTTTTGGAGAATTCATAGTATTGTAGCAGTTTATGAGCTTCTTCTCAAGAGCTGCTCCCCTTCCCTTCCCCCCTCCTGTGAGCCCGGTTTTCATCTCTTTCTCAAAAAAAGAGACTGAGTGACGCAGGGGCTCAGCAAAATTTGCCTTCCCACGCGCATTTGCCTACTATTGCACCATGAGCGCGAAAGCAGCTTCCGCCTCCGTCCTCGAGCCGTTTCTTGCCACAACGCTGGAAACGACAGATTTCCCCGATTTAGGGGAGAAATACGAGGGTAAAGTACGAGATGTCTATTTTCAAAAAGAACATGCACGACGCTTTTTGATCGCAACGGATCGGCAATCCGCCTTTGATATTAACTGGACGACTATTCCTCTGAAGGGGCAAGTCCTGACGCAGATCAGCGCGTGGTGGTTTACAAACATTGCAGACATCATGCCGACACACGTTCTCGGGCATCCGGACCCAAATGTTATGGTTGTCAAGGATCTAACGATGGTCCCCGTGGAAATTGTTGTCAGAGCATATCTCACAGGTTCGAGCAAGACCTCGGCATGGGTGAACTACAACGCGGGCGTTCGAGACTTCTGTGGAGTGCCGTTACCGGATGGCATGGTGAAAAATCAGCCGTTTTCTACGCTGATCCTCACGCCGACAACAAAGTCTGAGGATGATGAACTGATTGATCCAAAAGGCATATTTGAACGTAAATTATCGACTCCGAAACAATGGAAAGACATTGAAGAAAAGGCATTCGCGCTCTTTGCCAGAGGCCAGGAAATCGCCGATAAACAAGGTTTAATACTTGTGGATACCAAATACGAGATGGGCTACGACAAAGAAGGCCATCTGACAATCGCAGACGAGGTTCATACGCCGGATTCCTCTCGGTATTGGGTGAAAGAAAGCTACGAAGAGCGGTTTTCCCGCCGTGAAGAGCCCGAAAGCTTGGACAAGGAGTTTTTCCGCCTTTGGCTCCGGGAGCAAGGCTTCACCTACGGTGATCAAGCTTCCTGGCCAAAGATTACGGACGAAGTGAGGGTGATGCTCGCCGCGAAATATATCGACCTGTGTGAGAGGGTAACGGGGCAGAAGTTTTCCCTCCCCAGTGACCCGAATGTCCCGAGGAGAATCGCTTTGAATTTGGAGAAATTTATGAGATAGGCTTGCCTGCCGTAGGCAGGGAGTGGAGGATTGTTGTATAAATTATTTGTTCAATACGAGAGTTTTCCGGATGCTTTTAGAGAAGTAATCTCCCTGCCGATCAGACACCGCTATGAGCCCCACTCCCACTGTTATCCCATCGATAACATAATTCTGCAATGTAAGCCTATTCCATTCCAATGAGGCGAATAGAACCAAATGAGCCTCGGGCTCAGACTGGATTTTGCCGTTATTACTCCGTACTGGGTAACGCAATCCGCCACGTCGCATCTACCCCCGAGCGTTCCGCAAATCCTGCAGCGACTTCGAGGGCGATGGAGGTAGGTTTTTCGGATGAATACTGGGGGCAGGGGTCGGCCTCACACGGCACCATGGTCTTGATTTCGACCACCTTCCCTTGGGCATCAAAGAAGAGAATATCGAGGGGGATCATGGTGTCCTTCATCCAAAATGATCGCACTTCAGAGGTGGGAAAGAGGAAAAGCATCCCCGCCCCCTCCGCCAAAACCTCTCTTCCCATAAGCCCTTTTTCCTGCTCAGAAGGCTCGTCTGCTATTTCCACAGTAAGAGTTATGGCTGCATGGTTGGGGCCTACTAATGCGATCGATTGGGAGCCTGCATCCGAGCGCCGAAAGACGCAACCGGAAAGCAGTATGGCCAAGCAAAGAAGCGGCAAAAGAAATCTCATAGGTTCCGGAGGGAATCGATGGCCAGCTTACGATCTTTCGCCTCAAAAATAAAGCTTCCCGCAACAAGGTTATTGGCACCCGCAGCAATGCAGCGTTTGGACGTCACGGCATCGATACCACCATCCATCTGAATCATGAGATCGGGAAAAGCACTCCGCGCCGTTTGCACCTGGCTTAAGACGTGGTCGATAAATTGCTGGCCGGGAAAACCGGGATGCACAGACATGATAAGCAGGAGATCTATCTCCCCGAGAACATCGCCGACTCTGTCGAGAGGCGTTTCGGGGTTGAGGGCAATACCAGCGGTTGCTCCCCCCGCCTGTATTTTCTCTATGAGTTCTTTCCGTGCACTGGTTGACGGTACAGCCTCCGCATGAAAGGTAATATTTGTAGCATGGAGTGCTATAAAGTCTGCGATGCGATCTGCGGGATTCTCTACTATCAGGTGGATATCGAGAGGGAGCGCTGTGGTAATGCACCGTATAACAGGTGCTCCGAAGCTAATACTGGGTACGAAATGTCCGTCCATAACATCCACCTGCAGCCAATCTGCGTACGGGGCTACGCTGTCCACTTCATCCTGCAGATGGCCGAAGTCCGCAGAAAGGATGGAAGGCGTTATGAGAATGTGCGGAGTCATAGTGAGGGTTCGAGATCATCTGTACGACGGGAGTGCCTCCCTCCTTCACAATCGGTTCCAAGGAAGATACTGACAAATTTCCTCGCATCGAGGGCATCCGTCAAGCGCCCGCCGAGACTCATCATATTGGCATCGTTATGCTGTCTGGCAAGCCGTGCCGTTTCCTCGCTGTAGACGAGAGCGCAGCGGATCCCGTGAACCTTGTTTGCGGCAATTGCCTCGCCATTGCCACTTCCGCCAAAAACAATGCCCGGACAACCATATTCCAGTACCGCTGCGGCTCCCTGACGCATGATGGGAGGGTAGTCGTCATCATCTTCCCACTGAGGCTTCACATCGATCACATCGATTTCCTGATCCATAAGAAAAGCTTTGATCTCCTCTTTAAGAGGAAATCCCGCATGGTCGGAAGCCAGAACGACACGCTTCGTCATGCCTGCATACTAGCTTGTTTTGCCGGGCTCATCCATATGAGCCTGAGGCTCATTTGCTATACTCGCGTCATGCGGAAGTTTTTGATAGCGGCAAACTGGAAAATGAACTCTGCCCCCGACGGAGCATTTGCGCATGATTCCCCCTACCAAACACATGCAAATGTGGACGTAATTGTCTTCCCGACCTACCTCGATTTAGAGCACTGCCTGGACGCCAAGATCATCGCCGGCCCGCAGTATGCTCACGCTGAGCCTTCGGGGCCCCATACGGGGGATATAGGGATGAAGATGGCGGCAAGTCTCGGCTGCCGCTACGTCCTCTGCGGCCACAGTGACAGACGTACCGAGCACAAGGAAACAGACGAAGAGGTGGCAGCACAGGTGATTGCGGCGCTCGAGTGTGGCATGCACCCTGTCGTATGTGTGGGAGAAACGCTCGCGGAGCGTAAAGGAGGGAAAGAGCACACTGTCATTCAACGTCAACTCAAAGCCTTGCCCCTTGAATCAGATCTGACCATCGCCTACGAGCCGGTGTGGGCAATTTCACGAGGAGATCCCAATACTCCGGCTGCAACGGCAAAAGACGCACAGGAAATGCACGCATTTATCCGTTCTCTTCTTCCGGAGGACAGGAAAGAAATGACAAGAATACTATATGGTGGGTCAATGAAACCTAACAATTCAGAAAAACTTCTCGGGCAACCGGATATCGACGGGGGGCTTATAGGAGGAGCTTCACTCGATCCGCAGCAATTTCAAAAGATTGTGGAGATTGCGGCGAGGGGGTGATCGGTTGTCGGT
>CAYJSJ010000036.1:0-5170 GCA_964373065.1 uncultured Candidatus Peribacteria bacterium
AGCCTAAACCTCCTTGCATATCACCATAGAAGTGCGCAATGATTCCCCCCTATGCAGATCCGCATTCAACGTATCGATCCCTCGCTCCCCCTCCCCCGTCACGAAACCGGCGGCGCCGTGGGGTTTGACATTGTCACGCGCGAAACGACCGTGATAGCACCGAAGGAGATCGCACTGGTGCCCGGTAACGTGATCGTCGAGGTGCCGGAGGGGTATGCCCTCCTGATCATCCCCCGATCGTCCCTGCCGCGAAAGAAGGCTCTGGTGTGCCCGCATTCACTCGGTGTGATCGACGGCGATTATCACGGACCCAGCGATGAGATTCTCGTACAGGTGCAAAATATCAGCAGTACACCCGTGACCGTCGAACGCGGTGAACGTATCGCCCAAGGGCTCTTCGTGAAGACCGAGAAAGCAGAATGGGTGGAAGAACGCGAACTCGCGTCCGTTTCACGCGGGGGATTCGGATCGACGGGGAACTGACGCGTTACTTCGAGAGCGGCTTTCGCATGAAAGCCGGTACCTCCAGCTCGCTTTCGTCCAGATCGAGCTTTGTGGATTTGGCTTCCATGAGCGAAGGAGCGTCCGAACGCTTGTCTCTGCGATCGATCCCCGAGTACTCCTCTGCAGAAGAGAGCCCGAACGTCTTTTTGGTCAGAGATTCGGTCTGCTGCTTTTGGCCCGACCTTAGAGCCCCCGACCGCGCACCGATGCTCGGGTACAGTGAGGAATCCTGCTCCTCGAACCCTGCGGCGATCACGGTACACTTCACTTCGCCGGTGGAATTCTCGTCGATGACCGCACCGAAGATGATGTTGGCATCGGGATCCGCGGCTTCCGTAATAATGCGCGCGGCCTCGTCCACTTCGTACATGCTGAGGTCGTTGCCTCCGGTAATGTTGAAGAGAATGCCCTTCGCGCCGGAAATGGAAAGTTCCAAGAGCGGGCTGTCGATGGCTGCTCTCGCCGCCTCCGCAGCGCGGCTGTCTC
This sequence comes from uncultured Candidatus Peribacteria bacterium, assembly GCA_964373065.1. Classification (GTDB taxonomy): domain Bacteria; phylum Patescibacteriota; class Gracilibacteria; order Peribacterales; family Peribacteraceae; genus CAYJSJ01. The sequence goes on from CAYJSJ010000036.1 coordinate 991, forward strand.
CTGTGCCGTAGCCTATGCCCATGAGGGCGGTACCGGCATCCTGCATAATGGATTTGACGTCTGCGAAGTCTACGTTCACAAGCCCGTGCACGGTGATGAGCGTGGAGATACCCTCGATCGCGTGCTGGAGTACTTCATCCACCACCGCAAACGCTTCCGTCAGCGGCGTCGTTTTATCAATCAGCGAGAGAATTTTATCGTTCGGGATGGTGATCAAGGTATCCACCTTGCTCTTGAGGAGCGCGAGCGCGTCATCGGACTGTTTCTTGCGCTTGAGCCCCTCAAAACTGAACGGCCGCGTAACGACGCCGACCGTGAGGATCCCCATGCTGCGCGCGATCTCCGCGATCACCGGCGCACTCCCCGACCCTGTACCGCCTCCGAGCCCCGCAGTGATAAAGAGCATGTCTGCCCCTTCAAGCGCCTTCTTGATTTCCTCCATACTTTCCTCGGCAGCCTTCTTACCAATATCCGGGTTTGCACCCGCACCAAGTCCGCGCGTCACACCCCGTCCAATCGTGAGTTTGCGCGCGGCCGGATTATGGTACAGCGCCTGAATGTCGGTATTGACTGCTATGAACTCGATTCCACAAACTTTGGCATCGATCATCCGTTTGATGGCGTTACTGCCGCCGCCACCCGTACCGAGAACGAGGATGACCGCACCGGGGGAAACATCGGGGCGAACCTCGCGAGAACTTAAGCCGGATGAGGAACCGTCATCACCTTGGCTTGCGCCCGAGGACTTGGAACCGGAGAAGAGAGAACGGAGCGTATCGGACATGGGAGAGAATGGAAAATGACAAAGGGAACATGTATTACGGGAGGAGGCTTTTGAGCCACGAACCCGCCTGCGTTAGCACGCGTTTCATCTGAACGCCTCCCATCATGCGCGCCGCGCTCTCGCCTTCTCGCGCTCCCCACACCAGCGTGCCGAGGGCTGTGGCGTAGGCGGGATCATCGACCTTTTCTATCACGCCGCCGACATCCGTCGGAAAACCCATCTGCACGGGGAGCCCGAGCACATCGCGCGCAAGATCAAGCACTCCAGGCGCCTTCACCGCCGCACCGGTAAGGAGCGCTCCTGCCGGAAGCATGCCCGCACGTCCGATCTTCTTGAGCTCCTCATTCACAAGCGAGAAGATCTCGAAGTACCGCGCCTGCATAATCTCGGCCATGTACCGTTTGCTCACGGTCTGGGTATCCACCTTGCTCACGGAACTCAAGTCGATCATTTCACGCTCCGGGATTTCCTCCGGAAGCACCGACCCGAATTCTATCTTGATCTTTTCGGCCGTATCCACGGAGGTACGGAGCCCTATGGCAATATCGTTTGTGACGCTTTCGCCGCCGATCGGGATGGAAACGCTATGGAGAATAGTCCCCTCTTCGAAGATCGCAAGGCTCACGCACCCTGCCCCAATGTCTACAACCGCAACGCCAAGTTCTTTCTGACGCTTGGTCAGCACCGCCTCGGATGCGGCAATGGTGGACGGAACGAGATCATCGATATCCACACCCGCCTGATCGACGCACTTCTCGATATTCTTCACATGCTGTACGTGGCCGGTGATGATGTGCGCATCTACCTCCAAACGAATGCCCGTCATACCGACGGGGTTTTTGATGCCGCGCTGTTCATCCACCGCATACGCCTTCGGTTCTATGTGGAGGATACGACGATTTTGAGGAATGGAGACGGCCTGCGCCGCATCGAGAACGCGGGCAACGTCATCGAGCGTAATTTCAGATCCCGAAACTGCAATCACACCCCTGCTATCAAACGCCTCTATGTGCGATCCCGAAAGACCGACAAAGACATGATTGATGGGAACGCCCGCCATACGCTCTGCATCTTCCAGAGAAGAGATAATATTATGGATGAGCTCTTCAACATCGATCACATGCCCCTTGCGCATGCCGAGGGAAGGTGAAAGCCCCACACCGATGACGTTTGGCATGCCATGGTGATCTGTGCTGTCTGCAACCGCCACCACCGTTCGGATCTTGGAACTCCCTATATCAAGGCTGGCGATTACTCTCTCTTTAGGCATAGAAATCTGGGGAAGGTGAAGGTATTTAAGAAACTAAAGATTGCAAGAGCGAACCCGATGACACGCTGTCACCGGATGTATCGAACAAATTCTACGGTCGCTTCTGCAAGGGTTGCAAGTAGGCACTGAATACCAAAAATGAACACGGGCATAATTTGCGCACAAATAATGTGATCAAATTTTTTCTCAGTGCGAAGTGTTCTTCTTATAAAATTTTCGCCAAAAACACACGAATTTATTTCATGAGTACGATTTGTGAACAGATTATGCGAAGAGTGAAAGTTGATGATCCCGCGCATCCTCCCCAACCGGTTGCGCTGTCTCTCCTGCAAAAGTTTTAAAGTGCTTCTGTGCGTAGGGAGTTAAAAGGAATGTTGCAAATCTTTTTTGAAGCAGCGTAAATTCCAGTGCTGTAAACATCGCCATGACCGGAGCGGGATCGAGATCATGGAGCATCGCCTCGTTCAAAGATCTCGGCAGTGGCATGTCGCAGACGAGCGTTGCCATGCGCTCACAGAAAAAGGCCTGTTCCTTATCTTTCCTCAGCTTCTCTTTAAGAACGGGTTTGATATCCTCGAGATGCGCATAAATACCGGCAAGACTGCCATACTTCTGCAGGAGCATCGCCGCCGTCTTCGGCCCGATCCCATGGACCCCGGGAAGGTTATCGGAGCTGTCGCCGCAGAGCCCCTTATAGGAAGCAACTTGATCCGGGCGGATGCCATACTTCACTTCGATCTCGCTTGGCCCTAGGTACTCCGCCTGCTGGTAGCCCTTGTGCGGCACAGCAATCCTCGTGTGCGTGGTCGCCAGCTGGAAGGCATCCTTGTCTCCTGTAACGATGGTGACACGCATACCCGCTTCCTCCCCGGCCTTGGCATAGGCCGAGAGGTAGTCATCTGCCTCATACTTCGCATCGCTCACCTCCGCAAAACCAAACGCAGCCACGAGTTCCATAACGCGCGGGATCTGCGCATAGAAATCATCCGGCGTCTCGGCCCTCCCCTCCTTATACTCCGCATTCTCCGCATGGCGGAAGGTCTCATCTCCCGCATCAAAACAGAGCACCAGCGCATCGGGGTTTTCTGCGGTGAGGATGGCAAGCAGCATGGATGCCATCCCAAACGAGGTATTGGTCTGTTCCCCGGAGCGTGTTTTCAGTGTGCGCGGAATCGCCCAGTATGCCCGGTACATGAGGTGATGACCGTCGATGAGGACTAAGTGCTTCATTGCTTCCATTGTTCCATTGTTCCGGTGGAAAATGAAGCGCCGAAACCTATTTCGCTCGGGGGTAGTAGAGCACTATAGCAATGGAACAATCCGGAAAAATATCAAGAATACCTGCCTATCCGTATACGATGTTTTTCGCTATAATAAAGGGAAATCTACAGAAACACATGACCCCTGCTACAGACCAAAAAATCGCACAGCGCTACACGGCGAAATCCCTCGAAAAGAAGGGGAAAAACAAGACCTCCTTCCAGGAAGAACTCGGGTGGCCGGCCGAAGATCGCAGACCTGTCCTCTGTCTCCCTGCAGGTATGAGCGAAGCATTGGGGGGTGCCCTCTTGGAAGAAATTCTGCCGGGACTGCTCTCCCTGGATATTGAACTTCTGATTCTCGGGAAGGGATCGAGCCGATACGGCGCGCTCTTTACCGAACTTGAAGACAAGCATTGTCACAACATCGCCATCATCCCCCGAGACGATGTCGCACTACGGAAAATGTATGCCGCCGCAGATATGGCACTCTTCTTCGCAGATCCTTCCGGCATGGAAGAACTCCCGCAAGCACTGAGTTACGGCGTCGTACCGATCTCCCTCACGACCAAAGTGCTGGAGGACTATAACCCCGTTTTAGAAGCCGGGAATGCATTCCTCTATACGCAGAGCAATGTCTGGCAGTGCTTTGCGGCAATTGTACGCGCGATAGAAACGCACAAGTTCCCCTTTGACTGGCGGACGATCCAGCGTCATTGCATGGAGAGTGTGGGGGGGAATAGGGAATAGGGAAATAGGGAAATGGGGAAATAGGGAAATTGGGAAATGCAGACACCGAAAATCGAGCGCTAGCGCTGGTTTACCATGAGTGAGCGACGAACGAAGTGAGGAGCGAATCGAATGGTG
>CAYJSJ010000037.1:0-4698 GCA_964373065.1 uncultured Candidatus Peribacteria bacterium
GGGAAGGCCATGCGGAAGTCGATCATGAATTCGCGGAGGTAGCGGTTGCCACTCAGGACATTATACTGCGTTTGGAAGTACTCCCTGCCTGCAACTTGGGACGCCCCCTGCAGCGCATTGATTGTGGCGTTCACACTCACTTCGAGGAGTTCCCCTATCACCCCTTCCCGTGCGCCCACGCCTTGCTGAAAAATGCTGCTGCGGTCGGGGTGATTTTGGATGGGGAACCGCGTGAGGATTTCTGCAAGCTCTGCTTCGCTGATGACGAAATGCGACGCATCGAATAATTGTGTTTGCTGGACGTTACGGAGGGCTGCAAAACTCAGGGACGTGGAAGGAAGTCCGTAGAGAGCTTTGGCCATAGATCTGAGCTCTGCGGCGTGCTCTGACGATGTTTCATCGGCAAGCCCGGAAATCCACTCATTATGTCCCCCAAGGGGCGTGAGCGTTTTACTTTCTGTGTCCCACCGGAAACTCAGGCTGCAGACTTCACGCCTATTGACGCCTTCAAACATCCTGAGTGTATAGACTCCGCCGGGCTTGTCGGTATTGATCGAGAATAGATGCCCTTTGTAGCTGCTGCCGCCCTCGTGAGTCATGGAGGCGTTCCCAAAGAACCCTCCACCGTCGAAGTTGATGACCGATGCGTCGTAGGGGCTTTGCATCGCGACGACGACCATGGGGCCAAAGACGTCCAACACGGACATGGTGGGTGAAAGGGGATTCTCCACAATCCGCCCAGTTTCAAGCTCCCCCCACACCCCTATGCTCTCGCCTTCCGTCTTGCCGGTTTTGCGGCTAAAGGAGCCCGTGAACGCGTCGAGAAGCGTGCCGTCTGCGCGGTCATACATGCGGATGGTTACGGGGCCGTCGCCGTTTCCGCCCATGGCGCGTCCGATATCAAAACGCATACTGCCGTCCGCTTGCCCCGCCACGTGGTCGATCGTTTCTCTGTAGATGGATCCGGCTCCCCGCAGATCGACTTCGAAGTATGTTTGTGTGCCGCTTGCCATGTAGTGGAGGACGAAGCCGGAACCTTCCGCTGCGACATGCATGCGGTTATAGGGAATCATTGAGCGCTCGAGCGCGTTGATTGCTTCTCGCATATCGGCAGATTGCGACTGGAGATGTGCAATCGATTGCTCCGCATTGCTTCGCTGTGTAGCTGCGTCAGCCATCAGAGAATGTGCCTGCGCCATCTCTGCCGAAGACACACGCAATTCAGGTGCAATCTCCGGCACGTACGCAATGCCTGTCAGTTTTTCGTTGTAGCTCTTTGCGCCGGTTTTGCTGGGGGAGCTTCCTGACGTGTGGTTAAAATGGAAGAGCTCCGTCACTCTGGTCCCTGTGTTATCTGTGAGGTACACACTCGCAGAACCCGAAGCCCCGAAGCGCGGCAGATCCACTCGTCCCGAAAACGATCCTTGATTGAGTGCAGAGCTCCACCCTGCACCGCGACCGTCCATACGAAGCAAGTAACCCGAGGGCATATTGGAATACTGGATCTCTAGGTAGGGCTTGAGGCGCAGTGTCTGTACAGAAAGGTGGGGTGTCACTTTTTGCGATTCCATGAGGGCTTGCTGCTCTCTGCGTTTTAAAATGGCATTTGCTTCGCTCAGCATCACATCTGCATCAGAAAGAAGCGTCTGTTGCCGCAGGATTTGCGTTGCGATGTCGGTGCGCGCGACCATGAGTGTATTGATCTTTTCCTGCAGACTTGCCTGTTTTGCACGAAATGCGCTGAGGACACTGCTTGATTGCTCTGTCGGTTCTTCTATCACAGGGCATTCCTCAATCTCTGCGATCAAAGCTTCCAACGAAGAGCCCTCAGTCCGGTCGATCGGAGCGACCGCCTTGTTCTTGCGGATCACTTGCATGGAAGTGATGGTCGTTCCTCCCGCATTCAGGAAGATCTGCCCGCCATGAACGCGCGGAAGCTGCGGCTGTGTATACGTTTTCACGTGACCGCTTGGCAAACGGATGATGGTCGTATGTTCGGTGTCCGTATCGGTCATGGTGACCATGTACTGCCCGTAGGGAAGCGGGGCAGAATCGCGATTATCTACCTTTGCTTCGCCACTTCGCATAATCACTACGCCGATATTTTCGTAGTCGCGTTCGGGCATGAGGATGACACCGTGCCCCGTTTCTGCATTATATCCTGCAGTATCGTTATAGAGGTAGAAGTGCGTGTCATCCGATGGTCGCAGGGTCAGAGTGATGCGTGTCTCATACGTTTCTCCCGGTTGCCGCTCCGGGAGGGGTTTTGATACGACGAAGCTCCGGTCGGAAAAGGTGATGCCTACGTCGGTGATCACGGCGTTGCCACTGAGGCGCGAGAACATTTGCACAGAACTCACTTCCGAAGAAACCATGTCTGCCATGGGCAAGGGGTCGCTCATTTCCAGTGATGCACCGCTCAGAAAAACGCGCTCTTCCAGTTGGTCGACTGTGAGGGATTTCCTCTGCTTTCGTCGATGGGTTTTCTCGCAGGGCATTGCGTCGCATTCGTCGCCTGCACCGCTCTGCAGAAGCGATCGCGCGAGGCTTCCGGCGTCTGCAGCCATTATGGCGATTCTCTGCCAGAAGGAAGGCGTCTCCTCGGCGATTTCCGATGCGTACATTTCCCTGTTTCTCTGTGCTCCTCGTGCTTGCCGTTTCATATGCTCCATCTCTTCGCGCCGCTTTTGTTCCTCCTTGCAGCGAAGAACGAAGGGTGGAACGGGGACGCTCCGGGGCATCCTCGTGACGATGCACTTCAGTTCGTCATCTGTGAGGGTAGACGGATCCCATAGTTCCGGTAGGGTCCGCGGAATTCCGTTGCAGGATGCGGTAGTCTCCATGGGAAGTGCGTGGAAATCAAAACAGCTTCTCATGAAACACTGCTTCCTGCGGGTGCGGTAGATCCTAAGGAACACGTTACAATAGGAGCACAAGTTTTTTGGCTTAGATTAGCGGTTTTTTCAGTTCTTCTCTGTGGAAGAACGGTATGGATTTCTTCCCCATTTCCCAACCTTCCCAGTACTCATCTCACAGTTCTTTTTCCCACTGCCGTAGCATGCTGTTTCCCCCACGCACAATGGTCCCCTCATCGAGGATAGGATCAAAGGGCGGTTCGTCGATCTTCCCCTGTGTAAATGTTTGATCGTACCAGTGCTTTGTTAGAAGTCTGATCGTACGTTCAGGAAGCTTTGCAAGTGCTTTGCCCAGAGTCACGTATGACGAGAATGGAGCATTCTTCCAAGGAATGTTGAAACCGGCTGCTTCTCCCAATGCCTCCAGGAAGATCATACTTTCCACGGTTTCCCTGATAGCAAGATTGGCAAGATGCTTCGGGAAGCATGTTTCGAAATCGGCACAGATCTGCATATTGTGCTCGTACTCTATGATCGTTCTTGCAGGACAGGGGCCGACGGCCAGTGATGTCACTGTTGCATTCAGTTCTTCCACGATGGATCGAATGGCTCTTTTTTTCTCATCAGGAGTGAGTGAACTGCGCCCCGTCTTCTGCACGACGTCGTCGAGCCTGGTGCTTGTAATGGTTGCAAGCGGGCCGAGAGCACCGCCCTGAAGGTGGAAGTCCAGATACGACTGTGTCCATTGCGAATTGCCGTATACAGTACGCAGTCCGGTCTTCTTGGTAAAACGCTTCGCGTTGATTCCATGACGAATTTCTTCCAGCATTCCCGTGCAGAGGTGGTGTGTGAGCGCATGCGATGTATCGCCAAATTTTTTGTAATCGGACATCGCTCGCATGCACATGATATGAATGTAAGGAAGCTGATCGGGCACGTCATAGATATTTCCATTCTGTATCCATACATGGTTGTATTTTTCTTGTATTTCCAGAGCTTGTAGCGTTGGTGTCACAAACATACTTGCAAGATTGATGTTCCCATTCCAACAGCCGAGATCGCAATTGGTGTTGTCTTGCACGGGGTACACCCGATGCAGGAATGCATAGGGAACATCAATGCCATCATCGGTGGATGCCGTACCGTTTAACTCGATGCGATAGAGTTCACACGTATTTCTCAGAGTATCTTCATTTTTAAACCGTTTGTGAGAATGTGCGAGCATATAGCCTTTTGGCTTTAGAAGTTGTTCATTGATATCTCGCATAATAGTGAGTGGCATGGTGTCCGTGATTCTCCAATTGCGACGCGTCATAAAGGGGATTTGAACGGGAAATTTCCATGTGGGCTTCGGAGTTGCGTCTGCGGGAAAATTGCGAAGAACGTCTTGTCCTCTGGCATAGTTTTCTTTGAATGTATGCTCATAAAATTCTTCGAGCCAGGGGAGCAAATGCTTACAAATCCAGCTGTGGACGGGGTGCAAGGCAATCTCGGCCTCCATGGCATGGGAACGATTGAAGAGCGTACGGTAGGCGTCCCCGTACAGTTCTTGTAGCTGTTTAAGCGAGGATTCCTGTTTCTCGGATGGACCAAGAGTGCTTTCACAACGTTTTGGCATAGTGCCGTCGAGTACAAAGTGATGCGCCTCTTGCGGGGAGATGGCTTGTCTCATTGCCTGGCTCATCTTTTGAGAGTAATACCCTAAGTCACTCTTGAGACTCTCCCATGTCAGGGGATACTGAAAATTCCACTCGTCTTTGAGCGATGCATATGGATCTGGCTTTGGAAGCTGTCCTTCCTGCATAATAAATTTATACAATAACAACAATAAAAAATCAAGTCT
>CAYJSJ010000038.1:0-4229 GCA_964373065.1 uncultured Candidatus Peribacteria bacterium
ATATCTATCTTCTCGCCGCCGAGTTCGCTCATTACCGTTGAGACGCGCACGCCGCGCTGGCCGACGAGCGAGCCGACGGGGTCAATGTGCGGGTCAATTGAGGCGACGGCGAGTTTCGTGCGAGAACCCGCCTCGCGCGCGATAATCTTAATCTCAACCGCGCCCGAGGCGACCTCGGGCGCTTCCTGTTTAAAGAGTTCTTTCAAAAATTGAGGATGCGAGCGCGAGAGTTTTAAGAAGATGCCGCGCGGCGACTCCTCAACGCGGTACAGATAGGCGCGCACGCGCTCGCCTTGGCGGTAGCGCTCGCCGGGAATCTGCTCTTCGTAGGGGAGGATGCCGGTCGCGCGCCCCATATCTATATAGAGATTGCCGCGCTCAATCCTCTGCACCGTACCGCTGACAATCTCTCCCTGCCGCGCGCCGTACTCCGCCATCACCGAGACCTTCTCCGCTTCGCGAATCTTCTGGATAATCACCTGTTTTGCCGTCTGCGCCGCAATGCGCCCATAATCGCCCTTCGCCTCAAGAGGAAAGATAATCTCACCATCAAGCACCGCGTCTTTCTTTATCTTCATGGCGTCCTCCAGCATGATATGATGTTCGGCGTTGAAATAAATCCGCTCGTCAGCGGGGTCGCGCTCGCGCCCCTCTTCCTTCATTGTCGCCATCTCGTCTTCGGGAACGACGCGCGTCTTGTCTACGACAACCTTCACCTGGCTAAACGCCGTCTCGCCGGTCGCGATATCAAAATGGGCGCGCACAATCTGCCCCTTCTTGCCGTACTCCTTCTTATAGGCGGTCGCGAGCGCCGCCTCAACCGCCTCCACCACCTTCTCGCGCGGAATACCGCGCTCGGTCTCAAGCTGGTCAAGCACGGAGGTAATGGTCTTAAGGTCAAATAACATGATAATACGAACTTACGAAAATTTTACGAAATTACGAACCATGACATTCAATACGATAGTTTCTCCCTTTCGTACTTTCGTGTCTGGTTCGTATGTTCGTATTGTTAATAAAACGGTTCGCCCTCGGCAGGCGAACACAGGAACCCCTAGCGTAGCAAACCGCTATCCACTTGTCTAGGCGCGACTCTGTTTATATAATAGGGAAGATTATTATTTAATCTCCTCTTATTTTATGGAAGGCGAAAAGAAAAAAGCACTCTCTATCGTTATCGTCATTGTTCTCGTTCTTCTCCTCGGGGTCTGGTACTTCTGGGACTCTCTGTCAGATTCGGCGCCTGTTTCAAATTCAAACGCGCCCGTGCCGCAGGCAGAGCTCGCTCCCGCGCTCAAATTGACCGAAGAAGAGAAGACCGGCAATGTCTCGGCGAAGAGAGCGCAGATTCTCTCGGCGGTCAATTCGGGACGCGCGCTTACTTCGGCTGAACGAAGCGAGATCAGCGGCATTATGCTCACCAAGGCGCATATCTATACCTTCAGCGATGAGGAGCGCAAAGCCATCTTCAAGGCGCTCCAGCGGTAAGCGGTAGTACGCATCTTTTGCAATGAGAGAACGGCAAAGACAATCTTTGATTTTGCGCGCGACCCTCGTCGCTCTCTTTGTCCTGCCCCTCTTTGCCCACGCCCTCCCCAATCTCACCGCAACGGTAGAACGCATCATCGGCGTTCGTATGCTGGAGAACACCGTTAAGTTTCTCCTGCCAGAACCGGAGACTGGTGGTCTTACCCCTGTCACCGTCGTTGCCCGCATTGGGAATAGCGGCACCGCTATACCGGGGGGGACCGAATCGTCCACCTCTTTTTTCTTCAAGAAGTCAGGCCAGGCAGACAGCGCGTATGAGCAGTTCGGCGCGGGGAATGCTTCAGCCCGCATCCCTCGCCTCAATGGGGGAGGAAGCGTCAGAACTTCTGCGAGCTTCACTCCGCCCGGCGCCGGAACCTGGGTAGTCGCCGCCTGTCCTGACTATCAAGAAGGCGTCTTCTCAAACTGCGGCACCTCCGCGTTCACCGTAGAACGAGCCCCTGCCGTTACGCCCTCGCCATGCAGCGTTACGCTTCTCAATGACATCAGTTTCGACCAACCCGATTGGGAGACGACGGTCTTCGGTGAAGTGAAGGAATGCGACCCCGCACGGTGGAAGAATCTCGGCGTCGGGGGCGTCGCCGATCTCGGTACGCCGTGGGGATTCAACGCATTCGTCGCGAGCGGTCTGCTGGATGTCATGAGGGTTCTTGACTTCTCCCTCTCTCCTCCCGGGTATCGGCAGGAAGATACCACTCCAAACTCGCCCGATATGTCCAAGCGGACATGGATGAATCAGAATGTCATTCCCGGGAGCAGCAACACGCGGGATCCTCTCCGCGGATACAATCTAGAGTTCACGCACGGTCCGATCTCGAGTGGCACAAGTTTTCGAGAGACCTTCATCAATTTCGTCTTCTCCAACGAGCGGTATTTCAAGACCGGACTGCTCTATCCCGGCGTCTGGCCCCTTCTCATCTCCGAACGATTCTATGGCGAGTTTTCCTGCACTCTCGGCGGTCAGAGCACCGACTACTATCCCAACTGCGACACCAACCACGCGCTCTATGAGAACGACGCCGATAACCTTGCGTTTTGCAGAGAGGTAGGTGCGGACGCAAACGGCGAGGCGCGGAATCCCGATCCCGTCTCCGCCTCCGTGAGGGGATTTGATACCGACGAGCCGGGCAGTAATCCGCTCATCACCCGCGCCTGCGCGAACGGCCGCGCGCCAGATGCAGGCTCTGACCTTTCCGGCTGGTTCTACGACACCGGGTGCACCAACATCAGCGCCGATACGGGCTCTGCGAGGGTCATCTGCCCCAACGGCGTCGAGGGGAACCCCATCATCACCGGCATCATTCCGCGATTGACGGGAACGCGGCCCGCCCCGTCTCTCGCGCTCGTCGTCCGCAGTTCGCTCAACAATGGATTGGTTCCCGGCGTCTTCATTGACCAAATCTCCATTACTCCCGCAGACCCGTTTCCCCCCAACTACTTCGCCGGTCTTACCGAAGGAAGCGAAGCAGAGTATCGCCGAGACCTCCCGTCTCTTCTTGTCCCCTTCCCCAAGGACTTCACCGTCGTCCTGCGCGCGCCCGCGACGCGCACCAACCCCAGCGGTTCCTTCTCCACCATCGGCGGCTGGACCGGCTGCACCTTCGTCTCGGATGAAGTCCCCGATTCAGGAGACCGTCGCCGCTGCAGCGTTACCTTCTCGTTCCCGCGAAGCGGCGGCGAAACGGTGAAGACCGTCACGGCGAACTACAGGGCTCCCGGACCCTCGGCGGCAACTCCTGTCCCGCTTCTCCTTTCATGCAGCGCGGACGGCGGGCGTGTCTCTCTTTACTTTACCGGTGGGCAGAATGCGACCAGCTACAATCTCCTTCGCGGTGATGTCTTGATACGAACCTTTACCGCCGCGGGCGTTCCCACGCAGACGGCTCCGTTTACCGAGAGCGGTCTCGCTCCCGGCTCCTACTCGTATCAAGTAGTCGCGACGAACGGCACACAGACCAGCGCTCCGAGCGCGCCGATTATCATCAAAGCATCGGAACCCTGCCCCGACCTTGTCGTGGAGCCGGGGAGTGTGGAGGTATTTTCTGCGGCACCCCCGACTCTCTTCTATCGGCTCGACCAGATTCCCGCAAATACCTCGGTCAAATTCCGCGCCAAAATTAGGAATAAAAACGGGGCGACCGCGCAAAGTTTTGACAATCAATTTCAATTGGACGAAAACCCAAACTCTCCTTATACAAGCAAGGCACAGCCGCAGCTTTCTGGGCTTGGTGCAGGTATTGATGGACTGTCGCCACTAATAATATCATCCGCAATTCCCTCTGTAAGTTTAGGCAACCACTCTCTCCAAGTCTGCGCGGATGTTCCCATAGAGACTAGAGGTTTAGTTAAAGAAGAAAACCTTACGGGCAACGCCGAACAAAACAACTGCCTCACCACAACCCTCCGCGTTGTCCCTGGAGAGATTACTCCACCCCCCTTCCTCGTTCGTCTTGAGGGCAGATGCGAGAGTATCGGCGCGTACGGCACCGACGCATTCGTCTGCGACTACGGCCAGCGTCCTCAACTGCAATGGTACACCAGCGGCAACCCCGCCTCTTGCAAAGGTCTCCGCTTCTGGAACGGCGCAAGCAAGACAACACAGAATCCCGAAGTCTCGGGCAATCCAGAAGCGGTGTCGTTGTTGGGGTTTGTCGCCACACTCTTTGACTTTCAGATAGAGT
>CAYJSJ010000039.1:0-4160 GCA_964373065.1 uncultured Candidatus Peribacteria bacterium
GTCAATGTCAATCGCGTCCGTACGCCGGTAGAAGCACTCGATGCCACCGGTCGCAAGCAGTACACGGACCGCAAGGTTGTGGACAGCATGCCCAAAGGTGACGGCGAGGAAGTCGAGGTTGTGTTCTTCAAACCCGACCTGTCCAAACGAAACGGTTACATCTCGGACGACGACCTCGAAAAGGAATATGAACTCCGTGGTCTCAAACCCGCTGACCCATATTCCGTCGCCGCCGTGAATGAGGCCGACCCTGCTTTCGCTGATAAGAAGCCACACAGCACTCATTGGAAGAATTCGGACGGCAAGTGGTGCTACGCCTCGTTCTTCCGTTGGAACGACGGGCGCGGGGTGAGCGTCATCCGCAGCAACGACGGCTGGGTCGGCAACCGGTGGTTCGCCGGTGTTCGCAAGTAGTTCTCAACGCTAAGTCGCTTCGCCCTAGCCCTCGGTCACTTGGCTTTGGCTTTCTTCCCGCCTCTTCGGCGGGCAGGCACACAACTCCGACTAGCAATCGGGGTTTTCTTTTTGTAAAATACTGTGGTTTGTGTAAATGGGGGAATACATATAAAATAAAGGCACTGTTCTTGCACCAGTGCTCTCATGAGTAATTTTGCCTCAACTTTATTTCTTCTCGCCGCAGTCGGACTCTTTGTCGGCTATCTCAATCCGGCGTATAGCGCCATCACGGGAGCGACCGACATGAGCGAGAAGAGCGTGATGGAGTTGCGCGCCGAGCGGACTCAGTATGAAGATGCGCTCCTAAAGGCGCGCGAGGTGGAGGAGGCGCGCACCGGACTGCTTCAGGCATACAACGCCATCCCTCAAGCCGACCTTGCGCGGCTTGAGACACTCCTTCCCGACTATCTTGATTCGGTGCGCTTCATCATAGACATCAACACGCTCGCCTCCGCGTACGGAATGACTCTCAAAAATGTTATCGTAGAAGAGACGGGCGCGGCAAAAGGGAAGACCGCGAGCGCGTCTGCGATAGGTCCCCTGCCTAAGACCTCTCAGTCAATCGGGCTTAAGTTCACGGTCTCGGGGGAGTATAGCGACTTCCGCTCGTTTTTCGGCGATCTGGAACAGAGTATTCGGCTTGCCGACGCGCGTAAGGTAGAGTTCAGCGCGCGTCCCGACGGCTTGTACGATTTCTCGGTAACGATTGATACCTATCGGCTGGAGTGACTAGGCACTGGGCTTTAGGCATTAGGCACTAGGAAAGAAAGACTTAGTCGCCAGTAGTACCTAAAGCCTAGGGCCTTCTACCCTAGAACCTAAACTATGAACATCTTTGACCACATCAACAAACAGGCGGCGCTCACGGCTCTTCTTATGGTGCTCGCGCTCACGGCGTTCTTCTTCTACTACCTCGGCGGGGAAAATTCGCCGGAGAGCGGCATAAGCGAGGTAGACGGCTCGCTCATTGGCGCGACACTCGGCAAAGAACTTCTCTCTGCGCTCGCGCGTCTGCGCTCCACCAAGTTTGATACAGCAATCTTTGATGACCCGGTCTTTATGGGGTTAACGGATTTCGGGATTGAGATTGCGCCGCAGCCCGTGGGCAGGCGCAACCCCTTCGCGGTCTTTGAAGGAAGAGCCGTTCCCGCCGCGGACAGGCCGTCGGTAGGGGCTGCAGCATTGTCTAATCGGAGCCCCGCGTCCGGCGTGAGCGCTCCGCCGAAGAAGCCGACGCCTCCCGTCAATAGCGGCGGCGGTTTCGACTTAGACTAATGACACATTATGTCTCTTCTTCAGACCTTAGTTGATAAAGGAGTCGTCTCGGCGCAGGACCTGCCGGCGCTTGAAGCGGAGGCGCAGTCGCAGGGCGGCGATATAGAGGCGGTTCTGCGAAACCACGGCATCTCGCGCCTGGATATTTTAGAAGGGCAGGCGGCGGTCTCGGGGCTCCCGTCCGCGAATCTGGAGGGCAGAAAGATTTCCTTTGAGGTGCTCAAATTTGTCCCCGAAGAATCGGTGGCGCACTACCGGTTCGCGCCGATTGGTATGACCGAGGGAGCTCTCCAGATCGGCATCGTTGACCCCGATAATCTGGAAGCGCGGGATGCCATAAGTTTCATCTCCTCAAAACTCGGCATTCCCTACAAACTTTTTCTCATCTCGTCCGATGATTTTGAGAGGGTGCTCGCGAGCTACAAAGGGCTCTCGGGAGAAGTAACGGAGGCGCTGACGGAGCTTGATACCGAGTTCGGAGGAGGAAGCGGCGAAGGAGGAAAAGAGAAAGATACTACTCCGCTCGCGCTCTCTTCTCGGCAGGGGACCGAGGCGCATATCATAGAAGACGCGCCGGTGACAAAGATTGTCGCCACGATTCTGCACTATGCAAGCGAAGGCAACGCCTCCGACATTCATATAGAGCATATGGGCAATGACCTGCGCGTGCGTTTCCGCGTTGACGGCGTCCTCAACACTTCTTTGCTCTTGCCGACAAAAGTGCACAGCGCGGTGCTCGCGCGCATTAAGATTCTCTCCAATATGCGTCTTGACGAAAAGCGCAAGCCACAAGACGGCAGGTTCAGCGCGCGCATTGAGGGGAGACGCATTGACTTTCGCGTCTCCACCTTTCCCTCCTACTACGGCGAGAAGGTAGTACTCCGTATTCTTGATACGGCGAAAGGCGTGAAGCCGCTCGCCGAGATGGGGCTCTCGGCGCGCAATCTCTCGTGCATCAAAGACGCGATTACGCGCCCCTACGGACTCATTCTCATTACGGGACCGACGGGGAGCGGCAAATCAACGACCCTCTATACCATGCTCAATGAGATTGACCGCGAAAAGTTCAATGTTCTCTCGCTTGAAGACCCTGTTGAGTACAATATCCCCGGCATCAGTCAGTCGCAGATGCGTCCCGAAATAGGGTACACCTTCGCCACCGGCCTCCGCCACACCCTGCGCCAAGACCCCGATATCATTATGGTCGGCGAGATTCGCGACAAAGAAACGGCGCAGCTTGCCGTACAGGCGGCGCTCACGGGGCATCTCGTCTTCTCAACGATTCACACCAACAACGCAGGCGGCGTTATTCCGCGGCTTATTGATATGGGCGTTGACCCCTACCTGATTGCCCCGACTCTGGTGCTCGCCATTGCTCAACGACTCGTGCAGCTCATCTGTCCAGGTACCGGAAAGCCCTTGGCGATTGAGGGGAGTATTAAAGCACAGATTGACAGCGCTTTTGTCGGGCTGTCCGAGGCGGCGCGCCGCGAGATCGCCATTCCCCAAGAAGTGCTCACCGTGAATCCCTCTCCCGACTGCCCCAAGGGGACGCGCGGGCGCGCCGCGGTCTTTGAGGTGCTCTCTATGGATGCCGACCTTGAGCAAGTCATTCTCAAGAGTCCGACCGAGACCGAGATTATGCGCGTCGCGCGCAAGCAGGGCATGCTCACAATGCAGGAAGACGCGATTCTCAAAGCGTTCCGCAAAGAAATCCCGTGGGAGGAGGTGAATAAGTTGTAGCATAGGGCGGCAGGCGCAGAGTAGTTTTTGTGGTATACTTGTTTTATGACCCAAACGCTTGAAAAGAAACTTATCGATACCGTTCGGCGGGCGGTTGCAGAGTCCGTTTACAATGCGTTGACGGACCCGGACTACGGATTGGAATTAACCCCCGCAGTTCGCATGCGGCTTACGCAGTATCGCCGACAAAAAACGCACCGTCTGACTTCACTTACTGAAGTGAAGCGGCGTTTTTCCTAATCTCATTTCTATGTCCGACTGGAGCGTTGATTTCGACGACGGCGCGCTTCGGGATATGAAAATGCTTTCGTCATCCGTACGGGGGCAAGTGCTGGATAAACTTGAATGGCTACGCATTCATTTTTCTGAAATAAATCCAATTCCACTGGGAGGAACATGGCGCGGATTTTTCAAGTTGCGAGTTGGTGATTATCGCGTCATGTATGACATTCGATGGTCAAGTAGTCGTCTGATTGTGGCGGTCGTTGAACACCGTTCGCGCGTGTATCGCAGAAAACGGTAAGTTCCTCCTGTGTTATACTTCTTGCATGAAAAAGATTCTCCCGGCTATTTTTCTCGGTATCTTCACGCTTGCCGCGATAGCGGTGGTTCACGCCGCAAATCTCCCCCCAACGAGAATATCTTTGACACCCTCTCAGTTGACCTCAAAGTGAACGGAAGCGACG
>CAYJSJ010000040.1:0-4014 GCA_964373065.1 uncultured Candidatus Peribacteria bacterium
CGAATCGGGCCCAATCTCCTAAGCTTTTAGCCGGAGACCCAATTCATTGATTTTATAGTTGTCAATATTTCTTACTATACTGTAATCCTATCAGATTAAAAAACCTTGTCAATAGCCTCGGGCAACTTTTAAGGATAAGGGGGTGATTTGAAGTTTTTTCAAACCACCCCCGACTCATCAGATTATCCGAAGATTTCGATGAGTTTGTTGAGCTGTTGCTGCCGTTCATCCTTGATTGCCGAGAGGAAATCTCCCGACTTTTCAGCGACACTGGTTCCCGGCGCTTTGTTGGCCAGCACATCCGGCAGGTGCCGTTGCACTGCTCCGTAGTGCTTGCTCGAGAAAGCCACCATGAACTTGGAGACCGCCAGCATGAGACTGCGGATGTCGCTGTGGCGGGAACCTTCGTGTTCCACCAGCTGAACGAGCGAAGGCTGGCGCAGCGCCACACGGATGCGCTCCCTGTTCTCACGCGGGAAGTAGCCGTAATGGCTGATGATGTACTTGTCGCGGCTGGGCCAAAGCCAGTTCCAGAAAAGGAGAACCTCTATCTCCGGAATGGCGCCCGAGTGCGCTCCGCTGGGACCCTCGAGACCACGATGGTCGGTAACCATGTAGAACTTGCGGAAGCTTTTGAAATCTTCCGGATCCATGGTCGTGTTCAGATCGACGAGCGTCTTGACGCTGGCGAAGAGGTTGGTTTCCACTTCGCCCATGTTGATGCTCTTGTCCGAATACGTATCGGCACAGCCCAGTAGGCCGTTACGCACTCGGTGAAGCTGAGTGAGCACCGCTCCCAGCTGCTGTTCGATGGTGTAGTGGCTCAGGTAGAACTTCTTTTCCACCTCGCCGATCCGACCGTGCGTGAAGGTACGCAGGTCTTCCTTTGGATTAACCAAGACCAGCTCTTCATAGCTGAGCATGGGCAGGGACTTGGCGGCGCCGGAAACTTTGTTGACCAGCGCCAGCAGGTTTTTCGGAGGCACAACGCCACTCGTATGCGTGATGGCCTGCTCGATCATTTTCAGGTCGAGCGAAGCAATATCGCACAGAGCGGGATCGGCACACACCTGATCGATCAGTTCTTTGGGAAGCTCGTCAATCAGACTGGACACCGTCATGGCGCCTAAGTTTGGACTTGCACTCTCTTCCATGAGCAAACTGCTCATCTGCTCAACGAAGAAATCGCTGAGCTTGCCGAGAGGCCGGATTTTCATGCCGCTTTCCTTTCGTGTTGGTGAATTGGGCGATGAGTTGGGTTGTCAGTGGGACGGAGAGAAATGCTGCTCCCGATTGTGGCGAGCATTGTCGATGGTAGACTTGCACTGCGCACAGATGTTAACCACCTGTCCTTCGACGACGTGAGGCGCGAAATTGTGTTGCCCAGTCTCGTTGAGCTCTGGCTTTTCGGCCTGGCACAGAGGGCATTTTCGCAGACTTTGATCCATAGCAACGCCTCCAGAAATAGGCTTATTGAAAGGTGCTATCAGGAACTTCCTGATTTGTAAATTATACTAACTCAAACTAATAAACTTGTCAAACGATAAATAATAACCCCCCTCTCTCAAATTAATAAAAGAGGGGTAAAGATATCATATCTTTACCCCTTTCACACTTGGCCCATCATTTTTTGACGAGAGCCGTCAGGTAGGTTCCCCGATGGGAATCTTGACGAGCCAAAGCGTTGTCCACTTCGGTGACCGCCTGCACCAGCCTTTGGTAGCGTGGCGAAGAGAAGAAGAAACGCGGAACGATGGAGAGGAAAGTGGGATAGGTTTCAACCCATTCCACTGTCAATCCATACTGTTCGCATTCCTGCT
This sequence comes from uncultured Candidatus Peribacteria bacterium, assembly GCA_964373065.1. Classification (GTDB taxonomy): domain Bacteria; phylum Patescibacteriota; class Gracilibacteria; order Peribacterales; family Peribacteraceae; genus CAYJSJ01. The sequence goes on from CAYJSJ010000040.1 coordinate 1,821, forward strand.
TCAGAGCATGGGCTGTCATGCCGTTGCCTCGGACCGTGTAGACCTTGTCCCGGTACCACACCTCGAGCGTATTGTTGTACGTATTAAGGTGAGCCCGTAGCGTGGAAGGCCACGGATAGTACCAGAGATTGCTGATGGCGTCTGCGTTGTAGAAAGACAGGAATCCCTTCCCGCCCGGCTCCAACACCCGCGACACTTCCTGCAGAAGACGCTGAGACACCTCGGACGCTGCGCCAAAGTTAGCTACAGCGAACGAAACAGAACTATCGTCAGCCGGAATTCTTTCCTCCAGATCCGTCACTTCGAACCCCACGTAATCCGGCCAAAGCCTCCGTGTGCGAGCTTGTTCGATCATCTGCGAACAGATGTCAAAGCCCAACACACGGCAGAAATACCGTTCGAGAAGTTCTGCGGTTTTGCCTGTGGCACATCCCAAATCGAGCGCCAGCTTCTGATGAGAGAGAACATCGATGCTCTCCCGCAACAGCTGCTGTTCCCGATTCAGATATGACCGCACGGCATCTGCTCCCTGTCCTTCACAGTAGTCAAGGCCGTACTGCGAAGCCACCACCGATGTGAGACTGAGCAGATTTGTCCGAAGGTCTTCCTGACGCTTCGGATGGGTGTCGAGGAAAGTGTCCACTCCCAGCACATCACACTCCGCATCCTTTGCGTGTGCAATCATAAGGGAGACGATTTCCAACACATAGTCCGGATCGAGGCCGAGAACCCTACAATGGTCGACCGTGCGGTCGAAGATCGCAGCTTCCCGGCTGGGAGCATGGATCACTCCATCTCCTTTCTTCTTTTTTTGCATAGCGACTTCCCTGACCAGCGCGAGACGCTCAACGAGAATGAGCATCATCTGCCAGCTTAAGGCGTCGAGCCGATCTCTGATCTTTTCAAGTTCCATGGCTTCTCCTACTTTTTGAGACCCATCGCGCTCCGCATGTCTGTGAGGACAGCAGAAGCAATGGATCGAACCTTGATAGCACCATACGCAAGCGTTTCACGCACGGTTTCATTACTAAGTTCTTTGTAGCGCTGCTGAATGGGTTCGAGGAGGGCGACGATATCCTCCGTGAGCCGCTGCTTCATTCCACCGAAAAACTTGCCTTCGTGGTTGCTGTAGCGACGCAAATACTCAGTGTGGACATCGGGCGGACTGCACAACTCCATGAGCGTGTAGAGTGCTCGAGTTCCCGGCTGCATTTCGCCGCCGGGTTCCAGTTGCGTAGGAATGCCACGCACTTTCTTGATAACGGACGAGATGTCTTCGAGCAGGGCGATGGTATTACCGTCGCTCTTGCCCATTTTGTCCGCACCGTCGATACCAGGCACACGCAGGGGGTTACTGATGTTCAACTCAGGGATCACGAAGACCTCTTTGTTGAACATATGATTGAATGTCCGTGCGAAGTCGCGAGTCATCTCGACATGCTGGATCTGATCCTGGCCGACGGGAACTTTCTGCGCACGAACGCAAAGGATGTCCGCAGCCATCAGCACAGGGTACCCGAGCAGACCGTAGCTGACCTCGCCTTCGGGAACGCCCTTGTTGTGGACGCGATCCTTGAACGTGGTGCAGGTCTGCAGCCGCCCGAGTTTGACGATGTTGCCAAGGAGAAGGGCGATTTCACTTACCTCCGGCACGTCACTCTGACAGTACAGTGTAGACCGTGTGGGATCGATGCCACATGCCAAGTAGTTCTTGGCCACTTCGATTGACAGTTCTTCAATCTGGGTGGGACCCGTAACTTCGGTCAGGGCATGGATGTCAGCGACAAAGAAAAAGCACTCTTCGCCGGCAGACTGGAGATCCATGAATTGCTTGATAGCCCCGAAATAGTTGCCGAGGTGCAGGTTGCCCGTCGGACGCATACCCGACAAAATTCGCGAACTCATGAACTGATCCTCCGAAAGGGACGTGGATTGACTTAATCTCTCCACTTGATTGACAAAGGACTAACCGATACCTTATCGGTTTTGTGATTAAAGATTACATTATATTAGTAAATATGTCAATCATTTTACAACTTAAAAACAGCAATGATAAATTGCTGTTTTTTTGAAAAAATCAGTAATAAAAAATCTACTTCAAACTTGATGGGATTTGGTCGGGTGGCATTTCGGCTATGAGGTCTTGGACGGCTTCTTTGCAAACTTCATGCGACGCTCTCCCAAAAAGCCGTTC
>CAYJSJ010000041.1:0-3823 GCA_964373065.1 uncultured Candidatus Peribacteria bacterium
TTCCCATAGAGCTCCGTTACACTCTCGCCTCGTACAACGTGCAGTATCACCTGTGACAGAAGAGGTGCGATGGGGAGGATCGTGAGTCCGGGGAACGCCTTCGGATCGGTCGGGATGCTATCGGTGACGATGACTTCTTTGAAGTTGGCATCGCGGAGTCTTTCCAATGCCGGGTAGGAGAAGATCGCATGCGTGGCCATAGCGTAGATATCGGCGTTTGCGCCGGCTTTGAGGAGTGTGTCTTTCGCGCTGACAAGACTTCCTGCTGTGTCGATCATGTCGTCATACAGAATGCAGGTTCTGCCTTTGATGTCCCCGACGAGCTCGAGTGCTTGTGCTTTATTATGTTCGGGGCGTGTCTTATGCATAATGGCAAGGTCGGCGCCGATGAGATCGGCAAACTTCTTTGCCCGCTTGGCTCCACCGGCATCCGGCGAGATGACGACGGGATTTTTCACCTTCTTTCTTTCGATGTGTTTGGCAAAGATCATACGTGCTTCCAGTGCGTCGACCGGGATAGAGAAGAACCCCTGAATCTGGTCGGAGTGCAGGTTTAAGGTAATGACGTGGTCGGCACCCGATTCCTCCAGCAGGTGTGCGACCAGTTTTGCGGAAATCGGCTCGCGCCACTCGGCGATCCTGTCTTGGCGTGCATAAGGGAAAAATGGAGCAATAACGTGGACGCTCTTTGCAAAGGAGAGTTTCGCTGCTTGGCACATGAGGAAGAGCTCCACGAGATCCTCGTTCACATTCTGTGTGGCAGTTTGCAAAATGAAGACGTCCTTTCCCCGTACGGATTCTTCGTAGCGCACGTAGCGCTCGCCGCAGCTGAAGGTTTTGAGTGTTACTTTACCGAGACTGACGCCGAGTTCCCGAGCGATATGTTTGGCGAGTTCCCTGTGGGATGATCCGGCGAAGAGCTGCATATCACCTCTATTCTATCATAGAATGCGCAGGAATGCATCTACTACCGAGAGTTCCAACAGAACTGCTCATGCTATTATTCTTCCATGCACGTTCGCTTACGAAGCATTATCGGTATGCCGGTGCTGGAAGATGGCGGAGACCATGCTCTGGGCGCGATTTCTGGGATCCTTATCCATCCGGATACCGGGAAGATCGAAGGGTTTTATGTCGCCATGCGCGGGATGTTCGGGAGCAGTGAACTCTTTTTTGGGTCGGAAGATATTGTCAGTTTTGGAACGCGCGTCTACCTGCGCAATGAGCAGGTTCTTGCGCCTCCCGATGATCGTGTGCGTATCGCGCCGCTGCTTGCCGACCCCCGTACGTTTCTCGGGCAGCGTATACGCACAGTCTCCGGTGCATATGTTGGGAAATGTACGGATGTTCAGATCAATACCGATGCATTTCAGGTTGAGTGGCTCTTTCCTCGCCGATGGCTCAAGTGGGGGGTGGCACTCCCCGTTACCGATATTATGGAGGTCACCCCGCAGGCAATCATCGTGCGCGATCCGCTGAAAGCGGTTCCTGTCCCAAAGCAAAAAGAGGCGTCTTCAAAAGCTTCATCGTTACCCGAGATCGAAACTGCACTACCCGGATAATACGCACACTTAAAAAACCTCCGCATGTATGCGGAGGAGGGAGAACCGAACGTTGTCACATCATTAGATCTGGTTCCCGATATCGGCCACAAATCCGACGATTGCTTGTGCGAGGAGGATGACTACGAGACCGATGATAGCGTAGAAAATAGTTTTCTTAGCCTTGTCCTTCTCTGTTTCTTCACCTTGGGAAACGACGAGGCGGATGCCTGCAATCACGATGACGACAACGGCGATGAGGGCCATGAAGCTGAGCACAATTTCGATGACGCGGATGATGCCGGAGCGAATGGCATCTGGGTTGGTTCCAGAGACACCACCGATGTCTGGGACGGTACCAAAGAGACTCCCCTGAGCGAGAGCCTTAGGAATATCGAGGAATGTAAGCGCAACGAATGATGCGCGGAGGGAGAGATCGTGGAGAGCAGTAAGCATAGGCAAGCGGTAAATTTATTGTATTGTTACCGATCTCACTTGAGGCATGCAAGGCGAAATGCAGGAACTCGTTGCAACGAAGCTTGACAGAAAAGTGTGAAACGGTCAGTTAGTATTATACTTCTTCGGTCGTTGGTTCATCATTACTCAGAAATCCTACGGCGATCAGCATAAGCGCGGGGACCGCAAACCAGAGATCTTGATTGACGATCATGATCTGCATGAGACGACTCTTACTGAGGAGCGCCGCTACCGTTTCAATCTTTCCTACATCGGGATCGAGGATACCGACATTTGCGACGAAGGTAAACAGCGAGATGAGCAGCAGTCCCGCCGTCGCAAAACCAAAGAGACCCGTTAGCAGCATGTTGGTTGGTCCGCCGTGGTCCTTACTGTAGTCCACGTGAATGCCGCTGCGGATGGAGATAAAAACGATGAGAGCAACGAAGGCGACCAGTTTAACCGCTGTGAGCATATCGGTACCGATGCTGATGCCCAGCACAGAGAGGAGCGGCCTTGAATCACCGGTGATGCGTTCGATGACGTTACCGATACCTTCCACGGCGAGAATGGCGATGTAGGTGGAGATAATGATCTTCACCGCCTCGTGCCTCCCGATGATGAAACTGTAGGTGACGACGAGCCCGAAGAATACGATGATGAAGAGATCCCAAGTGGGTGTGACGGTCATGGAGTAGAGTGTAGCAGGTAGCCTTGGCAGGAGTGAAGTGCCGGGGATGCTTCCTCAACCTCGCCAACGTTGTAAACCTTCCAAACCTCGCTACACTTCGCCCATGCGGCATGGTTTCCTCCTTATAGATAAGCCCGAAGGCCCTACGAGCCACGACATTGTCGCCGCCGTTCGCAGGGCGCTTCATGAGCAGAGCGTCGGCCACCTCGGTACGCTCGATCCGTCTGCGGAGGGTCTTCTTGTCTTGGCAGTCGGGCGCAAAGCACTCAAGACGGTAGAGCTCTTTGTGGGACTGCCAAAGGAGTACCGCGCGGTAATCACCTTTGGTTCTGTGAGCGCGACGTACGATCGTGAGGGGCCGATCGAAGAATGTATGCGCAATGCCGGGGTGGGGGATCCGGATGTATCGACAATTCAAGAGATGATTCGCACGCGTTTTCTCGGAAGGATCGATCAAGTTCCGCCGCGAGCGAGTGCGGTAAAAATCGGCGGAGAGCGCGCGTATCGCAAGATGCGCCAAGGGAGATCCGTTGAACTTGCCGCTCGATCCGTAGAAATTTCTGCGTGTACCATCGTTTCCTATACGTATCCGACGCTTACATTGCAGGTTTCCTGCGGGAGCGGTACGTACATCCGTTCACTTGCGCACGATCTTGGCCAGGCTCTTCGTGTCGGCGGGTACCTCTTTGCTCTCAGGCGTACATCGGTGGGGGATTGGTCGCTCGAGGATGCTGTGACTCCCGAGAAATGCACGTGGTCCGATGTGATGCCTCTCAAAGACATTCTTTCACCTTTTCCAAAGATGACGCTCAATGCGAAGGAGTATGATGCGCTCTCGCACGGTCGTGTGATCGAAAGGGCGTATGAGCAGGGGGCGATTGCGTGGCACGAGGATTTGCCTGTTGCTATCCTTGAAAGTAAAAGCGGAGGCGTGAAAGCGAGAAAGGTTCTGTAGATCAAAGAGACATTACTGTTGTAGAGGATGGCTTCCCTGTCTACACTTTGCCATGGAGTATTTTGGTATTGGGTCGGTAGCTCAGTGCCTAGGACTGCGCAGCAGGCCGTAATCAATAAACAGGCTCGATTCTTCTCCTTGTTCTTTCTCACAGTCATTCTTTGGGTCGGTAGCTCAGTG
>CAYJSJ010000042.1:0-3791 GCA_964373065.1 uncultured Candidatus Peribacteria bacterium
AACGCGATGCCGGCCGCAGCATGGATGCGGGGAAGACGATAAGCATGTGTATACTAGGTCGACACCATGCGCTTTCATCCTCTCTGCACTGCTATTGCTTATGGTCAGCAACCCGCGTGTAAACGGATACGTCGTTCCGGTGGACCACTTAAAATTGTAAACGCTACACATACGCCTTCATTTCCTCGAAAGCCGCAATGAATTGCGAAAGATCCTCGGCATCGAACATGATAGTCGTCTTCTGGCCTCCACGGGACTTCTCGGAAATTTTGAAGAATTTGCCATTGGAGCTTTCTTTCAGATCGATGTAGAATGTGCGTTGACGTGCGTGGATGATCACAGAATGAATTTCATCGGCAAATTTACGGTCGCCTCCTCCCTGCTTGCGCGGGGGGCGAGTATCGCCGGGAGAAGCCGCGCTGTCATCATCGGAGGCGGACGATCCGCCGGTGAGTTCAGACATTGGGTCAAACATACAAAAAGGAGAAGAGGCTAAAGAGAAAAAGGATGCAAAAAACAATAAAGGTGCCTACGGAAGAGGCACAAAGAGAATAGAGGATTCACCGATCGTTTTCCAGTTTTTTTGTCCTCCAAATGTCCGCATGTCCGGCGTGAGGACAAATCCCCGTTCGAGCATCGTTCTCGCATATGGAACACCGAGTTGCACGCTCATTCTCTGCGCGGTATTCGGCAAAAACGGAAGGAGCAGCAATGCGACATGGCGTAAAGATTCTGCAAAGCGTGAAAGCATCTGCACCTTTTTGGTACTCTGCAGCGTCCATGGCTTCATGGAATCCATGCCACCGTTCAACGCAGACACGAGTTCCATTGCTTGGTGAATGCCATCATGGAACGCAAACGCATCCATGGATGCCGAAAAGCGCGACCATCCTTCTTTTGCACGTTCTCCGTCGTTGCCGCCTTCCAGAAGGTCGATCTTGCCTCCTTCTTTCTGTAAAAGAGTCAGGACACGATTGAGCAAATTTCCGAGCGCATTGCGCAGCTTGCTGTCATAGAGTTCCTCAATCCGCTTCCACGAGAAATCGCCGTCATTGCCTACGGGCACTTCATGGGAAAGGTAAAACCTGAGCGGATCGGCATCGCCGCCAAACTTTGCAAGAACGTCATCGGGGCGTACGACGTTTCCAAGCGATTTGCTCATCTTCTCCCCTTCGCTTGTCAGGAACCCGTGAATGAGGAGTGAATCGGGGATTCTCACACCGGCCGCCTTCAGCATCGAAGGCCAGATGAGCGCATGGAACCTCGCGATATCCTTCCCGATGACATGGGTCACCTCCGCATCATCCCACCATTCGGCTCCGCTCTTCGAACCGAAGTAATCGAGCCCGGAGATATAGTTCGTAAGCGCATCGCACCATACATACATCACTTGCGTTGCGTCACCGGGAACGGGAATGCCCCAGGAAAGCGATGATCGTGGACGCGAAAAAGACACATCCTCCAGCCCCTGCGTAAGGAGCGAGAGTGTCTCTTGGGCGCGGCTTCCCGGGATAATGCGGTACTCTTGCCCGTCCCAACTCTTCGTCAGGAGATCGCGCAGATGCTTCGTATCTCTACTCATGAGGAAAAACCAGTTTTCCTCCGTCACTTCCTCAGGCTTCTTCTTATGTATCGGGCAGAGCCCCTCCAGAAGATCGCGCTTGGCCATGAATCGTTCGCACCCCAAGCAGTAGAGTCCCGTATAGGATCTCTTTTCGAGCATCGTTGCCTCGACAAGTTTCTTCCAGAGCACTTCGACGGTCGGCCAGTGATTCTTCTTATCGGATGTGCGAATAAAGTGATCGGCACTGATACCGAGCCTCTCGTAGAGATCCCGAAACAGCGGCACGTTGCGGTCAACGAGTGCCTGAGGGGTGATCCCCTCCTCTTCCGCAGCGCGTTGGATTTTGACACCGTGTTCATCGGTGCCGATCTGGAAGCGCACATCGTCACCGCGAAGCCGCATCCAGCGGGCGGCTACGTCCGCAAGCACCTTCTCCAGCACATGCCCCATGTGCGGGGCTGCGTTCGGATAATCGATTGCCGTCGTGATGTATTGCCTTGCCATACGCAAATACTACACCGCGTGAGCATCGCATTCTTTTTTTTCATCGGCTTTCTTCTCCTTATCCGCACGGTAACGTCCCCCTCGTCGCAAGCTGCGTCACATTGCAAATCCAGTGCACGATGGCAAGCCCCGTGACCGCAAGTATGATCCCCGTGACAGCCCCGATGATGATTTTCTTGGCATCTTCCTTCCCCTGCTCGTCCCCGTACGAAGAGATCATGCGAATGGATGCCCAGAGCACCGCAATCACGGCAATGCCGCCGATGATCGGAATGACGAGCACGTTTGCCGTGCGCACGGCCAAGTGGACGACATATGCTCTGCCATCGCCGCAATATGTTCCGAGTGCGTTGCAGTACACGCCGAAGTACGGCGAGGCGGCAAACGCTTTGGAAACGAGGAGGCCGGCGAATGTGGAAGCAAAACGTAGCATTAGAATCCGAGAAGTGAGGTTGCGCGTACGAGCGCGTACGAAAGATTGATGAGTATGGCGCCGGCAACCGCATAGCCGATCCCCTTCTTTGTCGTATCCATTTCACTCTGTTGACCGCGCGCAATCACCAGCTTAAAACCGAAGAAGAGCATCACCAACGCAAAGACGACATTCATAACGAAGAGCATGGACTTCAGCGTGATCCGCATGATGCTTAAGTGCGGCGCATCGGCATCGACGAGGCCTGCACGTACGACCGCAAAGGAAATGATGGCTTGCGAAGAGAGAGCGATTGCAAAACCGATGAGGGAATAGATGACATTCTTCCTCCCTTTCTCCGCCATGGAATCGTTGCCGAAATTCAAAAGCAACTGCGCACCCCCGATGACGACGAACAGTACCGAAAGCCCCGACGCGATTTCCAGGAGTACTGAGGCAACAACCGTGATCACCAAGGGGAGTGGGTTGCCTCCTATGCCGCATCCCACCCCGACGCACGGACCGCCGGCTGCAAGCGCCGAAGGAACGAGTGTGTGCCGGAAGAGGAAATCGATGAGCGTCATGTAAAGAAGATACTATTAAGGGTTCGCAGGAAAAATCCTGCAAAGTTCACAATAACGAGCCCTATGATCGACCACGTGATCATCTCCTTTCCTTTGGTACGCTTTCCGCCATCGCTACCCGAAACCATAACGAGGAAGCTGCCAATGAGAATCCACAGCACACAGAAGCCGACAGCAAGTGTAAGCAATAGATCCGATGCGGAATTGAAGTACTCGATGAATGTGCCCACCCCCGGTCTTACATCGATACGGTTTGCGGAACCGAGCGGCTGAATGAGCGGAACACATGGCTGATGACTGGGTGTCCCCGTACGCGAGCAGTCACCTGCATTTGCAGGTTCTGCGCTTGGAGCAGGTGCTGCTCCACCTCCACGAGGAGGCGTTACACCAAAACCACCGATTCCCCCGTAATCTATACCTCCACCTACCCCACCTGAAGCTCCTCCGAAGCTTCGTGACGAAGCATTCGATGAAAATGCACTGGAAGTCGACGAAACGCTAGATCGGACAGAGGAAGAAGATCTGACACTGGAAAAGGAGACCGAAGAAGAACTACCCTCTTGGGCAACAAGAATTGATGCATCGAAAGATCGCGCGGAGGCTGTCTCTGCAGAAAAATCCGTACCGATCATGGCAACGATCATGAGTGCGATTGTGCTGGCGTTTTTGCAGAGAATCATCCACTCATTATACCAAATAATCGCGAATAATTCGACCCCTTTGGAAC
>CAYJSJ010000043.1:0-3602 GCA_964373065.1 uncultured Candidatus Peribacteria bacterium
CATGCGGATGAAGTAAAAGCATACTGCAACGCATGTCGGGATGTAGCTCAGTTGGCTAGAGCGCGCGCTTCGGGTGCGCGAGGCCGTGGGTTCAAGTCCCACCATCCCGACCACACGCATTGTCTTCCATTGCTGGGAATACCTTTTTTGAGGTATACTGGTAAGAAACATACCAAAATCTGTCTATGAGCAACCGCCTCCGGATACTTGCTGCATCCGCCTTCGCGCTGATCGCCCTAAGTACGAGCGTGAGTATGGTAACGCGCATCCTTGCTCCTGCTTCGCCTGCGTTCACCCTCGTTCCCACTCTCCCGGACGGAAAGGCTCTCTACGGTCAGTTCAATGGCGGTGCGATTCCTGTTGCAAATTTTTCTCCCTCTCAGGCGGCAGCGGGCATTACCCTCAAAAAGGATCAGCACAACTACTTCTCCTGTACCATCGGCGGTCCCCTTTCTCTTGCTACACCCAATATCGGAACTGTTCGCGCTTGGTCGTATGAATTCACGGGAACCGAGCCTCCCTTTAACGGAAAGTTTTTTATCTCCCAAGGAGAGCTTGCTATGAACCCGAGTTTTGTTACGTTGAATACGCTTACTTCTTTCGACGTTGGTCGAAGGTATTACTTCATGACAGCGCAGGATCTCCTCTTTCGTTGCGGGCAGGGTCTTTCTGTCCCGGGGTCCTGCGGCGATGGCATCTGCCAGGCAGGGGAAACCGTGCAAAGCTGCGTGAGTGATTGTAACGTTTGCGGTGATGGCATCGTTGCCGGAAGCGAGCAGTGTGACGATGGCAATCAGGTGGATGGCGAGACCGATGGTTGCAGCAATGCCTGCATCAGGCAACTGGGGTGGGGGTGTGTTGGAAGCCCAAGCGTTTGCTCGTTACTCGTTCCGAACCTTCCCATTCATACTGCTGCCGGTTCCGAAAGCTCCAGTAGCACAGCAAGTTCACTTGATTCCATAGCATCCTCCAGTCTTGCGTCCAGTGCCGCTAGCTCTGCAGTGAGTGTTGCAAGTTCTACTCCTCCTTCGAGCACCAGTTCTGCAGGTTCAAGTGCTGCTTCATCCATCGCGATAAGTTCGGTTTCTTCTCTATCAAGCGTAGCTTCAAGCGCTCAAGCATCGAGCATAGCTGCAAGTTCTGTTTCATCTATTCAATCGAGCGTAGCCGTAAGCTCTGTTTCCTCACAATCGAGTGTAGCTTCTAGCACCTCGCCTGTATTCAAAAATGGCTGCGAAACAAGCCGCATTGCAGGCGTGAAGTTCATGAAACTACCGATAGAAGGTTATCCCGAAACCTACAATCTCGGTGGCTTGCAGGAGAGGTGGTTTTGGGCGAGTGGTGCGGAAAGTGCGTGGTATTTCATTCTCCCAAGCGGCACTGTCCACGCATCGAGGAGTGGATCAATGCGAGATATTACAAATGACGTGAAGACAGTAGCTGCAACGTTCCGGCAGGCTTTTTGGATTGATCTCCAAAAAGTCTACAACTGGGAGACAGAGTGTTCCGATATACTTGCTCAGTCATCTGCTTCCTCCGCCACGACGGGGATCCCACCTTGTGGTGCTGGTGGCCTCACTACACTGGGATTTTGGACGTCTAATAACTTCAACTATGGTGGCATGCAGGAAAAATGGTTTTACAGTAATGGAAAGCGGTACTTTATTCTCCCGAGCGGCAGTGTTCATGAGTGGAAGAGTAACACAAAAGACCTTTCGAGTGACGTGGAGAACGTGGTCGTAAGGTTTCCGATGGAATTCTATAACAACCTGTCGAACCTGGAGAACTGGGCACTCAAATGTCGTGTTCATAAAGTCACCTGTATTGACCCTTTTCCGAGTATAAACTCTCGTAAAAGAGAGTACGTAGAGTACATTGTGGAGCCGAGCCTTGTGACCCAAAAATTATATGATACGTGCTATGCCGGAAGCATCTTGGCAGAACAGTACTGCCCGGGTAGTGGCACCATACGAGATCTGGAGCCGAAACTCATTGACTGTAAAGAATCTGGTATGCAATGTATTGATGGTGCATGTGTCTACTGAAAGCAAGTTCTCGCTCTACTTCCCAATAAAGAGTTCTTACGAGTCATACTCGTGTGGCTAACGGACGCCAATTCCCCTAATGCAAAATACATATTGAAGTAGAGAGCTCTTTGAGGTATACTGGTAAGAAACATACCAAAATCTGTCTATGAGCAACCGCCTCCGGATACTTGCTGCATCCGCCTTCGCGCTGATCGCCCTAAGTACGAGCGTGAGTATGGTAACGCGCATCCTTGCTCCTGCTTCGCCTGCGTTCACCCTCGTTCCCACTCTCCCGGACGGAAAGGCTCTCTACGGTCAGTTCAATGGCGGTGCGATTCCTGTTGCAAATTTTTCTCCCTCTCAGGCGGCAGCGGGCATTACCCTCAAAAAGGATCAGCACAACTACTTCTCCTGTACCATCGGCGGTCCCCTTTCTCTTGCTACACCCAATATCGGAACTGTTCGCGCTTGGTCGTATGAATTCACGGGAACCGAGCCTCCCTTTAACGGAAAGTTTTTTATCTCCCAAGGAGAGCTTGCTATGAACCCGAGTTTTGTTACGTTGAATACGCTTACTTCTTTCGACGTTGGTCGAAGGTATTACTTCATGACAGCGCAGGATCTCCTCTTTCGTTGCGGGCAGGGTCTTTCTGTCCCGGGGTCCTGCGGCGATGGCATCTGCCAGGCAGGGGAAACCGTGCAAAGCTGCGTGAGTGATTGTAACGTTTGCGGTGATGGCATCGTTGCCGGAAGCGAGCAGTGTGACGATGGCAATCAGGTGGATGGCGAGACCGATGGTTGCAGCAATGCCTGCATCAGGCAACTGGGGTGGGGGTGTGTTGGAAGCCCAAGCGTTTGCTCGTTACTCGTTCCGAACCTTCCCATTCATACTGCTGCCGGTTCCGAAAGCTCCAGTAGCACAGCAAGTTCACTTGATTCCATAGCATCCTCCAGTCTTGCGTCCAGTGCCGCTAGCTCTGCAGTGAGTGTTGCAAGTTCTACTCCTCCTTCGAGCACCAGTTCTGCAGGTTCAAGTGCTGCTTCATCCATCGCGATAAGTTCGGTTTCTTCTCTATCAAGCGTAGCTTCAAGCGCTCAAGCATCGAGCATAGCTGCAAGTTCTGTTTCATCTATTCAATCGAGCGTAGCCGTAAGCTCTGTTTCCTCACAATCGAGTGTAGCTTCTAGCATTCAGGTTTCGAGCGTAGCCGTAAGCTCCACAGCATCTTCAGCGACAACTGTTGCCTGCCAAACGAGCCAGATCTCCGGTAAAAAATTCAAACCTACATCAGCAAACCACTACTATAACTGGGCTAGAATGAATGAGAAATGGGTTCGGAATTCCGTTACAACTCAATGGTACTTCATTCTTCCCTCGGGTACATTCCATTTGTGGGGGAGTGGAAAGCCTGTCCTTACTGAAGACATCAAAACTGTTGCAGCGACATTCCCAGTCAGTTTCTACGCCGATCCACTATTGATTATCGATTGGGAAATGCAGTGTGCGAGCTTATCTTCCAGTTCCACGTCTTCACTATCGAGTATAGTCCTAAGCTCAACCTCCTCCCTATCGAG
>CAYJSJ010000044.1:0-3404 GCA_964373065.1 uncultured Candidatus Peribacteria bacterium
ACTTTGGACAACTTCCCCCTCTAGGATATGGCACAACGCCACAAGATCTCTGCCGGGGTCAAAGAGCTGCCGGGACTTTTCAAACTTTTTGCTCAGTTGGAGAAGTAAGCCCGACCCTCTCGAAGTATACATCTGACCATCCTTCAATAGTCTTCCTCTCCGTAATGGTGAGTGGGATGCTTCTTTTCATTTTCCACAGCACAAGTAGAAATGCCGAATACTCGTCATTCAGTGCGAGATTGTGATTCCATCGTTTATCGCTTTGAAACTGCAACAATAATGCATCACCATCATCGAACGATGCTTGCACGACAAGATCCATGCCAAGAGAAACCACCGTTCCATCGCTGTGAGATAGCATTGCTAAAGCTACGTCACGTGTATCAGGTTTGCACTGCACGAGGTGCTCAAGCGCTTGCTCAGGATCATCCTCCCACGCCAGTTTAGGATGCTCAACCATCCAGTGAATACGAGTGAGGTGATAATTCGTTGGAGCAAAACATGATGGAATGATTGTTGGAACAATCATCCAAGCTACTAAAAGAACAACATACGAACCAAGTAGCAGTACTGGCACAGCGAGAAGAGAGCCTGTTAATAGCAGCACTTTTTTCATTTTCGAAGAATGGTTTTTGAAAGTGGATAAAACTCCTCATGAATCTGTGTCCCCCGATCACTGGGTCCAGGATTCTTGTTGGGTTTTCTGGGAGGTTGACTGTAGAGCGTTCCGATAATTTCAGGACGATGAGACAAATCAATCACAGGCAGCCACTGATCAATGACTTCCCGTATTCTTGCAGCAGCGAAAAACACACTGTGTTTTGGCTTCACGACATAGTCATAAAGATACTCTTTTGACACTTTGTTGATACGTCCCTCTGAAAGTTTCGGGTCATTTGGATTCGGATTGTAATACCCAATTCGAATGAGACCTCTTGCTGTTTCCAATGTTACTTGTGCGATCCCGACTGATGAGTTCCAATTAAGTGCATCGAGAAGAATTTTTTCGATGACATCTTCCAATGGGAGCATTCTTGCAATTTCATCAATGATGATAGCTCCGAGTATGATAGAATCTATTCCAAAATGTTCTCCTGCCATCAGAATGAGATCACGATGTGGTTGGAGTTGTGCAATCACCCGATCCTCTGTTGTACGGGGAATACCATCGATGACTATGATTTCTGCAATTTGCTGTGCTGATTCTTCAAGAAATTTCTTGTAGTGTTTCCAGTATTGCCTCAATCCAGGTATGGAGTTGATGAGACTGGAACGATCGAAAGAGGTAAACAACTGGTACGATGAAAGAGAAAGGTAGTCGAGATTATCGCTTTCTGAAGCATTTGGATTTGCACGAAGATACGAACCCTGTCCTGTGTTCACAGCATGAACCGATTCCAGTTTTCCTTGCGTTGCAAGTGTGATCGACTCAGAGAGAGAATATACATCGAGAGTATCCGCTACAAAGACGAGATTTTTCCCATTGGAATTTGCTATGACGAGGACAATTTTCATTGTTGGGATTATAACAGAGAAGTAACTTGCAAGACTTCGTTCATATTGGGAATCAATGCATTTTCGGAAAGACTCAAGTCTAGAAAATGCCCATGCTCAATTCGGGTCTATCTCGGCTACAAGGGATTTTTGGAGTCCTTTGGAGTGCCTTTATAAGGAGGCAGTAACCACTCGGGTCAGCAGTTTTCTAGGGTTACGAAATGACTTTGTAATGCCCTTTATCCACAATTTAATTGATATGGCTATTCCCAATGAAAACGCAGATGCAACGAGACTTTCTATTCTGAATCGACGAGAAAAGGAGGCTCTGGGAACGCTTGCATCACTTCGTAGTAGAATTTCTAGAAAAATAAAGTCGTTGATGGGCTCTGAAGAAGAGTATCGTTTCCAAACATTTGAATTGAAAGAAATGGAACCATTGTGTTCTGAGGAGGAAATCAGAGACATTCAAGAATATGTAGAACGTGTGAGAGAAGAATCAGCTCCTGAGTGGGCTACAATTGCTTCTTTTCTCATTGATGACAAAGGAAAAATTGGAACATTCATCACCAAGATCCCATCGCAGCACCATCCATTGTCACAGCTGCTGCATTAATCATATGAGTGGAAATTCCTGCATTAAGCATCTCACCAAGATGGTGCTTAACCACTTCTCAATGATTTGCTTTTCAAGCTTTCGTGTCTCTTTACACAGACACGTAGTGGTGGAGCTAATCAACTGAAAGTCGAACCCCACACGGACATCTTAGCAGTTCTCTCAGGGCTTGCGGAATTGAATAGGAAGCTGGAAATGCTGGATTTTGA
Source organism: uncultured Candidatus Peribacteria bacterium (assembly GCA_964373065.1). Classification (GTDB taxonomy): domain Bacteria; phylum Patescibacteriota; class Gracilibacteria; order Peribacterales; family Peribacteraceae; genus CAYJSJ01. The sequence goes on from CAYJSJ010000044.1 coordinate 2,320, forward strand.
TAAGAGCGAGAGGAAGTAGCTTGCCTTTGTGCTATGAGTGCTTCTTGATCGACTTTATGAGTATGTGATCCCTATCCATGTAATTCAGCTTCTTATAAAACCTGTAAGCGTCTTCGTTCGGTGCGAAACATTCGATTGTGCTCACATCGCAATTCTTTGATGTGAAGTATTGCTCTATTCTCTGCATAAGTTCGTTGCCAACGTTCTGCCCTCTGTATTCGGGAAGCACGATCAATTCTTTGATTTTGCCATTTATCGAAGGATATCTCTCAAGATTATCGGTCTCAACTCTATCGATGACACCAATAATGCAACCAATCATCTTTCCCTCATCTTCAGCAATCAACACTACTCCTCCGTGTTTTTGCATTTCTTCGAATGAGTGAGTGATATATGCATCTACATCGAAATCTTTCAACCTTCGAATACGGTGAAGCGGGTCGAGAATAGCTACATGTTCTTGAAGTTGTCCGATGCAATGGAATAATTCCTTTCGATCACTATCCCGATACTCACGAAAAACGATGCTCATGGCATCAGAATAGCGAAAGTGGGCAAAGGCGCACAGAGTTTGCCGTCTGTTTAAAAAGTTACAAAAAAGTGCCGAGTGGCGCTTTCTGGATCAAGCTCAATCCATACACTAACTCAGGTTATTTTTCGGTGCCAGATGCCTGTAGCGAAACATTGTTCCTGAATCCGACTTCAAATACTTTTCAAAGGCAATAGCTTGTTCTTTCGTAGGAAAAGAACAGGCGAACTTCAAATCCCAAGGCTTGAACTTGGATGTATGAGGCACTTCTCCATGGTTATGCTTTGTAAGACGTCTTTTTACATCTTGAGTTGAACCGACGTATTGTCGACCCTCTCTATTTTCGAGGATGTAGACGTAATGCCACATAGGCAGCACATACTATCATAAGTCATCCTTCGCTTTTGCTGGCTTGCCAACCGTAGTCAGGAAGTGTACGCAGAATAGGTCAACCTTCGCTCCGCTACGCGGAGGCTATGGTTGACAACCTCCTGCGGAGGTTGGTGGAGCTGAGGGGACTCGAACCCCTTGCCTTTTCCATGCCATGGAAACGCTC
>CAYJSJ010000045.1:0-3117 GCA_964373065.1 uncultured Candidatus Peribacteria bacterium
GCGGCGCGCTATCAGCTCCGACGCCCCGACGGCAGTCGGGGGTCGGAGCTCCGATCGGAGCATCGGAGGGTAAAAGAAATGCTGGACGCCTCCGCCGCCGCAATCATTCTGCAGAGTTTCTTGGACCGCATGTCGTCCCCGAAGGGTGTATAATAGAAGGATGGCTGCTCTTGCTTTTTCAGAACAGCGCAATTTCTTCTCGTGCTTTTTCCCGCCGCCGAGATTCTTAGAGATGCCGGCGGTCGGACTTTCGCTCGCGGATGATGCCGTCGCGGTCATAGAGTTGGTCTGGCGCAAAGGAGAGCGGCGCGTTGGGCGCTTTGGTCGCCGCCTGCTTCCGTTTGGCGCCCTGGTGGATGGAGCTCTGGTAAACGCTTCTGTCGTTGCCGCCGAGTTGCGCTCTCTGCGCGAAGAACTCCGTCTTGATTTTGTGCGCGCCTCAATCTCTGAAGAGAAGGCATATCTATACCAAACGCGACTGCCGCGGATGGAGTCCGCCAAAGTGCGGAGCGCGCTTGAACTCTCGTTGGAAGAAAATGTCCCGCTCGCGCCCGCCGACGCGCTCTTTGACTTTGCCGATCTTCCTGGCGGAGAGTCGGGGCGCGAGATGGTGGGAGTCCTGCCACGCAAAGTTGCCGAAGAGTATACGGCGCTTCTTTCGTCCGCGGGGCTCACTCCCGTCTTGCTTGCCCTTGAGGCGGAGGCAGTCGCGCTCGCTCTTTGCGAACGGCCGACAACCGAGACGGTTCTTGTCGTTGCGGTGAACCGTTCCAAGAGCTCGTTCTCGGTCGTCACTCAGGGAATGGTGCGTTTTACCTCCACCGTTGCGGTCGGGTCCGCTCACCTCAGCGAGGCGATAGGCAAGTCGCTCGGATTAGACCAAGAGAAAGTTGCGGCGATACAAAAAGGAGCGCCTCTCCCCCAAGGGATACGCGCCGAAGAGGTCTTTTTCTCCTGCGCGAATACGGTCTCGGTTCTCAAGGACGAAATGCAGAAGATTCTCTCATATTGGCAGACGCACGGCGGCGACGGCGCGAAGGGATTTTCTCGCGTCATACTTGCGGGCGATATCGCCGGACTTGCCGAGTTTGACGACCATCTTTCCCGCGTCTTTGCGATACCCGTTGAGGCGGGCAATGTGTGGCACAACGCCTTTGCACTCGGCGCGTATCTCCCGCCCATTGCGTTTGCCGATTCTTTTTCGTATGCCGCGGCGGTCGGGCTCTCTCTTTCTGTCCCCACGCCATGCTGAACTTCTTGCCTCCAACTGCAGAGCGTTCGCTCTCCGCCGAATATGCATGGCGGCGGGCGGCGCTCGCGCTCTTTTTTGCGTCGGCGCTCTTTACCGCGGCGGCATTCTCGCTCGTGCCTCCTTTCCTTCTTGCCGTAGAAAAGGAGGAGGCGCTCCGCGAGCAGATTGCGGCATTCGCGGAGAGTACGACCGGCGAAGAGATGGCGCAGCGCGAAAAGGATGCCCGCTTCCTGCGTTCGCGGCTCGGCGTTCTCTCGTCTCGCGCCGTTTCGGCGCCCTTCGCCTCTTTGCTCCAAGCCGTGGCGCAGGCGCGCGGAGAGGGAATCTCACTCATGAACCTTTCTTTTCATAGAGAAGAGCAAGCCGCGGTTGCGGTGGCAATCGGAGGCGAGGCGGAAAACCGCGCCGCGCTCGTTGCCTTTGAGAAAGCGCTCGGAGGTCTTCGCGCATTTGACTCGGTAGAGTTGCCGGTCGGCAATTTAGCGAAAGACGCGCAGATTTCTTTTTCTCTCTCTGCGCGGCGGGAGCCCTTACAACCATGACGATTCTTCACGCGAAAGGAAGACGCTGGTGCATCTACGGCATCATTATCTGCGAGATCGTCGCAGGAATCTTCGCCGCGCTCGTGGTTGGTGTCTATCGCGCCGCCGACAATCTGCCGGTCCTCTCTGCGCGGATTGCAGAAGCGGAACAGCGTCACAAAAACACCTCCGCGCTCCGCGCGCTTGCGGGCGAGACGGCCGCGTTTACTTCCGCGCTACAGGAGGTCGTCATTCCCAAAGCAGGTGTCGCCGATTTTATTGAACGACTTGAGACGGCGGGCCGCCGCATTGAGGTCGTCGTCGCGATTGATTCGGTAGAACCTCGGACGCATGCCGCTTCCGACTTGGAAGAACTGCGGGTCGCTCTCCACGCGACGGGGCAATGGGAGAAGATAGCACGCTTCATCGCGCTCCTTGAGACGATGCCTCTGGAGTCGCGTCTTCAGAGTGCGGCGTTGTCGCGTACGGGTGCCAGCGGCGAATTGTGGCGCGCCGAACTTCTGCTCTCGGCGCTTAAAGAAAAATAATATGATGCGCTTTCATCTCACCAGAGACACACAGAGAGAAAAAAACGAGCCGGTTGTCATTCAGGCGCGGCGGGATTGGCGCATCCTCTGCCTGCTCTTTGCCTTTTTGTTTGCGATAGTGGCGTGGTGGGGAAGGTCTCTCTATGGACGCATTGAACGCAGCGAGTTCGTCCGCCTCGCGCCTCGCGCCTCCGCGTCTTCGGCGGGTGTTGACCGCGCGCAGGTGCAGAAGACGCTTCAATTCTTTGCGGAGCGACAGGCAGCGTTTGACCAACTATTTAAGTTGCCGCTTGACCTTGCCGGCCCGGGTCCGTCTCCCCCGAAGAGACCCTAGTCGCGTTTTCGCTGATTTATCGCTTAAATGAATGAGTTCCTCCCGTAGCTTAACCCCGACGCTTCAGTCGGGGAGGGTCGGGGCTCCGACCTCCGTTACATGGAGCGTTGGAGTGGACAATCTAAAATCCTCTATGAATGGATTTGTTTATATCTTGAGGGACGACAACCACAGATTTTATATTGGAAGCACTTCTGATATAAAGCGCCGAGTGAAGGCACATAACAATGGACACACACAGACGACACGAAACATGACTAATCCTACTCTGGTTTTAGTTCAAGAATATGCGACATTGAATGACGCACGAAATATTGAAAGAAGAATAAAGAAATTAAAACGGAAAGATTATATTGAGAATATGATCAAGGTCGGCTATATTAAAATGACGCCTCTGTAGCTCAATGGACAGAGCAGTGCTCTTCTAAGGCATTGATGTAGGTTCGATTCCTACCAGAGGCA
>CAYJSJ010000046.1:0-3078 GCA_964373065.1 uncultured Candidatus Peribacteria bacterium
TGGGGAAATGGGGAAATGGGGAAATGGGGAAATGGGGAAATGGGGAAATGGGGAAGTGGATGTGTGGAGAGCATTCCTCATGGATCGTGAGCATTGGGATCGCGGTTCTCTCGAGCCTTTCCCCGAGCAATTCAATACGCGTTGTTCGGAGGCGGGAAGCGGTATTCACTTGGCTCCTGTGGATCTCGATCGGGAGTTTTTGCTTTCAGAGGGGTTCCCCGAAGATCGCATCTTCGTCGTCGGGAATTCCGTTGTGGATGCAACCGAGGAAGTGATGAAACGGTTGTCGGTTGCGGGTTGTCGGGCATCGGTCTTTGAGCAGTATCCCATACTCGAGAAGGGAGATTTTGTTCGCTTCTGCATTCACCGCAGGGAGAACTGTATGAGTGAGAAGCGCTTCCGCGCGATCTACGGAGCGATGAAGACGTTGATCGAAGAGGGGAGGACGGTGCTTCTCATCAACATGAATCAGACGAAGTTGGCTTTTGAACGGTTTGGGCTGGAGCGCGATGTGGAAAAGCTTGCAAGCGATCACAAGAATTTTGTCTTGAGCGATGTCTGGCCGGAGTACGGAGACGTTATCGCCGCCATGAGCCGTGCCGCAGTGTGTGCAACGGATAGCGGCAGCATGCAGGAAGAAATGAATGTTATGGGCGTTCCCTGCGTTACGCTGCGGTTTGGATCCGATCGTTCGGAATCCGCAATCGCGGGCGGCAACATCATCGCGCCGCCGATCGATGCGGGACTCATAAAAAAGATGATTGAATTTGCGTGGGATAATTCGGAAATGCGATCCGCAGCGAAAATTTACGGAAAACATGTGAGTGTAAAGTGTATCGATGCCGTGGAGAAGGTGCTTTCGCTGGGGGAAGTGTTTCGGGCGGAGGAAGAGAGGATCGGGTTATAAGTTCCGAATCCTAAACTCTAAATTCTAAACAAATTCCAATACTAAAATTCCAATGCTCCCTTTTTTGCTTTTTCACAATCACTGGTATGAACCCCAGAGCAAGCTCTGGACTCACTTTTCCGGACTCTAAGTCCGGGGAATCAAACCATGCCTTCGCTCGTAGATATTCTGCATCCAGGCTACTCATCCGCCGAAGCTCCCGCAGGAGCGAAGGCGGATTGAATATTTTGTGCTTGTTTGGCATTTAGGATTTGGCATTTAGGATTTACACTGCATGCAGGATGCTCCAAACGCTCCGCGAACGCCTGATACTGGTATTGCTTGCAGTGCTTCCTTTTCATGCGTTGCTCGTCACCGTGGGAACGATGCTCATAGCAGGGCCAAATCATGCGCCACTTCCGGTACTTGCGCTCTGGAAGGAGGCGTTGCTGGGAGTGATCCTTCTCGTGGCTTTCGTGGAGGTGGTGCGAGAATGGGGGAGATTGAGGATTGAAGATGGAAAATTGAAAATTACGGATATCAACAATGATGCTATACATAGATGGAAAATTACGGATATCAGCATTGATGCTATCGATAGTTTGATTATTGCACTGTTCGTTCTTGCGATCATTGCTTCACATCTTCAATCTTCAATCTTCAATCTTCAATCTCTCCTCGGTTTCAAATACGACTTCCTCCCTCTCGTTGCATTCGTACTGCTCCGCCGCGTGCGGTGGTCGGATGATTTTCTTCAAAAGGTTGTAATCCTGTTTCTGATCGTTGGGAGCATCGTTGCCGGTTACGGCATCATTGGTGTATTTCTTCCACAGGAATTCTTCACGTGGCTCGGCTATAGCGATCTGCATTCGCTCTATCGTCCGGATGCTCCGCTTGCCGCTTTCCAGAAGATCGGGGGATCGGGGATACGCAGGATGCAGAGTGTGATGAGCGGACCGAATCAGCTCGGGATGTGGTTACTCATCCCTTTGAGCGGGTTGCTTGCTGCAGGAGCACGTGAGAGTGTTGCTAGGTTGCTCTGTTGCTCTGTTGCTCTGTTGCTACGTTTGTTCCTTTGTTCGTTGGTGTTTGCTGCTCTGTTTCTGAGTTTCTCGCGATCGGCGTGGATAGCGGCTGCAGTCATGATGGGCGTGGCGCTCTGGCAGCATCTTCCGCCGAAGAGATTCACGCGGTGTGCCGTCACAGGTGCGGTTGCGGCAATCGTTCTCCTAGTTGGCATGGCCACATTCGCTCCCGATGTTCTGTTGCGCGCTGCTTCCACGCGCGATCATCTGGCTCGACCGATCGCTGCGGTGAAAACGATCATCGCGCATCCACTCGGTCTTGGCCTGGGGACGGCTGGACCCGCAAGCAACCGCGTGAGCGATACGTGCGTGCATCTGGAACGCGGTGCCGATCCATCGTGGGCAGCAGATCGCCCGGATCTTTGCGTATTTGTGGAATCAGTTCAGGTGCAGCCCATCGGTCGCACATGCTCTTGCCCGCTCCTGCCCGAAAATTGGTATCTGCAGATCGGCGTAGAGCTTGGGATTCTCGGTATGGTTTTGTACGTTTTACTTGTGTTGTGTTTATTGCAAAAGCTCTATGGATTGAAGATTGAAACAGCCTCCGCCAAGCCTGCCTGCCGGACAGGCTGGGCTATGGTCGTCAAGAATGGAACATTGAAAGCAGAATCTTCAATCTTCAATCTTCAATCTTCAATCTTCCTCGTGTTTTTAGGTATCTCCATCGCGGCGCTCTTCCTCCATGCATGGGAGGATAGTGCGGTGGCGTATACGGTGTGGATTCTTATGGGGTTTGTTCAGCAAAAGGTGTGTCGATCGTATCGCTGAGTTTGACAAATTGACTGTCGCTATCTTCATCACTATCACGATTTGTAAGCGGACCCAACCTGAATGTATCTTCTTTTTCTGTTGGAATCACATCATCACGCACATGTGTGGGATTTGCATCTGAAAGAAGCGATGCAATATCTGTTCTGACTCCCTGTGTACTTATATTTCCCATCGGGGCTGTGTCAGCCCTGTGGAGGCTTGAGCTACTATTTTTGTCCCCTAGTAGAGTCTCACCGTTCTCCGATGGATTTCTGAAATTATCGTAAGAATAGCCGTTCTGTAATGGCATATAGAATATTATAACTTATATTTGATATTATGTCAATCTCTTCGCCT
>CAYJSJ010000047.1:0-2582 GCA_964373065.1 uncultured Candidatus Peribacteria bacterium
ACACCAGACTATTGACAGGAGTTACAAGAGTGTGTATTATCCTCTACAGAATTTGGAATCATTGACATTATGAAGAAAGAACCGAAATTCAAAGATACAACAGATCTCTGCTTGGCAGATTTTTTCAGGCGCTTCGGCAAATCCAAAGCGCTTATCGAATTCGCCAAAGTCACTCCTGATACGGAGGGGACCTGGCGAAACCATCGGGTTATGCCGGAAGGCGAAACCCTTTTGCGGGTTCGATGTTTCCTGCGCCAGTGCGGCTACGAAGTAGCGGAACTAAATGTCTCTCCAGAACTTTTAGAAGTCGCACAATGCATTGCAAACGACTGCATCTCTGTGGAAAAGGTGGCGGAACGGCTTTCAATAACGAAGCCCCGTCAATTCTTCAGATATTTTCGCGGCATCAGCCCATCGCTTGAGCGTACGGATACGCTCAAGGCGATTGCGGCAGAATGCCGGCAGGGGCTTCAGGCGCGCGTCTGCGATTTACAGAGGCAGCTTGAAGTTGAAAATATCATCCGACCCACACCGCCGGCTCTGGTGCATAACGGAAGCATACGTTCAGAACTCATTAAAGAGTTTGCGAGCGCATGCGAAAAGGTCTTCACGAGCGGCAGATTGCTGCTTGTTGGACCGCGAGCTCAACGGGATGAAATGCGCAACTGCATCGGGAGCGGGTCTGAACCGCTTCTGCATTGCACATGGGAGGTACTGAACAAACTCTTAAACGAAAACACTCAACAAAAGAAAGGGCAGCAGTCATGAACGCAACAACAGGAATCGGAATCGGGTTTCATCAGGGGAAGGTTCTCATGCGGCTCGCGAAACACTATGCGGATCTTCAAGCGGTAACGCTGGAAGTAGTCCAGAACGCGATTGACGCAAAGGCAACGCGGATTGATGTCAACATCAATCTCCAGAAGCGAACCTTGATGATATCTGATAACGGCGTCGGCGCAAGCAAGGAAAAGATCGCTACGGCGCTCAACTCTGTCGGGGAGACGCTTAAGAAGGAGAAGGGGATGTACGGGCAGTTCGGGATCGGGCTTATCTCACCTCTCTCCATTCTAGGCGAGTTTACCTATATCTCTTGCCCGGAAGCGCGGGTGTCAAGCTACACCGTCTACCACTTTGAGACGGAGAAAATCGCCAAGCAGAAGGAGGTATTCATTCCTGAAGAGCCGAGGCCGGATCTGTTCTATGATCCGTCTGGAAAGATCTGGTGGCGGACACAGCTTCAGGGACGCAGCCTTACCAGAGATCGCCGGAAGTCAGAAGTCTCGCTTCAGGGGCTTGCGAACAGCACTGCCTTGAAGTATGGCGAGACGATCCGTGAGCACCACATTCAGGTGGACCTGACGATCACTGACGCGAAAGGACGCACGGAACGCACCACGGTGCAGGTTTCGGAGTTTACCGGAAGCGCGCTTGAATGCTTCACCGTAAGGCGCACGGAGTGCGGAGAGGTGAAGATCGCGCTCTTCGTTGCACGTCTCGCGCGTGCTGGCAGAAAGGGAGAGATAGCCTTCGGCACTATTGATAATCCCTCGCGGATTTCCGGCCACCAATTCGTGGACTGCGCCCGTTCTCTTCTTGAGACGGAAACCGCGACGGCGATTCTCTCCGGGCTCTTTGAGGGAACCGTGCTCTGCGAGAAGGCAGTGCTCCACGCCGGTCGTACTCGGTTTGAGGACAATGACGCGCTCTTTGCCCTCTGCGAAGCGCTTGAGGAGTGGTACCGCCGGGTCGGGAAGAAAATAATAGCAGAGATTGAATCCGTGGATGCGGACAATCGCTTCCAGCGGATCGGCATTACCGTGATGCCGTATGCAGAACTTCTGCTTCAGCAGAAAGAGTTTCAGGCGGTTGCCGGACGCATCACCGTCGGTACCGTAGGCACTGGACATGCAAAGGTCGCTAGGAGACTCGTGATTGGCGCGGATTTCGGAGTGTCCATTTCAGCCGATGGAGAACCGTTTGGACAAAGGTCCTCCGGTGACGAAAACGGCGACGGAGGGAAACTCGGTCCGACAGAAGAGAACCCCGTGCATTCACCCGGGATTGTCTATGGCAAGCGTGGCAGGTGTCGAACTGAAGTCAAAGGAAATTCCACAGGGCTTCGGTTTGAGTATGTGGAGATGGAGGAGTTTCGGACTCCGTTCATCTTTACGCCAGAGACTGGAATGCTCACATTCAATGTGCGCTTTCCAAGTTGGGGAGTCTGTCAGCAAAGCGACCGGTACCTTCAACAGTACCAGATCGCCGTGATAACGACAGCACTCACGCTTGAAACCTATCGCGATCAGGGAGGCACAATTCCTTCTGACCTTGAGCGGTATGCCCATGAATCAGTGATTCACCATGCCTTTGCGATCCTCAATGGCGAGGCTATGATCGGAAAGGCGGGGAAATAGCACCACACAGCCGCGAGTCTTGAGATAAAACTCGCAACCCTACGCAGATTAGCTGCCTAGGGTTTTTTCTTTGCTCAAAAGACAATGGCTTTAGAGAGCCGCATTAGAGAGTTGACAGGGAAGGGAGGATATGCTAGGATTACAGGGCAATCAGACAGAGGTCTG